>CAMLKK010000026.1 GCA_946480715.1 uncultured Bacteriovorax sp. | reverse complement strand
AAATTGAAGGTGCCTGGGTTCGTGGTGAAGTTTTGCTTGAAGGACGAAACATCTACGATAAAAAAGTTGATGTTGTTGATGTGCGAAGAAGAATTGGAATGGTTTTTCAAAAACCCAATCCATTTCCTTCAATGAGTATTTTAGACAATGTGGTTGCAGGTCTTCGCCTGCAAGGGATTAACAAACGCTCTACTCTACTTGAAACGGCAGAGAGCTGCTTGAGAAAAGCCGCACTTTGGGATGAAGTCAAAGATAAATTGAATTCGCTTGGAACATCACTTTCTGGTGGTCAACAACAGCGTCTTTGTATCGCCCGCGCGCTCGCTGTTAATCCCCCGGTGCTGTTAATGGATGAACCTACATCTGCACTCGATCCCATTGCGACAGCAAAAATCGAAGAACTGATGAATGAAATTAAGCGAGACTATACCGTTATTATCGTTACCCACAACATGCAACAGGCGGCGAGGATCTCTGACTTCACTTCTTTCTTCGTTTATGGAAACATGGTAGAACACGGACTATCATCTGATCTCTTTACAAACCCGCAGATGAAACAAACTGAAGATTATATCTCAGGAAGATTCGGTTAATTAGATTAGGAAACACATATGGATATTTCACCAAAAGACTTACGCGATCACGTTTTAAAAATGGCAAGCCTTGTAGAAGCTTCTCTTGCTGGATCATTAAATCTTGATAAAAGCATGGAAGATATTTTCGAGCTTGAAAAAAAGATCAATGAGTTTCACATGCTCATCGATGATGCTTGTTTCAAATACATTGCACTTAAAAGCCCTAACGCTAAAGACTTAAGAACAGCAATTGCTATTATGAAAATCAATGCGGATTTAGAGCGCATGGGTGATCAATCAGTAAAGATTAAACGTCATCAGCAAATCATTGGACGAGATATTCTTCAAATCAAAAACATGGCACTTGAAGTAAACCTCATGGTTAAAAATGCTCTCGATTCATTTGTTAGAAGCAATATTAAGCTCGCTACAGATGTTATCCGCCACGATCAAGAGATCAACGCCATCAACAGAGATATCGTTCGCAGTCACATTAACCAAATCAAGAATAACGAGATTAGTTTTGATGAAGGTTACAGCATTATCAAAATTTCAAAAAACTTAGAGCGCATTGGTGACCATGCTAAAAACGTCGCTGAAGATGTCATCTTCCTTGAATCTGGTTCTGACATCCGCCACAATCCTGAATATAAAATTCCTAAAAAAGGTTAGCAAATGAGTGCTTCTATTGTTCTAGTCGAAGATGAATTGGAAATTTGTGAGATTATCGAAAACCAACTTAAACCATTGGGTCTTAACTTAAAGACGTTTCATGATGGTAAAAAGGCCCTTGATTATATTCAATCAAATGATGGCAAAGAAGCTCAATCGATAGCTCTCTTCATTTTGGATCGCATGCTTCCGTCAGTTAATGGAATGGAAGTTTGCAAGTTCGTTCGTTTTTTTAATCCAACAAAAACAACACCAATACTTATGCTAACTGCGCTTTCCACTCCGGAACAAATCGTTGAAGGCCTGGATGCTGGTGCTGATGATTACATGACAAAACCTTTTGATCTGAATATTTTGATGGCCAGAGTGCGCTCTCTTCTCAGAAGAAGAGAAATTGCCAATGTGGCCCAGGAAAATAAAAATATTCTTAAACTCAAAGAACTCACAGTTGATACTGATCAATGTAAAACCTGGATTGAAGGACAGCTGATCGAACTTACCTTATCCGAATACAAAATTCTCTGCTGCTTCCTGCTTTCTCCAGGAAAAGTACTCACACGCAATCAACTCGTTGAATACATCCAGGATGGTCCTGTCCATGTGACAGACCGAACGATTGATACACACATCTTTGGACTAAGAAAAAAACTCGGATCATATTCTAATATCATCGAGACCATTCGTGGAATTGGGTACAGAGTTATAGGACATGAATGATTTTCGCTATCGCCGCGTCCTCATTTTTCAGGCCGTCCTACTCATTGGATGGGGTCTTTTTCTCAATGAAACCATTCATGACTTTCTAAAAAAGGGCGATATCTCCAGACTGTGGTCTTCCTATTGGTTTCTTTGGATCGGTTTCATTATAGTCAACATTGTTTTTCTCAAATACGCCGCCCTTCCCTCCAAAAAAGTCATGCAGGCCCTCAACCCCAGCAGTTCACCTGAAGACATGACCTGGTCAATGATCGAAGAAACAATCCGAAAAAAAGATCAAGACTTTGCGGATTTAAAATCAGCGTTTGAGTTAGAAAATCTTAAATATAAAACTATACTAGATTCACTCCTCGATCCGGTTTTTATATACGATCGCGAACTGAACATTACATTTTCTAATAAAGCATTTCAGGAGCTTTTTAAATTTACTCCATCTGTCGGAGGATCACCTCTCATTGAAGTCACTCGGCAATTAGATTTCCAGGAAATCTTGCTTCAGGCCCAAAGAGATGATGTTCCTTACAAAGCGAGTTTATTCAGCTTCAGCCACTACCCTGATCCTCACAAAAGTTATTTTGAATGCAAAATATTTTCGGTCAAAGAACTCAACGGACATCTTTGTCTGATGAACGACATCACTCAGAAGAAGATGGCCGACATCATGAGAGAAGATTTTGTTTCTAATTTTTCCCATGAATTAAGAACGCCACTCACTATTCTCAACGGGCAATTGCAAAGTTTAAAAACAACTCTGAATCAAGATACTCCAGAGATAAAAAATATTTTTGATCGCATTGATAACAACTCCAGAAGACTTCTCAAATTGTTCAATGATCTCCTTCAACTCACATCTGTTGAGAATAAACTCGAACTGGTAAAAGAAGATATCGACATCAATCAACTTGTTGAGCCGCTTTTGATGGAAGTTGGTGATAATTATCGAGCGAAAAAAATCTCGTATGAACTCAGTATCCAGCAATCACGCTTCTGGGTTGACTATAATTTATTTGAACAAGTGCTTTTAAATCTTATCGACAACGCTTTCAAATACAGCCCTGAAGGAAATCATATTAAAGTGTCTACGAGGCAAGAAGACTCATTTGCTGTATTAGAAATTGAAAATAGTGGAATTAGTATTCATGAGGATCAACTTCATCGATTATTTGAACGTTTCTTCAGAGTTGATGCAGCCAGAACTGAAAATCCCGGCACAGGCCTTGGTCTCGCCATTGTAAAACACATTGTTCAAAAACATGAAGGTAAAGTTAAAGCTTCCAGTGTTGCCGGAAAAGCGACCGTCTTTACACTTTGGCTTCCGCTTAACTAACCAATTTTAAAATTTCACCTGGACGATCATTTGTCATTTTTAACATTGAAAGTGTGGCACTTTGTGCGACAGAAGTTTTTGCTTTAATGGCCGCTTCTTTGGCCATGTCTGCATCTCTGATTTTTGAATTACTGGCAGAAACGTTCTCGCGAGAAACTTGAAGGTTTTGAATGACAGAAGTCATTCTGTTACTCAAACTTCCCAACTCTGCACGACTGCGGTTTACATCAGTCATCATGGAATCGATTTTTGAAAGGGATTGCTGAGCACCCATTTTTGTTCGAAGATCAATGTTGGCGATTCCAAAATTATTCTTTCCGTCCATGATCTTACTCATGTCATAACGGAGAGAATCTAATTCTGGATTTCCATTGATGCCGATTTGCAGGTCGTAAACGCTCCCTGCATCTTTGATAATGTTGTTCCCATTGAAACTTGTAGAAGCTGTTAAACGCTGAATCTCCTGTTTCAGATGCTGAAATTCTTTATCCGCAATAACTCGTTCAGCATCTGCAACTGTATCACTCGCCGCTTGCATCGCTAACTCGCGCAGACGAATTCCCATATCAGAAATAACTCCAAGTGAACCTTCTGCCACTTGAATGAGAGAAACTGAATCGTTTGAATTTCTTTCGGCCTGATGATTACTGCGGATTTTTGCTCGCATGAGTTCAGAGATCGCCATCCCTGCAGGATCCATGCTTGAACGAACAATACGATCCCCTGAAGATAGTTTACTATCTTCTAGTGCCATCTCTTCCGTATGTGCCTTCACATAGCGTTGAGCGACCAGGGACTGGACGTTGGTTGAAACTCGCATATCTTCCTTGAGTGACGAACGGCCTCTACCTTGAAACCGTTATCCTCTGTTCGGAAAAATTTTCCTGCAACTTTAAATGGGCATTACACCTGACGATAGCAATCAAGTAAAGCGAGAGTGGAATCTTTGCGATGAAACTTTTGAACGAACTGCAAACCTTTTTCTCGCATGTTGTTCATTCTTGCGGGATCCTGAATTAGCCTATCAATTTCGTTGGCCATTTCCTCTGGTCTATGTGGATCTGTGTAAATCGTAGTGGGTCCACCACTTTCGGGAAAACATGATCCAACACTCGTGATCACTGGTGTTTTGGAAAAGAGAGCTTCAACTATTGGTAGTCCAAAACCTTCGAAGAAAGAAGGAAAACAAAAGATACTAGCGGCCTGATAAAAAAGTGGAAGCTCGGTAAAAGAAATGTTGGAAAGAAAATGAACGCGGCTTTCTAATTTTAATTCGCTGACGAGTTCCCGGCATTTTTTAAGATAATCTTTTCCCGCTCCAATAAGAACTAGATCAAGATTTTTTTCTTTCAACATGTGAAATGATCGAATCAAACCGAGTTGATTTTTACGTTGTTCAAACGCTCCAACTGTTAAAAGAAAAGGTTTATTAAGATTGTATTTCTGCTTAAGAGCAACAAGCTCATCTTCTGCTGTAAGCTCATAAAAAACCGGATCACAGCTTTGGTAATGAACGAGAATTTTTTCTTCAGGCACATTGAGAAAATCAATGAGGTCGCGTTTCGTTTGCTCACAAATAGCAATCACTTTATCCGATTGAGCACATGAAAATTTAAATTTCGCTTTATAAGTCACCCGATCAACGAATGGAAAAAATTCCGGATATCTAAGAAAGATCAAATCGTGTATCGTCACAACCTTTTTCGTTTTGATCATTCCAGAACTAAAAGGAATTTCATGAGAAAGTCCGTGAAAAAGATCGAGCTTATCATTATTGATATCACCTGCGACCGAAAGTGATCTCCAAAGTGCGTGCAGTTTCTTTTCAACTAATGTCTGCGGAAATCGAACGTGTAATTTGTCATTTTGATTTTTTTTCAACCATTCGATGGCCCTAGGATGGATGGCCTTTGGTGTGTATAGAAAAAGATCATTGTCAGAATAGTCTAATAGACCTTCAATAAGCCCTCGTGAAAAATTACCTAGACCGCGAAAGTTCATGGTCGCGCGTTTTCCGTCGAAACCTATTCTCATTGTTTACCTTTTTAAATTAATTAGAAACCTAGATTGAATTTTACACTGAAACCCACTGAACCAGCTAGGGCCATTGAGCTTTTAGGAACAGAATTGATGATGATTTTTGGCTGAAGTTTTACCTTTTTATTTTTTTTCAGAAGCTGCTTCCAATCGATTTTTTCCAGCTTCAAATTAATACATCTATTCTCACATTCTAATTTATGTTGATTGCTATCAAAATAAACGAGTCTTGAAAGGCCATCTTCATCGACTGGAACGCCTGGAAGACGCTCGGCCAGATCAGCATAGATTTCCACTTTACTGATAAAATTTAAGCTATCTTTTTTCTTGGCATTTTCAATCATGATTGAGAGCGAATCGAGACGGATCCATTCAATATAATCGAAATCTATTTCTTCAAGACTTGCGAGGTCCACATCCACCGCTGGAAGGTCCAGAGAATGTCCGCCCCTGCTGGTGATTGAGCTGTTGGCGAGAACAAAGGCGATCGACTGAAAAAGCTTACCGAATATTGGGAACTTACCGGTGTTTTTTGCATATTCATCAATTTGAGTTTCATCGATTTTATAAGAAAAGCGCACAGGCTGATCATTACGTAACTCATTAACCGTCATTGGGGCCACCAGCGGAGTCAGCTTTTCCTTCCCGCAAGCGCTGAGAAAGACGGCCATAACTAAAAGGAGGATGAAAGACGGGGTTCTTTTCATGACCAGATTTATAACACGTGTATAAAATTTGTGGGGTGATCTGTAGTTTTTTCACGAAGCCATTTTACATCCCATTTTGGCGGCCAAATCCCCTAGAATTTTGTTCATGAAACAACATAACTTTATGACATTGGCGACGGCGCTTTTGCTCCCCCTTTCTGGAGCATTTGGAGCTTCGTACGACACACTTCCAAAGAACGTAAACACGTTTGTCGTAAAACAAGTTATGGCCTCAAAGATCGAGTCAAAATACGACGATCAAAGCAAACAAGAATCGCTCGATCTTAAAGAAGAATTTACTTCCAGCCGTCTGGAAGATGTCAGCACAGTCATCAAAAGTTATTTTGAACAATTAAAAGAAATTTCTCCTGAAGCTTACACAAACTTTTCATTGGGTGAATTCAACGCCGACGTTGAGGCGCAAGTGACGGCCCAAGGCTTTGGATACGGTTTCGGTTTCACAGATAAACTCACAGTCTATGGCTCACTTCCTGTTTATCACATCAAAACTGATATTAAATTCAGTCAAACAAAACCAGGTAATTTATCGGCCGTTCAGGCCACATTAAGAAACACTGATGCTGACACAGCGATGGGAAAATTCGTTCGCGATCTAACCTTGCAACTTCCAGAAACAAATGAAGAGCTTCTTCAGTCTCTCGTTGTGAATTATTACAACTATAAACCTATTGGTACTTGGGAAAAAGATGCTTTGGGTGATGCTGAAATTGGTTTCATCTATCGTTTAACAGATTTCGAAAGTGCTGGTATGGCCATTTCAATGGGAGCTGTTCTGCCAACAGGAGATGCTGATGATCCTGATTCTCTTCAAGATGTTTCAACTGGTGACGGACAATACGATGGATTCGTTGAATCGATGATGGGATTTGGTGTTTTAGATAATACTTTTCAATTTGATTTAAAAGGACGTTACACATATCAATTCGAATCGAAAAAAGATGTTCGTTGGATTAATGATTCCGATGTTCCGCTTTCGCAGGAAAAAAGAAGCGTTCGCCAAAAATTAGGAAATAAAATCGATGCTGTTGCTACAGTTACCTTGAATCCTGCACATTGGATGAATCTCAATTCATCAATCATCATTAATAAAACTGAAAGTACGTTATATACTGATGTTGAAGATAAAAAAGTTAAAGAAGCACTTGAAGCAAACACGGCCGCTGAGAGCCGTTGGTTAAGAGTTGGTATGGGCTTTTCAACAATTGAAGCTTACAAACGTAAAAAATTCGATCTTCCATTTGAGATTGGTGTTTCAGCACAAAAACTTCTCAATGCCCGAAATACAGCAAGCTATCAGCGCATTGATGTAGATCTAAAACTTTTCTTCTAATTACTGAATGTAGGAATAAAAGATTTTTCCGTTTTCTTCACTGATGAGTTTGAAGGGATCTTCTTTTATCAGAAGTGATCCATCGAGATCATAGAAATCAACACCACCCGAAATATTAAGTGCTGAAGAAATTCCTAAACTTGTCTCCACCATACAACCAAGCATAGTTTTTAGTCCTAAGCTTTTTGCTTGTCGAAGTTGTTTGATAGCTTTTAGGTAACCACCAGACTTCATAAGTTTAACATTCACTCCATGAAATCGTTCTGCGTGATAATGAGTCACTTCTTCTTTTGTGACCGATTCATCGGCCATTAAAAAAACATTTGTTCGTTGTTTTAGTTCCAAAGCCTCTTCATGAAGATTTGAAGCTAATGGTTGCTCTAGAAATTCCAGGCGATTTACGTCTGATAATTTTTGCAGGAACTGCATTGTTTGTTCTGCTGTTTCAAATGCTTCATTGGCATCAATTCTGAGAGGAACTTTAGTTAGACGAAGCACTTCGTTGCTGAAATCAAGTGCATTCTCTTTATTCACCTTCACTTTTAAAACGCTGAATCGTTCCAGCTTATTTTCTTGGATGAAAGCTTCAAGCTTTCCAGGTTCCATAATAGGAATTGAAAACGATGTCTTTACAGAAGAGACAACATTAACACCCATAAGTTGTGAAACAGTCTTACCTGACAAGATTGCTACGTAATGAACGAAGCTTGATTCAATTCCAAATTTTAGAGACTGCGGAAGATCCGTTCTTTCAAGATACGCGACAAGAGACTCGACTCCGTTAAAGTCATTTGGAGCATTATTTTTGAATTCTTCGAACTTCTCTAAAATAAGTTCGCGAGTTTCGCCATAGCGTACATTAAAAGCGACTTCGCCGAGGGCACTTATAGATCCATTTTTTACTTCGACAATAAAATTGCGTTTAGTATCTGAGCTATTTCGTGAAATATTCCAGGTAAATTTGAGTGGCAGCACAACTTCGCGAATGGACCAAGTGAACATAGTTTTCTTCCATGATTAAGACTTTTAGATATTATGTTACTATAGTTTATGCTTCTGAATAAAGATTTTATCATAAAGGCCATTACGGCCCTCGTCTTTCTCTTCATCATCATCAAAGTTCTGGGACCAGTTCTTTTTAATTATTTTCGCTCGAAAATGCCTGGGTATGTTGAACCCGACAATGACATCGATGCAATGATTCGCAGACAAAAAGAAAGATTGAGAGCTCAATATGGTCTGACAGGCAAAACCGTTCATGAAGGACTTCCTTCACCTCAACGAGAAGAAGCTGAATCCTCACATCCTACTCCTCACTCACCTGCTGCCGATCATATCTACAAAGAAACAAAATGGGGCGGTGGAGATTTTGCAAAATCGATTCAAGGAATGATTACAAAAAATTATTCCTATACTGTCGCCGAAACTAAGATCAATGCATTTGTTTTGTTAGCGGAAAAGAAAAAATGGCTGCGATATTTAAGTACAGACAATCTGGAAAGTGTTGAATCTCTTAAAAACTATCTCAGCATGATCATGATTGTAAAAATGCTCATTGATGAAGTTCGTGAGAAACAATTTGCTCTCATTCCTAAAATGGCGAAAAAATGTCATTTGCGATCAGAAGAATTCGCCCTGGCCTTGCAAATGAAAATCCTCATGCCACTGGCTGCGAAAAAAAATATCAAAGAGTCTACTATCTACAGCGACTCTCCTGTTCTTCATCAATTTAGTGAAGACACAATGAATGAAGCTCTTGAAATTCTTATGTCTAAAGAGGCCAATCTGTGGGCTAAAAGTCATAATTATTTTATTGAAGAAATGGCCTTACACTTAAACTATGCCGGACTTCTTCATCCCCTTCCTAAACTTGAACATAAAAAAGACATTGAAGGAGCAAGATCTATTCTTGCCGTTGATGAAGATATGAGCATTGAAGACATCAAAAAAGTTTACAAAAAAATCGCACTTTCTCGTCATCCAGATAAAATTGCGGGTCTAAAATTACCAAAGCCGATTGAACTTAAGGCCATCAAGAATTTTTCCGTGATCCAGGAAGCCTACGACATTCTCGTTAACAACAAAAAATAGGAAGAAAAATGTTTTCCAAAAACGATAAAATCATCAAAGACGTAAAACTTGCTTTGATTGATACGATCAGCGAAACGAATGGACTCAATCTCAACGACACCTTGGAGTTGATGGCCTATCATCCTGAACTAAAAAATAATACACTCGTTGAAAAATCTATTCATGAATTTCGTAAACTTGTTTTAGGTTTTCAAAATAATGAAGTAGATATCAGCACGCTTCTCAGTCATTCATTTTCAAAGGCATTTTTTGAATTTTTTAAAGAATTTCCTCTCCCTTACCATGAAGAACATATTCATCTCACAGGCTCATTAAGTGCTGAGTTTCTTTTTCCAAGACTCACTAAACTTTTGTCAGGACCGAACAAAGCTCTGTATGAACAAAAAATTACTGAGGTCTATGGAAAGGACGCACTTCCAATTAAGAATGTAGATGATGTTGATAAACTCATTCGTCTGAAAGAAGGTGAGCAATTTAAAACGTACTTAAAAATTCTCTATCTCGCCAAGCTTGTTCTGACGACAAAAGAGGCCCACGAAGCAGCTGCTTATCATATGGCCCACGAACTCTACTCCCAATACAATGTGGGGAAGATTCGTCTGAAGTTTACTCTTTCAAGAAGTACCGGCCTCTCAGATGAACAAATTCCCGGACTAGAATCACTGACAGAGGAAGATGTCGTCCTCGGCCTCTATGATGGTTTCATGCGCTTTAAAAACGACCATCCTTTTTTCCAATTTGTCCTGTCCCCTAGCTTTAGAAAAGAACCTAGTTTCTTTGACCAGGTTAACTTTGAAAGCAAACAATCCCATTTTGAAGATCAAGTTTTAAGCATCTTAAAAATTATCCAAAAACATCCGCATTTAAAAGACGTTCTTAGTGAAGTCGATACAGTCGGTGATGAAAGAGAGCTCTATAGAAAAGCGCATTTTAAAGAAATGAAATCAGGTCTGCGCAGACTTCAATATCAAGGATTCAGCATTCGTTCGCACCATGGTGAAACATGGAAAATCCTGCGTCTTGGTGTTCAGGCCGTTGATAATGCTCTTAACATTTGGCACATAGATACTCTTGAACATGGTCTTAGTTTGGGAATTAATCCGAACTATTATTTCCACAGACTTTACCAGCGATTAATTGAAATGAATAAGGCCGGCATTCCTTTGAAGCCTGAATCCAGCGAAGGGCAGGAAATTCTCGACATGGAATGGAGAGATGAAATTGTTAAAGAAAAACTTTTTAAAGGTGAATGTTTAACAGAAGCTGAAAAAATTAGTTTTTTAAAAACAAAATTCCATACTGCTCGTGAAGTTGAACACTATCAGCATGACGTTCTTAATCGAATGATTAATAAAAAAGTTTCACTCGTTGCTCTTCCCTCTTCAAATCTCAAACTGACTGGCTGTTTTCCAGACTACAAGGACCATCCATTTTCGTGGTGGGAGAAAAAAGGTGTACAGCTTTCGATTGGAACAGATAACTACATCACACTTAGTACAAACTATATTCAAGAATTATTAATTCTTCTTTATTCCAATCCGGGAAGTCTGAAAATTACCAAACTTTTAATGGTGGCAACGAAAGAAACGAGACGACCATATATCAGTCATCTGCTTTGGGAAATGCGAAAAACAAACCATTAATTAAGAATCTTCAACGCCATTGAAGAAACTTTCTCTGGCGTTATTTCTACCATGCATTTTTGATAAACATCTTGAGTACATTTACCACTTCCGTCTTTCGTACATGGTCTGCAAGCGAGGGGAAGTTCCATCGTTTTGATTGCCGTTGAAGTCGTAAACCCAAAGGCAGTAGGACCGATAAGCGCAATACCTTTTTTCCCTAAAACGTCAGCAACATGCAACAGACCTGTATCCGCTGAAATCACCAATCGTGAAAAAGTTATGAGCCCGCAACTCTCTATCAAAGAAAGTTTACCAGCGAGATTTGTGACTCTCTCGGGTGCTACAGCTTTCAAATCTTCACAAAAAGTATCTTCTTTTCCGCCGAGAATTACGAATTTCTGCTGTGGCATTAATGAGATAAGTTTTTTCCAATGATCAAGCGGCCATCTCTTCATTTCCCAGGCCGCAGAAGGAACTAGCACAATCGATTCGGCCGCTAATTTCTGATAACCCGCTTTCGTTTCATCACTCACTGGAGAAAAGTTCCAATGAACCATGTGAGTCTTCTCGATATTTTTTATCGTGACTCCCCATTTGTTAAGCGGTCTTACATAAGAATGAATACCTCTAAAGGGCCAATCAAATTTATTGATACGGAAACGGAATAATAAAATTCTTTTCCAACGATCTTTTGGACGAGTCACCCAATTTGGTTTTTTTGAAAAAAGACTTTTCAGAAAAAAAGAGAGAATTGTTGAACGGACATTATTGTGAGCATCGTAGATGTAATCATATTTTTCGGCGCGAAGTTTTTTAGCGAGTTTAAAAAGTCCTGCTAAACCATCTTTTTTTTGAAAGGCCCAGACGCGATCGACGTTTTCGTTTAGTCCCACTAGTGCTGAAAAATCACTACGAGTTACCCAGTCGATAGAAGCATCTGGAAGTTTCTGAGCAATCAAATCAACAACACTAGAGCATTGAACGA
The DNA here is from genome assembly GCA_946480715.1 of uncultured Bacteriovorax sp. Next base: position 31,114 of record CAMLKK010000026.1, on the reverse strand, counting down.
TATCGCCGAAGCTGGAGAAGCGGATAATTAGAACTTTATTTTTTTTCATTATCGCTCAATAATAAACGAAGACCTCTCTCTTGGAAATGTTGGATGGCCTTTACTTTAAAAAATCTCTCCTCTCTCACGGCCGTGGCCATAAACCACCAGGCTTCAGACATCCATATTCGCTCGAATGAAGTACCTTGTTTACGCATTCGAGGAGAACTCGTCCCTGTTCAAACTAAAACATTTAGCCCTAATGATATGGCCGACATCGTTCGTATCCTTCTTGGGATCAATGATCCGTCTGATATTCAAATTGAATCGGAAATTGATGGTGGTTTCAGTATTCCTGATCTCTGCAGACTTCGTTTCAACATTTATTCTTATTTTGGTCAGATTGGTATCGTTCTTCGTATCATCAATACCAAGGTTCCGAGTCTAGCGGCCTTGGAAATGCCTAAGACCCTCGGTAGAATCGCTATGAATAGAAGAGGTCTCGTACTCGTTACTGGTGCGACTGGTTCTGGTAAGAGTACGACTCTTGCAGCGATGATTGATCACATCAATGAAAATACAGCTTCACATATCATTTCCATCGAAGACCCGATCGAATTCATGCATACGCAGAAAAAATCTCGAGTCTCTCAACGCGAAGTCGGACGTGACACTGAGAACTTCACCAGCGGTTTAAGAGCGGCCTTACGTCAGGACCCTGACATTATCTCCATCGGTGAAATGCGCGACCCGGAAACGGCCAGCATTGCACTAAAAGCAGCTGAAACGGGCCATATGGTTCTTTCCACTCTGCACACGACAAATACTGTAACGACAATTGGTCGTATCATCTCGATGTTCCCTACTCATGAACAAGGTGAAGTGAGAAAGCGTCTTGCCGAAAATCTGTACGCAGTTATCGGACAAAGAATGTTAAAGGGAGTTAATGGACGGATTGTAATCGCTCAGGAAATCATGGTGACTTCACCTGGTATTCGCGACTGTATCAGCGGAAAAGACGATCTTAACCGAATTCCACTTATCATCTCGCAAGGTCAAGGTAAGTCCGTTAACGGCGGCCAGACTTTCGACCAGCACATCATGTATCTCTTCCAAAAAGGCTTCATTGATAAAGAAACTGCACTTGATGCTGTTTCCTCTCAATCCGACTTTATTCAAAAACTCATTGTTGAATAGCGAGCAGTATTACTCTTTGATGACAAACGTCTTAGCAAGTTTATCATGCAGCGACTGCTTACGGTTTGCAAAGAATGGCATAATAAATCCTATAACCAATCCTGCACTAATCGGTTTCCACAAAAACTCACGAAAGAGCGCTTGAGGAATAGAGAGCGTGTATGAATCAATCCCTCTAACATGCAATCCTGTTAATTTTTTTCCGAATGTGCGATTGTAAAATGCCAGTGGAACAACGATGAATAAAAACATAGAGATTACAATCGTTGCATACAGTATGCTCTGATTCATAAGAGGACGAGGCAGTGTATAATCGAGTCCGTACTTATTAAGAAATAAATCCAAACCTTTTAAGATATAGGGCGTGATGAATACGGCAGAGACATAGACTCCGACTGTGAAGGCCATATCTAGAACAAAAGCAATTCCACGTAATGGAACTGAAGCGTATACGAAGACATCTGTGTTGAATTTTTTTTGCGCCTTTTTTTCCATCTCATTGTACATTTCTGTACGAGTGGCCCTTGAACCTTGATGAGTGGGTTTTTCCAGACGGAGTTTTTTTGCTTTTTCAGCAGCGATTTTATCTCTGACGGATGTGACAGTACGTTCTTGTTTTTCAGGCGATGCGTGAGTAGGTTTTGAAGTATTAGCATTAGCTGATTTCGGATGTTCAATGGTGAATTCGAAATCATCATCCAAAGCATCTTCCATCACGTCTGTGCGCGTTCTGTCGTTACTCATTAAACTCTTCCTCTAGTTTAGTGATTATCTAAAAAATCAATTTAGAGATCATCAATCTTCGCAATAATGTTATCCAGATCCGCTTTAGCCTTATCACACTCTTTCTTCCAGACTTCATGTGAAAGCGATTGATCCAAATTTAATAAAAGTTTTCCAAGTTTAGAAGAAGCTGTATTAAATTCCCTTAACAGGACAACAGCTTCTTCTTCATTCGGATGATTCTCGAGAATTTCGAGAATTCTGTTTACTTCTGCATTATCAATCATAGTTGCGATTGGGCCGTTTGTTTAATTCTAAGCGACTTCACAATATCGTTAGCAATGAAAATAGACTCTCCAAGAACAGCATCTTGTCTCAGGAGTTTTACCCATTCCTCTTTTCTTTGATCAAAATCTTTTGACCATTTTTTCACATCACCAGGACGAATGTTTTCGTGCGCTTTAAGTGAGTCTTCGAAATTTGAAACGAGGATGTTTTTATCTTCGTCTTCAAGTTTAAGTTCGTCGGCCATTTTTTTATTCATCGCCTCTTCATCCTGAACTTTTTTAAGATTTAGAGAGGCAATTGTGTCTTTTTTCTTTTTGTTTAAGTAATCAAGATTCTTATTGATACGAACAAAACGAGGATTGTTTTTCAGACGCTGTACACTCTTCGCTTTGAGGTCAGTAAGGTTGTATGAGAACTTGTTCCATTTATTAAATGGTTTAGCTGGAATTTGATCCCATGGTAGAGAGTATTCAAGATCTTTTTCTCTGCTTTCAACATAACTGAACATATCTGGAAGGATAAGATCTGGCGTTACACCTTTATATTGAGTTGAAGCTCCAGTTACACGGTAAAATTTTTGAATCGTAACTTTGAGCGCTCCCATTGTTGGTCCAAAAATAGAAAGGAGTGGTCCACGATTTAAATCAAGAACAGCTTGAACAGTTCCTTTTCCGTGAGAATAATCTCCACCTACAACCACGGCTCTACCGTAGTCTTGCATAGCTCCTGCTAGAATTTCTGAAGCAGATGCAGAGAAACGGTTTGTAAGAACAACGAGTGGTCCATCATAAGAAATGCTAGAGTCATCATCTTCAAGAACTTCGATTTGACCTGTGTGGTTTTTAACTTGAACAACCGGTCCTTTTTCCAAGAACAGACCTGACATTAGACGAGCATCTTCAAGTGCTCCTCCTCCGTTATTTCTTAAATCAAGAATGATGGCATCAACTTTTGCTTTTTTAAGACGTTCGATTTCTTTTCTTACGTCATCAGTACAGTTGATAACTGAGTTCTCAAAATCGCGATAGAACTTTGGTAATTGGATGTAACCAACTTTAGCGTCCATATCTTTGTATTGAAGAACAGAAGATTTAGCAAATGAAGCTGCAACTTCGATTTCATCACGAACGATTGAAATAATTTTTCTGCTTCCATCAACTTTTTTAATTGTTAAACGAACTTCTGTACCTTTTTTACCACGGATGTAGCGAACAGCATCGTCTACTTTCATATCTGTCAGATCAACTGATTCTTTGTTTCCTTGAGCAACGGCAAGAATAATGTCGTCTGCTTCAAGTTCTTTTCCTCTCCAAGCTGGTCCACCTGGAACGATTTGCACAACCTTAATGAAAGAGCCATCTTCCTGAAGAACAGCACCGATACCTTCTAATTTACCTGTAATATCGATGTCGAAATCTTCTTTTTTCTTAGCTGGTAAATAAGCAGTATGTGGGTCGTAAACAGCTGCAATTGAATTATAGAAACTTTCTAATTGATCATCGCGATCTTGTTTTGCAAGACGTTCAAAAACTGTTTTGAATTTTTTAGAAACTGATTCATGAGCTTTTGCGCGCATTTCTGCATCAGTTAACTTCTTAACTGGAGCTGCTTTTTTAGTTTTGTCTTTTGCATTTTTCTTTGCGGCCGGTTTCTCACGTTGCTCATCCATCAAAGATAGATACTTATTGAGAGTTGCCTGTTTAAAAAATAGAGTCCAATTTTCTTTTAATTTATTTTCATCAGCTGCCCAGTCTCTTTTTTCTGGATCAGTTTCGATTGATTCATTTCCATTGAAGTCGAATTGTTTTTTGAAGATTTCAGAACGAAGAGTTTCTGCAACTTTCACTCGCTTCTTGAAGACTTCAGCACCTTTCTTAACAAGGTTGTAGTCCCCGCTAACCATCTCATCATCCATTTGGAACTGAAAGGCCTCTAGTTCTTTGATATCACCTTTAGTGAAGAATTGTTTCGAGCTATCAATTCTCTTTAGATATTGTTGAAATGCTTTTTGAGAAACTTCATCGCTGATTTTTAATCCACGATAGTGATATGTCTCAAGTGCATTTTTTAGAATGTTACCGATAAGTTTTTCGCGTCTTGGGTCTTTATCACTTGCCGTTTGAGCTTCGACAATTAAAGAGATCAAGAGGACTGGTACTAGCCACAGACGTTTCATTTTTTCTCCAGTAGGAACACAACGCAAAATTGCTATCCCACTATCTTACCTCAGGTTAAACCAGAGGAGTCAAAAGAAAAAATTGCTTGTCGGTTTTAAGGCCGACAAGCATGAAACAGTTGAGTATTTTGTAAGACTATTGTTCTAGTACGTCGATTACTTGAGCGGCCTTTTGTAACCATCCAAGATTATTTTTAGCAAGGTCAATCATCTTAGAGTTATAAGGAATATCTGCAACCGTTGGTTTGTTTTCACTACAAAGTTGCTCAACACTATCCTCTCCGAAAACTGTTGTTTCGGCCGATTTACCTGGTACACCAAAAAGGTAGTTTGGAATCGTCGTACTTAACACTTTTAAACGGTCTTCCCATGAAGTGTTAAAGTCCTCAGTTGAAAGGTAACCCGCCCCTGTACCATTTGTATGAGTTCCCACGATCACTGCGCGTCCAGATGATTTAAGTAGGAAGGCCATTTTGTCACAAGCGCTGATACAGTCTGGCGTAACGAGAGCGACAATCTTATTGTTGAATCCACCAACTTTAGAATCTGTGTAAATAGCACCGAAGTTCATCATTGGAGTATATTCTTTTCTATCCGCTAATGTGTTCTCAAAGATATTCGAAAATTCTTCAATGCTGATACCCGCAGAAATATCTTCTCCGATAATCTCCTGGTAGTTACTCGCATCTTGAATGCCTCTCATATATTGAGTCATTCTATAGCCGGCAGTCGGTCCTGCGTAAACTGTATTGGCCGGAGCTAACAGACTCAGTACTTGCGCAGGGAAGTTACCATTACCACCGCCATTTACGCGAAGGTCGAGAATTAAAGGAACTTGTTCCTCTTTGATCTCCATAATAAATTTTCTAATGGCCTCAATGAACGGAAGTTGAGTATTCCCTACTTTTACGTTTTTCGTATAGAACGTCATCAATTGCATGACGGCATACGTTTTACCTTTATTGATGTAATACCCGGTACGAATTGCTGGAGCTCCTCCATCATCGAGCATTTCCGTTACACCTCTTAGGTTGGCCTGAAGAAGTCTAGTTGAGTAACCTGAGAAAGTTAAGGCACTTTCATTCCAAGTGTTCGACGCTTTATCAAAAGTTAATCCGATTGATACCGAGTCAGATGGAATTTTATATTTTTCAAAATAAGTGATGGCATCTAATCTTGGCATTGCTCCTTTAGTAGAGTTCGCGAAGATTGGAAGCTTGTATGTCCCAGCATTTTTAAACGTGATCTTCATGTAATTCTTTTTTTCGTATTTAAAGTTACGAAGAGTAAGAGCGCGTACTGCATAGTTATCGATGAAGCCTTCAGATGAACCACCAATGTAGGCCTTATATTCGTTTACTTTATCTTCAACTTTAACTCCGTCGATTTCTAAAACTTCATCACCAATTTTGATTGCAGATAAATCAGCTCCTGAAATTTTCGAAACCATTCCGATGAATCTGTTTTCAATAGATCCCACAACGATTTTACCATCAATTCTGAAAAGTCTAAGACCATTATAGATACTTGGTCTTGGCATTTTTTCCTGAATACCAAAGTGCGTGTCTTTAAATTTTGCAACAAGAAGTTGCATTCTATCGAGGAAGTCCAGGTTACTTTGCGCTTGAAGGAATGTGATTTTTTCTCTCAGCTCTGGATTTTTTCTTTCATCAGATGTTGCAAGAATATCAACGACAGCAAGTTCAGCTAATCGAGCTTCTTCTTTTACTTTCTTAAAATCGAGACCAACACTTTTTGCCTTCAAAGGTAAAAGTGCGTATTCAAGTTCTACTTGTTTTAAAAAATCATTCAAAATAAGCAGACGGTCTTCTTGATCAAGGTAATTAAATTTTAAACCTGCGAAGACATCGTTAACTTTATTAGCAGCGATTTTTGCTGAGACAGAAGATGTCGAGTGAACACCCGCTTGTGTTGTTGCCGGTGCTGTTAATGCGATAAAAGATAGAGTTGCAATGGCCATTAATCCAGTCTTAAACATGATCATCTCCTGATGGTGCTAGTCCCTTCAGTTTAGCTGTATTAAAAAATGGATGGGGAAATCAGGAAATTCTTATAGAGTGAATCGGACTGTCTAAAAAATAGACAAAAAAAAGGCCCGGTTGCCCGGACCTTCCTAAGCGAAATTGAGGTCTTAGATTACTTTAGATTCTTGAGAACGAACTGAAGAATACCACCAGCTTTGATGTAGTTTAGTTCATCTGCCGTATCTACACGGGACATAACAGTTGTTTTAGTTTCTGTTCCGTCTTTACGCTTGATGATCATGTCATACTTCATATTCGTTTTAAAAGTCGTTCCATCTTGCGGGATAAGTGAGATTGTTTCTGATCCATCCAGCTTCAATGTTTTGCGGTCTACACCACTTTCGAAAACCATTGGCATTACACCCATACCAATGAGGTTAGAACGGTGAATACGCTCGAATGATTCAGTTACAACGGCCTTTACACCTTGAAGGAATGTTCCTTTCGCTGCCCAGTCACGTGAAGATCCTGTTCCGTACTCTTTACCGCCGATAACAACTAGTGGAGTTTTTTCTCCGATGTACTTCATCGCTGCATCGTAGATCGACATTTTCGTTCCTGTTGGAACGTGTAGAGTATCTCCACCTTCTGCTCCACCAAGCATTTCGTTTTTAATACGAATGTTAGCGAATGTTCCTCTCATCATGATTTCGTGGTTACCACGACGTGATCCGTATGAGTTGAAGTCTTCCGCTTTAACACCTTTTTCCTGAAGGTATAAACCAGCTGGAGATGTTTTCTTAATTGATCCCGCTGGTGAAATGTGATCCGTTGTGATTGAGTCACCAAAAAGTGCAAGAACGCGAGCGTTTTTCAGAGCGAAGCCCATGTTCTCAGTTCCATCATTGATGTTTTCAAAGAACGTTGGATTTCTGATGTAAGTTGAGTTTGGTTCCCACTCGAAAAAATCACCAGTTGATGTTTTGATTGCTTGCCAGTGCTTGTCCCCTTCGAACACGTTTGAGTAACGTGCTTTGAACATTGCTGACGTTAACTTCGAGCTCAACACAGAATTAATTTCTTCGTGAGTTGGCCAGATATCCTTCAGGTAAACATCTTTCCCATCAGCGCCTTTTCCAATTGGATCTTTCGTAATGTTGATGTTGATGTTTCCAGCAAGCGCGTAAGCGATAACTAGCGGAGGTGAAGCCAGGTAGTTTGCTTTAACGTCAGGATTGATACGGCCTTCGAAGTTTCTGTTTCCAGAAAGAACTGATGTTACAACCAGGTTGTTTGCATTGATTGATTTTGAAATGTTTTCTGGAAGTGGCCCAGAGTTACCGATACAAGACATACATCCGTATCCAGTAAGGTTGAATCCTAATTCATCAAGCGATTGTTGTAATCCAGACTCTACTAAATAATCTGTAACAACTTTTGATCCAGGAGAAAGAGCTGTTTTAACCCATGGTTGAGACTTAAGTCCAAGCGCTCTAGCTTTTTTCGCTACCAGACCAGCAGCAATCATAACAGATGGGTTTGAAGTGTTCGTACATGAAGTGATTGTAGCGATCGCCACAGCTCCATGTTTAAGTTTGTAATCAGCTCCTTCAACAGCATATTCATTGTTGAAAGTATCAGGATTAACTTTGAAAGCTCCCGCAAGTTCAGTGTTGAATGCGTCTGCAGCTTTTGTTAATTCAATTCTATCTTGCGGACGCTTTGGTCCAGAGAGCGATGGAACAACTGTTCCAAGATCAAGTTCAAGTGTTGATGTGAATACTGGATCAGCGTCCCCTGCATTCAACCATAGACCTTGCTCTTTTGCGTATGCTTCAACAAGAGCAACTTGCTCGTCTGTGCGTCCTGTGAATTTTAAATAGTCGATCGTTTTTTCATCAACCGGGAAGAATCCACAAGTAGCTCCATACTCCGGTGCCATGTTCGCAATTGTCGCTCTATCAGCTAATGTTAAAAGTTTTACACCTGTTCCGTAGAACTCTACGAATTTTTCTACTACACCGTGCTTACGAAGCATTTGAGTAACAGTAAGAACGATATCTGTAGCAGTAATCCCTTCGTTTGGTTTCCCAGTTAATTTGAAACCAACAACTTCTGGAACAGTCATAGTTACTGATTGTCCAAGCATCGCCGCTTCTGCTTCGATACCACCAACACCCCAACCAAGAACGGCAAGACCGTTGATCATTGTTGTGTGTGAATCTGTACCAACACATGTATCTGGGTAAGCAACTGTTTCACCGTTTTCTGTTTTCGTCCAAACACCTTGAGCAAGATATTCAAGGTTAACTTGGTGACAGATACCAGTTCCAGGAGGAACAACACGGAAGTTTTTGAAAGCTCCCTGGCCCCACTTTAAAAATTTATAACGTTCAATGTTTCTTTCGTATTCAACATCAACGTTTTTTTCGAATGAGTCTTTTTGTCCGAAGAAATCAACTGCTACCGAGTGATCGATAACAAGATCAACTGGAATAAGTGGGTTGATCTTTTTTGGATCTCCACCGATTTTCTTCATCGCTTCTCTCATGGCCGCTAAATCAACAACAGCTGGAACACCAGTAAAGTCCTGCATAAGAACGCGAGCTGGATAGTATGAAATTTCGCGAGTTGATTTTTGTGTTTTCGTCCATTCGTTGATCGCTTTAGCATCTTCGAAAGTAACGTCTTTTCCATTTTCGTGGCGAAGAAGGTTTTCTAATAAAACTTTAAGTGACTTTGGAAGTTTATCGATGTCTGATAAACCTAAGTTCTTAGCTTCTTTTAAACTGTAATAAGCGTATTCCTTATTACCCACTTTAAGTGATTTTTTTACTTTGCTCATGATGCCCCCTTTAATATGAAAGTTAAGCGATTATAATCTCATTCATTTCTCAATGCTATTATCGGCGTGTCAGATCTAATAAAAAAATGAATATTTTGAATAAAATATAGTAGTATAAGGAATATGTTGGATGGAATTGAAGCCCTTATGGCGCTAGAGAAATATGAAACGGTAAGTGAGGCCGCATTACGATTGCGTCTTACTCAATCCGCCGTAAGTAAACGTATTCAGGCGTTGCAAGTCCAATTGGGAACACAGTTAGTTGAGCCAGACGGACGTCGCCTTAAACTAACTCCACAGGCGCTCGCCTTTTTGAATAAAGCGCGACCGCTGATGGTTGAACTCAAGAATCTTTCTTTAAACCCAGATCCGCAAAAGATTAGTTCGCATTTTTCGTTGGCACTCGCCGATTCCATTGCTGGATCATTTGGCCCCAAACTCCTGCATGAAGCGATGAAATCTTTTAAACATCTGCATTTCGATTTGCACGTTCACCGCAGTCTCATGTTACTGGAAAATGTGGCGCTCGGAAAATATCAAATGGGCATTTGTACTTTTAGTGATCATCGAAAAGATCTTTCGGCTTTTCACTTAGTTGATGAACCCATGGCAATTGTCTATTCAGAACAAAAACAGCGAGTCCAAAAAAATCTTCCTCTCATTACTATTGAGGAAAACTCTGCGACCTGGAAAAGTATGGGTGCTGAGATGAAACGTGAATATCCCAACTACTTCACCGCTCCTCCCATTCGAGTTGAATCGTTCATGGCGGTTTATCAAATGTCGAGAATTGGAATTGGGAACGGCCTTATTCCACTAGGTCTTTGTAAAGAACTAAAGCTCAAGCCCCATCACTATAAAATTCTTAAAGTCTCAAGGCCCATATCTCTCGTCACCCGTAAAACGATTGCCCAACTCGAAATCTTTACACCTTTCTACAATGAACTTAAGATGAGCTGTCTTAAATACTTTGGTGACGATCTTCCATGAAGAAACTGCTTTTTCTTGTTTTAGGCCACATTTTTCTCTCGCTTGGAGTGGCCGGAGCTTTTTTACCAGTTTTACCAACAACGCCTTTTCTTCTTCTTGCGGCTTATTTTTATACGCATTCATCTCCTAAACTTATGCATTGGTTGCGTGAACATAAAGTTTTTGGACCACCTTTAAAAGACTGGCAGGAATCTGGTGCTATCAGTTTAAAAGCAAAAATTATTGCAACGATAATGGTGGGAATTGTTATGGCCTGGAGAATTCCTACTCTCGCAGTTCATATTGGTCTTAAAATTTTTGTGGAACTTATTCTTCTTGGAGTTCTTATTTTTATTTGGACTCGACCTTCGTGCAGGATTTCAAAATAAGTTTTTTGTCTTCCATTTCAATCTTCGCTGGTCTTTCTTTGTTTAATGAATATGAAAGGCAATCATAATATTTTTCATCTGCCAAATGCACGCCGGCACTTTTATCGAAATACACTTCATACATTTTCTTTTCATCACTCCAAACGAGTTTTTTCACCTGAAGTTCAGCGGCGTATGTATGAGTGACAAAAAAAGATGCGAATAAAAACATTTTCATTTTCTTACCTTCAAGCTGTACTCTTCCATTTTTTCTTTAGAGATGGCTAATTTCTCTTCTTCGGAAAAAGAATTATCGGTTGGAAAATAGGGATCGGAAGAAGAAATTGCAACAGTTGTTCGCTGGAAGTTCGCCGTGTTTGAAGGAAATGGATAAGTTGTTTTCACAACAGGACCTTTAAGTTCAAAAGTCATTTTCCCCGTCCATTCATCAAGAGGTACCGCTTTATTCATCATGGAAGGATCGATGACATATTTCACTATTCTTCCGTCTGCTTCTTTTACATCAAAAGCAGGCGCCACATGATAATCCCAAAATCCATCTAATCCAGGAGCTCCGATTTTTCCTCTTACCCAAGCTTTCTCAACTTTGTAGCCCAACTCTTCAAAACGTCTGGCCATGAGATGTGCTCGCGCATAACAACCATCTTCAACATAAGCAAAAGGCAGATCTTTCATATTCACAGCTTTCTGGAAGAGATCTTGAACTTCTTTCGGTGAAATAGCACGAGGAGCACTTTTTGCACCCGAGAGTTTATCAATTTTTGAAATTGAGCCAACAGCGCTATTGTGAAGAATTTTATTTCCGTAATAACAACCCAACTGCTCAGCATTTTTTCGGTCGGTATAAAATGAAAAGATATTTCCGTTGATCATTGTGATGTATTCAACAAGATCAGCTTTGATCATTTCATCCTGCATGTTCTTTGAAATTTTTTTCTTTTGATCAAACAGTTGTGTGACTGATCCTGCACAACCAGCTTCTGTCGGATCCTCATCATCAAAAACATTTTGGCTTAGATAATTGAAGCTTGATTGGCTTTCTTTGAATGCAGAAGGGACGAACAACTTGTTTTCAAGTCCGTTACCTTCCGGCATGAACCCAAAAGATTCTTTCAGACCCTCTTGCTCTTGGATGCTTAATGAATCTCTCGAAAGCAGTGACAAGTTGTTTGAGGAGAGGGCCTTGAAATTCTGTATATCAAGTTTCGCCTGTCCTTTATTCATTCTTAATACATGCGGTGGAACGAATGAGTTCATGGGATTTGGTAAATAGGCGAGAATTTTTTCGTCAGCATTCATTCCCTTACATTCGAAGTATTCACATTGAGACGCTTGATCTTTAGACTGTCCACGGGAGCAATTATATGTTTCTTGGCCGTTAAGCTGCAGTTTAAGTTTGTTCTGCTTTTCAATCCCACCGCGATTTACTGTTGATTGTGCAACATCCATTAATTTCTTAAGCGCGGGGTCCTGGAATTCAGAGAAGTGAATTTGGGCAAGATCAGCTAAACTTTTTTGATCTCTTTCCGCAATATTCGAGAAATTGAAATCGAGTGTTGGTTTTTTCTCAAACACAATCCTCATTCCATCGATGACTTTCGAAACATTATAGATTTGAATTTTATTTTGATCTGTGGATAGTGCTACATACTCATGACCGTTTTTTTTCACAAAAACGTCACGACCATTTATGCTACATTGGAAATAAGCATTTTCCTTTTTTGGACAGTTATAACTTTTAGAATCAATATCAATCATTGCAGCGTTCAGTGACGTTGCAAATACGATCGAGAAGAGAATGAGGAGTTTCATTTTTATCCTAGATAGCTTGAGATCGTAAGTTTTTTACCCTGATAGAAAACATGACTTTTTCCACAAAAAGAAATGCGGCCATTTTCAACGATAATACCTCCCCCATCTGCGCAGGCATAGAGAGGCAGTTTTGATTTTTTTGAATGGTGGAGTAATTCAGCATCGTATCTTTTGGAATTTTTATAGTGCGGAAAGAACTCAAAATTCACGACTCTCATTGCTGAGAGATTCTTCATTTCCCATGGATTTTCATCACGGTCAAAATGCGGAAATGTAGCCGTGTGAACGTGAGGAGTGAGAACGATGGCCCCTGCTGAAAGGCCACAAAGAACTCCACCACGCTCTAAAAAGCGGGCAAAGTGCTCGAACATTTTATTTTTTTTAAGATACTTAAGAAAATAAAAAGTGTTACCGCCACCTAAGAAGATGAGATCACTTTTCAACATTTCCGTTAACATTGTTTTGGTAAAAGGAATATCTACACAGAAATGCATGAATCGCTGAACGCCGAGTTTTGAAAACTCTTCCACGAAAAATTTGAAATCATCTTCAGCATCGTAAGAGCTAGAAGGTATAAAAGTAAGTTTAGGGACGTCGGCCCCGGTCAACTCGAGTGCGCGTTGGTTGAGGTAGCGATTCTCCTCTTCCCCACCGCCAGAGTATAGGACTAATTTCATATTCCGTCTCTAAACTCTCGCACGATTTGAAGCATACCTTTGACTAAACGGGATTGTTCTTTTTCAGTCTCAAAGTTTGAAGGACGGGCCGCTTTATCCGGATTGAGATTCTGATAATCAGTAAACTCTCTCAAGATTTCTGAAATTTCTTCTGCGGTAAGTTTTGGTCTCTTGTTCATGACCTTTTGAACGATTGTTGTAATCGAGTCGCCTGTCACGCGGTCATATTTATTGATAACCGATGAGCGCATTGAAACATCCAAGAGAACTTTTTCTACTGGAAGTTTAGTTTTTGCAGCAACTTTTGAAAGCAGCTTCAGATAATTTTTTTGGAAGCTTCTGATTTTCATGTCACGACGAAGAGATCTTTTAAGATCAGCTTTAGTCGCATAACTTGATTTGATAATATCTAAGAACTCTTCTTCTTTTAGAAGTGAATCCACTCCTCTTGAAAGCATCACTTGCGGAAGCTCTCTTAAAATGTCACGCATACAGAAAATAGCATTCCAGTTAATTCCATCTGGTACTTTTTGCGGACCTTTTACTGACTTGGCCATTTCGAAGTATGTAAAGTCATCTCTAAATTCTTCAATATCTTTACGGCAGTTTTCCAGAAGGAAATCTGTGTATTTTTGATTGAAACCAATCTTCATGAGAATGTTTCTGTTTTTGTAATCAAAGAATCGTTTATCGAAGGATTGCACTGAGTGATGGTTTTTGAAGTCTTCAATTGATTTCTTTTTTTCATTTTTTATGTAATCAACAATCTGAGCAAATGTCTGAACGATGTAACGTGCTTTTTGTTTTTGCTCTTTAATCGAAGTTGACCAACGTTGAACATCATCATAACGGTATTCATGGTGATAAAGTCCAAATTGTCTGACTGATCCATAATCAATGATTCCCCCATCCATCAGAATGTTGTCACCATCCCAGTCCAACCAGCAGAAGATATATTGATCTTCGAAATTCGCGGCCATCTCTGCAAACGTTTCAACAACCTGTCCGAGGAAAAAGTCATAAAGACTTTTTGATTCTTTCGGTGGGTTCACATAAACTTTATTTTTAACCTGGCGATCGATGTAATAATCAACAACTCTCTTCAAAGTTGGAAGATTGTTTTGTTTAAGGTGGTTGAACATGTGCGAAGGACGAAGAAGATTTTCGTGAACGCGGACATTTATCGCTAAACCTTTTTGAAATTCAATGATCGCTAGAACTCTCTCAGTTTCTAATCCATTCTTTGCCAGAACTTCACTGAAGAAAAGTGAACTTAGTCCTTCATCTTTTTCAGAATATCCACAGCCGTAAGAAACAGTTGGATCACCTGTTTGATAGAATTTTTTATTGATGTTGCTTGCTGGACTTAATCGAGTAGCACCTGTTCCGCAGCTTGAAACATCCCATGTCTTTGTTCCTTTTTTGATCTGGCCATTCCAAATACTGCGACCATCTCCTGAAGTTGTCCCCTTCTTGCAAGGATGCTGCAATTGAAGGTAACGAGTGGCCATATATGTGTTAGGTCTAATTTCTTCTTTAGGAAAATTGAAATTGTTTTCAATATCGTATTCATTGATGATGACGATGCTGAATGTATTAAGGATTTCGTTTTTAAGTTCAGGTGTGAGTTCGTTGGGATGATTTTCTGGGATGAGTCCTACTTCGCGAGCGAGATCAAAGTTGAAAAATGCGACTTGTCCGCCGTGCCTCGTCCGAACTTGATATTCTACAACCGCTTCGGGCACCATTTTTTTGAGCGGGTGATTGCCGTCAATTTCTTTGAATTTGGTGTAGGTTAAAGTTTCTTTCGATGGTCTTGACTCTTTTAATTTTGTATTTCCCATAAAGCTATTTTCAGGGATTCCGGAGAAAATTAAAGAGGAAAATAGTACTAGGCAGTTCTTGCCTCCACCCAATGAAGAAAAGACCACTGTTTTTAAAAATATTTAACGTTCATTTTTCAGCTGACGATACCATTTCCGAAGCAACTTTTCCCCGAGAGACGCATGAATTTTAAACCGTTAATATGCCTTCTTCCATTGGCACTTACTGTATCTTGCTCAACGATTGATAAAAAAGACTGTCAGACAGATATGCATGAACTTGGACTTCGTCATGGACGTATCGGAAGCCCTAAAATTTATACTGATCAACTGAGAAACGTCTGTTCTCATTTAGGTCCAAAGCTGGATTTAGAACAATATGAATTAGGTTTCAAAAAAGGTTGGGACGAATACTGCAAACCGATCAATGCTCTTGCCTTAGGAAAGGCCGACGATATGTATGCGAGCTTCTGCCCTTCTCAACGTGAACCAGTTTTCAGAGAAAAATTTCTCATTGGAAAGCAGATCCATGAATTGCGTGATCAAGAGTCCGAATTGGCCGAAGAATGGGAAAAACTAAAAGCGGAAACGGAATTCGATAGTGAACAACAGCTCACGCTCAAGAGAACGGAAAAAGAGTTAACTGACTTGCGCAAACAAATTCAGCAACTCGAAATTGAAGGGCTCAAAGATACATTGACCCTAATCAACCACCTCTAAATTTTTAATCCACGCGGAACAAAGCAAATTTCAGGTAGCGAAGCTCTTCCATCGCGAGTGGATAGGGATGATCAAATGGCTGACCACCGAGGTAGACTAATGTTCCACGCTTGCGGCATTTAGAAAAGGCTTCACGGCAAATCTCTAAAAATTTATCCGTGCTGATGTGGCTTGAACAAGAGCTTGCAGCGAAGAGCCCTCCCCCATTGACGAGTTTAAGCGAGCTAGCGAAAACTTTAATGTAAGCAGCATTCGCAGCTTCAACGGCCTTTTGATTAGGAGCAAAGCTTGGAGGATCTGTGATCACGAGATCCCATTTGCGTTTAAGTTTAATTTGCTCATCGATATAAAGAAAAGCATCTGCTGCTATAGCATGATGAGGTGTTTTTAAATTGTTCACTTCAAAATTTCTTTCTGCTGCTGCAATGGCCGCTTTTGCAATATCCACACTCGTCACTTCTTTAGCACCACCGTGAGCGGCAAATAGAGAGAATCCTCCCGTGTAACTAAAAAGATTGAGCACAGTTTTATCTTTAGCAAACTGACCAATAAGTTTTCGATTGTCACGTTGATCGAGGAAGAATCCTGTTTTAGCAGCATCTCGAACATTGCTGGCAAACACACATCCGTTTTCTTTGAATTGCACTTCTGCCGGAAGTGTTCCAATGATGTCATCACCTTTTACCTCAACATCGTTGCGTCTTTTAAGATAAACATTTTTGATAAATGGAAATTCTTTCTGAAGTTTTTCACCGATAGCTAGATGATTGTAAAAACTCTCACAAACCTGATGATCGTGTTTGATAACAGCAGTCTCATGATAAATATCGATGATGAGGCCGGGCATCCCATCCCCTTCACCATTAACTAACCTGAAACTATTATTATTTTCGCTGACAAATCCACGTCGAAGTTCAATCGCTTTCGAAAGCTGTAAATCACTCCATATTTTCAACGTATGTGGAATATCTTTTAATCGAACAAAATTTTCTTCTGCAAGTGTGAGAACACGAAAACGTAGTTGAGTATCGGCCTGAACAAGACCGATCGCTAAAACATCATTGCGAGATTTAAGAATCCCAACTCCCGTCTGAGCTTTCCCTTCAAAACAATCAGCAAAGATCCAACGATGGCCGCGCAGAAGATGTTTATTCACGTCTCTAATCAATGTGAGTTCAGAAACTTTTTGAGCATCAACGTTTACTAATGAAGTTGTCATACGTTTTTCCCGGGCAATTTTACTGTGTTTAAAAGAGCAGCGACGAGGATGATTAATCCTCCGATTTGTTGTTTGAAAGTCAATTCTTCACCAAGCATAAAATGCGAAAGCATCATTGCTGCTGGAGTAATGAGATAGTAAATAACTCCCGAAGTCGTCGTCGGAATTCTTGACGTTACTCGCGTCCATAATGAATGCGCAATAAATGTTCCAAGGACGGCCAGAAAAAGGAGCGCCCACCAATCATTGGCCGCTAGACTCGCCCACTCTGTTTTCCCGATGAAAAATAAATAACCAATCATGGCCACACCAAACTGAGAAAAGATGCGCGTCTCTTGAGAGAACTCATGGGACTTTTGAAGCATAATCGGAATGATCGCGTAAAAAGAAGCACTAATGAGAGCGAGCATTAAACCTAGAGTTGTGTTGTTTGAAAAATCCCAACTCGGAATAACAAGCGCCACGCCAACCAGAATGAACAGAAGGCATATGATGTTTTTTGCTCGAACATGATAACCAAGAAAAAGTGAGCCGTAGAAAATAAGTTGAACGCCATAAGTGGCCATTCCTAAAACACAAATCGAAGGCCCAGAGACTTTGATGGAGAAAGTGTACGTTAACCAATGACCGATAAAGGCCATCCCGATAACGATTAATTTCCAGACAGATTTACGTTCATTGATCGAAAAGAGAGAGCGCCATTCTATTTTTTTTCGGTAAACAAGCCCAATGAGTCCCGTGGCCACAACTAAACGAAAGAGCCCGATCGTAAACGGGTTTGCGTTCGTGAATTTAACTGCCACGGGCACAAAAGCAAAAATGATGATGGCCATCGCCGCATCTATAGGCATTTTATTTTTTTAGCAACCGGTCACTTTTTTGTGAATATTGGAAATGTTGAAAGCTCCACGGTGCCAATCCATATTGTACCATTTTAAAGATTTCTCAAGCTCTTTCATCATCGGAATCTTCTTTTCGTTAAGCTCTGTTGGAATGAGTCCTTTTGAAGCGTAAGCGAAAGTCCAGAACACTCCTGGATAAATAAGCATTGGACCTGTAAATGACTTCACGACCGGATAAACGGAACGAAGATTGTCGTAGAACGATTTAATTCCGTATTCATCGTAAAAAGGATTTTCAGTCTGGGCCATCATGATCCCTTTATCTGTCAGGGCCTCATACACGTGACCATAGAATTCTTTTGTGAAGAGTCCAGCTGCAAAATCTTCCGGGTCAGTTGAATCGATGATGATGACATCAAAAAAGTTTTTGTGGTTTTTGATGTACTCGACACCGTCTTGTGGAAGAACGTTCACTCTTTTATCAGCAAGTCCTGATGTACAATCTGGGAAATATTTTTTTGAAACTTCAATTACGCGCTCATCGATTTCTACCAGGTCAATGCGCTCGATTTCCGGGTGCTTCACGTATTCGCGAACAATCCCACCGTCTCCACCGCCGATGATCAGAACATTTTTAATTCCTGGGTGAACCATTGAAGGAATGTGCCCCATCACTTCGTGGTAAACGAATTCATCATGGTCTGAAACCATCGTTTTACCATCAAGAAGCAGGAGTCTTCCCACGCCATGAGTGTCGAGAACATCGATCTTTTGGTACTGACTTTTCTCTGAATGCAAAACGGATTTTATTTTAAATGAAGTCGCCACGTTTTTATGAAAATAGCGCTCTGAGTACCAGCCATTTTCGATGAGCAATTCATTAGGATTTTTTTCATTAAGTTGATCAGTCATAACTCTCCAATAGTGCGTTCATAAGCCGCTTTATATGCACATGAAATGGTCCCTTTTTAGAAAGATTTCATTGTCACTTGGTGCATTCTGTGACACATAGATAGTTCGACCTTCAAAGTTAGTAAACAGTTATTTTAGTAAGGAAATCATAGAATATGTTCCAGTCAAAAATCGCACCGAATGAAAGAATTAAAATCTCAGGGTTCAACAACCTCACAAAGATTTTGAGTTTTAATCTTTACGACTTTTGCATTGCTTTAAATGACGAGCAGAAGGCCCAATACGTGAATTACATTCACGAAAAATACAATGCTAACCGTATCGCTGAGATCTCGAAAAAAATCGTAGAAATCATCGAAGCTAATATCCTTGCCGTATCAGTTCAAGATTATGATCCAGTTGGAGCTTCAACGATGGTTCTTATGTCTGACATCAAGGGCGGTGGAGAGCCGATCCCGAGTGTTCAGGTAAGCGCTCACTTAGATAAATCACACATCACTTCTCACACATACCCAGATGCTTCTGATCCAGAAGGCATTTGTACTTTCCGCGTTGATATCGACGTGGCGACTTGTGGAGAGATCATTCCTCTAAACGCTATCAATTACCTTTTTGAATCATTTGAATGTGACGTGGTTTACGTAGACTACGTTGTTCGTGGATACGCTCGTTTAGAAAATGGAAACAAGATCTACAACGATCAACATTTCACTTCTATTCAAGATTTCATCAAACCAGAAATCAAAGAAACATTCCAATTGATCTCAGACATCAACATGCCTCAGAACAATATCTGGCAATCTAAGTTTCTTGTAAGAGAAACAAAACCAGAGAACTACCTGTTAAACGCACAAGACATCAATCATCCGGATCTTCCAAAGAAAATGGAACTTCTGAAAAAAGAAATGCTTGAAGTCTACCACATGATTCACTGAGGAAAACCATTGACGTCAAACCTCTGGGGCACGAACGCCACTCAATTTTTCTTCGAACTTAATCCTGATTTAGTTTTGGAGACAGTTGAGAAGCTCGGCTTTAGAACGACCGGACGAGTGCTCACAATGAACTCGATGGAAAATCGCGTTTATGAAGTTGAGATTGAATCCGATTCTAAAAATCCCAGTGATCACTCTAAAATCATAAAATTTTACCGTCCTGGTAGATGGACTAAGGCCCAGATACAAGAAGAGCACGATTTCCTGCTCGATCTCACTGAATTCGAAGTGCCGGTCATTGCTCCTCTCACCTTTAACGATCAAACACTTTTCACTCTTCCTGAGCCTGAACTTTTTTATACTGTTTTTCCGAAACAAGGTGGACGAGCGCCGGATGAATTCACGCTGGATGAGATTGAACAAGTAGGACGATTGCTTGCTCGTCTGCATAATGTGGGCAGCATGAAAAAGGCCACACACAGGCTTAAACTCTCAACGGATACTTACCTTAAATCCAATCTCGATTTTTTGATCGGCCAAAAAATCGTTCCCTCGCACTTTGAACTTTCTTATAAAACGCTGCTTGAAAATATCTACAAACAAACGAAAGATGCCTTTAACAATGTTTCTTTCCAGCGCATCCATGGTGACTGCCACCTTGGAAATATTTTAAAGCGGGAAGAAACATTTCACTTAATCGATTTCGACGATATGGTCGTGGGTCCTGTCGTTCAAGACATGTGGCTCCTTCTCCCAGGAAATGATGAATACGCTCAGCAGATGCGTGCCGCCCTTTTAGAAGGCTACACGCAGATGAGAGATTTTAATTATGAAGAGTTGAAACTGACAGAAGTGCTGCGAACACTCAGAATGATTAACTACTCGGCGTGGATTGCAAAACGTTATGATGATCCAGCTTTTAAAAATGCGTTTCCATTTTTCGAATCACCAAATTACTGGGAAGGTCAGATCAACGACCTTCGCCAGCAACAATATCTTTTAGAACAAACAAATGATCGAGAGTTCTAGCGTCTTATCATCGATGAATTTGAATGTTGTTTTCGCTTCATCTTTCTCGATAAATTCAAACGAACCAAGCAAGAAATTATTTTCATCGACAACTGATCCCTCTACTCGCGGAAGAATTGTTGATTGACCTTCGAGCGAAAGGTTGAGTTCACGCTCATCTGCTTGCACACCCATCACTGTATTTGCGCCAATCGTGATCTGGCATCTGTAGCTTGAACCGTTGTGTTCACCATAAGCTGTTTTTTCCAAGCTTGTGAGAATCTTCAATTCACCATTACGAACCTGGTATCTTCCTTTTGATTTTACTTCCAGTGCGTATCCGACTTTCGGCTCTTTCACAGATGGTTGCTGAGCCGCTGGATCATCTGGTGTCTGACCAGTGATACGGCGAAACTCCGCACAGTCCATTGGTTTATCATTGTAAGTACAGCTCTCGGCTTTTTTAGCTACTGGTGAATCTGAATCACATCCAACTGCGAACACTAAGAACGAAAGAATTAAAATTGCATTTTTCATAAGAACCCCCCTTTGAGTTTTGTTGGACTCTAGAGCAAGGGGTGTGCCAAAAAAATGACAACAACTATCAAGATGTTAGATGTTGAAGATCGAGATATTTGTAATAAATTAGATATTCCTCGTAACAGATTTGATACAAAAAGGAAGGTTATGAAAATTGGTCTTCAAATTTAAAAGCACTCGACGCTCTTCCGAAAGCACCTGCCAGTAATAAGACCGCTCAGGAAGCAACCGATGACGGGCCACTTTGCTCAAGACTTGATTTTTAAGAATATGCACGCCGACTCGAAGATTAGTTTCAGGATCAACCAGATCAATGGCCTCAAGATGACCTAATGAACCTTTGGTGTGATTTCTCGCCGCTTGTTCATCAATTTGCAGGAGTCCAACGTTAATCGTGTTATCGGAAGGATTACGAGTTCTGAGGGCCACTCTAAAATCAGACTCGGCTTCAGCGATAGCGGCGATGAAGACTATATAAAAAATCTTTTTCTTAGCGAAGCTTTGTTCATTGAGTGTAGTGCAATTCAATGTCTGCAGATCAACTGAAGAAATTTTGGTTTTCAATAGCGGTTCAATTTCTGGACGATCGAGTTCATCCATGACCGCATCTGTATAAGATTTTTCCCATCTCAACTTGCGAGTCGATTGATTGATTCGAATGTCTGTCACTTCGGGTGCTGGCACTTCGATTGGTGCCGGTGCGGGTTGTTCAGCAGGTTTAGATTCTGCAGGAATGTTAGGTTTAGTTGAACTCTCTGGAGTCGCCAATGGCTGAACTGCGCTTTCATTGCACGCGCATAGGAGCAGCATCATTAAAAATGTGAGCGAGAGTTTAAACATAATACATAAACTCTAACGAGAAGTTTTTAAGCTGTAAATGCGCTACTATTTGCGAGTGAAAAAGCATCTGTGCAGAACTTCGATTTCAGTCGCTGTTATTTTAAGCAGTGTAGATGTACGAGAGAATTCCGATGAAGAGAGAAATGTGCCGATGTGATAAGCGTCAGGATTGATCACGCTTCCATATTCACGCTGGAAAAATTCTGCAGCCCCATCTTGCTCTAATTGCAGCTCGCGCTCGTCAGCGACTACATTAAAGGCCCCACTACGCTTTGAGATCATACAAGTATAGACTGCGTTGCCTTCCGTTTTCGAAGCTTCTCCAACGATATCTTTTGCTGTTTTAAGAACACCATTAACGAGCGTGTATTTTGTTTTAATCACAACATCAACTGCAAGCGGTGCTTTGACAGGTTTTTGTTCTTCACGCTTTCTGAATTCATCACAGCTTACTTTTACACCATTGATGGAACAGTCTTCGCTTTTCTTTTCAGATTTACAGGCGACAACAGATAAACCAATTAGGGCAATAAGCAGGATGTTTTTCATATTATGGTCTCGGTAATGCGTTTAAAAATTCTAATCTGTGGGCCGTATCTGCTTTAAAAACACCTGAGAGCTTCGACGTACGTGTGATCGCTGTTTCGTCTTTGACACCGCGGAGTTTTACACATGTATGAGAAGCATCTGTCACAACCGCAACATCTTCCGTGCCTAAAATGTTTACTAGTGCCTGGTGAATTTGCAGAGTCATGCGCTCCTGAATTTGCGGGCGACGAGCAAAATAATCAACGATGCGATTAAGTTTTGATAGTCCAATCACTTTATCTTTTGGAATGTAAGCGACGTGAGTTTTACCAACGATGGGAACAAAGTGGTGTTCGCATACAGAGTTCGTCACAATATTGAATTCAATAACTGCATGATCGTAATCAAATTTGTTATCAACAATTGTGATCTTCGGGAAATTTTCAGTTTGTAGTCCGTAGAAAATTTCATCCACGTACATCTTGGCCACACGATGAGGAGTTTCACTAAGTGAATCATCTGAGAGATCCATTCCTAATGTTTCCATGATCTCTTTAAAGAGATGTTTGATTTTTTCTTTTTTCTGTTCGCGTGTAAGTCCCGTCTCAACCATTGGTGTGGGAGTGACTTTTTTTAGAATTGCTTTTGGGTCAACCATACTCATAAAAATATTGTCCTATGCTGGATTCGCGCCAGCTCTTTCTTCTTCGTAATAAGCAGAATTTTTTTCGTTCTCTGCCGTCTCAACTTTAAAACACCACACTCTCCCATTCGTTTTCTGGTTGAGGTAGTCGTTCATTTTTTTGTGTAAATATTTAGACGTCCCTTCCATGCCGACACTTGGAAGAACACGCAGTTTAACGATCCCACGCTTGTGCATTTCTTCGAACAATGGCAACTCTGGATCATCTTGATTAATCAAACATGCGTGATCGAAAGTATCATCTAGAAATTCTTTAAATTCTTTGAAGCCGCCAAAATTCATCACCCAATCTTTTTCATCTAAGTGCGTGCACTTAAACCAAAAAGTGAATGAGCGTGAATAACCGTGAACAAAACGGCAGTGACCTTCATCGCGCCACTGGCGATGAGTGCAGGGATACCCTATAAATTTTTTGGTCGAAACATACATCGGTTCGAGTCCTTTTCAATGCCTAAATTCAAGCGCTTGAAATTTACCATCGAACTCTACGACATACAAGAGACCATGAATTTTCGACTCATTTTCAAATGAGATGGTGAGCCCAGAGGCCTCCATCAAGGTATCAAGAAGTTTCCTTTGATCGAAATTCTGATAGATGCCCATGAAATTGACTTCCGTGGTGGCGAGACATCCGGACGTGGGAACCATTGGAAAATGCGGGCTCATGAGATTGTTATTTTTGCGGCCGGTACCGTGGATACGAAGCAGGCTTCGGCCCATCTCTCGCCCCACAACAGACTGTTTCCACCAATCAAGCTCGAAATGTGAAGGTGGAAGATATTGATGAAATTCAGGGAGAAAATTTACAATCAGCCGTCGGTGAACTCCAAACTCAAACGGGTTATTCGCCTCCGGCATAACCGCATCGATCGAATAAACTCCTTGAGGAGTATTTCCGTTAGAGTGATTAAAGGCCAAGTCTCTACTTGATAATCCCAAAACAGGAATCGACCATAGGTGGCCGCTCTTATCTAAATGAAAATTTCCATCACTCTTGCGAATGAGTATTTTTCCCGGACGATGACGATCGTGATGAAGAAGCGCAATGATCGAAAGTTTACCTGGATTAAAATTCAGCAGATCCTGCAACTCTTCAGTACCCATAAGTTCAGGACTCAGGCTTGCTTTAAAAAGCTCCCATTCACTCGCGTGACGAACCTTGAGTTCATTAAAAAATTCAATCGGCAGATATTCATGAAACGTGAAAAGATGAAAAATTTCTTTCATGCTTAAAGATTTCACATCAAGTTCATGAACGAATGTTGCGAGAGTCTGTCCCAGAGTGTGGAACATGAGTTTTTCTTCGAAATTTAGTTTGGACCAGTCGAGTTCGGCAGGAAGTGAAAAAGACTTTCCTTTCTTGTTTCCGAAGAGCAAAGGAAGGAAAGTCTTTAGATAATTCATTAAGACTTAGTGGTGGTGGCCGTGCTCGCCGTGAACGTGTCCGTGTGCAAGTTCTTCAGCAGAAGCATCACGAACTTCTTTAACTGTTACATCAAAGTGAAGTTCAACACCTGCAAGCGGGTGGTTTCCATCTACAGTAACAGTGTCACCTTCGATTTTTGTTACTGATACAACAAGTTCACCTTGTTCAGTATCAACTTCGAATTGCATTCCAACTTCTAGACCTTCGTTTGACTCGAATTGAGCGCGAGGAACTGATTGGCAAAGAGCATCGTTACGTTCACCGTAAGCGTCTTTTGGTGCAATTGTTACTTTTAGGTTATCGCCTGATTTTTTACCTTCAAGAGCGTTTTCTAATCCTGGGATAAGGTTACCAATCCCCTGGATGTAATAAAGTGGTCCGTGGTTAGCAGATGAATCGATCATCTTGCCGTCTTTGTCTGTTAGTTTGTAGTCGATACCAACAACTTTGTTCTTTGCAACTTGCATGGAAATTCCCCATCAAAAGATTTAAGGCCCTAAACTATCACTTCTTTTTCGTGATGTCTAAAATTACTACTGGATCCACTGGAACGTCCTGATGAGGTCCACGGTTTCCTGTTTTTACCATTTTAATTGTGTTCACCACTGGCATTCCAGCAGTTACTTTTCCGAAAACAGCGTATCCGAAACCTGCGTCAGAAGTATCGCGGTGGTCGAGGAAAGGATTGTCCACAACATTGATGAAAAATTGAGATGTAGCGCTGTCTACAATCCCTGTACGGGCCATAGCAAGTGTTCCCACTTCATTTTTCAAACCGTTTGCAGCTTCGTTTTTAATCGGAGCGCTTGTTGGTTTTTCATTCATATCGGCCGTCATTCCTCCACCTTGAATCATGAAGTTGTTGATGACTCTGTGGAAAATTGTTTTTTTGTAGTGACCTTTATCAACGTACGAAAGAAAGTTTTTTACTGTGATTGGAGCTTTGTCCTGAAACAGTTCAACTTCGATGTCACCTTTGTTTGTTTTAATTGTAACTTTTGGATTGGCCGCGAATGCATTTGCACTCATGAACAATGCTACTGATAGAATCCATGCTTTCATTGTTTACCTCGTTGTAAAAAGATTTTCATAAGCAGTGTATTTATTTTTATCTAATCGGTCTTCACCTTTTAAAAATTTTTCCAGATAAGGAATTGAGTCATGGCCCCAGAAAAGTTCGCCCTCGACCATAAAAGAAGGAACGCCGAATAGTTTTTGATTAATGGCGCTTTCTAAATTTTGCTTGAGTTCACGACGAGCGTCTTTGGCTTCCATTTTTTCAAACAATTCTGCTACAGGAAGATTGGCCTCTTGAAGAATGTTTTTTAGAACATCATCGTTGCCGATATCCAATCCTCTAGCCCATCCCGCTGTGTAAATAGCGTCGATCACCGCTTTTTGGTGATCACCGGCCACGCCTTTTAAGGATAGTCGAAGAGCATAAAGTGAATTGAAAGGAAGCTCTTTGGGTGTCGTGAAAGGAATGTTTCTCTCTGCTGTTTTGCGAAGCAGATCTTTAAAAAGATAATTGCGTTTGGGTTCGATTTGCGCCGGTCCTTTAGTTTCATAATGAGTGATGAGACTCGCCATCGGCACCGGATTGTAATTGAAATCATATTGTTGATTTTCTCGCACCCACGTCCACGCAAGGTAGGAATAAGGTGAGAGAAAATCAAACGTGAAATCAATTTTTGGCATGAACCTATTGTTGCATTTCTGCTTTTTTCTTGTCGAGATAATATTGAAATCCAGTTTCAAAAACGCGGATTCCGCCTTTATCGACTTCAAAAACTTTATTCGATAGACCATGTAAGAAGTGTCTATCGTGCGATACGTACATAACTGTACCGTCAAACGTTTTTAACGCATTTAAAAGTACGTCACGTGACTTCAAATCCAAGTGGTTGGTAGGCTCGTCCAGAATCAAAAGATTGTTGTTATTCGACATGAGAGTCGCAAGAACAACACGCGATTTTTCACCACCAGATAGAACTTTGATTTTCTTTTCAACATCGTCGCCGCGGAAAAGAAAAGCTGCTAGTAGGTTTCTGATGTAACCGTTAGATGAATGTGGAAGTCGTGAAGAAATTTCTTCTAAGACTGTTGCTTCAGGATCGAGAAGATCAAGGGAGAACTGCGAGAAGTATCCGGCCTTGATTGAAGGTCCAAGCGATGACTCCCCTTTTGTCGCTTCTGTTAAACCACAAATAACTTTTAGTAGTGTTGATTTACCAGCACCGTTTACTCCGACAACAGCGATTTTATCGAGACGATTAACTGTAGCTGTAAGACCAGAAAAAACATTGTGAGGAGTACCGTCATCGCGGATCCAAGTTTTTGCCAGATCTTTCATGACGACTACATCGTTACTTCCACGTGGTGGAACTGGGAATGTAAAATCCATAACGATGTCTTCCGGTGGAAGTTCAACTCTATCGATCTTATCCAATTTTTTTACACGCGATTGAACTTGGGCCGCGTGAGAGGCGCGAGCAGCGAACTTCGCAATAAACTCTTCTTCTTTTTTCAACATTGCCTGCTGTGATTCGTGCTGAGCGATCTGTTGAACTTTTCTGATTTCTTTTTCTTTTTCGTAGTAGTCGTAATCACCTGTGTATGTCGTGATTGTTTTGTTCGCGACTTCAATAATTCGATTCACAATCCCGTTCATGAAATCACGGTCGTGCGATGTCATGAGAATGGCACCTTTAAAAGTTTTAAGCCACTCTTCAAGCCAGATAATACTTTCGAGATCGAGATAGTTGGTAGGCTCATCCAATAAAATAACGTCAGGCTGTTGAATAAGAACTTTCGCCAGAGCGATACGCATTCTCCATCCACCAGAAAAAAGTCCTACGTCACGATCGTGATCGTAAGGCATAACCCCTAAACCTGTGATGATTTCTTTGGCACGTACATCGAGATCGTATCCGCCAAGCTTTTCAAATTCAGTCTGGTAATCCCCTAACTGAATAAGAACTTTTTCCATTTCATCCGGATCAAGATCACCTTCAAGTTGTTTTTCGATTTTTCTCATCTCTGAAGCTAGTTCAGAAGCTTTCGCCGAACCACTCATGACTTCTTCGATAACTGTGCGTCCCTTCATTTCACCAATATTCTGGGAGAAATAGGCCACGCGTAGTTTTTCGGGAACAGTGATTGATCCGCCATCAAAGCCCTCTTCCTTCATCAAAACGCGGAAAACCGTCGTTTTTCCGGCCCCATTCGGCCCTACAAGTCCTGCTTTATCACCTGGACGAAGCATGAAAGAGGCATTTTCATAGAGAATCTGTCCACCATAGTGTTTTGAGACGTTATTGAAGCTAATCATATTCGAAATCCTAAAAATTAATTTTGCTCACGATACCGCATTTCATTGCAGTTTGGCATTAGAAAAGTGGCCGACCACAGCGTTGTTCCCATGTAATTTTCTCTGGTAATGATCAATAAAATAATCATCAAGACGAATTGAAAATTTTCCGAATACGCCTAGAATAAGACCAACTTACAACTCTTTTTACGGGCGAAACGAACATGGATTTTACTCCACTAAGAATTTCCACTGTTAAACCAATGCGCGATTTAACGTTTGATCTCTACATCTATTTTAAAGAGCAATATCTCTGTTATGCCAAAAAAGGTGAACAGCTTTCAGAAGAAAAATTTGAAAAATTAAAGGCCCAAAAAATTGCGAAATTTTTCATCACGGAAAGCGATGAAATTAATTATCAAAAATTTCTGGATGCTTTATTAGATGAAACACTTTCAAATCCTCAAGTCAGCGTTGAAGAAAAAGTGGATATGGCCGAAGGAGCTGCGAGTTCAGCGATTGAAAGAATGCAGAAAGACCCTGGCAGTGAAGCTGCTTACCGTATGACAGAAAAAGCGGCGAAAAGTTTACGTCAGGTTATCAAAAATAATCCGGATGCCCTGAAGAAAATTTTCGGTAAAAAAGTTGATAAGAACGAAGAAATCATCAAACACTCTCTCAATGTATGTGCGCTTGCTTGTAAACTGGCAGAAGCGAAACGTTGTACGGAAGACATGCTCGATGATTTAGGAACGGCCGCTCTCATCCACGATATTGGGATCATCAACATGAATAAAAACGACATTCAGCTTTTCTATAAGCCGAAAAAGTTTTTGGGCCATGAAGATAAACGTGTTTATTACATGCACGTAAAAGATGCAGCGACGTTGCTTAAAGATAAAGTTCACGTCACTCCAAGCATTATGGAATTGATTAATAACCACGAAGAGGTACTGAGTGGTTTAGGTCCAAACAAAAAGAAAAAATTAACAGTGCTGGAAGAGATTCTTTCACTCGTAAACAACTACGATAAACGCACGATTACGAATAAGACGACACCGACTCAAACGATTAAAGATATGATGATCGATGAACTTGGAAACTACAGTCTTGACCTTCTCAATGACTTTAAAAAAGTTCTGCAAAAAGAAGGTCTGCTTACTTAATTAGAAAATGAGCCGGAGTGAATCGAGCATCACTTCGGCTTCATCAAAACACTTCGACAGTGTCTCAATTTGCTTCGCAATCGACTCAATTTCCTCTGATCTGACCACCGGATTCACCGCTTTCAATTTTTCCAGACGATCTTTTTCCGTATTCAAATGATTAAGCATATCTTTTTTGTACTGACTCTTCATTTTCTGCGATTCAACGAGAGCAATATCATGAGCGGTTTTAATGACTTTTTGAACCGCGGCCTTAGGAAGTGATTTTGCTTTTTTAATCATCTCCGGATCAGCCGCCGTGATCTTTTCATCTATGTCTTCTTTTTGAAATTTAGCTGAGAAATCTTCCCCTGCACTATCGACTAAAACGCGGATAGGCGTCGGTGGAAAAAACCTTTCCGGACTCATTGATTTAGGAGCGACAACTTGTAGTTTAAAAAATGTTTCGACAAAAGTTTTTGTGCTTCCTGATTTTTTACGAACCATGATCGCGGCATTACCAAAACTATTTGAGAGAATCAGATCCATGACTCCGACAACCATCGGATGATCCCATGTAAGGAATTCGACATCTTCACGCTTGAGTGCGACTTTACGATCAAAAGTGATTCTCAAACCTTCACTCTCCAATCCTGGAAAATGCGGAACGTACATATTATCGCTTGGACGAATGTAGAAAACACTCTCGTCCAGATCTTCAATATCCACACCAAGTTCCTGGAAAACTTCGTTCATATAGTGGATGAGTGTGGCCTCTTCATCAAAGGCCTTGATGCCATTAATGATCTGCAGGGCCTTATCTTCTTTGAACGAGTTCAATTCAACAAGAATGTCTCTTCCTTCTTCCATTTTTTTGGTGATAACTTCGAACTCATTTTTCGTCGTTATTAAAAAATCCTGGAAGACAGTATTTTCCGGCATACAGAGTTGTGGTTTTTTCAAATATTCATCAAGTAGAGATTGGAGTGATAAATGAACGACACTCGCCCCTTTGGCCGACTGACAAAAAGCATTTAAACCGCGATGAAACCACGAGAATAAAATTTCGTCGTATGAGTTTTTAACATACGGAACGTGAATGTTAATGTCGCTGTTTTGCCCGATACGATCAAGTCGTCCAATACGCTGCTCGAGTAAATCGGGATACATCGGAAGATCAAAAAGAACGAGGTGATGAGCAAATTCAAAGTTACGTCCTTCGCTACCAATTTCAGTACAGAGAAGAATTTCCGCTCCATTTTCTTCCGCAAAATAAGCGGCCTGACGATCGCGGGCAATGAAAGAAAGTCCCGAATGAAAAACACCGATATTGAGACCGGCAATGCGGTCTTTAAGTAATTTCTCTAAACAGAGAACTTTCGTTTTTGATTTTGTTATGAGCAGAATTTTTTGACGACGATTTTTCATTAAAAATTCCGTCAACCAATCTAGCTTCAAATCAAATGAAGGACCAATTGTCTCTTCGTCTTCAAGCGAAAGTAAATGTGTGGCCTTACTTTCTAATGGATACGGATGAAGAACGCGTTTAGGAAAAAATGAGAAGTGCTTGCTCATTCTCTCGCGCGTATTTCTAAAAAAGATTCGTCCAGGACCGTGCAGATCTTGAAGTTCAGCTAATTTTTTATCGTTTGCTTCGCTTGAATAGCGCTGCAATTCTCTTGCTTGTCCTGCAACTTTTTCGTACTCACCCATCTCTTTTAAAAATTGGTGGTAATCGTAAAATCGATCAGGATCTAAAAGTTTAAGACGGGCAAAATGCCCTTCCATTCCCAACTGCTCTGGAGTCGCTGTTAGCAGCAACAATCCCTTCGTTGTTTTAGCGATGTCTTCGACAATTTTATATTCAATCGATGCTTTATCCGTATTCCATTTTAACTGGTGAGCTTCATCGACGACCATAATATCCCAAGTCGCTTCACTCATCAGTCTTCGTGCCATCTCAGCACCCTTAAGAAGACCGATGTTCACAATGACAAGATCATTTTCCGTGAAAGGATTTGAGTTTGGTTCAAGATGCGTTTCCTGGTTCATCGTCGCAAACGACAAGTTGAATTTGCGAAGCATTTCAATGAACCATTGATAAACGAGCGAATCAGGTACGA
>CAMLKK010000025.1 GCA_946480715.1 uncultured Bacteriovorax sp. | reverse complement strand
GATTTGTTCTTGGTGAAGGTGCAGGAATTCTTATTCTTGAAAACTACGACAAAGCTGTTGCTCGTGGAGCAAAAATTTATGCTGAAGTTGTAGGTCATGGTGCTACGTCAGATGCCTACCACATCACAGCTCCACACCCAGAAGGTGACGGTGCATTCCGCTCAATGAAAATGGCGATTGAAGATGCTGGCATCGATGTTAAAGAAATTGGTTATGTAAACGCCCACGGAACTTCTACTCCGCTTGGAGATATTGGAGAACTAAGAGCGATTAAAAAAGCTTTCGGTGATCACGCTCACAATATCAACGTCTCTTCAACTAAATCGATGACGGGTCACTTGTTAGGAGCTGCGGGTGGAATTGAAACAATCTTCTGTGCAATGGCCTTGCATACAGGAATCATTCCTCCAACAATCAACGTAAAAAATCTTGATCCTGAATGTGATCTCGATATCACGGCCAACAAAGCCGTTAAAAAAGATATCAAGTATGCACTCAATAACTCTTTTGGTTTCGGTGGAACAAACTCATCACTCGTTTTAAAAAAGGTGTAAAGCATGTTTAATAAAAACGCTTCTTCTCTAAAATCGATGGACCCAGAAATTTTTGGAATCATTCAAAAAGAACGTGCTCGTCAAGAAGATGGATTGGAGCTTATTGCTTCTGAAAACTATACTTCTCAAGCGGTCATGGAAGCGCAAGGATCTATCCTTACAAACAAATATGCTGAAGGTCTTCCGAATAAACGCTACTACGGTGGATGTGAATTCGTTGATCAGGGTGAAATTCTTGCGATCGAAAGAGTCACTAAACTTTTTGGTGCAAAATTCGCGAACGTGCAAGCGCACTCTGGCTCACAAGCAAACATGGGCGCCTACTTCGCCATGCTTGAACACGGTGACAAAGTTCTCGGGATGAATCTTGCTGAAGGTGGACACCTTACTCACGGGTCTCCAGTTAACTTCTCAGGAAAACTTTTTAAGTTTGCCGCTTACGGATTGAACTACGAAACAGAAAGAATCGATTTTAACATCGTTCGTGAACAAGCAAAGAAAGAGCAACCGAAACTTATCGTGGCCGGAGCTTCTGCTTATCCTCGCGAAATTGATTTCAAAACGTTCAAAGAAATTGCTGATGAAGTTGGCGCAAAACTGATGGTTGATATGGCCCATATCGCGGGACTTGTCGCTGCTGGTTTACACAACTCTCCTATCCCGCATGCAGATGTCACAACATCAACTACGCATAAAACTCTTCGCGGACCACGCGGAGGAATTATTCTTACGAACAACGAAGAGTTGTTTAAAAAATTAAACTCAAACATCTTCCCTGGTATCCAAGGTGGACCGCTTGAACACGTTATTGCGGCTAAAGCAGTAGCTTTCAACGAAGCCCTTCAACCAGACTTCGTGACATACCAAAAACAAGTTATCGCTAACGCTAAAGCGCTCGCTGCTGTTCTTACGAGCAAAGGCATTGCTCTTGTGACAGGCGGAACTGACAACCATCTTGTACTTGTTAAAACAGACTCTATGGGACTTTCTGGTAAAGAAGCTGAGCACGCGCTTGAAATGGCGGGTATCACATGTAACAAAAACATGATCCCACAAGATAAACGCTCTCCATTCGTAACTTCTGGTGTTCGTCTTGGAACTCCAGCGATCACGACTCGTGGAATGACGGAAAAACACATGGAACTTCTTGCGGGATGGATTCATTCTGCGATGAAAGATTCAAAAGACGAAGCGGCACTCGCTAAAATTAAAATGCAGGTTCTTGAACTCTGCAAACAATTCCCGGTGTACAAGTAATATGCAATGTCCTGTCTGCACGGCCCATGAAACACGCGTAATTGATTCGAGAACACTTCTTGAAGAAAATTCCGTACGCCGTCGTCGTCGTTGTGATGCTTGTGAAGCTCGTTTTACGACTTACGAAAAAATTAAAATTGAAATGCCTTTGATCGTAAAAAAAGACGGTCGCCGCGAGAACTATAACCGTGAGAAAATCACGAAAGGTTTGAACAAGGCCTGTTCGAAAAGAAACATTCCAACTGATAGCATCGCTAATTTGATTATCAATGTGGAACGCGCTCTTCTCGAAATTTCTCATACGGAAGTAAAAGCGCTTGAACTAGGTGGACTCATTATGGATCAGCTTAAAAAGCTCGATCGTGTCGCCTACGTTCGTTATGCTTCTTTCTACTGGGACTTCAAAGACATTGAAGAATTCGTTTATGGACTTAAAAACAATCTGCACTCTGTAAAAACTATTTCTGATAAAGGTGACAAACGTGAACTCCAACAATAAAGCTCCTGCAAAACGCTCTCTAGGTAGAGAGTATGCTTTCAAATTCATCTACAAACATCTTCTTGCTGATTTCGCGGAAGAAAAAAATAAAATCGCTACAGATGTAGGTTCACTAGAGTCTGCTCTTAACATGTTCGATGCTTCTTACAATGAAGAAGACAATGAACATCCAGACAACAACATCGACATGCATACTAAATTCTTCGCTAAAGAACTCATCATGGGTGCGCTTAAGCAGGAAGATAAAAATACAAAACTTATCGAAAAATATCTCGCTAACGGGAACATCCAAAAAGTTGATCGTATGAATCTTGCTGTGCTTTTACTAGGTGCTTACGAAATTCTAAACGACAAAGAAACTTCTGCAGGTGTTTTTATTAACGAATACGTAAACGTTGCTAAAAAATACTGCCCGAATGAATCACATGGATTCGTTAACAGTGTTTTAGACAAACTCGCCAAAGACAATGCTTAATCACGAAACGCGACCAAAAAATCTTGCGGATATGGTGACTCCGGAAATCATCGGATTGTTCTGGATCACCCCTGCACCACTGTCACGCGAACTCGCATCGTTTGATCAGTTGAACTATCTGTTTGACGGTCTTCTTTCGCAAATGATCTACGGTGAATCTAGCTCTAAAAGCCGTGCTAATATTTTCTTCACCGACAATTTTAATCAGACATTATTTCTTGCTCATCTTAATACCGAAGGATCTTCTAAATCAGAAATCGCTGGTGAGATTGATGAGCAAGTGGCACTCATTCAATCGAATGCAAACGATAGACGAAAAGTGCTAGTCATCAGTAGTTCTCATGCTGATTGGACAACAGAACTTTCTAAACGTTATTCACAGTTCGAATTTATTTCCATAACTTTAGAATAAGTGTGTGAAGTCTTATTCAACATTAAGAAAAATTAATTAATAAACACTCCTGAGTTTTCGAATAGAGAAGCATGTTTTAAATCATGTTTTCAGGAGCAAATATGTATTCCAAACTGCATTTGAAATACCGAATTTTTATCGGATTTTTAATCGCCTCTCTTTTCACATTAGTAGTTGGAGGATTGGGATACTACTACCTCAATCAAGTGCTTTCAAAATATGATCACGTTGTGAATATCAACATGGCAAATGCTGAAAGATTACTCAATATGCGCGATAGTGCACGTGTTCTTCGAGCACGTATGACTTTTATTGTTGGGTTCTCTAAACAAGAATCAGAAGTAAAAGAAGGACTCGAAAGAATTACTGCTGAAATCAAAGAATATGAAGAGAATGATAAACACTATAATGAAATCCCATTTGCTGAAGGTGAAGCACCCATTTACGAAGACATGAGTTCTAAATGGAAAGTAGTTAAGGAAAAAACGGTAGCACTCAAAGAACATTTTGAAAAAGAAGGTGCATCTGAATCGGTCACTAAAGAATTTCTAGAAGGATACACTAAAGCAACTAATGATTACTTTGGCTCCATAGAAAAACTCATTAGCTTTCAAGAGAAAGAAGCGGATATCTGGATTGCAGCTTCACAAGAGATTGCAAAACTATCGACAATTGTCTCTGTCGTCCTTGTCATTGCTGGTTTCATATTAAGCTTGGGTCTAGGCCTATGGCTTGCTAATTCAATCAGCCGTAATCTCTCTGAAGCCATTAATGAACTTAACTCTTCAACACCTGAACTGACTCAATCAGCATCTTCTATGAGTTCATTAAGTACAGAGCTTTCATCATGTGCCACTGAACAAGCAGCAGCTGTTCAAGAAACGGCTTCAAGTTTAGAAGAAATCTCGGCCATGATTAATAGAAACTCAGACAATGCTAATCATGCGAAGAGTTCCGCTGCTGAAAGCTTAAGTTCAGTAAAAAAAGGTCAAGCTGCAGTCAACAATATGCTTACGGCCATGGAAGATATCAATCACAACAACGAATCATTTAATGAGTTCATGGTAAGAAACAACCAGGAACTTCAGGAGATGGTAAAAGTTATTACAAACATCTCGGACAAAACAAAAGTCATTAACGATATCGTTTTTCAAACTAAGCTACTCTCATTCAACGCCTCTGTTGAAGCTGCTCGCGCAGGTGAACAAGGAAAAGGCTTTGCTGTTGTTGCGGAAGAAGTTGGAAATCTAGCTCAAATGAGTGGATCAGCAGCGAATGAAATTCGAGTTCTCCTTGATGAGAGTATTACTAAAGTTAATACAATTGTTAATAGTACTAAATCGCAAGTTGATCGAATGGTTTTAGAAGGAAAAGAAAAAATTGAAACAGGTGTTGATAAAGCACGTGAGTGTGAAGTTGCTCTGACTGAAATTGATAAAATGGTTATGAGTGTTGAGAGACTTGTTTCGGAAGTTGCAACAGCATCAGCTGAACAATCGGTTGGTATTCAGGAAGTTAACAAGGCCATGGGCCAAATTGATGAAGTTACTAACCAAAACTCGATTGCTTCTCAAAGTGTTGCATCGAACTCTACTCAGGTTATGTCACTCTCTCACTCAATCAAGGCTACGGCTGATAAATTACAAATCTTACTAGTTGGTGGAGTAACAACTGAAGCTAAAACACCTGCTCCAGTCATTGCTAAAAAAGAAACGGCACCAGCAGCAGTGAAAAATGTGATTTCAATGCCGCCGGCGAAAAAAGCAGAAAAGCCTAAACCAGTTGTTGCGAAGGCAGCACCTGTTACAAAACAAACAGGAACTGATGGGTCACAAGTTCCCCATCATTCCGACAAACGTTTTGAAGATGTTTAGAATTCTACGGAAGTGCGCAAATGTAAGTCACCCATGACTCACAATTTTCCGCTTTCGTAGCACGATTGAATACACCGTTACCGTTACCATCTTTATCGACGCCCTCCCAATAAATGAGGGTGTCGCTAAAGCCGGCATCAATTAAAACATCACGAAGTTCCTGAGCGTCCCACATTCTCCAGTCATATTTAAAGACTTTCTCGTGCTTGACACCGTCACGGTGAGTTTTGAAGTGAATGTAATAAAGACATTCAGCTGTTAATGGATTGTAGCGATGACAATCCCAATAGTACGTGTGATTTTTATGTTTAACTGATTCTTCCAGCGGCTTGCGAGATTCTGTTCCACCAAAAAGATCGATGAAAAATGCTGAATCTTTTTTCAAATGCTTTCTTACCTTCGTGAAGTAAGTCACAAGATCAGCGCGTTTCTTGAATAAGTAGTATGAGAAGTTGAAAGCTACAATAACGTCGGCCTTGAAATCAAAGTCGGCCATGACGTTTGCGTTGATATATTTCATACGCTTTTGTCCGTCTTCCGTCAGTTCGCTATAGTGATTTACAACACCAAAAGAAATTGGCTCAATATCTAAATCAATTCCGTAAGCTTTGTGATCTTCACTTTGCTTTACCCATTCACATGCCATCATTCCCGTTCCACAAAAGTCTTCGCGAAGAACGAGAGGTTTTTTTCCATAGATTTTTTTATACTCACGATTAATAAACGAAATGTCTGCTTCAGGATTTTGTACTGAAGATAAATAAAGACGGTACTTTTCATCGCGAGATAGTTTCATGTTGTTCCTTTATGTGTATGGGTATCAATAACCTTGATAGGATTTTACTTCAACAACACCAGATTGGTAAGTTGAGTTGATAACGCTTTTTCTTCTGAAGCGCTCATCGTTGGTAATATAAACTGCACGGGCCAGTTCAATAAACTGCGAATCAAATTTTTTTTCACGTTCACAATCGCGAATATCATCTTCGATTTTCCAAAGTTTCATATTCACTT
This sequence comes from uncultured Bacteriovorax sp., assembly GCA_946480715.1. Next base: position 38,920 of record CAMLKK010000025.1, on the reverse strand, counting down.
CGATCATTTGATTCAAATGATGGTCGATATCTTTTAAGTTTAAAGAATCGAGTTTTTGCATCAATAAATTTTCTTCTTTTTTGACATGCGCGAGTTTCGTGGCATCAGTAATCATTTGAGACTTGATTTTGAGAATGGAAATTTTATCGACCAATTCACCGAGCGAAATTTCACATTGTATGTTCATCAATCTATTTCCACATAAACGATTTCAGTAATTTCATAACTCACGATTCCTTGCGGGACGCGCACGTCGATTGTATCACCAACTTGAAAACCAATCAAAGAACTTCCTAAGGGTGATCGCCAGCTGATACGATTTTTTTTGGTGTCAATCTCATCGACACCTACAATGCTTATGGTCTTTTCATTACCCTCTTCATCTTCAATGGTAACTGTCGCTCCGAATTGTACTTTTTCATTCTTTATTTTTGTGGGATCCACGACGACCGAAAGTTCAATTCTCTTACTTAAAAACCGAGAACGCTTGTCGATTTCTCGTAATCTTTTTTTACCATAGAGGTAATCAGCATTCTCAGAGCGATCACCGTTACTAGCGGCCCATGCGACCACTTTCGTAACTTCAGGTCGCTCCACATGCACGAGCTGGTGATACTCATCCTGCAGGCGTTTTAGCCCTTTTGGTGTAATGTAATTCTTCTCTTTGGTCGATGATGCACTCTGATTCATAGCTCCTTAGTTTACTCTATTGGGCGAAGTATGCTAAGACTAAAGTCATAAGGAAAATATTATGACAGCAAGAAAAGTTATCAGAATGGGTCATCCCACTCTCCGTCAAGTGGCCGCAGATGTCTCTCGCGAAGAAATACTCTCACCGGAGTTTAAAGTTCTTTTGCAAGATATGTATGACACGATGAAAGTTGAAGGTGGAATCGGCATTGCTGCTCCTCAAATTAATGTCGCAAAAAAAGTGACATTGATCGAACTTCCTGCTTCATCTCGCTATGGTGAATTCGCCGGTACTCCGCTCATGATTATCATTAATCCAAAGCTGAGTTATGAAGATGAAACACTTCAAGGATTTTGGGAAGGCTGCCTTTCAGTTCCAGGACTACGTGGATATGTTGAGCGTCCTCGCAAGATCAAAGTTGAATACTTAAATGAAAAAGCAGAGCCTAAAACAATTGTTGCGGAAGATTTTTTAGCAACAGTTTTTCAACATGAGCTCGATCATCTTTTCGGAAAACTCTACATCGACCGCATAACTGATACGACTAAAATTACTTACAACGAAGAGTTCACAGAATTTCATGTCGACACGAAACCTGAAGATGTTTTAGACGAATAAACTGCAATGAAAGTTATTGCTAAAATTCATTCACCTTTTAAAGAAAAATTCTCAATTCCTCGTCAGCCGGGGCTTACCTCAATAGAATCGACGATTGAACTTCTCCCTCCGTATGATCGAGAAGAAGCACTAATGGGTTTAGAAAACTACACGCATATTTGGGTACTGTTTCAGTTTCATGATGTTCAAGAATCTGACTCATTAACGGTTCGACCACCACGCCTTGGAGGAAATGTTAAGCAAGGCGTATTCGCTACTCGGTCTCCCTTTCGCCCGAATAACATTGGCCTTTCTCTCGTTAAGATAAAATCCCTGCACAAAAATTCAATCACTATTATTGGGGGTGATTTTCTCGATCAAACTCCGGTCTATGATCTGAAACCATATATTAAAGAAATCGAATGTGTACCAGAAGCGCGCTCAGGCTTCACCGATGAACAAACTCATCAACCGTTGAATGTTATTTTTGAATGTGACGTAAAAGAAGAATTGAAAAAGAAACTCAAAGAAATTTTATCGTTAGATCCACGTCCTCGTTATCATCAGGACGGACAAAAAACTTATGGATCGAAATTTGAAGATGTCGATGTTCACTGGTTCGTGGACAACAATGTCGTCCACGTTACCGCTATCAATGTTATTTAACTTTACAACCTGTCGTTGCAGCTCCTAAACCTTGAAGACCAGCTGTTTTTGTATCAGCAGAATTGGCCTGAGCTTTTTTCTTTTCTTCAATTTGTTTCATGATCTCTTCTTGTGTAGTCGCACATGGAGGAGATGCTTTTACTGTTTCTTGAGGTGCTTTATTTTTTGTTTCAGCTTTAGTCGCTGATAATTTTTTGTCTGAAGCGAAACTACAAATAGATACTGACATCAAAACTACTGTTAAAAACTTTTTCATCTATTCCTCACTGTAATTGATATATTTCATTCCCATTAGATAGCGGTATAAAAATCTGGGCATTTTTTCTAATAGCGCTACAACGATTTTCATTCTCGTTGGAAAAACATAAAGAACCTTTTTCTTTTCCAATGCGCGCTTTATTAATCTCGCTGCTTTTTCTGCAGGCATAATAAAAGGCATCTTATGATTATTCTGCTGAGTTAATGGCGTATCGACAAAGCCTGGCGCAATAGCAGTCACGTTGATTCCCATAGGCTTTAAATCAATAGCGTAAGACTCACATAATTTTAAAACCGCTGCTTTTGAAGCGCTATAAGCTCCGGCCCCAGGAAGACCCATAAAACCTGCTACAGATGCCGTAGCGACTAGATGACCTTTCTTCTTAGGAAGCATGATTTCCAGAGCAACATCAAAGGTATTAAGAACACCCTTTACGTTGATATCAATAATTTCGTTTGCGACCGAAAACTGCGGAGTTTTAGATTTTGTTCCAACAGAGCGACCAGCATTGGCAATCATGATATCCAAATCACCACGAGCAAAATCATTTACAGCACGATGAAGATCATCACGTTTAGTGACATCGACTTCGTAACAGCTCAGCTGCTTATACTTATTGCGAATTTCCACTGGGAATTTACTCAAATTACGAGCGCAAATGCCTACTCGATGGCCTTCTTCCAAATAGAGTTTCGCTAGTGCCAGACCGATTCCCGTTGTTCCGCCGGTAATGAAAATATTCAAAGTCATTCTCCCAAAAACTAAATAGCCACTATAGTCTAGGCCCATTGTTGCGTGCATACAATGTTTTAGCGCGTTCATGACTTGGAGTTTCAAAATCCCCGAGGCTTAATTTTTTCAAAAATTCCCTTAATTTTCCCTTGACGGTAATGCCCAAAATCCTTATATTTTAGCTTCTTCATACATACTCGGGGGAGTAGTTAAGTTGGTTATAACGTCTGCCTGTCACGCAGAAGGCCGCGGGTTCGAGTCCCGTCTCTCCCGCCACTTTTTAAAGAATTAATAAGCCACCTTTGCGGTGGCTTTTTTGTTTTAGGCTGAGAAAGTTCCAATACATTAATCGGGCTGCACTTTATCTTGAAAAGTCTGCTGAAAAACCTCAGATGCTAGAAAGGCTAATTAAGACTGGCCCGTTTGGATAACAAAGAGATGAATTGATGAAAAAAGCAGAACAAATTCTAGATTATTTTTTTACTTTTGAAGGAAGCTTAAACCAAAAAAAATATATCATTCATTATTTTCTAGATTTAATGATCTTTATACTGATGATTCTCGCTCTAACTGCATTGTTTTATATACTCGTAATAAGTGATGTTGCTGAGATAAAGTTATTCGACGTACGTCTTCCCGTTATATTTTTTGCCATAAATTCGATCTTAATTTTAGCAAGTCTAATCATGAATCGCTTATCTATAATGATTAGAAGGCTGAATTTTCTCCGAATGAGCAGTATGTTTAGTCTATTCGTCTTTGTTCCTATTGTAGGCTTAATATTTGATCTTTACTTAATCGCATATCCCGATGAAAGAAATTCAACAGAAAATAAGTAAAAGGAAAAATCTTGCTCTAATCCTGAACGAATTCGAACGTCTTCTTTGCCACACTCTTGAAGGCTATCATCGCCTGCTCTTCTGACTTAATATTAGTGAAGCCAATCACCAGGCCATATTTTTTCTTCTTGCCGCTAAACCATTTTGATAATGGATATACGAGGAGTCCTTGTTGTTGCCATATTTCAGCAAGGCCCACGTCATCTGATCCTTTCTGTAGATAAGCGATCAGTTGCATTCCTCCATCGGTTGATTCCAATTTGAAGATTTGAGGAAAAGTTTTTTCGAGCGCATTGATCACAAACTTTCTTCGCTGTTGATACAGAATGCGCATTTTTTTAAGATGTTTGTAGAAATGTCCATCCTGAATAAAACGGGCGAGAACTTTTTGAGTCAAGAGAGGCTGGCTCGTTTCAAAAACTTCTGCATTTTCTATGAATGTTGGAACAAGAGCTGCAGGAATAACAATGTAACTAGTCCTGATAGCAGGCATGATCGTTTTGCTGAAAGTTCCAACGTAAATTACTCGATCACTGACATCCAGGCTTTTGAGAGCGGGAATAACTCTTTTCGTGTAATGAAATTCTCCATCGTAATCGTCTTCGATGATCCAGGATTTTTTTGAATCGGCCCATTTAAGTAGCTCGTGTCTTCTCGCTAAAGATAGCGAAACGGTTAAAGGACTTTGGTGTGTAGGAGCGGTTATGACAATTTTTGCATCGGAATTATGTTTTTTAAAAAAATCAATATTGAGTCCTTGCGAATCAACTGGATTAAAATAGAGTTTATTCACAATTCGCTTAAGTAATTTAAGACCAAAAATATAACCGGGATCTTCAAAAACTATCTTGTCATTTTTTTGAGCGAGCGTATGCAGAATTAAAGCGAGACTGTGTTTATAGCCGCTCGTGATGATGATCTGATCTGGATTGCAACTAATTCCTCTCGACACGTTCACATACTGAGCAATCGCTTCTCTTAACGGTTGATGACCAGTCACTGGAGGATTCAGCAAATCAGCAGGATCCATTTTTCTAATAACTCTGCCTGAAAGTAATAGCCAAGTTTTGTAGGGAAATTCATCAAGCGCCGGAGTTCCCAATCTAAAAAGACCTTTTGATTCGCGAATTTTCATGATGGAGACGAGCTCTGGGTCTTTTAGCTGAACAGACTTTTCCCGTGTTTGCTGGCGAATGACAAGATCAGGATTAACGATTGTTCCTCTCGGTCCTTTGGTGATCAAGTAACCTTCACCTATTAGCATGTCGTAGGCGGCCTCCACTGTTCTTTTAGCAACTTTAAGCTCAGCTGACAGATTTCTAATTGATGTCACTTTATCGCCTGGTCGCAAGGAACCATTCTGGATGCTTTTCCTCACCCTGTTGTAAATGTCTTTATAACCAATCCCCACTTTATGACCTACCTATTTTCACGAAATGTGTCACTTTTAAGTATGTCACAAAATTCTATAATAAGCTCATGAATGTCACAAAAAAGGAGATCATTATGACAGCTCGACTAAACCATTTTGAAACTGTACCTGCGCTCATGAAAGAATTGTTTGACCTGAGCATCGCCTCTTACAAATCATCGATAAATCACACGATCAAAAATCTTGTTGAGATTAGGGCCTCTCAAATCAACGGATGCGCCTTTTGCTTAGATATTCACGTTAAGCAGGGAAAAATTGCGGGAGAAAAAGAAATCAGAATGTTCCATGTACCTATTTGGAGAGAATCGCATCTTTTTACAGCGAAAGAAAAAGCAGCTCTAGAACTTACGGAGGCACTCACCCAATTGGGCAAAAATGGAGTTCCAGATGATGTCTATGCAACAGTAAAAGAGCATTTTTCAGATTCTGAAATTTCAGAACTAACTTTTGCCATTGCTCTCATCAACCTCTGGAACAGAATTCAAATTTTAGCTCAAGCAGAGATTGGTTCACGAGATGCGGCCCAAGGTCTCGAGAAAGCTGGATACAGTTTATAAAAGGATAAGTATGAAAAAAAATTATGACGTGCTTATTCTAGGAGGAGGTCCTGCTGGTCTTAGTGCTGCTTTAGCAATTGGAAGAATGGCGAGGACCGCTTTAGTTTGTGATGATGGAAGACCAAGAAATGCATCCTCACAACATCTGAACAATTTTCCTTCGCAGGATGGCGTCCATCCTGCTGATTGGAAAATCAAAGTAAAAAAAGATCTCCACAAGTACAACACTATTGAGATCGAAAATAAAACTGTTAAGACGTTGCAAAAAGAGGATGGTTTTTTTGAAGCCGTTGTCGGCGAAGAAGTTATCACTTTCAAAAAAATCATTCTCGCTCACGGCATAGAAGAGCAACTTCCCACTATTTCCGGCATCAGAGAACTTTGGGGAAAATCTGTTTTACACTGTTCTTATTGTCATGGTTATGAAGTTCAAAATAAAAAATTAGGATTGATTCTTGATTCCAACATGGCCATCAATACATTGCCTTCTATCTATGGGTTGTCGAAAGATTTAATCGTTTTTACTAATGGCTTCGAAATAGATTCACTCTTGAGAGAAAAAATTCACAAAAAAGAAATCTCAATCATTGAAACAAAAATTAAATCACTCACGTTCGAGGAAGATCTTTTAAAAGGTATTGTCTTAGATGATGATCGAATTGTAGTGCGAGAAAAATTATTTCTCTCGCCCCAGACTCCCTTTTTAATGAAATCTCCTCTTGGTGAAAGTTTAGGTTGTGAAAAAAATGAATTTGGAATTTACAAGGTCTCCCCTAAAAATGAAACATCCGTTTCTGGCGTGTTTGCTTGTGGGGATATAATGGGTATGGCCCAGACTACTCTTTTAGCAGCGGCCACAGGTAATCTAGCAGGTGCAGGTGCTGTTGGGGCTTTACTAAGTGAAGAATTCGACATTTAAGCCAACCTTAATTTCCTAAGAAATCCTCACTTATTCGCAACTTTTTTTTGAGCGCAAGTATAATTTTTTTTGTCTTTAGAAGAAACAATCTCAATTTCTAGGAGAAACGAATGAGAAGTTTATTGATCTCTTTGATTATGGTTTTAGGCATTCAAGTTGCCGGCGCTCAAGAAGCAGTGACATTAGTTACAGGTGACGCTTTTGCTCCACTAATGTGGAACGACAACGGTACGCCAAGAGGTGTAGCTATCGAAATTGGAAAAGCAATTCTCGAAAAGGCAGGATACAAAGTTACTGTACAATCTCTCCCATGGTTCGTTGCCAGGAATTAGCTGAGAACAACGGTGCATTCATTCCAGGTTTCTCTAAGACTGACGAACGTTTAAAGAAATTCCTCTACTCGGAAATCACAATGTACGATGAAGTTGTTATCGTAACAAAAAAAGGAAAAGAATTTCCTTTCAATAAACCAGAAGATTTAAAAGGTAAAAAAATTGGACACGCTCGTGGATCGTCTTTTGGTCCAGAGTTCGAAGAACTAAAAAAATCATTCACAGCTGAAGTTGATGATGGTGATACTCTCAGATTGAAAAAAATTCTTGCCGGAAGAATTGATGGTGGGATTTTCTCTCTTGGATCAGCAGGTGTTTCTTATGTTGTGAAAATGGCCGGACACTCAATGGATGAATTTACAGTTCTTCCACGTGTAATCGCTAAAGATCCAAACTTCATTGCTACTGGTATGAAGACAAAAGATGCTGCTGTAAAAATTGAAAAAATCAATGCGGCCATCAAAGCTCTTCAGCAAGATGGAACTATTGAAAAAATTACTAAAATGACTTTCTAATCAAAAATCAAATGGTTCCAAGCTTGCTTGGAACCATTTCAAAATTAACCAATTCTTAACTGAACGTCTCTTTATCTCATGCTATAAGACCACCATTCATTCTTATTGGAGGTCTTATGAAGTCTTTATCTATCGCCGTGGTTTTGTTTTCACTCCCAGTAATCTCGTTTGCTGCCTGTTATAAAGCAGATACAGCAGTACCCTCGCAAATTGAAAGTGTTCTTTGTTTAGAAAATATTACAGAGTCTATTAAGGCCAATACTCTTGAAGTGATTAGTGCGGATGGAAGCTTTCCAGCTGAATTAACAATTACTTCATTTAGCCGCCATAACGAAGAAAGATATGCATTCACAATCGAAGGATTGATCCACGATGAGTGGAACAGCGGTTGTTCGGATGGTGTTTCGGCAAACGCAATCATCAAAGGGAAAAACAATTACGGTGTTGTAGATGTTAAAGCTCTCGATATTTCTGTTGAGATCACAACGACGAACGACACTTGCCACTCGCAAGGATGGGCAGAGACTGTTCACTATTCTCTCGTTAAATAATTTTAGCAATGGCCCTGCTATCTTTTGGTAGGGCCTTTACAAACTCACTTCCACAAAACAATTTTCTGTTTCCCAAAATGTAATTTTATCCACGACGATGTCTGAGTCTTTAAGCAGTTCAGGGCAAATGACTTTCAAGAGATAATTGGCCATATTTTCAGCAGTAGGATTTTCAGGCAATAAATAAATGGGTTTTGTTCCTGGAGCTTTTCGAAGCAGGTTAATCGTTTCTGTATCAGATTCTTTGATAATCATGGTGTGATCCCAATGAAAATCAACCCAGCCTCCGATAATTTCTTTAATCACCGAAAAGTCTACCACTCGTCCTATCTTATCCAGTGATTTCTTCGGAGAAGCATAGAACCACAAAACACCGTTGTGTCCATGCAGACTGGCGCATTTATTTTCATGTCCTACTACTCTGTGACCATAACAAAAATGTATTTTTCGAACCGCTTTCACATTTGTTTCCATGATTTTTTTTCTCAAATTCATTTTGCTTCGTGAATGATCGACATCATGTTTTAGCATTTTTATTTTCCATCCCCCCGGTGTATGGAAATACTCTGGCTATAGAAACATCCCCCTCGGATAATAAAATTAAGCTTATGAGGAGGACAACATATGCGCCATTCACACACACACATTGATCAAGAACCACATCAAATGCCTTTGCAACCTTTTAAAAATGAAGTTGATTTACCGGCCCTCACCTACACTCCCGCCCGTCGTTATACAAAGGGAATGGGACAAGCGGTCGCTGATCGAACGATCAATAGAAAAGTACTACACAAACTTCGACATCCTGAGATTTTAAAAATTAAAATTCAGTACCATGAGAATATTTCGCTCAATGAGGAAATTGATCTCTATTGCAAAAATAAAGGTTATATCATTTCTCACTATGAGACGTTGGAACAAGATAAAGAGCTGAATAAAACGCTGACAGTGGCCTTGCATATTGTCGCCAAACAAGAAATGGAACATTGGAAAGATGTTGCATTCCGAGTCGCTCATGGAAATACAATGTTGCATGAACAAGATGCGGATGCTGAGTTTATAAAAATGCATCATCACCTTCGTCAGGCATCTCTTCTTATGTCTGGTCGCCATCTTCAGCACGGTGATGAAACTCAAATCACACGCAATATGGAAGTTTTCACCAACTGTGCGACCAGTGCTATGAGTTTTTTGAAATTTTATCTTCTTCTGAATGGAAGTGGTGTTGGTCGATCAATGGATGATGAACTCATGCTGGTGGATTACAAAAATCTCCCTATCGTTGTTCCCGTTATTGATGGAACACATGCCGATGTTCTATCGGGAGAAATATCTGAAAGACTCGAGCGCAGAACGGCTGAACACATGTATAAATTCAAGACGATTCATACCTTTGAAGTGCCTGACTCTCGTGAAGGCTGGGCAAAGGCCATTGAGAAAATGGAAGTCATGGCGTTTGAGAAAAAACATAAGAACTCGGTTCTTATGCTGGACTTCTCTAAGGTGCGGCCACGTGGAGCTCCTATTGGAGGAATGCAGAATCGTCCAGCTTCGGGACCTGGGCCATTGATACTTGCGATTGAAAAAATCGCTAAACTTCGCGAAGCTGCTATGGAGCCATGGAGAGCAGCGATGTTTGCTGATCATTATCTCGCCGAGTGTGTGCTTGTAGGTGGTGCTCGAAGAGCGGCCCGCATGGCCACTAAGACATGGAGAGATTCTACAATCTTTGATTTCATTAATCTTAAACGCGGTGGATTTTTATGGAGTTCGAACAATTCTGTAACGGTCGATGCGGAGTTTTGGAATTACGTGAATAATCCAGCGATAGAAACTCATATGGCCAAACACGCCCGTAAAGTTTTTAACGCTATCACTGAGGCCGCTTATTTTGATGGAACAGGCGAGCCTGGCCTAATCAATCAAGACAAACTCACTCACAATGATTCTGGGTTTGGTGGATATCTGGATGGTCAGTTTGCTGAGAGTAAAAAATATAAACTCGACAGTGAAACTTTAGAACTCACAAAGTTGCTGGCGATCGTCGCTAAAGACATGCAGTACCAGCAAATCACTAATCCTTGCGGTGAAATTACACTCAATCTTCTCGGTGGTTATTGTGTTATCGCGGATGTTGTTCCCTACCATTCTCAAAATGATGAAGATGCATGTGATGCTTTCGCGACAGCAACGAAAGCGCTCATGAGAGTAAATCTCATGGATAGTATGTATAAAAAAGAAGTTCAGCGAACAAACCGGATTGGTGTCGGGATTACAGGTTTTCATGAATGGGCCTGGAAACGTTTTGGATTTGGCTGGAGGGATATTGTCGATGAAACAAAATCGAAAGAAATGTGGTTGATGCTCTCACGTTTTAAAAGAGTTGTGAGAAAGACCGCAGAAGATTATGCAAAAGTTTTAGGAACTGTTGTTCCGCATACTGATACAACTATTAAACCAGCAGGAACAACTTCTAAATTATTTGGATTAACTGAAGGTGCTCACCTTCCCTCCATGCGTGAGTTTCTCAGATGGGTGCAATTTAGAAATGATGATCCACTTGTTCAGGAATACAAACTTAAAAATTATCCCATCAAAGTTTTAAAAACTTACTCAGGTACAACAGTTGTGGGTTTCCCTACACAACCAGAGATTTGTAAATTAGGTATGGGTGATAAGCTTGTGACGGCCGCTGAAGCAACACCAGAAGAACAATATGAATATCTTCGTTTATTAGAAAAATACTGGATTCGAGGAGTGGATGATGACGGTGTAACAGCTCTTCCTGAAAGTGGAAATCAGGTCAGCTATACATTGAAGTATAATCCGAAAGTTGTTTCTTATGAAGACTTTGTAAGAACACTCCTAGAAGGTCAATCGACGATTCGATGCTGTTCTGTGATGCCTCAGACTGATACTTCGGCCTACGAATATCAACCTGAAGAGGTCATGACGACATCGCGATATCAACAGATTATGAGAGAGATTGAAGAAGGAGCGGAAGAAGATGTAGCCTTCGAACATATTGATTGTGGGAGCGGAGCTTGCCCCATTGATTTTAAGCAAACGTAATATGATTTAGCTCATACTTTCAAGTCGCGATTTCACCTAGAATAACTCTATGGACGAGTTAAAAATCGCGACTTGTATAAAAGACAAAAATAAAAAAGTTCTCTACCAAGATGAACTTTCTGTCAGTCTGTGCGGTAATCTCGTCGGACAGGTTTGTGATAAAGGATGCATGAAGGCCTATGCGTGCATACCCGGTATGACTCTCATTAAGAATTCAATTGTCGAAGAAAATAGTGTTGATGCTGTTGTTGTAAACAATGGACAAACGTTAACAACTTTTGTCTATCCCCATGTAGAATCCGTTTTCGAATGGGAAGCGGAAAGAGAAAAATTAGTGGAACATGGACTTACTAAAAGTGAAGTTGTCCTTTTTCTCATGGTCATGCAAGGAAAGAGCAATGTGGCCATTTCAAAAGAGCTCTTCATTAGTAAAGCCACTTTAAAAACGCATTTAAATAATATCTACAAAAAGCTTCCACTCGAATACGAACAATTTAAAAATCGTCACTGATCTATTTTAAAAATTTGGATTCATCTTCATCAAGGGTGACATAACCTTGAACATCGCCTTTTTCATCAATAACAAAAATTTTATTTTCGTGATTGATCATTCCCGATTCAGGATTTTTTGCATATCTGATTCCAAGAATGAGTGAAAGCTTACGTGTATCGCTATCGCTCCCATTGAGAAAATGCCAGCTATCTTTCTTAAGACCCATTTTTTCACGGTAAAAATTATTTTGGCGTGCGGGTGTATCGATTGTTGGGTCATAAGTTACGATGACAACTTCGTGGGGTATATTGGCTTGTTCAAAAAGCTTTTCCACTTTTTTTAATTTGCTCACGATCATCGGGCATGTTCCCTGGCAGGTCGTATAGGCCATCGCCATGATCATTTTTTTTCCAGCCATTGACTGCATTGAAAATGACTGAGATTTTTCATCAGTCCATTTCAGGTGTGCTTCATGTAAATTAGAATCTGCAGCGGCCCATGCAGCTTGATTAAAAAGAATGAGGAGAATAAATTTATAAATCATATGCACACCTAAATCCTAAATTTTCTAATTTAAATCTGGCCTCTAATGAACTTCTTAATGAATAACGAATGAATGCAGCGTAATCTTCTTTAGTCTTGCTTCCAATGGAACCAAAACCGCAATACTTGCCAGACTCTTTATCACCATCACTTCGATTGTCATTAGTCATCAATACGCTGTTAAAATCTGATGTCCACTCCCAATTAAGTCCATGCATATTGTGAATACCGTAAAAATTTGGGTTGTCCTTGCCTACTTTTTTTGTGCTGGCTTCGCTCTCTGGACGAGAATACCAATCGAGAATTTTTTGCACAAACACTGAATCTCTCTGTGCATCTCTCATCTTCTCACTGGCCGCGGCCACATATTCCCATTCGAGAGTTGTTGGCAACCTTCCCTTTTTAGACTCACAATATGCATTGGCTTCAAACCATGTGACCTTAACAACGGGGATCTTGTTAATATTCACCGGATGAACATCTAGTCGAAACGAAGAAACTTTGAAATCTTTTTGATCTTTTTCCAAACCATAAAGCGGCGCAAACCGACCTTCTGGAATGATCTTCGTTTCGCCACTGAAACTTGGTAGCGAAATAGATAATGTGAATATTAAGATCAAAAAATTATTCATGCTTAATTAGCACCTTTAGCTTTTTTAATCTCATCGACTGTAAATTTACGGGCCTTATTCCCCCATGAATTAGTCACATAATTTAAAACTTCAGTTAATTCTTTGTCCGATAATTCAAACGGAGGCATTTCGCCGTCGTAGACCTTATTATTTACTGTGATCTTTCCAGATTTACCTTTCAAAGGGATATTGATGAGTTCCTTACGATCGGCCATTGAAGATAATTTTTTCAAAAAATCTGATTTGGCGAGTGGAGGAAAAGTATCCTCCACTCCTTTGCCGTCTTCACCGTGACAGGCCATACAGTTATTCATAAAAACATCTTTTCCAGAAACTTTCACATCAGTTTTTAGAACCTCAACTTTAGCTTCTTCCTTTTTCAGAACCTCCTTTTTAGGTTCTTCCTTTTTTGGTTCAGCTTTTACTTCTTCACCTTCTTCAGCTACAGGCGCCTTTTGAGAAGAAAAAATCATTGGATCGCTATCCCCTTCTACTTTCAGCATACCAACAGTTCCTTTATGGAAAGTTCTGAAGATACTATGATCGACTAACAAATAAGTACCTGCTGTGTTTAATTTGAATTCAACAATTGAAGATCCACCAGATGGAATAAGAGTTGTTTGAACATTCTCTTGAAATTTTGTTCCACCTTCATTGAATACTCTGTCGAAAATTTCTCCAATGACGTGAAAAGAAGAAATCATGTTCGGTCCACCATTCCCGATAAAGAGACGGACAGTTTCACCAACTCTTGCTTGAAGTGCTTTTTCACCAACCAGTGATCCTTGCGCTCCATTAAAGACAACGTAAGTTGGATTTTCATCAACAGCTTTTTCTTGAGAAAATTGCTGAAGACCTTTTTCACCTGTTTTTCCTTTTGTATAAAAATCACTTTGGAAAATATAAAATTCGTGATCGACAGGTGGAAGTGCTTCTTCTGGCTGCACATAGATGAGACCATACATCCCGTTTGCGATGTGCATACCTACTGGAGCAGTTGCGCAGTGATAAACGTAGAGTCCAGAATTGAGTGCTTTGAAAGTGAATTTACTTTTTTGTCCTGGAGCTGTTGCAGTAACAGCTGCACCACCACCTGGACCAGTAACGGCGTGAAGATCGATGTTATGTGGTAACTTATTTTTACCATGATTAGAAAGTGTGAACTCAACTGTGTCCCCGTGTCTCACACGAATGAATTTTCCGGGAACACTTCCACCGAATGTCCAGAAAGTATAATCAACTCCGTCTGCCAGTTTTCCGATTTTTTCGACGACCTCGAGCTCAACTTCAACTTTTGCTGGTTGATGACGAGTGATTACTGGAGGTACGAGAGGTGCATCTGTGAGGATGGCCTTTTCTACAGGCAAATCTCCAGCGGCGAGAGACTGTATCATTGTGCCTAAAAGTAACGTTGAAAGTGACAAAGTCTTAAAGACTTTTTTTAGAGAATATTCATCATTCATATGATTCTCCTTGAGAAGGATGATTTAGAATCATTATAAATTTCTGAATTACTCTAAAACATGATGGACGTTAGTTTTTAACTGCTCAATTGTTAGCTTTTAACACTAGTCCCGGGGGGACTAGTGCTTACTTACATCGCTGTCTTTTTTAGTGAGGTTAATTTTTCTACGCTTGACGGGTTCAGCTTTAGGCACATGGATAGTTAAAACGCCATTATCATAGGAAGCTTCGATTTTCTCTGAATCTGCCCCTTGTGGGAGTGTGAAAGTTCTTTGATAAACACCATAAAAGCGTTCACGGCGATCACTTTTTTTTCCTTCTGACTCGGATCTTCTCTCTGCTGAAATCGTCAAAAGATTGCCAGAGCAATCAACTGAGATATCGTCTTCTTTGACACCTGGAAGATCTGCACAAATCTGATACTCTTCATCTGTTTCATCAATATCAATGGCCGGACTTAATGAACGAGCATCTTCACTAGAAAAAGGCGATAAGTTTGATCCGAAGAAATCATCAAACCATCGTGCCGGTGTGAAGTCATCTGGCCAGTAGAAGGGTCCGTTATTACGAGTGGCAGAGGGATATTTGTTATTTGCTTTTTGATTTTCTGTAACATCTTTTCTCATAACTTTCTCCTGACAAAAACAATTTATTAATGTTGATTGAACCAACAAGGTTCTAAATAAATAATTTGCAAAACAAAGGCCTGATTCTTGCTCCATTTTTAATAAATGGAGGTGCTGATGGAATTATCGTTCATAGATCGTAATGATGCTGGGGAAAAACTCGCGCTTGTAGTAGGGCCAATTATTAAAGGCCGAGAAAAAGAATTTGTATTACTTGCACTCCCTCGAGGAGGAGTTCCCATTGCCAGTAAGATCTCTGAACAGAATAAAATTCCATATGATGTTTTAGTCGTTAGGAAAATTGGACATCCTCATAATGAAGAGTTTGGCATTGGTGCTATTACTGAAGATGAAAGTTATTGGATTAATCCTTTATACACACGAGTGAATTCAGACATCGATGCACTCATTCAAAAAACAATTGATAAAGAAAAAAAAGAACTTCACCGACGTGTGAGCCTCTATCGTTCTAGTAGAAAACTTCCTGATGTAAAAAATAAAAAAGTTATTCTGATAGATGATGGTCTCGCAACAGGTGTAACCGCTAAAGTAGGATGTGATTATCTTAAATCCCTGGGAGCCACTCAAGTGATACTCGCTGTTCCTGTTTGTTCAGCGCAAACAGCGAGTGAATTTAGAAGAAGAGGAATTGATGTTGTAACTGTAAGTGAATCGACAAAGTTCTTAGCTGTGGCCCAGTATTATTTGAACTTCGATCAAGTGGAAGATAAAGAAGTGCTTAAGCTCCTTGAAGAATGTAAGCATGTTTTCCGTGAACAATCTCTGTGAGAGTGCTTGTATCTAAAGCTTGTATGACAGTTAATCCACGTGCCGGTGTAGTAAACTTCTCTCCGGCCTTATAAAAATGATCTTCCGAATCACCTTCATAAGTAACCCATAATTTACCAGATAGAACCTCTATGTCCTTTCTTCCACTTATAGTCATTGTTTGATTAACATTAAGAATATTTAAACCTTTGGCTTCCATAAAGCCTCCTTCTGAGTCCATTATCGGATTATTTCTAAAACCAATACAGATTCAGGTTGTTTGAATTGTAACCATAACAGTTTAAAATATGCTAAACTGTACTGGTCCGTGGGACTTCAAACTGTATCTATTGTTCATCCTAAAGGTGTGAGAATCTATGAAAATGATATTCGACAATCAAGAACATCTCTACATTCAGATCGCAGACAGAATTAAAAGTTGGATCAGTGAAGGAACTTATCTCCCAGGAACTAAAATTCCATCAATGAGAGAATTAAGTTCAAGTCTTAAAGTAAGTGTTTCAACAGTCATTCAAACGTATCAACTGTTAGAAAGAACGGGCTACATTGAAGCTCGTCCACAATCCGGATACTATGTAAAACATCGTCCTTTTTTAGAGGAAGCAGGAATTAAATCTCGGCCTCAAGCTGGGCCTCGACATATTAGCAGCAACAACACTTTTTTAGATGTCATTCGTACATGTGGGAATACTACGATTGTACCTCTCGGTGCTGCGATTATTGATCCTAGTTTACTCCCCACAGAATATTTACAAAAATCTTTAATGAAGATGGCCAGACTTCACGGCCCAGAATTTATTCGTTATGAAGTCAACTCAGGACACTGGCCGCTTCGTCAGGAACTTTCTAAAAGAACTTTGCAAATGGGATTTGATGCTCACGCAGAAGACATCAATATAACGGCCGGTTGCATGGAGGCCATAAATCTTGCATTAAAGTGTGTGACTAAACCTGGTGACATTGTGGCGGTCGAAAGCCCAACTTACTACGGCCAATTACATGCCATCGAAAATTTAGGTCTAAAAATATTAGAGCTCGCCTCTTCATCTGATAAAGGATTAGATCTCGATTGTCTGGAAGAAAAATTAAAAAAGTATCCTGTGAAGGCACTGCTCATTACTCCTTCATTTTCAAATCCATTAGGTAGCTTGATGGATGATGAAAGCAAACATAAATGTGTTGAGATTTGTCGCAAATATAATGTAGTCGTCATTGAAGATGATATTTACGGTGAATTAAATTTTGAAGGAAACAGACCGCTTGCCCTCAAATCGTTCGACAAACATGAGAATGTTATCTACTGCTCTTCATTTTCTAAAACACTCGCTCCTGGATATCGCATTGGCTGGATCATACCACCACAGAAATATATGGAGCGAATTGAAATGATTAAATTCTCTCAAACCGTTACCGCAAACTCACCTGCTCAGATGGCCATTGCTGATCACTTAAAAAATAATAATCATGAAAGACTACTCAGAAAACTAAGACAAACTCTTGCCCAAAACATGGTTTTATATTCCAAAAAAATACTGGATACTTTTCCTGAAGGAACGAGAATTACAACGCCAAAAGGTGGTTGTTTATTGTGGGTAGAACTTCCAAAAAATGTTAATGCACTCTCGCTCCATCAAAAGGCGCTGAAACATAAAATCGGAATTATTCCTGGTCCGGTTTTTTCAAGTAACGGCAAATATCAAAACTTTATTCGTATGAACACTGGTGCTCTATGGGAAGAGCGTACGGAAAAAGCAGTTGAAAGAATCGCGCGTCTTGCTCAAGGATGAAGTGAGGGCGATTGCCGTGCAATTAGAATGGGTGCTACATGGGAATTAAATTCTTCTTCCATTAGTTCTAAGTTGAGATTGAGACCAGCTTTTGATCCTTCTGCACAAGCAAGAAGAACAGAATGCATTTTACTGCTCACATCGCCAGCGATATAGACTCCACTCACACAACTTTTACAATTTTCGTCAGTATTGAATGTTCCATTCTCGGTCAGGTGACAACCTAGCCTTTTTCCAATGTCAGATTTCAAGTGAGATGCCGGTCTGATAAAAAGAACATCACGAGGGATAATTTCTCCTGACTCCAGCCGAATTCCCTTCAGATGTTCACTGTCAAGAATAAGGGATTCAACTTTTTCATCGTAGAGTTCAATTCCCTTTGTCTGAAAAATGGCAAGATCTTCACCTGTTATAAATTTTTTCCCGTCAGTGAAGATCGTTATGTCGTTACTGAAACCTAGAAGTAATTTCAATGTATGAAAAAGTGATTTTTCATGTGCCAGAATTCCGATCGATTGCGCTTTAAACTCATATGCGTGACAATAAGGGCACTGAAAAACGCACTTACCCCAACCTTCCTTAATTCCCGGAATGTCCGGCAATTCGTCTTTCAGCCCTTCTGCGAGAACAATTTTTTTACTCTCAATCTTACTATTATCGGCAAGTGTTGTGATGAAAAGTTTTTCCCTTTCTACCACATCAATCGCCTTCATTGGAATGAAGGTCACTTCTTCATATTTTCTAAGATTATCTCTGACATTCTTGAGGAATTCAGAAGGATTTATTCCATCGAGAGCAGGAAAATTATGCATGACCTTTGCACTCGCGTTGCGAGGATGTCCGTCATCGCATACGGCTACCCGCCGACCACCACGTGCAAGCGTTAAGGCGCAACTTAATCCTGCCGGACCACCTCCAATAACAACTGCATCGTATTTTTTTTCCATAGTATACTCTCCACTTGAAGTGAGTGCATATGAAATGCCAGTGCGTCTTGAATCATGAGGTCTGTGATCATACAGTTTTTAAATTAACGAGGAGTTCCTTATGAAAAACATTGTCCTCTGTGTAGACTTAAATCAAAAGTGTCTTGATACTTTAAAGGCCGTAAAAAAATCTATCGATTTAAATAACTGTCGAGTGCACCTCGTTCATGCTTTTGAAATTCATTTTTATAATATAGATTTGTTGCCAGTCATCTATCCCACGGAAGAACAATATCCTGACATTGAAAGAAGTACAGTTGGAATTCTCAATCAATTAGGGGCCGATTTAGGTTTGGATCCACGTAACATGAGTTGCGAATGTTTTTTTACCCATTCAAGAGAAGAAAAAATAAAAGAATATCTCCATGCAGTTAGTGCAGATATGGCGATTGTCGCTACTAGAGGACAACATGGCATTGAGGGATTATTCTCAAGTTCACTAGCTGACTTCTTGGTGAAGTACTCACCATGCAATGTTTTTGTTATGCGACCTGTTTAACGAACAGGAATTTTTTTGAATGATTTATCTTGTTCAAGTGCTTCGAAGTAATCGTGAAAATAACCTTTGTAAAAATCATTCGCGCGATCAAAAGTATCTCCGTTTGTATTGAAGAGATTGACGGCACTGTAAGCTTCACTATCATACGGACCAAAACGTCCACCTTGAGTGACAAATAACATTATGTCTTTTGCTTTGGGAGCTTTCATTGGTGTGTAGTATTTATACCAAGCTTCCGGCGATAGAGGTTTGCCGATATTTGTATCAAGAACTAGCCATCCGTTTTCTGACTTAACCATTGGGGCCACATGATGTCCCCACTCTTTCATGTCACCGGCAATCCAGATTTTTTTGATAGCATCTGGATGAACTCCGCGAGCGAGTGCTTCCATGTGACCAATGACCGCGCGACCAAAACAAAAGCCAGTGGTATTATTAGGATCATAACAATAATGGTTTTGATTCACTTTAGAGTTGGTGATGGAATTGAGAATCTCTTGCGCTTCTTGAGGAGTGACATATGTTGCTTTTTTCATGCTTTTATCAAATGCCACGGGTTTTGTTAAAAGTGCATGCGCATGTTTTGTTGCTGCTTTAATAGATTCATTATCAAGTCTTCGTTGAAGATCGATTAAAGATTCTTCACCATAAGCAAGTTCCAGTTCATTCAAATCTTTTGCTTTCGTCAGTAATGATTCATCTTGAAAATCAACTTGTCTGTGATTAATTACGGCGTTCATCATCTGAAAACAGCTTTGAAAATTAGCGGGGTCTCTATTTACGCCCGGATTATCCGCTACAAATGTTTTCACCGGAGACAGTGAACAAGCTGTTGTAAATAGGAGAAGAAAAAGTAAGGTAAACTTTGATGAACTCATGTTTTTTTATCGTCATAAAAGAGCTAAACTTAAGCCTGTTGACTCTCCTTAAGGATCCAAAAATGACGATAAATATTGAAAAATACCTCGCAAAGTGTGGACTCTCTACACCTTCTCTCACTGAAACAAGCCTTTATGATATTCAGACCAATCAACTCAAACGATTTCCATTTGAAAACATTGATTGCTTTCACCATCAAGAAATTCGTTTAACACCTCAGGACCTGCAACAGAAGCTTATCGATTCTGAGCGTGGTGGATATTGTTTTGAACTGAATCAACTGCTTTTGGAATCACTCAAAATCTTAGGTTTTAAAGTTCGTCCGCTTCTTTCAAGAGTTATGTATAGAGGGGTTGGTATCAATCCTAAAACCCATATCCTATTGCTCGTTGAATTGAATGCTAAAAAATATCTGGTAGACGCTGGCTTCGGCGGTCCAGGTCTTTATTCACCAATGCCTTTTGAACTAAATAGGATTGATAAACAGTTAAACGATAATTTTAAATTAGAAGTAGATGAGGAATTCGGCACAATTCTAAAAAAAGAAAGTGAGCCTGGTGTTTGGAGCAATGTCTATGCATTCACCGAAGATCTTGTCTATCCAGCAGATTTAGAGATGTCGAACTTCTATACGTCACAGTTACCCACTTCTCATTTTAGAAGTAATCTCATTGCCGCGCTTTTTACTGATGAAGGACGTTACACTTTACTCAATCGTAAATTTACGACGACAAAAAACAATGGTGCTATCGAATCAAAAGATATTGAATCTGAAGCCGAATTGAAAAATATCTTAAAAGAAAAATTCAAGATTGGATTACCAACAACGTCGAATTTTGCTAGATTGTTTTAAAACAGTAAGGAAAAATGATGAAAGCATTTCAAACATTATCATCTCCAATTGGGAAAATAACTTTAGTTGCAAACGACACTCACCTGCTCGCTCTTTATGTTGGTGAGGAAATGAAGCCGATGCTTGAAGGTGCAAAAAAGGCCGACAAGCACCCTGTACTCGCCATGACAAAAAAACAACTTAAAGAGTATTTCGATGGTGAAAGAAAGAACTTTGATTTGCCATTAGCTCCAAATGGAACTGAATTTCAAAACAAAGCTTGGAAAGCACTGACTAAAATTCCTTACGGCAAAGTCTGGAGTTATGGCAAACAGGCCGAATATCTCAAGTCACCAAACGCTCAACGTGCAGTAGGCGGAGCAAATGGAAAAAATCCAATTCCCGTCATCATTCCTTGTCACAGAGTTGTCGGTTCAACTGGTAAGTTAACGGGCTTTAGCGGTGGAATGGAAATGAAAATTTTCTTGCTTCAATTGGAAGGCCACAAGGTTGATCCTAGTGGCCTGAAACTGCTTTAATTCTTAGAAGACCTTATCGAGTAATGTAATTAACCAGCGTTTCCAGAAAATGATTTTTTGTTTTTCTGTTAATGGTTTACAAAGCTTCAAGTAGTCTTTGTATAGAGCATCCATCTTCAACGTAAATTCTTTATCGTTAACAACAACACCATTTTCTAAATCATGATAGAAGCTTCGTTTATTCAAGTTCACTGAACTGATGAAAGAAACTTCGTCGTCCACCATTAATAACTTTGAGTGAAGAATAACCTTTGGCTCTATATATTCATAAACTTTTACTTTTTCCAGGTAACGATTAACACCGTCTTTGTTAACTGCACCTAAAATAAAGTCGGCAGTGTCACCTTCGAGATCAAGACGAGTAACGATGGTGATATCAACACCTCTTTGAATCGCGCGATCCAGGGCCTCTCCAATTTCTTTTACCGGACGAAAGTATGGAGATGAAATGAGGATTTTCTTCTTGGCCGTATCAATCATCTTTGCATAAAAAAGGTTCAGGTTTGGATCATCTTTAAACGGAATCGAAACCATGTGTCTCATTGAACCTTTGTCAGTTTGAACTGCGTTTTCGTTGGCAGTTGCAACACTGGAAAGTTTCATAACGAGATTTTCTTTGTTGATGTGATAGAAATTCAAGTAATGACGAACAGCACTTTCTACAAAATCTTGTCCACTGATGACCATCTCAAAATCGCGCCAGTAGGCCCATGATTCGTCACCCGAAACATAGTTTACGATTTCAGGATGTGCAGAAACATCAACGGGAGTTTTGAAAACAAATCCGTCATGGATGTTACGTCCACCGACGATTGCGATCGATTGTTTTGGATCGTCTTTAGAATAAGCGAGAAATAACTTTACGTGATTCGTACGGTGAAGTTGGGAAAACTTAGCTCCCCCGCCTTGATCCGAATCAAATCTGTATTTAATGAATTTCATGTTCGGATGTCTGGCCATCATACGCTCATACATCGCTTCATCTTTTTTAAGCGTAATAACATCTGAAACAATCACTCTGACGACTGCACCTTTATCCGCATGATGGGAAAGAAGTCTGGCCATCAATGTTCCATAGAAGTCTGCTCGGAAAACAAGATATGAAACTAAAAGCGCATCATACTTAGGAGCTTTACTAAAATCGAGAGGAGCATATGGATTTGCATTCTTCACAAAATCTTTTGGAAGATCTTGTCCAAGCAGGGCCACAACTCTCGCATGTAAACTATCTTCTGGCTCTGGAAGAAGTTTGATCGATTCATACTTCGTTGGACAGGTCATGTTCGGAAAGAATGTCGAATCGATAAAATTTTCTGAACTCTTCAACAGAGAACATTTTTCTGTCGTTGAAAGAATGGTCTCGAGGCCTTTAAATCTTTTGGCTTCATTCTCGAGCGTAAAACCATATTGCGCTTTTTCATCAAGATCACTAATAAATCTTACATCACAACTATTCACCTTCGAGTTCATTGTGAGTGTCGTCTTATCATTGCTAAGTTTTTTATCACCTAGTTTAAATTCGTATTCTTCATTGGCCTTTATATTTCGAGTGAGACCATATTTGATTGAAAAAGGTCCATCACATTTAATGGTGAAGTTTAACTTGGGAGGCTCTTTATCATTTTCAAAATGAGTATAGCCACTATTGGAAATCAATTTGTGATTGAGTTCAATAGTCGTTGCTTTCGCCTCAAAAGTTGAAAAAGAAAGTCTAACTTTTTTATCAAGGCCATAGAGTGAAAGATCATTAAGCGAGATCTCTTCATCTTCGAGACGCCAATCCTTTTTTGAGTGATAGAATAGTCCGCCCTCTGCTTCCAGTGGTTGAATCTGGTTAGCTAATTTTGCTATTTCCGCATCAACAACTTTAATGTCGTTTTTTACTTTTTCGATTTGTTCAAATCGCTTTTTCTTTTCAAGATTCATGTATTCAGCATGCAGCTCGAATTTTTTCTGCTGCAAAAGCCTCAGCTCATCCCATTTTTTGTTATCCGCTTCAGAACTGGGATAGCGAGCATTGTGGGTGGGACTCGTCTGACATGCAGAGAGCACAAGCGATGAAAGCATCAGCCAATGGAGTTTATTCCTCATAGATCACCTCTTAAGAGGTCTCATCGGAAAAAAACTTTATTTAATTGAGTAAATAAATCAACAATTGAAAGATTACGAAAGCTTATTCAGCATAAAGGAGGAATTCTTGTTTGTGAGATGGTAGTTGGGTCGCCATCTTTACGTTTAAACCCATCTTGTGAGCGATGGAGAGATACATTGGTACACGAGAAACTAGTTCAAACTTCGTCATCTTCAAAGTAATGAAGGCACCTTTTAGTGAAGGACGTATGGCCTCTACTACTTTTTCAATCTCGCGAAGACTTCCTTCTGGCGCAAGATTCATATCTACGAAAAGCCACTGTATGTGATTCTTCAGTGATGAAACATGAAAATCTTGAATCGATTGTTTGTGATGAGTGAAATAAGGATTTTCCAAACAGATCGGATGCATTTCTCCCGTATCGACTCCATCAACCTTTAAACCTTTTTTAAGAAGAGCATAAGTCGCTCCACCAGGGCTCGATCCGATTTCGAGGGCCGCTTCACCTGGAGTAAACCTGATGCCCATATAATTCATTCCATCGATAACTTTCATATAAGCGCGCGATGGTGATTCTTCCGGAAGAATTTCTTCTGAAAATCCACCTGGTGTTGGTGCATTGAGGATGGAAGCGCGGAACTCACCTAAATAATATTGAGTCTCACTCACTTTAATTATTTCTTTAACCCAATCACCATCTTTGAATTGGGCCTTTTTGAAAATTTCACCGGCAAACGAATAGTAATGAAAGTTCGACAACCCCTTGGAAACTTCTTCGTATGATCCACGTTTGATGAATCTTCCGAAGTGGCGACAAAAAACTGGTCTCAGCGTTTTACCTAACGTCCTAGTTTCTTTGAAAGTGACAAAACCTTCAGTTGAATAAGCGAAGACGAGTTCGGGATAAATAAGACGTATTTCTTCTTTCAGGAATTTTTCTGAGCCCGGATTACAGAGAAAATAGTAAAAGGTCGCTGGAGTTTCTTTCATAGAATGTGCTAGATATCACTAAAATGAACAAATTTAAACGCGTTTATATTGAGATCAGTAATATTTGCAATCTCCAATGTTCTTTTTGTCCGGTCGTAGAGCGTGACAAGAAAATCATGGGCGTGCAGATGTTCGAGCGTATTGTAAACGAAGTCGCCCCACACACTGAGCAGGTCTGTCTCCATCTCATGGGAGAGCCGCTGGCCCATCCTGAGTTCACGGCCATCATCAAAGCTTGTGAAGCCGCAAACGTTAAAATCAATTTAACGACAAATGGAATTCTGCTAAATCGCTATAGTGAACTTCTTTCGACATCACCGGTATTTCACCAAATTAATTTTTCGATTCATTCTTTCAAAGACAATTTTAAAGACAGAGACATTAATCCTTACCTGCTCGACATTCTTAAATTTTCGAAGATGTCCCAGGAGAGAAGACCTGAGCTTTATATTAATTACCGCCTCTGGAATATCTTCGAAACACGCACGATGAATGATTCAAACGGAGATATTCTAAAAACGATTGGCGATTTTTTTGAGACAACGATTAGTGAAAGCATTGATGTGAGCTCGATAAAAAGTAAACGCATCTATAACCGTGTTTATCTCCATTTTGATTCACGTTTCGAATGGCCTTCCCCACTGATGCCGAAACAATCTGAAAATGGTTTTTGTCATGCTGTAAGCTCTCACATTGGCATTCATGCTGATGGCACAGTCGTCGCTTGCTGCCTCGATAAAGAAGCTCGTTTGGATCTCGGAAAACTCCCTGAAAAAAGTTTAGGTGAGATTCTCGAAGGCCAAAGAGCAAGGGCCATGAAAAAAGGGTTTGCGCAAAAAAAACTGGTCGAAGATCTCTGCCAAAGATGTACCTATATAAAGCGATTTCAACAGGTTAAGACTCAAGAACTCCCTTTCTAAACTTTGCCGTATAATAACCGACAAGAGGACTATACCTTTTGCAGGATGAATCCGGTGACAGAAGAAGAACTCCAACGCAAGCGCCAAGAATTTAGAGATCAGGAAGTGATGTCGAAAATCACTGAGTACAGTGCTGCGGCCGAATATCGTCACCAAACGCTTAAAACAAACTATACACGTCGAAAAGTTGTGACGACCTTAGGGCCAATTGGCTGGACAATCATTGCGACCCAAGCGGTTTTTCTCGTCGTTTTTTCATTCTTATTTGTCTTTAGTTACCTGCCAAAAACCAAGTTTCTCGTCGCTATGGTGATGCCTTAAAATTGCAAACTCTTCATTTTTATGAAATAAATTCCAGATGAAAATTCTATTGGGAGTTAGTGGGTCTATTTCTGCTTACAAATCACTCGATCTCGCTCGAGGATTAGTCAAAAACGGCCACGAAGTTAAAGTCATTCTCACATCTGGTGCACTCAAATTTGTAGTGCCGGAAGTATTCACTTATTTGGGTGTGAGTGATGTTTATAACAGCATGGACGACTTCACTCACAAAAATGTTTTGCATGTTGATCTGGCCAGATGGTGTGACGTTTTTGCAATTGCTCCGGTTTCAGCGAACACTCTTTCAAAACTTGCCCGTGGTGAAACATCAGATCTTTTGACATCGGTTTTTTTGGCACTCGAACCTTCGAAAAATGTTTTGTTATTTCCAGCAATGAATACGAACATGCTTTTGCATCCATTCACGAAAGATAACATCGAACAAATTAAAAAATTAAAAACGCTGAACAATCTTTTTGTTTCTCCAACTGATTCCGGCATTCTTGCCTGTGAAGAAGTTGGACTTGGAAAACTTCCCAATGTGGATGAGATCATCGAACTCATTCCACTCATGACAAAACCATTAAATCGCGCTGATCAAAAAACACTTTTGATCACAACGGGTGCTACAATTGTTCCGCTTGATCCCGTTCGTTACTTAACGAACTCATCTTCGGGCATTACAGGTTATTATCTCGCTCAACAGGCACTCGCGCTTGGACATAAAGTTGTTGTTGTCGCTGGTTTACATTCGACAGGAAAATTAGAACTCTTATCTAAACATCCTCACTATAAACTGATTCGCACATCAACTGTGCAGGATATGCACGATACTGTTCATCGTGAATTATCATCTGCTGATCTTTACATCAGCTCTGCTGCCGTTTCCGACATTGAGTTTGATGTTAGTTCAAGCAAAATAAAAAAAGACAGCATGAGTGATTCGCTCGCAATTAAAAAAGCGACCGACATTCTTAAAACAGTTCTTGAGAAAAAATCTGCCAAGTTAAAAGTTGTAGGTTTTGCTGCTGAGACTGATTTAAGCGATGCTGTTCTTCAAAAAAAGATGACATCAAAACCAGTTGATCTTTTAGTTGGTACAAAAGTGAACAACGGACTCGCGGGGGATGAAAAACTCACCGGCTTCAATGTTGATCATGCTGATTATAGACTTCTAGGCCCAAAAGGTTTTGTGTATGAAGGTTCATTGACAAAATTTGAACTCGCCCAAAAAATCATTACTACTTTTTTCCCAGACACAAACAAATGATCAAAGTATTTACCCGCCGCCAGGATTACGACCATTTTCGCAAAACCCTTGAAGGAAAAACAATTGGTCTTGTGCCAACGATGGGAAATTTACATAAAGGTCACTTGTCGTTGATTGAGCAATCAACTGAAGATAATGACGTTACTGTCGTCACGATTTTTGTTAATCCTAAACAATTTGGACCAAACGAAGATTTCGAAAAATACCCGCGCACTCTTGATGATGATCTTGGTAAAATTTCAACTATTGCTCTCCTTTTGAATGCTCAAAAAGAAATCGTTGTGTTCGCTCCGAAAACAAATGATGAAATTTATCCATCTGGTTTCAGCTCCAGTATCTCTATTGGAGAATTAAAAACAAAACTTGAAGGCGCTGTCCGCTCGACTCACTTTGATGGTGTCACCACAGTCGTTTATCGCCTCTTTACGATCGCTAAGGCTCACCATGCATACTTTGGTCAAAAAGATTTCCAGCAATGTGTAATCATCAAAAAAATGGTGCACGATCTGGAAATTCCTATCACGATCCATGTCATGCCGATTATCAGAAATGCTGAAGGTCTTGCTCTTTCAAGCCGCAATCAATATCTCAGTGACAGTGAACGCCAATTGGCCCTCACACTTCCGCGCACTTTGCAGGAAGTTGAAAAATTAATTAAAAATAAAGAAGACACGACTGCCATTGTCAGTGAAACTCTCAAAGATTCACGTTGGGATTATCTCGAAATTCTCAATCCCCTGACTCTTGAAAAAGCGTCAGCAGAAGATAATGAAGTTGTTATTGTCGGCGCTTTTAGATGCGGACCAACTCGTCTTCTCGACAACATTCTTGTGACTAAAAAAGGATAATTGCTCCCTATGATGGATAACGAATTTAATATTGATCCCGATTATAAAGCGACACTCGTCTCCATCGTTTGTCCAAGCTTCCCGGATCATTCTAATGAATCTGAATCGCGCCGTTCAATCAACGAACTAAGAGAGCTTCTTCGCACTCTTGGTTTACGAACTGGTGAAGCTCACATTCAAAATAAAAAAGACATTGATCCAGCTAGTATTCTTGGTTCCGGAAAATTGGCAGAGATTGCAGAAGCTGCTAAAGACGAAGGTTCTAAACTTCTCGTTTTTGATTTTGAATTAACAGCGAGACAAATCGCCAACATCAGAAAAATTACCGGACTTTCGGTAGTCGACCGCGTGCACGTTATTCTTGAAATCTTCGCTAAACATGCACGCACTCGTGAAGCTAAAATTCAAATTGAAATTGCTCGCCTCCAATATATGCTTCCTCGTCTTGCTGGCTTTTGGACCCACTTAAACCGTCAACGTGGTGGTGTCGGGGTTCTCGGTGGAGAAGGTGAAAAGCAAATCGAGCTTGACCGTCGTATCATCCGCGAAAAAATTGAATTCTATAAAGAAGAACTTGTTCAGTTAGAGAAGCAAAGAATTGTCCGTAAAAAACGTCGTGAAAACCAAGCTGTGACTGCGGCCCTTGTAGGTTACACCAACGCTGGAAAATCATCGATCATGAATCGACTTTGTCGAGTTGATATCCTTGAAGAGAATAAACTATTCGCTACTCTCGATTCAACTTACCGCATGCTCAATCCCGACACCAAACCACCCATGATTATGATTGATACGGTAGGATTTATTTCCAACCTACCCAACACTCTCATTGATGGATTTAAAACAACTCTTGAATCAGCGCTTGAAGCTGACCTGTTGATCATCGTATGTGATATCTCTGATCCGCACTATGAAAAACAGTTATCTGTGACGTATGAAGTTCTTAAAGAACTCGATGTTGAAAATAAAGAAACTATCATCGTTTTTAATAAAAAAGATCAGCTCGAAGATGAGTTGAAAAAGAAAATCATTCTCCGTAAGTATCCGAACAGCTTTCTTGTATCGAGCTACGATCCGGAAGACATGAAGGCCCTTCGCCAATACATCATCAACTACTTCTTAGCGAAACAAGATCACTATGATCTTTTTGTGCCGTACGAAGATGGCAGTGCTCATTCTGCCATTCGTTCTAAAACAAACGTCATGAATACGCACAACCATGAAAAAGGAATTTTTTATCGTATCCGAGTGCCCGATTTTATTTTTGGGAATTTAGGTTTGAATAAATACATTCTGGGACCGAACGATCCACGCTTCGAAGAATTTCAGGACCAGCCCTAAGTTTTCAATCTGAAGAATACTGCCAGAGCAAACACAATAATTGTAAGAGCAATTCCGAAAATAATGACTTTGGTGTCGCGATCCATTGTTACCTACTCGTTTCTTCTATCGATAATACGTTTGATTTTACCGGTTCTTTTGTTCATTTCGAGACTATCTAGAGAAGCGATTTCTACCTTTAAAGGATGAATGAGTTCCTTTTTCAAAAGATCTAAATAGACTGGTTTTTCTTTCACGAATCGATCGTAGATTTTCTTTTCGCCCTCTATGTCAGCACTATTTCCCAGCAATGCAACTTTTATGGTGAGTTCATCTTTATTATAAAAGTGTTTTAATTCAAACTGTATCTGCAGGCCGCTGGCATCCGCAAAAAGATCGCTTATCATAGCTCTGGTATCATCGAAATAAACACTCAAAGTTCCTAACCGTGCAGCCTCATCAGAGCGGCCAACGAGTTTAAACTTGCGATTGGGAGCTCCTTCATCTTCGCACCACATGGCCATGTCTCCCGCTGGATAACGAATGATAGGCATTAGTTTTCGAGTGAGATTTGTTAAAAGAACTTTTCCGGCCTTTCCACGTTCAGTGATGACTTCCAATGTATCAGGGTCTACGAGCTCAATAATATTTTCAGAATCAAAAACTCTATGTTCGCCATTGGCGCAATCTTCTGATGAATAACCAATGAGTCCACCATCCACACTTGCACAGCCAATCGAAGATATTTTTAATTCTGGAAAAACTTTTAAAAGCGACGCCCGTTGATCATCATAAAGAGCTTCTCCACCAAAGAGAATTTTTTCGAGATGGAGGTTTGGAAATTTATTTTTATCCTGAGTGTATTTTTCAAGCATTGATAGTATGGCCGAAGGAACTCCCACGATAACATTGATACTAAACTCTTCTAAGGTTTTGAGAATCTGCAAGTGATCAGTTTGTCCGGCCACTGGGAACTGGGTAATTTTCTTTTTTGTAATTGCCTGTAATGAATCTTTAATAAATATGAATGAAGCGTACATGTCACCAGCATAAAACAAATTGGCCACACGGTCGCCATCACTCAAAATCCCCTCACTCATTCCTCGCCCAAAAGCCTCAGTGAATGAACTCCACTCTGAATGTGTGAAATAAGAAAATTTAGGTGAACCTGTGCTTCCGCCGCTTTTGAATACAATTCCAGTTGGTTCATCACTAAGCACTTCACTCTTCCAAAAAACGGCCTGATCAACGATTGGAAGATCTTTTAATTCTAAACTTGGAAGATTTTTATAGAGCTCTCTATAAAAGGGAGAATTATTTTTAGCATTTTCAATTATTTCTTTGAGTGTCCACTTCTGCATTATTTAACCCTGTGATCAATCACACTTTTTAATTTTCCTGTTGTCGAATTGAACGTGAGTTCCTGCCGCTCAACAACTTGTGTTTCAAAACTTAAAACTTTATCTTCGTTTACCGCCATCGCAAGATCCGTATAGTGCTTGACGAGCAAATCATAAATAGACTTCGAATCTGTTACGTTATGACTTTTTTCTATTTTAAGCAGGAGTCTTTCTTTATCGCTTCCGCTACTCGGATGAAGATGTAGTTGAAATGATCCGCTGTAGTCGAGTTGATCCAGAAGTATTTTTTGTACTTTCTGATAACTTAAAAAGACGGTGCCGATTCTGAAAACATCACCAAACCGCCCCATTAATTCAAACCGCGTTCCAACTCTCCCACAAACACACGGACCTGTTACATATCTTCCAACATCACCAATGGCATAACGGACTATCTTTTGTCCGTGACGGACTTTGGAAGTGAAGAGTAATCTTCCGACTTCATTATTGGTCACGGGTGAATCTGAATCTAATTTAACAATTTCTAAATCATGCAGTTTTTCATGTAAATGATGAATTCCACCTTCTGCAAAAGGACATTGAAATCCCAATGGACCGGCATCTACTGATCCATAAGTTGCTGAACGGATAAGCTCAACACCAAAAGTATTTTTTAAATACTTCTTCTGTCCTTCACTAAAATGTTCTCCGCCATAAAAAACTTTTTTTATCCCTTTATATTTTTTAAACAGCTCTTCATTTTCACTAAAGAGTTGGCCTAGATAAGAAGGCATTCCCAAAAGTGTATCTACATTATTTCTTACAATGGTATTTCCAACCATCGCAAAATCTGTAGAAGCTCCCATAGGGAAATGAATAGCTTTTAATTTTTCCAGAATAGTAAAGAAGCTCGTGAATCCACCATAAAGAGATCCTGCATAGAAAAGATTCATGCATCGATCTTTTTTGGGATCAAGTCCAGCAGCATATAATCCCTCTGCGGCCACTTCCATTTGTCGGTGATAATCTTCGTAAGTGAACATTGAGAGTTTAGGTTCACCAGAGCTTCCACCGCTGTAGAAAAAAAGATCTGCATATTTGGCATCTACTTTTTGATTTTGGAAATCTGCTTTCTCCATAATGGGTTCTGATCTCTTTATTTTTGCAATTTGAAGATCCTCAAATGAAGCTTTTCTTTCCATCAATGGGTTTTGAGCAGCATCTTTGAAATTTATACGCTGACAGAATCTTTCAAGTGCATAAACTCCATCATGCGGTTCACCAATATAACTATCCGTCATCTCCCCGATGGCTCGAATTCGTTGAACTCCTGAGAGGAAGAGATCTCTGGTAAGAGATTCGATTTCATGTTTTTCCGCCGCAACACCTGCCGTTTGCAAGTAGTGTTTCAATGGGCGAAGGTGATTAATCATCTTCTCTCTTGGCATTGGTTTTAGCCAAATAGTTCTATATAAAGGCGATGACTGGAGGGCCGAAGCTTCATCAATATAAATTCGCCAATCACGAGAAGATGATTCGACTAATTCGGCCGTTTTGAATATTGATTTTAATCGCACTTGTTCTTTAGTCACTGTAAGTTCGGCCAGCTCTTGAACACTTGGTTGAATGCGCTTAACTGTAGGTGAAATTTTGTTAAGAGCTTCACCTAAAAGTTTGGCTATCGATTTTAAATCTTCGAAATGTGCATCTTCGATAAATAGACATTGGGGGCTCGAGCAGGCCATCTGTTCATTCAAACAAATCTCACGCGCCATATTTTCAAATGTCTGCTTATCTTCTTTTTTACTTTTAGAAATAAAAGAAAATGAAATTTTGTGTCCCCATTCAACAATACGGGCACTCTTTGGGGCAATTTCTTTTACCGACTGGACACTTTCTTCTCCTCCCCAAACTGATATTACATCTGAAAGTGACAGTAAGTTTACGAGATCGTTTTTATCTTTCGAGCTTACTTTCGTAATGAAAATATAATTTTTAAGTGTGTTTGTTGAATCATGTTTGATGAGCTGCTGGAAAAAAAGAGCGGCGAATGCGCCTTCTCTGCGTGCTAATTTTAGAATATTAACATTTCCACTCAGTAATCCCTCCAGGACTCCGAGTACCGAAAGAAGTGCAGAATTATTTGGGGTAATATGCACCAACGTTCCTAAAGGATACCAAGCTTCAAAATGATCTTCTCGCGCTTCCGTTCTCTTAAGTTCGAAAGGATGTTCGCTGCCGAGTTCACGCTTCAATTTTACTCTTAATTGATCTCTGTTGAGAAAATCAATGAGAGCATCCATTGAGTATTCAATCTCATCATCCGTCGTATCGCCTCTTCCAATGAGATCATTTTTAAGAGTTAAGTAGAATTTATCTTTAAGTAAAAGCTCTTCCCGCGTTTTTTCAATCGCTTCAAAAAGAACTTGATGATTAAGTGGCGGCTGACTCCAAAATTGTTGATTATCTAATTGCTCATTAAACTTCTGCATGAACAATTCAGTGTCCACAACATTACCAAGCCAGAGATTAGCTAGATTATTCGCACTCATTTAAGATGCCTTTCCTTTTAATAATTCCGAAGCGGCAAGCGCACAGCTTTTATTTTTTGAAACACCAGCTCGTCCATGAATTCTAAAATAAGGTGTTTTCAATCCGCACTTACATTGATCGTGAAGTGAAGCGAGATCACCCATAATGACAGAATGAGCTGGCATGCTTGTAATATAAGGCGAGACAAAATGGAGAAAACCTTTTTTATCTTTGCCTAATGGTTTTAACGTTTCTACATCGCGAATAAAAACACGCGACCAAACAGGAACATGAAATTCATGCTCAGAACATTCAACATAAGGAATGCAATGTTCAACTGATCCAAAACCATCCCGTAAACGCTCTTTCGGAATACCCAGCATTTCATGGGCCAGATCGTACAAATCATTTTTTTCGATTTGTTTATCAGCATGACCTTTCCAGCCGCCTCCCAGAAAGACCATTGAGTCTTTGTGGAATTTTAATGGGGGAAGACCTAATTTTTTCATTCGCTCAAGTGCAAAATAAAAGAACGCAGGGAACCCAAAAAGTCTTACCGGTAGTCCTTGTTCCGCAAATCGTTTGAAGGCCTCAATGGTTCCAAAACAATCGAACTCATGCCCTCCACTACCTGTTAATTTAAGAGCAGTGAAAACTTCATTTACCGGTGCATACTTGCATAAGAAATTATCCGTATAAGCCGTTCCAAGTTTTGAACTTGCTTCTGTCTGATAGCTAAAAAGAATGTAGTTACATTTTTGCTCTGGAGTTTCCCAGCCATATTTCTGAAATATCCAATCGACCATTCTTTGAGCGGAACGAATGGTCCAGTCATCAAAAAAGATTTGAGACTTTTGTCCTGTTGTTCCGGACGAAGTTAAATGCAAAAAAATATTTTCGCGAGGAACTGAAAGGATTTCGTGCCCTTTGAAAAAATGCGCCCAAAGATGAGGAATTTTTAAACAATCTTCCAGCGTTGTAACTTGAGAGAGATCGAACTTTTTGGAAGAAGATAACGATTTATAAAAATCACTTTTTTCCATATGCCATTTGGTACATTCTTTCATGGCCTCAATGAATAATTTATCAGAAGCAAAAAAATCTGCATAGGGATCGACGATGTCACAAAGTTCTTGAACTTTTTTCAACTCTTTTAAGTCTGGAACAGTTAACTTATTTTGTTCCATAGATGACCTCAATTGTGTCGAGATTTATCTGTTTCCATGTTTCTACATATTGATCGATAAAAGGCTTGAACTGTGAAATGACCGCCATTCCTCTAAAGTTTAGAGGTTCCATCGTTCTGCTCAGGACAACATAGTCTTCGTATTTGCCGTCGATCTCTCTCATTGCTGGATACAAAGCCGATGGAACAAACTGGCCGGCGAGTAGAGTTTCTATGTGAGGAGTCATGCGTACATTAACTAGCACTTCAATATATGAAACCCCGATATCATCGAGTTGCATGTAAAGGCTTGTTAAACGTCCATTGAGTTCTGATAGCGGTTTGGTTGAGCTGATGAAAGTACAATAACCATCACGTTTGCTGAAATATGCAAATATTTCGATGCGCCCTTTTTTATCCGCGATCAACATATTGGGTGAATGAAAGGGAAAGAATCGATCTTTAGGATTAGGAAATGCTTCCATAAATTTACGATAAACGTAATTCGGTGCTCGAATAATTTCGAATTCCCAATTTTCTTCATCTTCATAGCTCGGAAGTTTTTTTAATTCCTTAACATCGGGAATATCAATATTGGGAACTAGATCTTTAATGATGTTGTAGAGAGGAACTAATCCCGGTGACATTTCTTTTGTAGGAGGACGCTGCTCGAGCAAACCCTTTCTAAATTTTGCCAACAAGGTAACTGTTTCATATTTATGCAATCGATGAGCGTTTGGAAAAATCCCCAATGGCAGATAATTATTTTTTATAAACACACGTTGAGGTCCGACTGTTACTGTTCTCGTCGTTGCATAAAGAGAATTGAGTCGTGAATCTTTTTCCAGAAAATAATCACTCGCACATGCAACAAGTTCATTTCCAATTTTATTTTTTTGGAATTCAGGATGAACAACCAAACCGACAAGTTTTCCAATTTTGTTAAAGTCATCGATCTCGATAATGAGTGCACCCATGATTCGATTTTGCGGAACATCTTTGGCTACCAAAACCATGTGCGTGTCTTTGTTTTGTATAGCAGATTTTAAAAGATCAGCATCAGTACCGTATTTAATGGGATATCTTTTTCCGTAAACCAATCGGTACAGAGTGAGGATTTCAGGAACATCATTAAGCGTAGCGAGCTGTAATTTATCGTCTTGTCCGAATGTCATGAGCACCCTATTGTTTTTTAACTTTTAAATAAGTCGGCATAAAAAAAGCAGCGATACTCGTAATGAGCCCTGAAAAAAGAGCAAGCTTTGGAATATCGACAATTGGAAAAATAAGACCTGTAATCGTAAACGATAAAGGGAGGGCCGCAGAACTGATGAGATTAACCGCAACCATAATAGCAGGCACTTCGTTTTCTGCGAGTGATGTCTGAAAAAATGTGAGCACTTGTACATTCAAAAAAGTTGAAAGGACACCAATCATAAACATGATGGCGGCACCTTCGGCCGTAGCTGTAGTGAGGGAAAAAATCTGAAAGAATAATCCAAACAAGAAACTGACAACCGTCACCATCCCTACTCGCTTATCCTCTTTGATGTTAGTAGCTGTCAGAGTCAGTGCAAGTCCGGTTAGAAAAGCTCCAAGCCCCATCGCTCCTTCAATAGTCGCCAGATCACTTCCATTCCCTTTATAAACATTTTCAACGAACCAGGGAATCATGACGAAGATTGGAGATAATATTAAATTGATGAACAAAAAACTAATGAGCATACGTCTAATAAGCTTGTGCTTACGAAGAATGCTCATTGTTGTTTCAGTATTAGGTGTTTCTAAATTTTCTTCAGGTGAATCAATTTTATCAACTCTCCCTTGTAAAAATCCTGCTAGAGCAAAACTTAAAGCATTGATGAGTACCAGTGCTTTGATGTCGAAAATATTTAAAAGGAATATAGAAAACGCCGCTCCTAAAATACTTGAAAGTGAAAAACTCGTATCAAGAAGTGCATTGAGGCCAGGTACTTGCTCAGCTGGAACTAATTTCGGCGGAAGCGAAAGAATAGCAGGATTAAATAAACTCGATCCAATTCCAACAAGAAACATAGATGCAAATAATGTTACAAGGAAAGGCTGAGAATTTTCGGGGATAAGAAAAAGTAATAAATAAAAGCCTAACAAAATGAACGCGCGAAAATATTCTGTCATGATGACAGTTTGTAAAATTCCCAACCGTGCAATTATTTTTGGCGAATAAAAAGACATGAAAACGTGAGGAAGAAAACTTACGGCCAAAAACCAAGGGACAACATTAATTGAAAATTTTGTGGTGAGAAACCACACAAGTCCAAGGGACATCATTTTGTCACAGACAGTGGATATCAACTGTGAAGCAAAAACTAACGAAGCATTTTTTTCGCTGAGGACACCAGTGCCTAAATTCATCATTCATTTATTTTAAGGGTAAATAGATAATTTAAAAGCTAAAAGTGCTTAAGAGCATTCTAGTCAATTAAGCTCATAATCTTCTGTGCTAGCTGGTTAACTTCAATTGGTTTTGTGAAAAATCCGTCAGCTTTGAAAGGAATGTCGTGAGTGGGGCCTGTCACTATGATTTTCACTGATGGGTTGGTTTTTTTGAAATCCAGGACGCTCTGAAGTTCTGGACTATTCTGCACAGTGGCCCAATCAAGAATAATAA
Source organism: uncultured Bacteriovorax sp. (assembly GCA_946480715.1). The sequence continues at coordinate 2,241 of CAMLKK010000025.1, read as the reverse complement.
GTGCGGGGTTTAAATCATTGAGCAAGTAAATGTTGTTTTGAAGTGAATCGATGGTATGAATTTCCTGCTTTTTAGCTCGCAAAGCGACCTCAAAAAGGGATCTTAAAAACTTTTCTTTTTCTACGTATAAAACACACTTTACCATGTGAGCATTCTCTTGTTAGTCTTGGTAAATGTCAAACCAAGTAAAAGTTATTGATGTACTCTCGGGAACGACGCTTTTTGAAACGTCAATTGAGAGAATCGAAGATGCGTATAGCTATGCCACGCAAATGGAAGACGCTGGTCTTGATATTCAGGTTGTAGCCCCAGGACTAGCTGAAACGCTCATAAAATCATTAGGGGCGAGCGATCAAGAAATTTCAGATTATAAGCAAACTCTGGACGACGAAATCGCCGATCACGAAGATTCCGATTACGGCTGTGCTATTTGTCCACCGGAAAAAAAATGAGCTCTTTTCCTGAAGAAGGTCTTGGCGAAAAATTTGATCTCGATGTCTATCTCAAATCTCAGGAAAAAACCCGCCAACTAGTAAAAAAATTCAGTCAATTTATAGTCCCCGGCATTACAGAATCGGATGCAAAAGTTTTACTTGAAAAAACAATGGATGCTTCAGGATTAGAAAAGCGCTGGCATCCTACTAAACTACGTTTTGGGCCTAATACCACCTGCAGCTTCAGGGAGGAATCAGTTCCAACGACGTTGAGTGATTCTGACATTTTTTTCCTGGATATTGGGCCAGTCTACTCTCAACATGAAGCAGATTATGGCGAAACATTTGTGATCGGCAACGATCCGAAACTTATTCATCTGCGTGATTCAACCCGAGTGGTATTCAATAAGACTAAAGAAGCCTGGACGAGTAGCAAATTTACAGGCCAAGAACTTTATCAATACGCTGAAGAAGAGGCTAAAAACTTAGGTCTTAGACTGAATACCAATATGTATGGCCACCGAATGGGAGATTTTCCTCATGCCCTCCATTCGAGAGCTAAACTTGGAAATCTAGATCACACTCCATCCCCTAACCTATGGATTCTCGAAATCCATCTCATTGACGATACCATCAACTGCGGCGCTTTTTTCGAAGACTTGCTTTAGTTGACCAACAAACTCTACCTTTCACGAATTTAGATTTAATGCCGATAAAAGGCTTATGAAGTCTGTATTACTTTTATTTTTCATGATGACAGCGGTGCAAGCAGAAGATGTTAATTGTCTTCGCGCTTATCTTGATACCAAGCGGGCCATTCGCGAAATGCGAACGAATGTAAAATGGGGTCGCGATATCAATGATGAATTTGAGGTCTTTCAAAAATTCTCTGAAGAGCTGAAGTTTTGTCCTCAATACAAAAATGATAAAAATCTAAAAGTTTCGGACAATGAGATCGCAGGATGGAGAAAACATATCCATGCCTACGACAGAAGTGCTGACATTAGTGAAACTCAGTGTAAAGAAATCAAACTTAATACTGAAAACATGCCTAAAAAAAGAAATCAAGGTTCACTTAACTGGTGTTTTGCTTTCTCTGCTGCTGATCTTCTTTCTTATCATGAACAAACTTCTCTTTCTCCTTATGATATCGCTCTTCAGAATCACAACAATGATGAGATTCGACAAATGGCGATTGATGCAAAAATTAAAGACCTCACGCAGGCGGGAGGATGGCCTGCTCATGCAATCGTAAATGCACTCTTGTCAAATAAAGGCGTTTGTATGGAAGAAGAAGTATTTGCTTCTTACGAAGAACATGAGCTGAGTACGCTTATCAAAGATCTGGCCGATCCCAAAAAAGATTTCATAACAATTCTTTGTGAGCAAACTTTGAGATCACAGCAACCTCTTGTTTCATTACCGCCAGAAATAATAGGAATTTTAAATAAACTTTCCGGAGATAAAAAAGTTGCAGCTCTTATGGATTTAACTTGTAAGCGCCATCAATTTCAAAATCAATATTCTACTTACTCGCTGACAAACGAGACTGTTCCATCAGAAAAATTAATTGGCAACGTAGATGCTCTACTTAGAAAAGGACTTCCAGTTTCCATTGGGTATCCTGCGGAACTTTTAGATAGTGGATTGAATTTTGTCGGAAAAAAAGCAGATCATGCCTCAACGGTCATTGGAAGAAAATACAATAAAAAAACTGGTGAGTGCGAGTATCTCATTCGCAACAGTTGGGGATCAAAAGACGTCTGTCAAAGAACGGCCACTATCCGCTGTGAAGAAGGAAACTTTT
>CAMLKK010000024.1 GCA_946480715.1 uncultured Bacteriovorax sp. | reverse complement strand
TTTATCCTCATGGTCAACTAGCTTATTGGGCCGGTTCTCATTTCATCGAATATCTTGAGACCGAAAAACCGGGAACAGTAAAATGTTTAGTGGAGATGAATTCGGGCGTGGTTCCCTTTTTTCTGAATCAAGCTTTTGAACATTGTACGGGGCAAACGGCTCAAGAACACTTCGAAGTTTTTCGTAAAAAATTAATAAGTGATGCCAATCCAAACACTCCCGAAGCAAAAGAAACCTGGGGCGATAAAGTTAACAACGCTTTTGGAAGTGATAATTTCCAGAAGGGAATTGTGTTAGACGGAGAATTTCTCTACAAGGTTGAAAACAACCGTTATACCGAAGCCCTCATGAGTTACGATCTCACTGAGCCAGGTGGACTGAGTCTCATTAAACAATTTTATAAATTTCCAATCGCTGAAGTTTCAGGAATCGTGCAAATGACTTCCCAGGAAGGTGAAGCGGTTAAATATCTGGTTGTTTCTTTTTTCGAAGATACGAGTTTTAGAAAATCTAGCAAACAATGGAAACTCGTAAACGCGGAGACGCTGTTAATCGAAAGAAATCTTAAATTCAAAAATGATCCAAGTTACGTCATCGCATTGGGAAACAATCGCTATATCACTGCCAGTTACATTGATAATGTTTGGAAAATTGAAAAACAAAAATTGAATGAATTCTCAGAAGTCATCGAAGTTGATGTTCTTCACACATTTGGTCCCAATGTAAATCTTGTTTCAATCATGAAGGCCAATGAGAAAATTTTTGTAAAAATAAACGAAGGGGAGACTTCAACTCTTCTGATGAGTGAAGTGACGCTCGAAAAATTCTATGAAGTTTATCACTCTAAAGAACTGTTTGAATTTGTCGTTGTTGATTCGGACTATCTTGTTCTTTATGAAAAAGGAAAACATCTTCTTTTTGAATTTAACAATCAGAATGTCACGGTCTCTACATTGGCACGCGATCATTTAAAAAATGTGACATTTGCTCAAGTTCAAAATGATCGAGTTCTCTACCTGGAAAACAGATTAAAAACTAAAGCGATGACAAAAGCAGAGGGATTAAAGTTCCTCAAAGATAAAGCTGAAATTAATGAAACAAAGACCCTGACTGCTTTTGACGTTAAACAATCAACTCCTGATCTTTCAACACTTAAAACAGAAAACTATCCGCAGCTTTATCACTTAAGTCCAAACTACTGGTTTCTCGCAACAGGGAGTGGTGAAAACATTTCAAGTATTGGAGCGATGACAACTCTCAACGATCCAATGAATCTTCACGTTCTCGATGCTTCAGCCGTTATCTATCCGAGCATTTCAAAGTTGGGTGGAAGTTTAACTTATACTCACAAACTTTCGAGCATTGACGATCTTTGGACTGTTAATGCGTTTTTTGATCAAGAATATTCACGCTCAGAAATTAATAACTCACTCATGGATTCACGAGAGTGGGGACTTGGAACAGCTTATAAATTTCTAAATCAGCGCTGGACTTATGTACCGGGAATTTTTGTTTCAAATACTTCAAGTAAAGATTTTCTTTCTGATCGATCGACAACAAGTCCAGGCATGCGCCATGTTCTTCTTTACGATGCAAAATCTTTCGAAGATCTTTTTCAAACATTCGTGGGCCAGCTAAAAGTTCAACAGGATTATCCAGATAGAGGTGAGCAGTTTTTAAATTTTCAAGCACGCGCCCTGGCCGTAGGACGTTTTTCTGATCGATTGGAAATGGGAGTGCAATCTGCTTATGGAAAGCTCGTAAAAAAAGATTTCAGTCGTGGCGTGCTCTACGGCGGAGGAATTGACTCAGTGGCCACGACGAGACTCTTTGAATTTTATGGATTGCCTTACAGCAATGCTTACGGCAACGAAATTTTCACTTTCCGTTTTTTTGGTGAGTACAATTTCTGGAATATTTATCGCGGGAAAAACTTCATTCCTATCTTTTTCAAAGAAGCCCATTTGTTGTTAGGTCGAGAAACACTTTATGCTGACAGAATTTTCCTTGATAAGTCGCTCATCCGTGAAAAGGCGATCAATGCTTTCTTTGGTGGATTACGTTTGAAAACAAATTTGTTCTATTACGTACCAACAGACATCGATTTAATTTTCTCTTCTACCCGTCATCCAGCGGGAAGAAGCGTGCAGGCAGTGAATTTTTCAATCAATGCCGACTTGTTTTAGCGGGTATTTCACTCTCAAGCTAAGCAATTGTTTTGTCGATAACGGGACATGAAAACAAAAAGTCTATTCATGTTCCTCACCCTGATGTTTATCCCCCAAGTTTTTGCCGTTGAAGTGATGTGGAAACTTGGTTCAACATTTCTCTCTCTTTCTCGTAATGAAGAAAAAGATTGGTTGATCTCCACTCATTGTGAAGAAAAAGAATGTGATGCTAAAACAGCACTCAAAACTGTTTCTAAAAAAAATGTAAAGGCAGGAGCTTCAACAGGTGGAAAAAATCCGGGAGCGCTTCTTTGTCAAACGTTGAAAGACGCCAACGTTGTTTATCTTAACGATCTTGATGGCAATCAAAATACATTTTGCCAATTCAAAGATTCATCGCTTGTTTCAAATTCTACATTGGTGATTTATGCAGATAAAAATGATCAGAAGTAATCTTTTATTAATTTCATTGCTGGCGAGTGGACATGCTTTTGCTCAAAGCTGCGGTGATATCGCTGATGGAACAGTAGTACGTTTAGATGCTCCTGGAAAATCGCTGCAAAATTTTCGCACGCAAGATCAAGATGGTTTGGGAATTTGTTATGCCAATACGGGTTCAGTTTTACTGCAATCAAAACTTCCAGGGAATCCTGAAATTTCTTATTTAAATATTGCTGCTGTTCACGCGGAGAAAGCAGTAGTGCCTGAAGTGCGAAAGAATAATACTGATCGTGCATATCGCTCAGGTGGTGGAGATGTTCCTCTAATCGATGCTGGAAATCCATGTCGCGCGATTAATGCACTTGTTGAAAAAGGAAGTGTTTGTAAACGAAGTGATGTGGCCCTAGAACAATTTTTTCATTCAGCGAATTCTCCAATTGCCGCTGATAAAACGCACATCCAAAAAGACATTGTGGCGAAACTTTCAAAATACTACGATGATGTTTTTACCGCTTTTGGAAGAAATACCGCCGATAAACTTCCTAAAGGGCAAGACGAGTTGATGGCATTGATTGCGCCAAAACAGGCAACTCCCAAGTTCGAAGAATATAAAAATGCGCTCAAACACGTTCTTTCAAAAAAGAAAAATAAATTTACACAAGACTTCTGTTTAAAGCCTGATACGACTCAAGGTGAAGCTGTTGTTTCAAACCTTATGGGACGAATTTACGAATTTGTAAACAATCCTAAGAATGCAAAAAATCCGCACTTTAAAACGATCAAAGAAACGGGAAAAAAATTAGGAGATACTGCTCGCGGAAGAAATTCAAAAGGTGCATACTTCTTCGTCATTACTGTTGGTGAAGAAACAAAAAAATCTCTTGCGAACAACTATGTGAAGGCCATTACCAATACAAATATTCCTCAAGAAAAGGCCATGCTTAATGCTATTAAAGCTATGAATCCAGCCTTTAACGATGCTGCTTTAGCTGCTCTTGGTGGTTTTGGTGGAGAGGCGAAATTTAATTTTATCGTGGATGAAGATCGCTACATTAAAAAGAATGTAGAAGAGTGCACGAAAAAAGCACAGTTTGAATATTTCACAAACGATAATGGACTAAAACGCGATTTTCAAAATGATACTTGTCTTTCAAAGTACGTAAACCATGCTGACAATATTAAGCAGCTGGTGACTACACTTGATCGCAGTAATTTAAAAAATATGGACTCTCTCTATTCATTTTTGATGGATCTGCCTGAGATGAACTATGAGCAGGCAATGATGAAGATGTTGGGACCAGATTGTCCGGATCAAAAGAAGTTAAGGCTGCCCGCAAGTCTTAAATGTGAAACGACTTCGCTTTATTACCAGTCAGGTGATACGGATGAGAGCTTCTTGAGAGAATCAAAAACAAAAATGCGTAATCTTGCAAAAGAGGAACTTGCACGAGGTGGTGCTGTCGGCATGTCAATGTGTACTCAATTCTATGATAAGTCCACACCAAATGCTTTTTATAACAAAACGAAACAATGTTCAGATTCAATGCACGGTTTTCATGCTGTGACGATGGTTGGCTACAAGTGTGAAGCAGGTAAAATGAAATATCTTATTCAAAATTCCTGGGGTGAATGGAATGATGCTAAACTGCGCTTTCCAGAAACAGAACCTGGGAAAGCATGGATGAGTGAAGATGATCTCGCTCGCAATACGAACGAACTTTATCAAATCAAAAATTAAAGAGCGAAATCGTAAGTGATTTGTACGCGATTTTTCTGAGAGACATCGAGAATGCAAGTGGCGTCTCCGCACGGAAGATCGTAGGTGTTAGTTGCTTTTTTAGGCGTCTCTTTTCTTTGAGCATCTTGAAGAGCACCGATCAAGAGTTTGGCATTTCCTTCATTGTCTGGAGTTTTTTCTAAAAGAGCGATCGCTCGTTGAAAATCACTTCCTCCAATTTTCACTCCTGTATACGTGTAAGTGAAAGAGTGATGAGCGCATCCGCCAGAAGAAAATTGTAATTCCTCTCCTGATTTTAATACTGCTGTTTGAGTAAGCAGGTTGCGAGACATATCTTTCACGGCCGGTGTGAGACTCTTAAAATTTTTAACTTGTTTATCAAGCGGTGATTGATAGTCCTTAAAATTAAAAACACATCCGGGAATAGCTTCCTTTTTTCCCTGGGCCCATAGGGAAATTGAAGAGAAGATCGGGACAAATGTTATAAGCACAACGAAGTGTTTTAATTTCATGGTGATGATCATCCGCCTGGCCTAATTTCTTTGTCAATGTTCACAGAGTGTGAAAAACGCGTCTCGAAAAACAGATGTAATCTTAAACTTGCACCGCTTTAATTTGTGAGAGTCAAATGATACACAGCTCTCACTTATTAACGCTGACTCTAAAAAAGGATAAGATCATGAAAGCTACACTTCTCATTATTGCTGGATTCCTTTCTACTGAAGCCTTGTCTACAGATTTAAGTATCGACTCGCACTCGCACAAATTAATCGACGCCGAGTATACTGTGATTCCAACTCGCACAGAAACAAAACCCATTCCGGGATGCACGCCTAATAGTGAAGCTGGCAATGATTGCATGGAAACCATTGTCATCGAAGAGCGTGAGGCCATCCGCGCGAATGTTTCTTATCAAGCTTCAGCTAATCCCACATCAGAAGGACAGGAATCACTTTGGATCTCTTTTGATTTCGCAGTCAGTGAATTCGATGCCGGCGAAGTTGAGATGCTTAAAAAAGCACATCCCCGTTTTAAACATCCATTTGCTTCCGCGTTTACAAAATTCGCAGAAAGAAATCTTGAATTATCTGTCATTACGGAAAACCGCTCTGTTAAAGTGGTCGATATGTCCCAATCAACCATCTGTCGCACGAGACAAGACGGAACGAAGCCAGTAAACTGTAAAGAAAAACTGGTCTACGTCACGAAAGAAACAAAAGTTAAAAAAATTTCTGTGAACGTTAAATAACATAGGAACGCCTCATGAGTTTAAAAGCGATCGTCTTCACAACACTATTCAGCTTAGCAAGCACAGCAAGTGCAAGCTCCACTCATGAAAAACTAGCAGAGCTCTTCAACACAGCAACATTACCGGCCATGCTCAGTCACTTCCCAACTTTCCCTTCAGTACCAACTTCAAAATGTTTTTTCTCTGTTGAGGGAGTAGAGGAGCTTTATGAAAAAGATCCTTACGTTCGCATGACTATGTATGATGGCGATCGCTCAAAAGAAATTTTAGGCAGCACAAAAGACCTGACAGAAATTCCTTATATCCTAGCTGAGAATCAAGAAATCGTTCAATTTGATCATTCACTTGTGATCACAGATAATATGGTTTTTGCTCAATTGATTATGACGACGGAACTGCGTAAGAACGGCAACAAGATCGTTGGCCGCATTTCATTTGATAATAAAGTTGAAAGTTATTTGATCTGTGATTAGTTAAAGAAAAAGTTCCATGTGCACGCAGTGGAAATATTTATCATCTAGTTTGCGATAGTTTTTTGTAAAACCATGCTCAACAAAACCGAATTTTTTATAGAGAGCTATCGCCGCAATGTTTTCGGAATAAACTGAGAGTTCAATTTTTTCCAATCCAGTATTCTTCGCATGGGCAATAACAGCTTCAATAAGTTTTGAGCCGATTCCTTGCCCTCTATACCCTTCGATAATTCCCATTCCCAGACCACCACGGTGAGCTTGACGAGGATTTACAAACGGAAATACATCACACCAGCCGACAACGCGATCACCATCGAGAGCGTAATAAACGGCTCCATTTTTCTGAATAAGCTCAGTTTGAAACTTGCGGACTTTATCAAGAGGAGGAGCTTCAATCATTTCAATGTATATTTTTTCAGCGGCAACAGAGTGAAGTGCTTCACGAAAACTTTCGAACAATCTTTCTTCGGGATAAACAATCTTGATGTTTTTCATTTCGTTTTCTCGAACACATAGAGCTGTTGATTGTCAGCATTGATGATTGTCCGTTTTTCTTTGAAACCCAATTTTTTAAGAACACTGATTGAGGCTTGATTATCTATTAACGTTCTTGCCGAAACACCGGCTTGATCTTTGATGAGTGCAGCGGCCACTTCAGTAGCGAATCCTTTTCCCCAAAACTTTTTGACGATCATAAAACCGACTTCCGGATATTCAAGATCAGTAGGGATGAGCATGAACCAGCCGACGAATTCTTTCGTGTCTGTTAACTCGCAAGCATAGACGCCATTCATTTTTGAGTAACGTTCGATGCGTGCGCGCGTTTGCTCTTCTGATTGAGGTACTTTTGCGGGGGTGTACTTCATGATGTCGGCTTCAGTGTCGAGAAGCCGCAGGTTTTCGTAATCGTCGAGAGTGAAAGGTCTTAATGTTGTTCGTGCGCTTTTTAGCATTATCTTCCTAACTTTGTGAGTGATTCCGCCAATGCTTCGAAGTTCGCTGACTCAGGCAGAGAGTGAGAGGCTGCCCATTTCTTTATTAAATCCAGATTTTTGTCCTTGGATTTTGTGGCGACTTCAGCAACATGCTCTTCAAAACTTTCAATCATCGGTGCGGTATCTTTTGAAATCACAAGGTCGTAGTAAATTTCACTTTCCAGACTTTTACTCTGATCGATTTTGATGTTTTCTTTTTCCATCAACGACATAATACCTTTAACCGCATTGTCTGCAAAAGATTTCTGATGGGCAAGCGAATAACTTTTGGAAACAACTTTTCCCTCTGAGAAGCCAGCGATGAGCAAGGTTGTTAAGTAGTCACTTTTTCCTGCCTTCTTTTTTAGGGCAGTGAGAGCTTGTTTTTCGAGACCATAAGTTTGATTGAACGAAACCTTCTCCGAAAGCGCTGAAGGAATGTTACATTTTTCTGCAATACAATTTTTTTGAAAATTGTTTTCGCTATGACAATTTTGCTGAATTTTATCCAATCCAGTGTTGCATGCATTGATGGCTTCATTGTACGCATCCAGTTCTTTTTGAATTTTTGTGTGAGCTGTCTGCTCAATCATATCAGTGCTGGAAAAACACATTACTGGATCGGTGATAGAAAACTCTTTAATGAATCCATCTAAGCATGTCGAGAAATAATCATATTTACCGAATGATAACCCATAGAGTGAAATTTTCTTAGTGTCAGCGAGGCACCGAGCGAGGAGTTGATCTTTTGTAACTTTCAAATCAATATCTTTATCAAACTCCTGCCCGTTAAAAACTTTCTTTTTGATAAAATCATATTTGGCCGGATCGAGCTCGCGGAACATCTCCGGTTCATACATGTAGTAGGAAACAGCTTCGGCAAAATCTTCGGCAGGTTCGGTACCAGCATAGTCGCGAACAAAACCTTTTGTCTCTGGTCGTTTCCATTCTTCAACCAAAACTTTTTTACCATTTTGCATTTCGTATTTTTTATTCAGCTTCCATCCACTGAGTTTCAAAAACTCCGGACTTTCTGAAATTCCAAATGTCACCTTGTTTGAGTTAGAGAAATCTAAATGGTGGGCAAGTTCATGGACGGCGGTCATAGCAGATTCTTTTTTATCTTTTCCAAAAGCTTTAGAGATAAATGTAATTTCGCCTTCCCAATATCCACTGTATCCTGGTCTTGCATAAGCAACAGTATTTGGTGAACCGGGTTTAGAATAACCATTAGGCATACGTTTTAATTTGCTTAGTGATTTGAGTTTTCTAAAATTGGTCGGCAATTTTTTATAAGCAATATCGATGATTCTAATTTCTTCAGACGAAAACAACTGACCAATGCTTTTTTTGTCTTCATCCGTAAAATCTTTACTCAAGGAAACAATGTAATTATTTCTTTTGGCGATATTTAAAGTACGCTTGGCCGTTTCCTCCGAATCATAAAGTTTCGTGAGGGCGCAGAGAACAGTCTTGCATGAGTTCGCTTTACTCCATGAGTTTGGCTTTTCTCCCAGCATGAGTTTAAGAAACTTTATCTCATCAGCGGTGCCGGAGAGAGTGAGTCCAGCAACTGGAGCGGTGATCTTTTTTCCACCCGAAAAATTTTCATCATATTCTTGATCCACATCACTCTTGAGAACCGCTTCACAATCCACGGCCGCAGTCTTTTGAAGGGATTCAACTTGAGCCGAGAGGTCTGTGGCGACTTTGAGTGGAGGAGTGCAGTCTACGCAGTCTTCCGCGAGTGTGTATGAGGAAAAAATTAAAACAACAAGTGAGAAAATTTTTTTCATTTTCTCTTCTCGATTTTATTGGAGTTCATGTCGAGGAGAATTTGTTTCAGCGATTTAAGTTTTGCTTTTGTCGTCCAAGGTTCAACGAGATCGATTTGAACGAGTTTGAGATCGGAATTAAGATGAAAGATGCGACCAGTTTTCGGATCACCAAGAACAAGTTTGTGATTAACAATATCACGTGAACTATTAGATTCTATTTTTTCAAAAAGATCTGTATCCGTTGGAGTGAACGACTGAACTGTATCAAAGTCGATGGAGAGATTATCAGCGACATCTGCTTTGATGTTGGCCGCTTTCATCTTTTCAATGATCACGGGTTTAGCGTCTTTGATACTTACATCGTAAATTTTTTCGAGTGCGTGTGTGTTGTTAGTGAGAAGAAATAATGAAAGAAACAGAATGCAGCGATTCATGTAGGTCCTTGGGAAAGTCATACTGGTCTTGTCGGTTATAGTTCGGTAAATGTTTAGTTTTATGCGACTCAAGGCCGAAAAAATAAGCACTTAACGTCGAGTATTTGAACTGATACAATAAGGACTACTCAAAATGGGGGTGCCCCGGTTTCGACGGGGAATACAGACGTTTTGTGGGCGTGTCCAGGTTGGTCGGCACGGTCCTGGTAAAAAGTCGACCAAAAATTAAATGCTGAATCTAACGATTACGGCTACGCTCTAGCTGCTTAATTAATTTAAGCCTAGATGTTGAGGAGGCCACCTCCAATAAAAACAAGTGTGGCAAAAAGTTTGTCTCTACTTAAAGGGGACAAGTGAGTAGCCGGGAGTGACACTTAAAAATCACCGGGCTTGTTGGTTGATGTAATCAAATAGTCTTCGCTTTGAGACGAAAATTCAAAGCTACACACGTAGTCCGCATCACAGAAGGTTCTTCGGACGTGGGTTCGATTCCCACCACCTCCACCATGGGCTTCTCATGCCACTTAGTTCCTTTAAATTGTTCAAGATTTACACGCTCAAAATGAGTGTGTGTTGGAAATGTGGCAAAGTTTTTTTCAACAAAACTTAGTTCATGTTTAAGAGGTTTAAGACGATAGTAAAAAATTACAAACTTTTTAAACACGAGGGGCTAAAAAATGAATAGTTTTGCTGTTGGATGCTTTAATTTAGAATTCGAAGAGCTTTACGATTTCGACAAAGAAGCATGCGGGGATAAAGAAACTGCTAAAAAATTTAAAGAATATGGAGAAGAATTAATTGAATACTTCAATTCAATAGAGAATTTAACAGAGTTAAATATATCTCCTCTTCAATATAGTTTAATACCTTCGTTTGCTGATGAAAATAAGCTTGTTCCTTGTCCAAGCGTTGGTAAAATTTCCTTCAAAATATGTATTCCCTCTAAAGTACAAAAAAAGTGCCTTAACGATCTATTTGAATATGGCATAATGGCCCATGACGATATCGAATCTGAAAATTTCTTTGTATATATATATTACGGATATGAATTGCCAGTGTGGTTTATTTCGCCAATTTCAAATACGGCAATCGATCCATCAAACGCAGTTATTATAATTAGAGAGTATTTAAAAAATCATTCAAATAATAAAAAAATGAAGTTTTTAACACTTGGACCTAGTCCATTTCGATGTGATTTTTTCATTAAAAACAATTCAGAACAGTCTTTTGAAATAATAATTGAAAGTAATTCTAGAATACATGTGGATACGAATGAAAAAAACTTTATAAAAATTGCAGATGAATTTGCTTTTAGCCTCGGATATTTTTACAGTGTAGCACAATTTCGCAGTAGTTGTTTGCGCGATCAAGAAGATATAATAAATCTTGAAAAAATATTGATAAAGGAACTTAAGAGCAGAGACTTTAATCCAATCAGTTATTTTCAAATTAATAAATTAAGTAAAATCTTAAAAATGAAAATTTTAAGTTATACAGCAAAAGTCTCGTTTGAAAGGCGTTCAGTTAATCAAAGGGTTAAATTGCTTTTATTAGATGCTACCCATATGAACTGGGAAAAATATTTAACTTCCAAAGTTGAATATGAATTTGAAGATGTCGAGTTTGATTTAACGAGTCCCAATGAATTAATTAATTTTTCAACCACTACAGGAACAAAGACATTTGATCTTTATAAATCTATTATAGTTGGGGTTTTGATCTCATTGGTGACTTTTAGTTTAAGCTATAACTTTTTAAGAGCGAATTCCATAAAAGATGTTTCAACGAATCAGGAAATTTCGAAAAAAAAATCTCCTGATTCAATTGTAAACTAAACAACTAAATCTTTTCTGCAAGAACTCTTGTCGAGATGACTAGATGATGATTGTTTGAATATTTTTGTAGCCGAGTAACTTCAAAACCGCATAAATATTTCCACCGTTCATAATGTAGTGACTGGCAAAAACTGTAGCGAAAGTCGTGGAAGCGAATTACTTTTAAAAGTCACAATTCTTTTGCGATCTTGTAAAATGCCTATCAGTCACATATTACTTTGAAGATTTTAGGTATGTTGAGATAAATTAAAAAGAAAGCTTACTTTAGCTTGTATCTGTTAATTTGAATCCTATGAAATCTATAAGTTTGATTGGAGCAGCCATTAGCTTTAGAGTCTCTTTCCCCGTATTTCTATTGTCATATTGAGAGGTTTTAAAGATAATTTATTGAAATTACAGTTTATTGGAGACGCAAGTGAGAAGTGAAGCTCAAACACGCAAAGAGTTGATAGAGCCAATTTTGCAAAAAACAGGTTGGTATGAGCACCCATGGCAAGTTGAATGGGAGTACGTCATTACAAAAGGGCGTATCCATTTTGATGGTAAAGATGCAAAACGTGGAAAGAGTCTAACTGCTGACTATCTTCTACGATATAGTTCTTCAAAAATTATTGCAGTTATCGAAGCGAAGAAAGAAGAACTCTCACATATGGAAGGTGAGCGGCAGGCCAAGGAGTACGCAAGGAAGCTTGGGTTATCGTTTGCTTATTCTACAAATGGCCATCAAATCGAATTTTATGATTTGAAAACAAATACTCAAAAAACAGTAGATCGATTTCATACACCAGATGAGCTTTTTGATCTTTGGATCGAGCACTCCGGTCTTGAGAAAAAAGATCAGGTCATTAATTCACTTACTCATGAGTATTACGATGAGTCAGCAATAGGTCAAAGAAGAAAACCACGTTATTACCAAGAGACCGCGGTCAATAAAGCGATTGAATCAATTCTCCATGGCAACAAAAGAGTTCTTGTTACAATGGCTACAGGAACGGGAAAGACATTCACTTCTATTCAGCTTGTTTATAAACTTTGGAAAGCTAAATACGTTAAAAAAATTCTTTTTATCGTTGATAGAAATCTTTTAGCAGATCAAGCATTTGCAGATTTCGATGGAGCAATGGATAAAGATGCTTGTTACCGTTTAGGGCCTAAAGATGACGTATTCCCACTAGGTCGTGATTTATATTTTGGAATTTATCAAACCTTGGTTGGTATTGATGAAGAAGATGATACAAAAAAAACTGGTCGCCCTGACCGTTTCAAAGAATTCCCTGCTGATTACTTTGATCTAATTGTAATTGATGAGGCCCACCGAGGTGCTAGACGGTCTCAAGACGGTAAAGATGCAAGTAGTTGGTTCAGATTGCTTGATTATTTTAAGGGAGCAATTCAGGTAGGTCTTACTGCAACTCCAAAGCGTGATGAATCAAATGATACTTATGCACACTTTGGTGCTCCAGTTGTTACGTACTCACTCAAAGATGGAATCGAAGACGGCTACCTGGCCCCATATGTAATTAAAAGAGTTACCTCAAACATCGATGCGCTCGGGTATCGTCCAGAAAGTGGAAGCATTGAAGACGTTCGTGGAAAGAAATTAGAAGTAAGAGATTATCTGACCCCTGACTTTGAGAGAAAACTTTCAATCCCTCAACGTACACGAGCATTTGCTTATCATCTTTTAAGACATCTGTTTTCCACAGATCCGCTTGGAAAGACTCTTGTTTTTTGTTTGGATCAACGTCATGCCTTAGATATGGCCAAGTATTGTCGAGAAGCCTTTCTTGAATACAAAATTAAATATGGACTCAGTGATTATGAAGGTGAGTACGCTGTCAGGATCACCGGCGCCGATAAAGATAATAATGGTAAATATCAGGACTTGGAAAAATTTCAAAACCTTGATTCATTTCAACCTGTGATTGTTACAACATCAAAATTGCTCACTACGGGGATTGATGTAAAAAATATTAAGAACGTTGTCATCTTTAAAAACATTGGGTCCATGGTTGAGTTTAAACAAATTATCGGCCGAGGTACGCGAACATATGAACCGATGGATAAATCCAGAGAGAAGTTAGGTTTTTATATTTTAGAATATGCCAACTATTCAACACAGCTCTTTAATGATCCCGAGTGGGATGATGAAGCGGATAATTTCATTGATGAAGGTGTTATTGTTGTAGATGAGACTACTCCTTCAACCGAAGAGGCAGTAACTCAATCAGCTGTTCCAGTCACTCAAGAGGAACAAGAAAAAAAGAATATCGACTCTAAAGGCATTTATGATGAAGTAGACGAAGACAAAAAAAGAGAAATTCAATATCGCATGAGCGAAGATTTTCTTTCAGGAAGAGTTGGCATTGTCGCTGAAACTGAAACGCTTACGATTTCAGGAAAACCCGTTGATGCTGATGATTATGTCCTCTATGCTTCAGAATCATTCTTGAAATACATACCTGATATGAAAACCTTGGCGACCATCTGGAAAGATATTTCAAAAAGGAATCAGTTCAATGATGAAACTCTTAAAGAACTTGAATTCAGCCTTGAGGCCCTTAAGAGTATTTTCTTTCAAAAGTATGGGGTTAGGGATGTAGATCTCTTTGATGTATTTTCAAATCTTATATTTAAGCAAAAATATATTAGAAAAAATCAGCGAATTGATAAAGCGAAGTTGCTGCATGCCAATTTCTTTAATGAAAAAAATGTAAGCAAGAATCAACTCATTCTTGATATCTTGGATGTCTATAAGTCAGAAGAGTTTAACTCTTTGGCCTTCACTCCAGAGTTTTTTCAAATTCCCCAAATGATAAAGCACGGTGGCTTTAAAGGCGTTCGAGAAATTCTGGGCGGAATGGAGCAAGCGAAAGCGTTTGTGAATGCATTCCAAAATGCAATTTATGATGAAAGGATCTGTGCTTAATGAACGATGATGAATATTTAAACATTCTTACCTACGGTAAGCCTCAAGGGACCATTGAGCTTAGACCTTATCCTAAAGAGATCATCGATGTTGATCCACGGATTCTTGCACAAATGAAGGCAAAGCTGAAAGGTGAGAATTCAAATGACTTATATGATGTAAGCGACAGGGTCATTGATGAACTTACTCTTTTGCGTGAAAAGAAAAAATTACAAAAAGTGTTTGGATCAAATGATCAGATATTTGAAGCTTATACGTCTGTGAAGTCGATAAGCCAAATTCAGCAAGAGCTAGAGTTTGAGGAAGTTGATAAAATAGTTTTAAGCAAACACTCATGGGTTCTTTCGAGAGAGACCAACGTTGACGAAGTGGACTTTTTCTCGCTCTTTTTATTTGGAACTAAACTAAAAACTAAGTCTGAAAGAGTGATTAATAGTGATAAACGTTTTACAGTTGTAGTTGATGATTATCTGGGAAAACATTTTGAGTTTTTAAAACTATCAAAAGACGCAATTTACTTAAGTCCAGTACTTAATGAATTATTTAAGAAGAAAGAATTGCTTGGAATTTTTGATGAATTTCTTATGTCATTTTACGGAAAAAATATATGAGTGAGTTAAATATTCCAGAGCATTGGGGCGAGACCACTTTGGAGAAGATTTGTTCCAAGGTTACAGATGGATCACACAATCCTCCGAAAGAAGCATTAACGGGTTTTCCAATGCTAAGTTGCCGCAACATTAAAAAGAGTAAAATTGTATTTTCGGAATATCGATTAATTTCGAAAGAGGATTATGAAAGAGAAGATAGTAGAACACAGATTACAACCGGAGATGTTGTTCTTTCTATTGTAGGCACAATTGGTGAATCTGCAGTAATAAAGAAAGATACACCTAAATTTACGTGTCAAAGAAGCGTGGCCGTAATTGGCCCACGAAAAGGATTAGATTCATTTTTTCTTTTGTATTTTCTTAAGTCACCAGGTGCAATGGATTATTTTTTAAGTAATGCGAAGGGAACTACTCAAAAAGGTATTTACCTTAACACCCTACGAAGCATGCCGATAGTACTTCCACCTGAATTAGAGCAAGAACGTATTGTTCAAAAAATTGAAACCTGCTTTCAAAAGATCGATGAAGCTGAAAAATCATTAAATGAAGTGGAGGTTCTACTTGCTAAGTATTGTGAGTCATTGCTTACAAAAGCCTTTAGAGGGGAGCTTATTCCTCAAGACCCAAGAGATGAGCCGGCCTCAAAGCTGCTTGAAAAAATTCGAGCTGAGCGGGCAAAAAATTCGATTGCTAAAAAGATGCAGGAATTTGCACCGATTTCGGATGAAGAGAAACCATTTGATCTACCGAATGGTTGGGAGTGGATAAGATTGGGAGATGTTGTAACGGTAAAGGGAGGAAAGCGTGTCCCTAAAGATAAATCACTTGTCGATTATAGAACAGATTATCCATATCTACGCGTGACTGATTTAAAAGAGATGTCTGTAGTTACCAAAAACCTGAAATATCTTACCCAAGACACATATGATAAGATTAAAAATTATACCATTTCTAAAGATGATTTATACATTACAGTTGCCGGAACGATAGGTCGAGTTGGAGAAATTCCAGAGGAGCTTAATAATTCTAACTTGACAGAAAATGCAGACAAACTCACAGCGTTTGGTTCTGTTTATTTTAAAAATTATCTTCTATGGTTACTGAGCTCTCCCTTTGTTCAGAAGCAAATATCAGATAAAACAAAAATGGCAGCACAACCCAAATTATCCGTTGAAAGTATAAATGACCTATTGCTTATCGTTCCACCAATGTCTGAACAGGTTCGAATATGGAAATTCATTAAGTCCGCCTTTCATGAAATAACAAGCATTGAAAATTCCCTTAACTTTAAAATATCTTTGCTATCAAAGATAAAAGAATCAATTCTTTCTAAGGCTTTTCAAGGCACCCTCGTTCAAAGAATTGAGAGAGAAGGAACAGGACAAGAGTTACTTGCAAATATCTTGGAGACCAGAGATGAACTTCCAGATCAGTACTTAAAAAACGAATCAAAAAAAATAACTAAAAAGGCAGCTGCGAAGAAGGCTAAAAAATGAGTAAAGCAGAATTAGATAATATTATAAAAAAATGTTGTGACATCCTCAGAACAGATGATGGAATCAGCGGCGCTGTCCATTACACTGAAGTACTTTCTTGGATTCTCTATCTAAAGTTTTTTGCTGACAAAGAAAAAGAAAGAGCAGATCTGGCAGAACTTGAAGGTAAAAAATATACCCAACTTCTTAAGAGCGAATATCAGTGGGACAAATGGACTGATTCAAAAAAAGGACTCACAGGGAAAGAGTTGAATTCTTTCATCAATGATCAGCTCTTTCCATATCTTTCTTCTGTAAATGAAGGAACAAAAGAAGGAGATCCCAGAAATATAATTGCTGCTATTTTTAAAAACTCTACAAATCGCGTAAATAGTGGCTATTTACTCAGAGATGTTATTGAAGAGATTAAAAAAATTCATTTTGAAATAGGAGAAGAAGCTTTTAGCCTTTCTCATATTTATGAGGGCCTTCTTAAAGATATGGGAGAAGGAGGAGGAAACTCAGGTGAGTTTTATACTCCGAGATCGCTGATTCGTGCCCTAGTTCAGCTCATTGATCCTAAGATTGGTGAAACAGTTTGTGATCCAGCTTGTGGAACAGGTGGATTCTTGGCAGAAGCTCATTTGCATATGCTTGGTAAGGTGAAGACACCTGAAGATCGTCGAATTTTAAATAACAAAACTTTTTTTGGACAAGAAAAAACGCCGTTACCTTTTGTAATGTGTTTAATGAATTTAACTCTTCATGGGATGGACTATCCCCAGGTAGTTAAAGGAAATACTCTCGGGCGTGACATTCGAACAATAGAAGAACATGAAAAACATACTGTCATTCTTGCAAATCCTCCATTTGGTGGAAAAGAGCAAGCAATGGTTCAGAAGAACTTTCCAATAGAAGCTGGTGCTACTGAAGTTCTCTTTCTTCAGTATATTGAGAAGACGCTTAAGATTAATGGCCGTGCAGCTGTAGTTGTTCCTGAAGGTGTACTTTTTCAAACAAACTCTGCCTATAAGCAGTTGAAGGAAAAACTCATAAAGGAGTGCAATGTTCACACTGTCGTAAGCTTACCTGCTGGAATTTTTCTTCCTTATTCTGCGGTTAAAACTTCAGTTATTTTCTTTGATAAAACTAAGAAAACTCAAGACATCTGGTTTTATGAATTACCTTTGATAGATGGGAAAAAGCTAACTAAGAAAAATGGAGTTTCTGAAGAACATTTTAAAGATCTATTGAAAAATTTTAAGAAGCGTACAGATACAGAGAGAAGTTGGTTAGTGCCAGTTTCGAAAGTTCTTGAGGCCGAGACTAACTTATCAGCAGCTCACTATAACCCGCATGGAGTTGAGGCAGAAGAATTGCTTGAGCCTGAACAGTACGCTGAAGAAATTAAGATTTTACTTCAGCAGTCGTTGAAAAATATTGATGAGCTTCTAGGAGAGCTAAGAGCTAACCAGTAATGAATGAAGACAAAAAGAATAATTTGACAGCTCCAGTTTTCCCCGATGTTTGGAATGTTCAGCATTCAAATGAAAAAAGTGTTTTGGATTTGGAAGATCACTTAGATAAAAGGAAGGAGCCAATTTGAGGATACTGTTCGCAGTCATTTTATACTTTCTGGCTCAGCTAAGATTTTTCTGGATCATAAGAGCCTTCTGTAGAAAGACTGCATTTTATGTCCGTAGATTTTTATATCAGATTGATCGAAAACGCATTTTTTATACTAGACAATTATTTCACTTCTTGGCATTAGCAAAGCTTGGCTGGAAAGACGTTCTGCTTGTCTTTCTTATCTTTGGTTTAATTTACTTTGTTCCATATTTTGCATGTGGTGTTGATTTTAAAAGTAGTCATAATGTTGAAACTGCTTATATAGAAATTCTTTCAGTCGTTGCGTCTGTATGTGGTGTGATCATAGGATTGTATTATGCCGCAGTCGTTTCATTGGGTTCTGATGTTTATTCAAGAATGCCAGTAGAAGCAAAACAATTACTTCGAAAAGAACCTATTGGAAATGCTTTCGTGTGGTTTTTGAGCTTTTTAACATTTGCCTCAATTGCGTTAATAGCATCTTATTATTATGGATTTAGAGAGTCTGCCGTAGGCGTATGGATTATACTAGTTGGGTCTGGCTTGGCCATTTTTGGGTTTATTAAATTAGGATATAATTTGTTCTTTTTTACAGATCCGACAATTCTAGCAAGCTCAGCGTTGGATTTATTAAAGGAATCATTTAAACTTGCAAAGGCCAGTAGTTTTAATTCATCAAATCCGGATTTTCAAGAGCACTACAATAAGCAAGCTAACTTGAGCCTCCAATCTTTTGAGCTGCTGTCAAAGATTGTTAAAGATGACAGTCACCAACATCTTCAAACAGAATCATATTTAGGTCTTTGCCAAAATGGCATTGTGGTTCTTGCCGAATATTTAAAGCTAAAGGACTTGATACCATTCGATAGTAAATTTTTTCAATTAAAGCTTAAGCACAAGAAATGGTATGAGTCATCTGATATCGATGTTGAAATGCACCAACAAATAGGACATTTACCATTCGAAGAAATTAGAGATCATGATTTTGTTGAAAATCGAATTGTTGAAATTGTTATTAACTGTATCAAGCTTAATTTGAAACAAAAGAATTACGACGTTGCATATAGAGCGCTTTCAATGATGACAAAACTGGGAAAGCAGCTTGTAAAAAGTCATGACTTAAAAATCATCATTGATTTTTTTGCAAAGACAGAAGCACTTATTCTTGAAAATGCTCCAAAAGAAGCAGAGATTGAAAACAGCTCACAGGACTACTATTTACAGTTAATAGACTGTCTTGGTTATTCTAAATCTGAATTACTAATTGCGTTTCTACAGCGTCT
This sequence comes from uncultured Bacteriovorax sp., assembly GCA_946480715.1. The sequence continues at coordinate 28,046 of CAMLKK010000024.1, read as the reverse complement.
AGAAGATCTTAGTGACAAGAAAATTAAAAAGTTGATTGATATAATTCCTTGGGGATTTGACAATAAAATCTTTCAAGTTGGCTTGCCATCCTTTACACATGAGCTTCTATTGCGACTAAACAAGACAATCACCTATGAGATTTCGATATATGGGAAAAGAATCACACCAGATTGGTATTTATATAATGTCTTTTTTCTCAAGTATGCAGAGCAAGTTCATGTTGAGAATAAAGAGATAAGTGATTTTATCTTTCATCAAGTTGATTCATTAAAGAAAAGTTCTACTTATACCTTTTCAGAGAAAGATAAATGGGCAAATCTTTTTGTCTGCTGTTATCTAGATAGAATGCTTGAGCATTATGACAAATTAGAGCTAGTTTATAACCGTTTTGAAAAGACATATGATGCACTGGTAGCGTATTCAAAGATGGCTGATTTAAGCTGGCCAGAATACAACCACGAACAGATTAATAAAAACCTAAAGGATTTTAGAGACTCCCTAAGCGAGCTTCTGTCAAAGGCAGGAACATTTTTTAATCTGTATAAATTTTCATCAGAATATCCTGATTACGGGGGGAAATTTCTTCACTTCGTTGGGAATGATATTTTGGGGCAGCTTATAAACAATCAAAATCTAGATGAAAATACATTTAAACATTTTTTTATTGGTTCTCTTGTCATGTTTGACAAGTTAGGAGACGACCTAAAGAAAATAGACAATTTTCCTGTAGAAAACCAATTACACCTTATGATTGCTCCGATGATTGATCTTGTTACTATGAGTGGTCTTATCCTTTTAATGTCTAAATTTAATGACAAAAGTGCGCTCGAAGAGATTGTCGTTAAATACTGGAATAATTATTTCAAGGACGATGCTGAGAATAAACTTAAAAAAATATCAGCGATTTTGTCTTTCCCTGAAAGCAATGCCCTAATGAGTTTACCGCACCGACATTCACAGAGATTTAACTGGGAAAGAGACCTCTATGATTATCTTATGAATAATGTTGAATCGAAAAAAGAATGGAGCCGTTCAGGAGGATTCTTAGGCCATGATTATCATGTCGTGACACACCCTTCAGCACTCATCAGATATTTAGTTGCAAAAAAACTTGAATATATGCACAGTGAAAATGACGGTCTCCAAGTTTTTGTTGATTATTACCTTTTACCAAAAACTAAAGCCATTGGTATTGAAAAATTGAAATTTGGTAAAGATCAGGGAAAGCTTCTAGAACGAGTAGCGAGAGAAGAAGCCAAGGAGAAAAAATGAATTTAAGATTCAATCTTTTTGGCAAGCTAAAGGATTTAAAAAAAACTTTAATACGAAAGGGCTTATCTAGGGAGAGTGATTTCGATAGATATACTTTGAAAAAAACAAGAGGTAATGCCCATTTTTTCATTGAAGACATTTCTCAACACAAAATGCCTTATAGCCGCAGATTAGGTAATTACCCAAATTTTAATGTAACAATCGAAGGAACGGAAATAGAAAAAGCAAAGTTAATGCTCAACAATCTTTCGCAGCATAGCCACAATCATAGTGATACTGATCTTGTGTCTGACATCATCAATAACCTTTCAAAAAAAATGTACTATTGGGGTGAAATTTATTACTGCAAAAACAATGTAATTCATGGTCCTGCATGTCTAGAAATTTGGCCCTTGGGGCTATTTAGGATATTTAATTTTTATATACAAATTATCCCCAGATCTAAAAAGTTTAAATCATCAACTTTTTTAAGATATGAAAAGGCGATGAATGTTTTCAGGTTTTCATTATTTAAAAGCCAATTTCAAAAGTTAAAATTTTTCCTGATTAAGCGAATGCTGAATCGAGATCGTACGGGGTTCCCCTCATTCTTTGTTGCAGATAAATTTCAAAATGGAAATTTTGATCTCAAATATTACAAAAGAATTGAAGCTGTTTTTATGGCACTCATTACCAAAGGCTATGCTTGGAAATTACGTTATTTAGCAGATGATTACAAAAATGAATTTTTTCGGTTCTATTCTTCATATCTCTCAGCGATTAGAGATGCTGAAGATAGAGAGGCTATCCTTTCTCAGATAAATCAGATGCTAAAACATTTTGAAATAGATGCTACGTTAAATCTTGAAGGAATCCCGACTAGTCATTATCTAAAGGGTTCGCTTCAAGAACTGTCAGAAGGAAGAAAAACATTTTCTGAAGCCCTAAAAGACATATATCTAACATAGCCCAAACGGGTATGGAAATTGTGGATCTAAAACTTCTTTGAGCGGTAGAAAACAAAATGAATAAAAATGCAGAGAAGTATCCTATTGATAAGTCTAAAGGATCTTCTAAAAAATATAATGAGTTTTGATTACTGCAAATCTATTTTTCACAAATTCTAAATGATCAAAAAGAGGAGAAGTTCTTTCTTTGATTTCAATTGATTGAAAATTCCAGTCATGGAAATTTACTAATATATCTGAAATAATTATTAAATCGCTTTCTGAAATGTGCATATTTTTTCTAACTTTGGCTAGAACCTTTCTATACGAAAATTTTAAATTATTAGAATTTAAATATTAAACATTACCAGGAAATTATTCTCCATCTGAGAATTGTCAAAACTTGAAGGGATACACTATCGCTTGCTGTTGCTTCAGTCTGGGGGTATTAGTGGCAGAATCTATTCATCAAAACACATGCATTGAAATATATTCCAGCATACTTGTTGGGAATAGTTACAGGCCGGAAGGTGAGTTTAGAACTCTTATTTCATCAGAGCTCTTAATTTAAAAAAATTATTTATGTTCTCTTTTTATTAAGTCTAGAGACTATTAAGTCGAATTTTCCGCGGGACTTAACCCCCTCTACATCATAATCAGGAGGAATAGGTTTAAATTGATCACTTTGTAATTGTTTCGAATATGTTGTTAATTGAAAACTTCTTAAATCCGCAATTTTTATAGTACCAACTGCAATGTATGAATTTTCTCCACCTTTTATTTGAACTATATTTTTAGAGTCCGTTCTACTTGGTTGAGTGATCCTAGAATCCCCATAAAGTGAATTATTTACTTGAACGACATATGAGTGAAGATCTCTCGAAGATGATTCTACTAAAGATGAAAAATATGGAATATCTTTATTGAATTCGACTACAATTAAAAGATCAAGCAAGGACTTCATTAAAGATCGACTTTGAATATCCGCCAGCTCAAAACAGTTAAATACGGAAAGACTAATACCTTTCCATTGGACTATGTTATAGTAAGGAATTGGCGGTAAATGAAAATTATACGAGGTTTTAGATCGCGGTGCTCTTGAAATTTCATTTTCAAAAAGTTCAAGTTCACTCGGTGCGGGAAAATTTTTTGGGCGTATTATAAGGCAAGAACTGGAGAATCCTAGAGATTCGTAAGGTGCTATTAGCACAGTTAAATTATACACCGTGTCTTTGTGGGCTAAATGCTTAAGCCCGAAAGAAAATGCTCTGTTTTTAAATGTACTTTCTCTCAAGAAAAGAGGTAAGAACTGAAAAGATACCGAACATTCGGGAAAAATACATATGTCTGCTTTTTCGACTTCAGTTTCATTCAGAATTTTACAAAACTCTTTGAAGTCACTTACAAAATCTCCATCATTCAAGAGAAAATCTTTTAAAATACTTTTTGGCTCAATCTTCTTACTTACGATCGAAATTTTGCAATTATCAACTTCTTTGCTTACTAAATTTAAAACATCAATATTGCCACTATTAACTGATTGAATATTAAAGTTCACTACATCTGAAAGAAACGGGTAAATTTGCTTGTACACTTCTTTACATTGTTTAAAAAAAATATCCGCTTGAATATTAGTAGCATTTTCATCGACAAAAATTGCTTTGCATAAAAATAAAAATTGAATTTCATGAAAATAAATGTGCTTGAAAGAATTTGAAAATTTAATATTTGTAAAGCTTTCATTATTGACGAGCTCAAGCCACTTTGCTTCATAAGACGTAAAATCAAAATCCGAAATTAAAAGATCATCAAAAAGATTTATCAGAGGCCAGTAGCAGTAGTTACTTCGAAATAAATTTGTCTTTCTTAACGTTTTTGTTCCATCATAAATGTTCTGCTTTTCACTAGAAACTATTCTTTTGGAAAGCACAATATGTTCTAGAAGTGATGAATTTAATGCAAGAGCAGTTGATAAAGATATGTTCAAATAATCAATGAGATCTCTTTTAATTTGATCATTATGGTAATTAGCCTTTAAATCGCCATGTGATTTCTTTGAATTTATTTCGACCGATTCGATATTTCTTAGAATTTTTTGATATAGTAGATCTATGTAAATAGTCTGCTTACTGATCACAAAATATGTAAATGCTCGTTCCCAAAAAGATGAATATTCTAAAATAATCTTTCCATTGAAGAATGAAAAAATTTCTTGAGAAGTTTTTTGAACAGATGGATCATTCGGTTTTGAGAAAAGTGCTAAAATGGAGGCTTTTCTGAAGAAATTGGAAATACCATTTTTGTTAGGTTTAATGTCTTTGATTTCTCTATATACAAAATTACTTGCACCATAAATAATATTGTAAGCTTCATCATGAAAGCTTTTGTTTAAATCTTTTTCATCCGGCAGGAATCTATATTCAGATGATTGTTTTTTAAGTTCTTCATAAAATTTATCAATCAAAACAAGAGGAGCATTTGAATCAAAATAATGAACTAAAACTTTTTCAGCTTGAAGAGGCAACTCATCGTAAACATTTTCTTTCTTAACTGAGCCTCTAAAAATCTTGATAAAATGATCATCTTTTGCTTTTTTATGAATAATTTTAGCAGTCTTTAGAATTGAAAAAATATCATGCTTTGGATTCCGCGTATCTTCGATGACAGGGTTAGATAAAACGATAAGTATGTCATCGACATATCGCCCATAGTACAATGGACGTAGTTTCTTTTGGATGTAACTATCAAAGTTTCTCATGTACCAATTAGAAAGAAGTCCGGAAGATATCAAACCAATTGGTAATATGGTTTTATTTTTTATCCCTATTGATTCTGAATATTTTCTATGAATCTTGCTCAAAAGCTCAGTTTCTCGATCATCGTATTCGTGAGTTGTTCGCTGAAGAAATTGAGAAATTTCTCCAAAATCAATGTTAATATTGTAATAGAATCTTTTTAAATCTAAATTTATAATCGAAACGTTGTTCTTTTGTTCCAGGAAAGTTTTCGCAGATGTTACGCAGCGATCTCTCCATTTTTGGAACTGATCATAGTATTTTTTATACAAACTTTGTGAGTGAAATTTTAATTTTCCCGTATCTCTGTTAATGTTTAATCTATTGCCATACGCGTTTGGCAATATTTGAGACTCAATATATGATCCATATTTAACTAGCCAGCAGCAAGTTAGAATGTGCAATTCTATAGGAATGTCGATAAAAAAATTAAATGAAGATAACTCAGAATTATTATCGACAACGTTTGAAAAATTAAACGATTTGTAGGGATCAGATTTTTGATGCTTTTCCGTTGGATCGACTTTTTCACTGACTGCTTTATGCAAATAACGGAAACTAACTTGATTCAAAAGCTCTGCGAGTTCCTGGTCTGAAATGTTTGCGAGTTTTTCAATTAAGTTTTCATTGTTAGATTCTAGAAATTTAGCCAGCTTTTCCCTTAAGAATATGTTGGTTTTTTCTTCATAGCAGTAATGTTTAAATTTACTTATGGCCGCTTCTATAATTTGCTTTGAATACATGATTCTTCCTTAATAATAAAATAAGAATATTTTAAAGTATTAGGACGAAATAATTACAATTTGGCGTTATTTTCCTATCTGGAAAAACTTACTGGAACTGTATGGTATTCAGAGATCATATCGAAATTTTTTGACCCGCCTTAGAACTTATTAATCAAGCAGGAATGTTGATTGTGGTATATTTCGGTTGAGAAGAAAGTTTCAATAAGAATGACTAATGTGATTGTACGCAGAGCTTGATGAACTCCCATTCATGAAAAGTGAGACAGGGAAGTAGTCAGGAAAAACTGCCAATTAAGATTAGTTTTTTAAATAATGTATTCAGTAAAGATTTTCGACAGCTATTTCGGATGATTCAAAAAGTTGAAAAATCTTTTCAGATACATCGACACAATGGAAATGAGATTTGTAATCCATGTAGATTTCGCGGGCTGAATTAATCTGATATGACCTAAAACCAAAATTTATCAATCAAACACCACTTCATCCTTCATCCCAACCCTCCCAACCAACGGAAGCTTCAAAGCAGGCCGATAAAAATCCACCCCAAACGTAAGCCCAAGCACATTAACCTCAACCCCTTCAGCAAGCCCCACAGTCAAACCAAGCGCACCCAACAAAGACACTTGCACACCAGTGTTACTCTCAGACCACCCAGCCAAATCACCATCATCAATCCAGTCTTTCCCAATCGTATTCGACGGCAGCTCAATTCCCATTCCAGGAACATTGCGATTAATGTGTGAGATGAAAGTGTTGCTGTTTGGTCCAGGCCACGCTCTGTATTGAGCAGGATATGGATAGGATTTAACCGCAGCTTCAATTTGCGGAATCATGGCCTCTGCTTTCGGGCCGATGTAGCTTGCGATGAGTTCTGGTTTGGCGCCAAACCAATGACGATCGGGAATATCTTTTTCTACTCTGATTGTGCCGAGTCCTCTTTGTGTTCGCCAACCGATCACGTGATAGGTTGTATATTGAGAAGCATTTTTTTCTTTGAGAGCAAGCCAGCTGTGCACACTGAAAGTTCCGCGCCAGCTCACTGTTCTTGCAGCATAGATTTGCACGACTGCTTCTTTTTCTTTTTCGGGAAGGGGAGCGATGTTTGCTGATTCTTTTGTATTATAGTATTATAGGTGCCATCATACATTTGGTTTCGCATCTGCACATAGTTTTCTCCTCGAACTTCTCAGGATCTGCTCCTTAAATTCAGAGCGTTTTAATTTGTCTCTTAAATAGTTCACTTCATTTTCATGAATCTTTTCATTTAACCAATTTAGCAGATGCACATCTTTAAAACCAATTGAATCATGGAGAGGTACTGGAAATTCCCTTCCATACACCAGGGAATATAAACTACTGTAGGGATAATTTTCACATCGAATGGCAAGTTCTGCGCGAATTGGATTTTGATAAACATAACGGTAGCAATTTAAAAAATAAGTTTGCGATTGAATCAGGCACCACTTATAGCGACCGCCAAAAATATGATTTATTCGCCCCGAAGAATCGCGAAGATTTTGGGCCAGCCGTTTGTTAAATTCGTACATGAACTTGTCTAAATTCCCTTCAGGAGTCTTAACAAGCATATGGTAATGGTTGCTCATGAGTACAAAAGAAATCAGCTCGATTCTGTGTTTCTCATTAGCTTCTTTAAGGCATTTTTTGGTCAGTTCCCAAACGTCTTCCATGGGAAGTGTGAACCATTCTTTGTTATTGGCCCTGGATGTAACGTGATAGGGTTGTGAGTTTGATCGAATAAGATTTTTTCTTGGCATATACATGAGTATGCAAAGTGAAAAATTCATTCTTATTTTTAGGTGAGTGTTTTAATTAATGTTTTACGCAAGTGCGAAACAAAAAGTATGGTGGCACCGAAAACGTTTATTAATGTTTTACGCAAATGCGAAACAAAAAGTATGATGGCACCGAAAACTAATAACGTTTTTTACTAAGTCGGAAAGATCAGCGGAGTCACACTCTGAACAAGTTCCTGCATGATCTCTAAATCATGTTGGGTAAAACGATTATGCTTTGGAGAGTCGAGGTCGAGAACACCAAGACATTTTCCGTTCACCATTATAGGGATAACAAGTTCTGAATTTGTTTCTGAATCGCAGGCAATGTGTCCGGCAAACGCATGCACATCAGGCACGAGTTCAGGCTTGTGTGTATTGTAAACATGACCACAAACGCCTTTGCCCGCTTTGATACGAATGCATGCTGGTTTTCCCTGGAATGGACCAAGCACTAGTTCATTATCCTTCTCATTCCACAAGTAGAATCCGACCCAGTTGAGATCCGGAATTGAGTGATAAATGAGTGACGAAAGGTTCGCGAGGTTCGCCACTAAATTGGGTTCGCCCGATACGAGGGCCACAGCCGATGCTTTTATATTTTCTTTTGCTTCAAACATGGGGCAGATTATAGCTTCAATAAACTATTAGTGAAGATAATTTAGAAGATAAAAAAATGAAAAAAACATTCTGCGCGAATTAGTGAGATACTGTAAGGGAAGACTTGTTGTGGCGACAGTGGTCAGCGATGTAGCGAAAGATGTTTGGAAAGATTATGAGAGAGTTTTCAGTGAACTTTGGAGTCGAGATCTTGTTCATCTCGACATCAATTCAATAGAATAGGCGCGCGATCCTGAACAACTCAAACTGCTTAATAGGTGCTTCACTCATTTATTTCATAGGCGGAGTTCAATTAAAAATCACAACTCGTTTAGGCGGAACTCCGCTGCTCGATAAAATTATCGAACTTCATGAGCAAGGAGCGACGATCACAGGAACTTCTGCAAGCGCATTCAGTAATGAATGCGACTACATGAGCGCTCCTTTCATTTGTCTAATTCGTGGACGATGCAGTTGGTTCGGCAGATTATTCGATCGCTGTAAGGGCTTGTTAAGCACCTGATTTTTTGGCTCATTACTTTATTTGGATAGCTAACTGATCATTACAAATTCAAGTATCTGAAAATATTATAGTACTTCAAAGAGAATAGTTGGTTTGTGATATTATTCACACATGAAAAACGCTTGGCTTCAGCCCGTATGCAAGTTCCTATTGATTCACGCTATAGGATTAGTAATTATTCTTTTTGCTCTTGTGACCGGTGGAATTTATTCAAAAGAGTCGCAAGCAGATGCAATAACTTCTGGGTTGAAACAAAATTTCTTGGTGGGTGATTACCGATCGGTTGTTTCAGTACTCGACAATGCCCTATTGTTCAATTTTGATTCAATTGATGTTGCTGATGCCAGAGGTAAAAAGTTATTTTCTGTTGGAAAAGATAATAAAAGAAGCGAGATTTTTCAGGCTAAATATGTGACCCACATACATTTTGGGGATAATGTGAAACCCAAGGGCACTATAATATTTAATTACAGTTTTAAGCAAATGATAATCTATGGAATCATCACAGATCTCCTAATTATACTCTTGAGTATACCGTACTTGATCTATCTCAAAAGGAGAATGAAGTTAAAATTTGAATTAGAATCAAAACAAAAGCAGTTAGATTTTAGATTGGCACTTGCAGAGCAAGTCACACATGACATACGGTCGCCTTTGGCAGCTCTGAACATGGTGATTGAACAATATAACAATATACAAGAGCGCGATTTATCCATAATTAAAAGCTCAACTCAAAGAATAAATGATATCGCTAATAACCTTTTGTCAAAGAACAAACACACTAGTCGGGCCTATGAGATAAAAGAAAATTTAACAAACCAACTCATTCCGCCAATTATCGATGCTTTAATTTCTGAGAAAAGGATGGAATTTCGTCAGCAGACTGGAGTTGAAATTGAGTTGGATCTTAAAAATAGCTTTGGGGCATTCGCTTTTGTTAATACTTATGAGTTGAGTTGTGTTGTGAGTAATTTAATAAATAACTCAATCGAATCATTTGAACAAAGACTTGGAAAAGTCCTAATCAAAGTTATAACACTACCTCATACAGTTGAAATTACTATTCAAGATAATGGTAAAGGAATGTCCCGTGAAGTTCTAGAACAATTGGGGAGTGAAGGTTTTAGCTATGGAAAAGAGTATTTAGAAAATAAAGGCAATGGCTTAGGCTTCTTTAATTCAAAAAAAATTATAGAGCATAACTTTGGAGGCAAATTAGAAGTTAAATCTGAAGTGGGCAAAGGCACTATTGTCTCTATTCAACTTAAAAAGGCGAATCTTCCCAAATGGTTTCCAGAAGAAATAAATCTTTTCAATTTCAGTTCTGTCATCACACTTGATGATGACCAAAGCATACACCAAGTTTGGGATAGACGATTTTGTGAGACAGGAGAAAGTTTATTTCATCGAAGAAAATTCCAATCTGTTATAGATTTTAAAGATTTTGCTATTAGTGAATCTAAAATGGAAGGTTGTTTCTTCCTTATTGATTTTGAGTTTCTCGATCAAAAATTGGACGGGCTTCAAATTATAGAAGAGTTAGGGATTGAAAAATGTTCTATCCTTGTAACAAGTAGATATGAGAATCCATCTGTTCAAGAAAGAGCAGGAAAGGTAGGAGTCAAGATTCTGCCTAAGTTTTATTCTTCAATTATTCCTATAGTACAAGATGAAAGGAAAAGAATTTTTTACGATGTAATTCTATTGGATGATGATGAGTTAATCAGATTAACATGGGAGGAGAGAGCCAAAAAAAATAAATTATTGTTTTTGTCACTAGCTAATACTGAAGAGCTTTGGAGCAAAATTGATACATTCAGTGGAGACAGTGTATTTTATATAGATGTGAACCTTTCAAGTCATGACAATGGAGAGGAAGTTTCAAAACAATTATATGATAGAGGTTTTACAAACTTGTATTTAACTACCGGCTATGAAAAACAAAAATTTGAACATGTAAAATGGGTTAAAGGTATCGTTGGGAAAGACTTTGCTCACGTGCTTCGAGTGTAATTTTTGCATGATTTAATACTTTGAGTATATTCTAATTTGACTATAGATTATATTTCTTTCAGGTGCTGTACAGGAGGACAAGATGAATAAAATTAGAAATTTTCTATCAATGCTTTTTATTATCCCGTTGACCGTGAATGGTGCACAGACACACTCGAAAATTGAAGTTTCATTGGATGAAATTATTAACATCCAAGAAGCTGAAATATTAGAAACTGAGAATGACATAGAAATCAATATTGAAGAAAAAACATTGTCTGCTCCTAGTGAGTTGATAAAAGAGTTAAAGCGAAGTGGCCTTATTAAAGAGGAAGATGCGTCTCAAACTACTGATTGCAAAAGAACTTAATTAATGAAGAATTACTTATATATCATAGCCGGGCTTCTAATCTTAGTCGGTGCTTCGTTATTATTGAGCTTTCAAATGAAAAATAAAAATTCCCCACAAAGTCCTCACATTCTAAAAGTAGCATTCCATACTGAAAGTCCAATAAATCATTTCGATCCTGCGGACATACAAACAGCCGCCCAGGCCAATATACTTAGAGCTCTCTATTCTCCTCTATTAGGCCGAGATAGCGATGGTAATATTATTCCGGCCATAGCTGAAAGTTATGAATGGATCACGCCACAAAGAATTCATTTCAAAATAAGAGAAGGTTTTCACACTGTTGACGGCAAGTTGGTGACGGCAGAAGATGCTTACATGTCATTTAAACGTCTACTAATTAGAGAATCAAACTCTCATGGGCAATTGCGTAGCTTTTTGTGTGAAGGTTATAATGCTAAGGACGATAAATGTCCTGGACTTAGCTTCCAAAATGATATTTTGGAAATCATTATCGAAGACAAAAATAAAGCTCCGTTTTTTTTAAGTCTTATTACGAGTGTTGATTTCAGTATTATTCCTAAAGATTCAATTGATTGGAAATCAAAAGACTTAAAAATCGTTGATTATCGTAATACTTCAGGTCCGTTTTACTTGTTTAAAGATGATCCAGGAGGAGAATTCATATTTAAAGCTAATCCTGAAAGTTTTTTAACAAATGTGAGAACACCCTCGGAAATACATTTTATTCATACAGAAAAGTCAAAATCGATTGAGATGATCAAAAATGGAACCATAGATTTAATTACAACATTTGATCCAGCGGACGTTAACTTAGTTCATGAATTAGCTCAAACGTCAGAGTATAATGTTCACAAAACAACACCTCTAGACTTAAATTTTTTAAGATTCACTCCTACCAAATTTAAAGAAATATCAAGAGAAGAAAGACTTCAAATCGCACATTATATTAAAAGTAGAATGTTAAAACATCCTTTTTTCTCAAAGAACATGACACCAACTGAAGAGTTTTTTGCCAGTTTTGGCGAAGGTGGCCTCAATGAAGAAAATAAAAATATAATTGCAGCAATGTGGGAAAAAGAAAAAGGCAAAGATCCGAGTTTTCGAAAAATTAAAATTAGTGTGTGGAAAGAACAGATAGATGTATACCGGGATATTTTTAAAGATTCAAAACTAGTGGAATTCATACCGTATACAGTCGATCCAGAATTTAAAACTGGCGAACAGGAAGATGCATACATTTTACCGGCTGATACGGGTTTTTATGAGAACATTTCGCTATTGTCCTATTATCTTACGAGTTCAAATATCACATCGATGAATCGCGACGAAGGAATCAGTTGGATAGAAAATTACATGAAAATTGAAGACAAGGAAGCGCGTCTCAAAAAACTAAAAGATCTTCACTTCGAAATTCTCTACAATGCTTATGTTGTTCCAATTTCAGTTAGTAGCTACATCGCTATAGCCAGAAAACCTTGGAATCCAAAATTCTACAAATATTTTGCAGGAAGCCCTCTTTGGATGATCGAAAAAGAGAACTAATTAAATGGATTATAAGCCAACGAGAGATGTTTAATCTCTCAATTGTGAACTACACTTGGCCCAAGAGATGGCTACCTAATCTTTATGATTTTAAAGTAAATCTATCCCATGAAGGAGATCATTATGAAGGGCGGGGTTCTGATTTTGATGAAGAAACAGCACTTGTAAAAGCTATCATGGAAGCTTTTGAAAGAATATTGATTAAAGAAAATGATTTGGAAAACAGTAATGGCATTGCACTTCATTTTGATCGTCCTTCTGCTAAAATCAATGCTCAAGCAGAGTTAATTGAGAGGGATTCTTTCCTTTGTCATTATTTAACAAACACGAAACCGGAAATTATTAATGAAATTCCCTTCGAGTTAAAAACTTGTTTTAAAAAAATAGAAGGGGAGAGAATTCAAACACAAACTCTTAAATTGAGCCCTACAAATGAGCATCATGTAGTAATGACAATTTCAACAGGTATAAATTCGAAAAATCCATTTGGTCTATGTCTTGGTCTGGCTGCAGATTTAAATTTGAATAAAGCTGTTTGGAAATCATCAATTGAATGCATAAGACATATAACAGCTTTTCTTGAAACTGATTACAATGACCATTCGATATATTCTTTAAGGGATTTTTTAAGAATACAAAAACCAGATGTATTGGACCATATTAAATATGCAAACAATCCGACAATTGGTTATGAAATATTCAAGCAGCTGACGGGAAAAGACGTTGCAACTTTAAGTGAAAACCGTACAAATATTGCATTTATAGATTTAAAAATGCCTAAGTTTTTCGACAAATTTAACTTAGTCGGGGTTAGGGCTCAGTCGCAGGACCTTCAAAATTTGTTTTTCGGGATTACGACTAGACAGAATATAAATTTACAAAGATTGAAGCAATTCTCAGGAGAAGAACTTCAGTTCGAGCAATTGAATAAATTGCCTCACCCATTAGGATAGAATTTCTATTTTAATACAATTTTTAAGTTTTTAATTTGATTTCATTCTGAGGATAATACCGTTCCACCAATCACCGGATGTTGCACTGGCAACGAGAATCCAGCCACCATACTTATTGTTTCGCACACGCGAAACAATAAGTATGGTGGCACCCTTTAGGGCTAACTTTCTTTTAAAACTTCTCTGCGCTTTTCTTCCCAGCGATACTCAAGATCTCTTTCATCACCATAAGGTAAAAAGTTTTCGTAGTGAGCATGTCGCTCTTTTGGTTTAACTGAGTGTTTGATTGGGCACCAGTAGACTTCGGTTCGTGCAGCAACTTCTCTTACAAATGCGATGATGCCGTTGAAGTAAGCACAGTAGGCGCAATTAACTTTTTTTACCGACGTAAGATACTTCAAGCGATGGCGATCGTTTTTTACGTAGTCACTGCGATTGACCTTTTGGATTCCGTAAACCGGAAAACAAATTTCCTGATAGAGCTGTACTAAGAGATCCATGATCACGGCCGGGATGATGAGGGAATAAATTACTGGGGCGGTCAGGATTTTTAGTAAATCGACTTTAAATTCTTTCAAGCGTTTGGCAACAACTGTCGCGTCCAGAAGTTTTTCCACTGAGTCCTCCAAAGGTTAATTTGCTTTGGAAAAATAGATGGTAGCGGTTTTTTTAGCGTCAAGGGTGAGTTAAGTATTTTTCAGGAGAATTTTTCCTTCATAATGAAAATTGACTTTGTTTAGGTCGCGTTTACACTTTTTTAAAGTTTAAATATTTATGAAGGAGATTACTTGATGAAAATGCAACGTTTATTTCTCGTTTCCGTAATGGCGACTATGTTCACAATTCTTGCTGGTTGTGCAGGAATGCAAAAGGATATGGGGTACAAAGAGTACACTGGTGCAGATGATTGGTCAGCGAAAACGATGAGTGGACCTTATCTTCCACTAGCGAAAGAAGCAGACGTTTGGAGTGAGACTAAAACATTCAACATTAACAATCGTCAGATCGGTGTTCAATCGAAGTTCATCGAGCAACAAGGAACAACTTGTACATTTGAAGTGAAGTTTATCAACAACGGAACTGAGCCGTTCGCTGACAGAGTTTCTCTTACACGCGATACTCTTGGACAATACTACGATCGTCACACTGAAAGCGGAAAAGAAGGAATCTATGCTCACAACATCACTCATGTTGAAGTGAATCCAGGAAAGGCCGTTTGGTATGAAATGGAAAAACGCGAATGCCCTTTAAAGTGGGGAACATCTAAAGAAATGGAAAGATGTGCAGAGTGCTCACCAGTTCTCGTTTTCGTTAAATAATTATTTGGTTCCAAGCCAATACACTTTTCTTGTTTCTTCGCGACAAGGAAAGTGTGTTGGAACCTCTTGGGGAATTCGTGACAGATCACACTGAGATCATTCAAAAAATTTACTCCGCTTTAAATCGCAATGATGTTTCAACCTATTTAAGTTTTTTTGATTCTAAAGTTTCGAGGTTCGAAACTTTTGGTGGACGATTTCATGGTCTTGAAGAATTGAAAGCTAACTTTACACAGGGAAGAGACAATTGGGCGGAAGGAAGTTGTCTGCCAGAAGAATTTTCTGTTCATGGTAATAAAGTTGTTGTCTTCGTTCATGTAAAAGTCCGACTCAAAGACAATCGTGAATGGATCGATGGTCACGTTACAGACGTTTTTGTTTTTCAAGGCTCGAAAGTGGTGGAGTTTAATTCATTTGCTGATCGTGATGAAGCATCAGAATGGGCGGGACTAAAATGAAAGATGAACTTCTAGAAGGAACACTCGTTCTTGAAAAACTTAATGAGATGAATCTGCTTGATGATTTTTACGAAGCTGTTGATGAAGATAATTTAGAAAAAGTTCAATTGATCTTAAAGCGAGCTCGAATTGGTTCGGCAACTATTGCTATGATCATGAGAAAGATTGAAGAAGGCTAATATGGGTCCAACACACTTTTCTTGTTTCTTCGCGACAAGAAAAGTGTGTTGGCCTGGAACCTTTTATTTGTTTTCTGGTTTTTCAAGACATGCTTTGTAAGCTTCTCTTCCTTCATCGATACACTGGTAAACTTCTTCCATACAAAGTTCGTAACGTGTAGATTCAGCTGGTCCAACTCTTCCGCAGAATTGAGACATTTTTTGGCACTTAAGTGCGTTTTGGTTGAATTCTGAGTCACATTTTGTTGTATTTTTTTCTGATGCAAATGAAGCTGCTGCCATAAGTGTAAGCGCTAGAACTAAAACTGATTTCATGTATTACTCCGTGGGATAAATTTGATTTGATAGATAGTCCCAAAAGTGCAAAGTGACTAGGGCAGTCTGTAAATTTTTCTTAATGGATCCGCCCTTGCGAAACCTGTGGACCAGTGGCACCTTTAACCTATGAAAATATTTATTACAGGTTCAACGACAGGTCTTGGGGAAATAGCAGGTGAGAAGCTTTTAAAAGCGGGACACGAGGTTCTTTTCCACGCCAGGAGCAAATCATCACAACTTAAAAGCGACCGCCAATACGTGTTTGGTGATCTATCTCATAAAGAAGAGATTGCCTCGCTCGCCGAACAGGTGAATGCCCACGGGCCGTTTGATTCAATCATTCACAATGCAGGACTTTACCAGGCACCGGCCAAAGATTTGTTCATCGTAAATGTGCTCGCACCATACATGTTGACCACACTTATTCAGAAACCACAACGTTTGATCTATTTGAGTTCTGGAATGCATTTGGGCGGTCATGTGAACTTAAAAGAAATCGAAAATTTAAATTACTCTGATTCCAAACTCTATGTTCTCATGCTGACAAAATATTTTGCGCGCAAGTGGAGTGATTGTTTTGTAAATGCGGTTGATCCCGGATGGGTTCCCACTCGCATGGGTGGAAGTAATGCACCTGATGATTTGCAAAAAGGAGCAGAGACGCAAGCATGGCTAGCAGTTAGTAATGATTCTTCTGCGCTTGTGAGTGGAGAATATTTTCATCACATGAAAATCCATCAATCCAATCCTCAAGCGGAATCTGTTCAGGATCAGGATGAGCTTGTGAATAATTTAAGGTGCCACTAACCCTTTTGTTTCGCACATGCGAAACCTAAAGTATGATGGCACCTTGAAAAGCATCTTGAAAAATTAATTCTGTCCCGAAGCATAACATTCAAAAAGTTCTCATTAAAATTCGTGATAGCATTTGAAACAGCATAGACATTCAAAGAGCTTTCATGAATCGCAATCGAAAAAATGGATTTTCACTTACTGAACTTCTTTTGGCCATTGGCCTATTAGGAGGTTTTGCTCTTATTTTCATGAATTTTATGTCAAAGCAATCAAACGTCATGAAAAAAGGACACATTCAAGAAAACGTTTCTCAGACTTTTTTTAGTATCAATCAAGCTCTCTCGCATCATGAAGGTTGCGTAGAAACTTTTGTGAAGCTTGGAAATGTTCGTCCAGAAGGAAACGGAACAGAAGTTGAAAATATATATTTCAGAGCTGGAGCACCGGCGTTTCAAAAAAATGCACCTATTGGGCAAACTGGAGCTTCTCATGCAATTTCAATTTCAAGCATGTCTCTTCGCAATTTCACCTTCGGGGCAAAAAATTACGGCAATGCCGATTTTTTAGTGAAACTGAAAACGAAAGATAATAAAAATCACGAACAAAAATTTATCGTCAACGTTGTTGTTAAAGATGGAATAGTTATAGATTGTATAAATAAGAATGAACCAATTTTGGATTGTCGAGGTGATTGGTCTGATTGTTCAGCTGCCTGTGATGGTGGAACTCAAACTTATAACATTATCGCTCCTGAAAAAAATGGCGGAGAGTCTTGCCCATTTGCTGCGAATGAAACACGTGCTTGTAATACTCATTCTTGTTATGGATGGGTAACATCTGAATGGGGAACTTGTGCTGGTGGAACTGGAAACTGGAGTTATGGTCCATGGGGGACTTGTGAAGGCGGGCGTGCCGTTAAAAGCGTAACTTGTCTTGGATGTGGGATGGCCGGTGACGGTGCGTGCGAAGCAAGCGGGGGGGAACCTGTTTGCTCGGAAGGTTGCGCATGGTTGGGAACACAAACTAGAACGGCAACTTGTAACGCAACTTCAAATTCTGGAACTCAGACAAGAACTGTTAAGTGCGAAAATCAAGGTGTCGCAGCTCCCGATATTAAATGCTCAGGTGCAAAACCCGCAGGAACTCAGCAATGTTCTCCCACTAGCGAAAGCGCATGTGGAGTTAAGCAAGCAATTCAAAAAGATTGTCCGTCAACTGTGAATCCTAATCAATGTTTACACTAGATAAGGTGCCACTAACCCTTTTGTTTCGCACATGCGAAACCAAAAGTATGATGGCACCTTTAGAGTTTGACGCCTGCATCTGTAAGCTCATCTTTCATTCCCCATATTTTCTTCAGTAGTTTTGGGGAGTGTGATCCAAGATAAGCAAGCAAGTTGAATTTGATAAAGCGTCCTAGAAAAATAGCAGCAGTAAGTTCGAGCGGTGGAATGTGTGCCAGTGCTGCGAGGATGATCGCTGGTTGCTGCATGAGTGGGCTGATCGCTACAACGAAAACAACAATCAAACCATATTGATCAAAAAACTGATCTGTTAAAATCCACATCTGGCTTTGGTCAAGCCCAGGATAAAAATTAAGAATCCAGGGTAGACCCTGATGTTCAACAAGAAAAAAAAGGGCAAGCGCCCCGATAGTAGAGCCAATCGTAATGTTGAGTGCAAAAAGCGCCCAACGTTTCGGAACGAGCATTGAGCTTGCGACTAAAATACCATCGTTCGGAATAATGATGATGAGATTATCTAAAGCAGCGAGCAGACCAATGAGCGGTGGATACCAACTACGATCCGCATGCGCTTCAAGTTTTTGAACATAGAGCTGGATCGTGGAATGGAGTTTCTTTCTAAAAGACATAGCAACAATTCTATCGAAGAGTGGGTGAAACTCAATGATTACCTGTCTGACATCTTAGATGTTAGTTTCAACATCACAAAACATCACACAGAAATCATGCAAAGATATGTTGCAACTGCTCTAGTTGTTCGGGCATTGCTCCACTGGAACCCGATTCAATCGCTTCGTCTAATGATTCTTTTGAAGGATAGAGGTCGTGAACAGTCACATATGTTCCATTGGCCACTTCTTCAAAAGTTACGGTTGTAATGTTAGCTGCGTCCGCGCCACTTTCTTCATTCGTCCAAATCATTCTCCTATGTGGAGAAACTTCGAGGTACTTGCCAAAAAATTCAGCGGACTGTTCACCCGCACTAAAAACTAACTTATATGTTCCACCGGTGCGCACGTCCATCGCACATGACTCTAACGTAATAGGGAAAGATTTTGGCACCCACCATTTTTTGAAAAGTTCGGGATTAGTCCATGCTTCAAAGACCTTGCTTGCAGGCCCATTGATAATGCGTGCTGAGATAAGTTCGCGATCTGACTTTCTTTCTGCATTTTTTTGGCTTCCCATAATCTATTCCTTAAATAGTTCTTTGAAATAAACCGACCAGTTGGTATATTAATGACAATATGGCACGACCTAAAAAAGAGCAAGATAAAAAACCATCAAAAGAACTTCTTTTAGAAGCGGCGACGGAACTTATTCGCACGAATGGATATACTTCCACGACGGTTGATGATCTCTGCGCGAAAGCGGGAGTGAGTAAAGGAACGTTCTTTCACAATTTTGAGTCTAAAGAAGATCTCGCTGTCTCAGCTGCGCATCGCTGGTCTGCGGTCACATCGGAGTTTTTCAAAACAGCACCTTATCATAAGAAAAAAGATCCACTTGAAAGAGTGCTGGGCTACATTCGCTTCCGTAAAGAAATTTTGCGCGGGGATTTACCGGAGTTCACTTGTCTCGTAGGGACGATGGCCCAAGAAGTATACGCCAAACATCCTGAGATTAATCAAGCGTGTTTTGATTCAATCTTTCAGCATGCCGAAACTATTGCTGTTGATATTGAAGAAGCGAAGAAAAAATATGCTCCACGTGCGCGCTGGAGTCCGCAAAGTCTTGCCGTGCACACGCAGGCCGTGATTCAAGGGGGCTTTGTCATCGCAAAGGCAGGTGGTGATGTTAAATACGCCGCTGACAGTATCGATCATCTAGAAAAATATATTCAACTGCTTTTTGAAAAATAATTTAAGGATAAAAAATGATCCAATTTAGTTGCCTCACTGACATCCCCAATATGACGAAAGGTCTCGTACGTGAATTGCGTGTACGCTGGATGCTGGAAGAAATAGGTCTTCCTTATGAAGCTCTTGTTTACTCACACCCTGATACAAAAAAGCAGCCTTATCTTTCGCTGCAACCATTCGGACAAGTACCATATTTAAAAACAGATGATCTTGTGATGTTTGAGACAGGTGCAATTCTTACTCATCTGGCACTGAAGTATAACAAACTATTGCCTACGGATGAAATTCAAAGGGCGCATACATTTCAATGGATGTTTGCTGCACTTAATTCGGTTGAACCATTTCTCTTTCATTTGTTCATGCTGAATTTCGATCAAGAAGCGACTGAAGGAACGAAAGAAAAGGCACGTCAGATTTGTCGTGATCGCATTCGTGTATTGTCAGAACAATTGGGTGACAGAGAATTTTTCTCAGAGAGTTTCAGCATCGCTGATATTGTCATGACGACCGTTATGAAAACAGCAACGATGAATAACTTTCTTGATCCGCATCCGAATCTCGCTCGTTATTTGGAAAGAAATGAAGCGCGACCTGCTTTTCAGCGTGCACTCAGTGAACACGTTAAACTTTATAAGGATTAATTATGACAAAAATTACCATTGAAGCTCTCGTTAAAGCTGATCCAAAAAAAGTTTGGAAGTATTGGACTGAACCAAATCACATCACACAATGGAATTTTGCGAGTCCAGACTGGCAATGTCCGCGTGCCTCAAATGATTTGCGCGTAGGCGGAACATATTCTGCCCGCATGGAAGCTAAAGATGGAAGTTTTGGTTTTGATTTCGATGCGATTTACGATGAAGTTCAAACGGAAAAGAAAATCACCTACACGATGGGCGATGGAAGAAAAGCCACAACAACTTTTGAACCTGCAAATGGTGGTACAAAAGTCATGACCATCTTCGATGCAGAAAATACTCATCCGATAGAAATGCAAAAAGATGGCTGGCAGGCCATTCTCAATAATTTTAAAACTCACACTGAAAAGGAATAACCATGGCCAAGTACATCGATCTCTGTCTCATTCCATTTCCTAAAAAAGATTTAGCGAAATACAAAAAAACAACAACGAGTGTTGGAAAGATTCTACTTAAGCATGGCGCTCTTGCCAGTAGAGATTTCGTGGCCGACGATGAAAACGCGCTAAAAGTCTCTTTCCCAAAAAGAATCAAACTTAAAGAAGGCGAAATTGTAATTGTCGCTATCGCTGAGTTTAAGTCTAAATCTCATCGTGATAAAGTGTTCAAGCTTATGCATAAAGATCCGGCCATGGAAAAGATTATGGCAGTGATGACAGGGGATCATAAGCGCATGCTGTTTGGTGGATTTAAAAATCTTGTTGATCTGGAGTAATTAGTGTTTATTGGACATTTTGCTGCTGGTTTTGCGACTAAAAAAATTGCACCTCAGGTTTCACTGGGCACAATGTTTATGGCCACTCAATTTATTGACCTCATCTGGCCGCTCTTTATGCTGGCCGGATGGGAGCGAGCGGAAATAAATCCTGCTCATCAAGTGACGCCAATAGATTTTACTCATTATCCTTATTCACATTCATTATTGTTTGTCTTGATATGGGCTCTTCTTTTTGGCGGAATACATTTTGCTATTAAGAGAAATTTGAAAAACGCACTAGTGCTTGGTGGTTTAGTTCTGTCACATTGGTTTTTGGATTTGATTGTTCACAGACCTGATCTTCCTCTTTGGATGGGTAGTCCGTTAGTAGGATTTGGATTATGGGGTTCATTGTGGGGGACATTAATCCTCGAAATGTTTCTATTCCTGGTAGGCGTGATCATTTATTACAGAACGACATCTGCACGGAATAAAAAAGGACAATGGTTAGCGGCGCTTTTAGTGGCGTTGTTATTCATCATCCACATGGGCAATATGTTCGGGCCTCCACCTCCATCAATTATGACAGTGGCCATGGCGGGTAATTTAACGTGGCTATTTGTAGGGCTTGCTTATTGGGCTGATAGGAATCGTTAGAGAGTGCTATCGTTAATCGGCAGCTCGATCACGAAACTCGTATTGATGTTTTTCTCATCATAAAAAATGCGACCATTGTGTTTTTCAACAATTCTTTTACAGATGGGTAGCCCAAGTCCGGTGCCTTTTCCAATGGGTTTTGTTGTAAAGAAGGGATGCATGAGCTTCTGTGAAATTGGTTTTGGTATGCCTTTCCCTGAGTCGATGATGACGATTTTCTGACAATTGTTTTCACGCACGGTTTTTACGTGAACCCATTTTTCTTCGAGGTTTGTAACGGCATCAAATGCATTGTTAACTAAGTTTAGAACAACTTGACTCATCTCTGATGGATGACAAAGAATCTTTGCATCCGGAGATGTTTCAAAGCTTAGTTCAACGGATTTTGAGCGAAAACACTCCGACGATAAATCGCGAATATCATCAAAGATTTTTTGCACCGGAACGACTTGCATGGGATCAGTCGCATCGTTGCGGGAGATGCTACCCAAGCTTCGGACGATTCTTGAAACACGTTCTACGTGTTTTACAATGCGATTAATATCGTTTTTGATTTCATCTCGTTGAGTTGCATCCGTTAAATTTAAACGATCTACTTTTCGCATGAGAGAGTTTGCTCTTCCAGCAATGACAGTTAAAGGATTGTTTATTTCGTGTGCAATACTTCCGGCCATTTCACCGACGGCGGCCATTTTAGCCGAGTTGTTTAAGTACTCATCATTAAATTTTGTTTCAGTGATATCTTGAGTTGTTCCCATGGCCACTTCGGGATTGCCATCTTGATCGTAGATAAACTCACACTGCTCACGAAGATATTTTATACGTTCATCATTCAAAACAATTCTATGAACAATTTCGTATGGACCGCGATTTTTAATCGCATCTCTAAAAGTTTTTGTAACACTTGGGAAATCTTCATGATGAACAAATTCATCAAAAAGTTCCATCGTCGGATGGAACGATTCGCGAGTGACTTCGAAAATTCGGTAAACTTCATCAGACCAGATAAGCTCATCAGATTTAAAATTGTATTGCCAGCTTCCAGTCTTGGCGATTCGTTGAGAGTTGTTCAAATGCTGGCTGAGATTTTTAAATTTTTCCAATTCACTTTTCACGGCTTCGCTTAGTCTGAGAATGTAAATGCGGTAAAAATTTAAAAAGATGGCCGAGATGAAAAAAGATCCCAAAAAATTCAGTCTTACAAAAATGATTGAATACGAATTCAAATTATAGCTTAGCGAGGGTATTGAAGGGAGTAAGTTATTAACAAAGGCTAACCACAACAAGAGCGGAAGAATCGCACCGACAGAAAATTCTTTGATCTGCCTTCCATTAAAAACGAGAAGAGGAGCCAGCAGCTGAGGAATCAAATAATACTCAATTTGAATATCAGGTTTGATCGTGATGAGCACTGAGCTTATATATGTTAAACCTTGGAACATCAGCGAATACTTAGCTAACGTTGGACGATTCAACTTAAACATTTGAAGCATGAGCGGATAAAAAAAGAACGTTAGTCCAACTAACACGAATGCAGTACCAATGGCGCCTGTAAGAGAGAACAAAACAGCGTAAATGAAACCGTAAAGAGAAACGATTCTCCCTAAAAGGATAACGAAGTCCTGATTAGATTTTACGGTTGTATCACTGGTCATAGCGGCGGCCATAATAGGCCATCCTGGGAAGACTACACAACTTAAATAAAACTTAAGTGTATCTTCTACACGCCTTAAAAGACCAAAATTTCGACTAGTTAAACTCGGGGTCAATACATTCAGGACTCTTTTTCATAAGCTAGCTTTGTTGTCTCGAACATGGAGAGTTTATGGGATACAAGACCGAGAAAGTTTCATTTAAAGGATCGCAAAATCATCAAATAGACGCACGATTAGAGATGCCTGATGGCGAAATCAAGGCCTACGCAATATTCGCTCACTGTTTTACTTGCTCAAAAGATGTTCATGCAGCAACGAGAATATCGCGTGCTTTAACAGACGTGGGGATAGCCGTTTTACGCTTCGATTTTACTGGTCTGGGAAATTCAGAAGGCGATTTTGCCAACACCAATTTTACAACAAATGTAGGTGACCTCACAGCGGCTTATTTACATCTGACTTATAATCATGAAGCGCCGGAAATACTCATTGGACATTCTCTCGGCGGTGCCGCCGTGCTTGCCAGTGCCAATACAATGCCGACGGTAAAGATTGTTGCAACAATCGGTGCACCCGATAATGTGAGTCATCTTGAGCAACTTTTTGGTGAGCAAAATCTTGAGACCATTGAAAAAGATGGAGAGGCAGAGGTGCAGCTTGCTGGCCGATCTTTTAAAATTAAAAAACAATTTTTGGATGATGTAAGAAGCATATCAATTGAAAATAAAATTTCTGAACTTAATGCCTCATTAATTGTTTTTCATTCACCTGATGATCAGACAGTTTCAATTGAAAATGCTTACGAAATTTTTAAATGTGCTCCCCAAGGGAAAAGTTTCATTAGTCTAAAAGGTGCTACTCATATGCTCGACAAGAAAGAGGATAGTGCTTTCGTTGCTAAGTCCATTGCCAATTGGTGTGAACGCTACTTGCAAGACAAAGAGATTAACAAGGAACATGAGCAAGAAGAAAAGATGCTTGATCAGGCAAGCGCAGAAAGTTTTCCGGCCAGTGATTCACCAGGTTTTATTTCTAAATCACATGAAGACAGAGATCAGCACATAAGCAGTAATTAAATTCGAAAGTGGCCAATAAGCGTGTTGAGTTTTGCGGCCACTGCGTTTAGTTCGTCACCAATCTTTTTCATCTCTTCAGCAGACTGAACGGAACTCTCGGTTAGATTCATGATTGATTGAAGATTGTGATCGATGGAATCGGCGGCAATACTTTGTTCACGTGAAGAATTTGAAATCGAAGCGGCCATCGTATGAACTTTTGCGACTTCTTCGGCGATTTGTTCAAGTGAGCGGGAAGAGTCACCTACAAATGATCGTCCATCTTCAGCAACAGTTCTTGTTTCGCGCATGATTTTTACAGATTCGGCAATTGTCGAGAGAAGGGCATTTGTGATGTTTGTAATTTGCTCAGTAGATTTTTTTGTTTCATTGGCCAGATTTCCGATTTCCTGAGCGACAACCGTAAATCCTTTTCCTTGTTCACCCGCTCGTGAAGCTTCTACCGATGCATTGAACGAGAGAAGTTTCGTTTTTAAGGTAATATCGTTAATCAAACTAATGACTTCATTAATTCTCGTACTCTGTGTTTCAAGGTCTTCAATTTGTTTTGTCACGTATTCGATTTTGCTCGCGAGCTGTTCGATTTTTTCACGTGCAAGTAGTGCTTTGTCATTGCCAAGTGATGTTTCGCTGTTTGCATTTTCAATGGCACTCTGAGTGTCTGTTGTATTACTGGCAACATTTTTAGAAGTTGAATTCAATTCAGTAACAGCAGACGCCACTTTATTTGTTTCGTCTTGTTGTTCGATGAGATTCGTTTCTGTTAAGCGAGAAAGATCTCTGACTTTGTCTGAACCTTGAATGAGGATCTGGCTCGTTTCACTAACTTCGATCATCGCCTTATGAAATTTACCGATCATAATGTTGAACGAATTCGACATTTCTCCAATTTCATCTTTGCTTTTTATTTTGTTTGCTCGAATAGTGAGATCGAAGTTTTGCGAGATATCTTTTAGAAGTTGCGAAATATATTTAATAGGCGAGAGGATCAAAGAACGTAAGAGAATAGCTATCAAAATGAGCGCTCCGATGAATAGGGCCGCCATTATTTTTCCGCTGAACACTGCTTTTTCATAGATCTGCCGATCAAGATTTACCAATGAATAACTTATTTTAACTGCACCTAATACTTCGCCTTCTTTAGTCTGATGGCATTCAATGCAATTTGTACCTCTGAAGTTCGAAGAGGCCCGAAAGGGAGTGATCACTGTCAGGATGCGTTTGTCTTTATCATGAGTGATCGCTTCGTAGGGAATTCCCTCAATGGCCTTCTTTTCAATGTCATTCAATGCACTTTCGTGAGCTAGTCCAGGTCCAAAAAGTTGTTTGACAGCTTCACTTCTAAAAATGCGGGCCTCAACAATATCTTTTCTCTGAAGGGTTTTACTTCTTAGGATTTCTCTTTGCTCCATGGCCCCGGAAATCATCAAAGTATTAACGCTATCGAAATACTGGTCGACAGCTTCATGGGCCTGGTTTCTAACAATGGTTTCTACGAATTTTTTTTCATTCGTATAGTTAATAGAAATAACAGCAACAATCATTGCGCTGAAGATGATCAGAAGGATGGTTAGAATTTTAGTTTGGAGAGACAATTTTAAATCTCGTATTCTTGCAATTTCAGATTCAAGTTTAGCGAAATTTAAATTTTTTAAAACATGATAGGGATTAGCTGAGATTAGTAAGCAAAATATACTGCCATGAGCAATAAATGCAAACGAGTTGCAAAAAAACCTCATTCCGACTAAAATTATCTCCATCACTTTTTAGGAGTTTTTGAATGAAACAATTATTAGTTCTCACTTTATGTTTTATGGCCAGCACTGCGGCCTTTGCTGATAAACATGGTCACGGTCACGGACACGGATCTCTTGGATCACATGAGCACGGAGCCGTTACATTAGGAATTGCGATCGACGGACAAACGATCGAACTTGATTTAGAAGGACCTGCAGAATCGTTCTTAGGCTTTGAGCATGCACCTAAATCGGATAAAGATAATAAAGTTCTTACTCAAGTGAAAGCCCTTTGGGAAAGCAAAAGTTCTGAGCTTGTTAAATTTGATGCAAAACTTGGATGCGTTCAACAATCAGCGAAGTTTGAACAGGAAATTGATGGTTCACACAGTGAAATCGATGCTTCTGCAACTTACACTTGTAATGTGAAGCCAGACGGATCAGTGGCCATCATTAATCTTAAAAATCATTTCTCGGCCATTAAAAAGTTGAAAGTTGAAGTTGTGGGAAAACAAACAAAAGAATTTAACATCAAAGAAAAATCACAGAAAATTAATCTATAAAAAAAGAGGGCCTAACGGGCCCTCCCTCTACATAACACCAAAATAATTATTGAACGGACTTTCTGAATTCATCCAAACTTCTTTACCAAGCTTCAGTTCATCATCACTGAGAAGTGCATTTTGAAGTATTTCAATAATCTCAGTGCGATTCATCTCTTGGCCGATAAAAACTAATTCCTGAACACGATCACCGAAAACTTCATCCCAATTAGCTTCAACTTTTTTTAGTTCAGCTTCATCAAGTTCCCATTCATTTCTATCCAGCGAAGCCAACCAGAATCCGGAATTTTCTATGGTGCTTACCAGACCTGCCTGTGACCAAAGGCCAACATGGTCTGGGTTAGAGGCCACCCAAAAGAATCCTTTTGAGCGAATGATATCTTCTGAAAGGTCGCTAAAGAATTCCATTAAACGCTGAGGATGAAATGGCCTCTTCTCTCTGAAAACGAAACTTCCAATTCCATATTCTTCAGTCTCTGTTGATTCTTGTCCTCTTAGTTCTTGCATCCATCCGGGAGAATTCATCGCTACTTCAAAGTCGAATAAATTTGTATTCAGGATTTTTTCAAGAGGGACTTGGGACTTATGTGATTCTACGATACTTGCTCGTGGATTTATCTTTTGTAAAATGGCCTTCAACCTTTCTTTGTCCGTTTCATCTTTCATCAAGTCCACTTTATTCAGCAAGATGATATCAGCGAATTCAATTTGAGAAATGAGAAGATCTGTAATCGTGCGCTCATCTTCCACACCCAATTCCAAATTTCTTTCTTTGAGTGACTGCGACTCAACGTAGTCTCTGAAAAAGTTGAATCCATCAACTACAGTGACCATCGTATCGAGACGGGCATATTTAGAAAGAGATTCACCACTCTCATCTTCAAATGTAAAAGTTTCTGCCACAGGAATAGGTTCTGAAATCCCAGTCGACTCGATTACTAAGTAATCGTACTTTTTTTCCAATGCAATTTTTTTAATGGCCACGAGAAGGTCTTCACGAAGTGTGCAACAAATACAACCGTTACTCATTTCGACGATTTTTTCTTCCGTACGCACAAGACCAGCATCGATATTGACTTCACTCATGTCATTGACGATGACGGCGATTTTCAGACCATGTTCTGCGTTTAAGATGTGATTGAGAAGAGTTGTTTTTCCTGCTCCTAAGAACCCGGACAAAACGGTAACTGGTAATTGCATGACTTTCCCTTGTTGGTTATTTGCAAATGAATTGCAATAAATAAATGCAAATCATTCGCATTGTCAACTTTGC
>CAMLKK010000023.1 GCA_946480715.1 uncultured Bacteriovorax sp. | reverse complement strand
CATTTGTCGGAGTTGAATAGTATTTTGTTGGTACAATAACAACCGGACATGTATGTGCTCTTTCTCCCCATTCTTTCATGAACGCGAGAATTTCATCAGGCTTTGAAATCTTTGAGTGCATAAGAATCCCGTCTGCACCTGCAAGTCTGTAAGCTTCAGCTCTTTTCACAGCTTCTGCGAGTCCCCAACCAGCAATTAAAGCTTCAACACGAGCGATAATAACGAAATCATCATCTAATTTCGTATCTTGACCTGCTTTGATCTTTCCACAGAATTCATCAACATCTGCAAGTGGCTGAGCTTCTCCACGAAGGAATGAATTTGTTTTCGGGAAGATTTTATCTTCGATACAGACACCGGCAACTCCACGTTGCTCTAGTTTCATAACGAGTCTTCTCATGTTGTTGAAGTTACCGTATCCAGTATCCCCATCAAGAAGCATTGGAATCGTTGTGGCATCACTCATGTATTCAGCTACGTCGAGTACTTGTGTCCACGAAGCTTCGTTGTTATCTCTCACTCCAAGCGAAGCGGAAATAGAAAGTCCAGAACCCCAAATTCCTTTAAAGCCTGCTTCTTCAGCAATCTTCGCTGACAGACCATTGTGTGCTTCCATAATAAACTCGAGTTCCTTCGACATAAGCATCTGACGAAGTTGAGTTGTTTTTTTTGTCATAATTTTTTTCATAAACTGACTTCCTTATAAACATTGAAGGCCATATAGAAACTAAAAAGTATAATGAGAACGCCTGAAGTTTTGGAAAAGTGTCTGTAAAAACTTTCAGGAATCTTTTGTTGATATTTCACTACCATTTTTAAAAGAAAGAAAAACCAAAGGGCCGATCCACTCGCAACACCAAGGGCCAGCATCGTATTGTTGAAAATATTTTCGTGAAAGAGATGCCAGGATTTGATGACAGCAGCGAGTCCGGTCATCGTCGCTATTAAAGTAGGATTTGATGTATAAATCAAAACACCTATGAGAAAAAAACTTGAAGCATGAGGGATTTTTTTCAACTCTCCCTCTTCGTCTTTTAATCCTGTACTTGGTTTAAAGTATTCTCTTAAACCAAAAATGAGCAGAAATAGAACTCCGACAATCTTTAAAATCAAGACAGTCTTTGGAGAAAAATGGAAAAGTGATAAACCACTCAGGATGATCATAAAATAGACAAAGTCCATGACAGATCCACCAAGAGCAATTGAAAAAGCAGAACGAAAGTTATGTTTGATAAGGGTATTCACAACCCAAATATTAATAGGGCCAACAGGGATACACATGATGAATCCCACAAATAATCCTACTAATAAAGCGATCAAACCGCACTCCCTTGTGTTTCACAAAGAACGGAGTTCACTTGTTTCTGATAAAGGAACATCAATGCCAACCAAATATTACCGAAGATGATGGCATAACCAAAAAGAAGTCCCGGACTTTTGATGAGGAAAGCAATAATGAGAATTGTAATGTGAGGAGCGGGACCAATAAGTGACCACAACCTAATCAGCTTGAGATTAGACTGGCAGTATTTTGCTGGATCGTAAGATAAGGAACCTTCATCTGACTTCGCCTGCACTGAAGTAAACATCAAGTAGATTTTGAGAGCAAGAATTTGCCAGAACGTGTATCCACGTTTTTTTGCATCAGCAATTTTCTCAGTAATCGAGACAATCTCATTTTGAGTGAAACCCGTCTTACCTTTTGAATGTGAAATATATTCGGCCAGATAATGATCGAAGACAAAAGCATGGATGGCCTTTGAAAGTCCTGCCAGTACAACTAAGATCCAAGATGGAATACCGAAAAATTCCGGAAACATTTTGCCAATACCAATCGCTAATCCGACATAGGCAGCAGCGTTCACCGTGTAATCCACCAGTCCATCAATGATTCGACCGAACTCACTGCCATTCTTTTTAAGTCTCGCGACCATTCCGTCACAACAGTCAAAAATGGCAAACATCAAGAAAGCAAATCCACCCCATTGAAGGGCGAGTTCATTTCCTTGAGCAAAAAGATAAGCGGAAATTAAGCCAGATATTAACGCCATCAACGAATAATGATTTGGCGTCAATGGAAGTGCATAAAAAGTTTTTACGATGATAAAGGCCAATGGACGATACAAATAAATATCGAGAGGCTCTTCAGCTTCTATGCTTTTAAGAGATAATTTATATTCTTTAAACCAATTCATAGGAATAAACTTTTTGCTCGTTCGTAATCTTCACGATTATCAATTTCAACCCAACGGTTGCTGATCGTTTCATGAACACTCATATCGTGTGTAAGTAGAAACTCGTTCATCACGTGTTCCCAGTTTTTAGAAATGTTCTCTGGGTTTGCGAGAAACTTTTGGCAAGCCGCTAGCATGTCTTTGCGATAGTCATTGCTGAACTTGAGAATTCCAATTGCTTCACCTGCAAAGGCCAGGCGTTGGCGTTCTTCAAGTGTCACGGCCCTTTTATCGATTGTCATACGAACGAAGCCGTGTTGATCAATCATTGTTTTGGCACATTCAATATCGTCAATTGAGCTCTCGCCGACCAGGATTTGGTTTGGAGTTGGATCATCAACAAATGATCTTAAAATTTGCGTTTCATAGATAAGATCGGCATCGAAGAGAAGGAAATCTCCTTCAACTTTTTCAAGACCGTAAAGAAACGACCATGTGTTGCCTTTGATTTTGTAATCATCGTTGATGGCGTATGTAACGTTGAACTCTGATTTAAAGCGGTCGACATAATCTTCCAGCACTTCGCGCTTGTAACCAGTAACCACAACTACATCTTTAATCCCAACGGCCTTAAGACTATCAAAGTGCCATTGCATAAGAGTGCGGTTATTTATTTTTAATAAACTTTTTGGATCAGTTGTCACATCTGCGATTCGTGATCCATATCCTGCTGCTAATATAAGTGCCGTAAGTTTAGACATAGTTCACCTTAATTATTTAGCTTCTTTTTTTTGCCCACAAACGATCCATCGTTCTTTTCAATGGACGGTTATGTTCTTTCTTCCATTCGAAGATATTGACGGCGTTGATGGCATCAGAGAAACAAGTTCTTCCGTGCAGAACTTGTGAATCGTAAGTCAGAAGAATTTCACCAGACTTGAAAGTATGACGGTATTGATTGTTCGAGTGTTCGATAATCGAATCAAGTGTATCGATTGCGTAAACTTGCTCATCTGTTAAAGGGCGACCAAGTTTATTGTGAGCTGATTCCATATAGGGACGAAGATGTCTAAATAATGGCTCGCCGTCTTTTCCATAACTGATGATCGGCGCTTCGTAAGTTTTATCTGCAACTCCACGCTGCTCCCAACAGAAATTTTTCTCAAGGATTTTTAAAACGTCTGCATGTTTTTCTTTGAGAATTTTGTAAACGAGATTAGCGTTCACAAGAATATTTTCACCACCCGACATCGCTGGGCTGATACATGCTAAAACTAAATACTCCCAGTGATAAGGTACATTCACGTTATCTGTATGGATCGTTCCACCTTCACGTGTCTGGTGATAACGAGCACCCTTCACCATTGAATTGCTTCTATCACGATCATAAACACAGATAACTTTTTCGCCCGCTTCGTTTTGGACAAGTGGCTCGCCAAGAACATTTCCAATCAACCAACTAATCGTTCTTTGTTCTTGAATGGTGTATTTGTTGTGAAGATCTTTGAAGGGTTGAACGATAACAATTTTTTTTCCAACTTCTAATTCTTTGCGAATTTCTTCAATCTCTTGCTGAAACGTTGGACAGTCGTCTGCATCCAAAACTTTTGCTTCTTCAATACGATCGTATTGATGAAGGGCCTTGATAAAATCGTAAACTTCGTTTTGAGCTTCGCCTGAAAAATTGTAATAAAAATTTTCGTTCAACATAGATGATTTTCCTTAGAGAATTCGACTTGAAATGGCAGCTAAAAATAACACCCGCCAAGGCAGAATTCAACCTAATAGGAATCATCTATAATAGTTAAACAACTCGCAGCGACATACTAGTCATGATATTAAAGCTCTATAGGGGCCAGAGGCACCCCAACCACGGCCGTACCAAACTCAATATCATTTGTGCCTTGTCCAACTTGTCCAGCACTATTGCTTCCCCAGCAAAGAGGTCGTCCCCCGCTACTAATACGGCAGACGTTTTCTCCCGCTGTAATTTTCTCCGTAAAATTTGGGGCCGCGAATATGTTGCCAAGTCCGGTTATAGGGTAAGAACCGTCGCCAAAAAGAGGTTGGTTACTATTTTGTCCAACTTGCCCTTCGCTGTTTTTTCCCCAGCATTTCATGAGTCCGTCGGCCTTTAGTGCGCAGGCAACATCTCCGCCCATGACTATATCTGTGGCCAGAGAAGCGGCAGCCGTACTCTCAAAATAAACGATCGATTGCGATTGGAGTGTTGGAGAACCACTACCATAAGTAGGGTTGGATCCATTTATACCAACTTGACCGAAATCATTGCGTCCCCAGCATTTGACGTTTCGGTTTTGAAGAAGTGCACATGTTGAAGTATTACCTGCGGCGATTTTTATTGGACGTTCAATAGTCCCAAGATCTACAGCAGGCAACGATGCCATATCTCCGTTTCCATGTAATGTGATTGAATTGAGACCAAGTTGTCCCTGCAAGTTTCCACCCCAACATTTTGCCTGACCATTTTGCAAAATCGCACATGAGTGTTGTGATCCAACGGTAATTTGTACTGCTAAATCCAAGACAGCTTCACTACCAGGCTGAAGCAGATCAAAGTTGTCATCAGTTCCTAATTGCGAATCACTGTTTTCACCAAAGCAGAAGATTTTCCCATCAGATGTTAGTGCACATGTGTGCATTGTCCCCGTGGCCACTGCTTTAACTTTTCGACCTGAAAAATTCACCGCTGGAAGAGATGGTGAAACTTCGCCTGTCTGGTCTCCGATAGCATCATTAGGACTTATAATACTGCTGATACCTAATTGCCCACTATGGTTTCTTCCAAAACATTTTAAATCTCCATCAACTAAGAGAGCACATGTGTGGTAGACGCCCCAACCACTTCCTTCGATATCTCTTATCGATTTTCCAAGATCGAGATATTTTAAATTGTCACCCATATCACTTGGAAGGTGACCTTTATCTCCTCCCAACATATTTCCACCAATTTGTCCGTATGCATTTGATCCCCAACATTTCATTTTGCCATTATATAAAAGCGCACAAGCATGTTCAGAACCCGAGGTGATTTTCATTACATCAATTTTGTTAGCATAACCGAAATCAACAATTGGTAGTGAATCTCCCATTTCAAAATTGTCATCACCATAGTTGAATAAACCTCCTGAACCAGACGATCCCATTCCCATCTTGGTAGAAAGCCCCCAGCATTTGACTTGTCCGTTATCCAATATGGCACAGCCGGAATCTTTTGAAAGTGCGAGTTCTCTTGCGAACTGATTCGTACCCAAATTTAAATTAATAACTGTTGTTGGATCAGGAAAATTCGTTATTGTAGTTCCTTGTCCGATAATTCCTGAAGTATTTTCACCCCAGCATTTCGTTAAACCGTTATCCAAAATTGCGCACATTGATTTTTCGCCTGCGATAATTTTGGTAGCTAATTGAGATCCTAAATTAACGTAAGAAGCAGGCAGAGGAGTGCTTAAAGTTCCATAAAGATTTGCATTCGATACACCTACTCCAAGCTGTCCTTTATCGTTAGCGCCCCAACACTTGATCTTTCCGTTGGCAAATAGAGCACAATGAAAATCAACACCACTTTGGATATCTATCGCATGATCTGTTCCAAAATTAATTGGAGTTAAGCTATTAACTTCAGTCGAAGAAGTTGTACCGACGGTACCCGATGACATACTTTGTCCCAGATGAGCATAGTATCCCCAACATTTTATAGTACGGTTACTAAGAAGTGCACATGTACTTGATCCACCTACTGAAACTTTGATGGCCTTGTAAGCTGGATCCAAATTCACACTTTGCAATCCACTGCCCATTTCACCAGCACCATCACCTACAGCCGCCGTACTGCCAATACCTAATTGACCACTAGTATTTACTCCCCAGCATTTTACATCTCCAGCAGATGTAATCACACATGTATGATTATATTTTGCAGAAATGTCGATCGCTTTAACTCCTGCTCCTATGTCCACTAGTTGAGGTAAAACTTGTTGGGAGAGATTTTCTTGTCCCAATTTTCCAAATGTTCCTTCCCCCCAACAATAAACCAACCCATCTATCGTAAGTGCACATGTATAATATTGTCCGGCAGAAACTTTCTTCACTGGAGGAAGACCTGCAACGGAAGCGAGATAATCACCCATTTGCATTGGGCCTGTTCCTATATTAGTCGTGTTACCAATACCAAGCTGACCATAATTATTCTGTCCCCAGCATTTAACTTCGCCGGTAGATACGACAACACAAGAATGCGTTAACCCCACTGAAATATCTTTCACACGCTTTTTAATTTTACGTGTAATATTTCCTGAACTTGCAGAGACAGTATTTCCGGCACGATCTGTTGACACCACTTGAACATAATTCACTTCGTTCACGGCCCACGTACTCGGTTTACTTAGAGTGATTGTTTGTGATGATGAATTTTGTGAAGTGTGAGTCGTTACACTACAACTTGCATTGTTACATAATTTATAAGTGTAGGTGACAGGAAAACCACCATCAGTCCCACCCGAGATGGCTATGTCTACTTTATTATCTTCCAACTCCGTCACCCCGTTAGGAGAAGTGAAAGAAATGGCAATCGGTGCTGTTTGATCAAGAGTTATAGAATCGTTTACTGATGCACTGATATTTCCTGCTGCATCTTTATAAAAAAGATAAGTATATTTTACTCCTTCCCCTGCACTCAAAGTATAGGGTCCTGACGAGCTCACAGCGTTCCATGTACAACCGGTTGAACTATTCGTTCCTCGAATACACATATGTGTTGGACTTCCGGTATGACCGCTGGCCTGCCAGGTTACTGTAGGATTATTAGTATAGTCATCACCATTGTTTAATAAGATTGTTCCAGCAACAGGAGGTACCGAATCGAATGTAAAAGATCCGACTGAAGTGTATCCAGAATTATGTCCAGCAAGATCGACTGCATTTATACAGAGATAATTTGTTCCTTCTTGAATTCCGTGAGTTGTTTGAATACTTTCAGATGCAACTGTTCCTACAGTTGATGTCGGAGTTCCGCACGAAATAGAACAAGCACTACTTGCACATACTTTAACTTGATAGTGTGAAAGGTGCGCGTCTGACGAATCTCCCCAATTGGCGGCAAAAGGAGCAACAGAGTAATATGCATTCAGCGTAGCGACTCCTGGAGGAGTGGGTACGGACGTATCGATTGTGATAGATGAATTAGCTTGCGAAATATTTCCGGCCTGATCCTTGAAAAAAGCATGGAGCGTTCTTATTCCTTCACCGGCACTAAATGTGTAGGGACCGCTAGCTGAATATGCATTCCATGAACAACTTGCGCTTGAGTTTGTTTCATTAAGGCAAATAAAGTCTGCGCCCGCGGCCGAAGACGAGTAGCTTACTGTCAGTGACGTTGAATAAGTCGCATTGGAGTTAATTGATAAAACACCTGGAGACGGAGCGACCGAATCATAATTGAATGAGCCTAAGTTAAAATAAGCTGAAGATTGTCCGAGAGCATCTGTCGCTCTCACGCAAACGAATTTAGATCCATCGGCTCCACTCAAAGTCCAATTTAAATTTGGTGAAGTAAGATTTGTTCCCTCTGTCGTACATGATGTTGAACAACTAATGTCTGGACAAATTTTTAAATCGTATTGAAGAGCACTCACATCAGAGAAAGACCAATTCAAATTCACTGATCCGCTAGAGTAAGCGGTGTTATAAGTTGGAGCAGGTCCAGCGACTGGAGGACTTGTATCGAGAAGTATTGAATCCTGTCCGATGCTAAAAACATGTGAATCTGCCGTGCGGGCAAACAGGTAGATGCTTTTGCTGCCATCACCTGCACCAACACTGTAAGTCTGAGGTGAAGATGTTGAATTAATCCACGGAGAACAAGCGGCACCGTTATTGATTTCGCTCAGACAGATATCGACAGCCGCAGACGGAAGTGGATCAAAACTTACTGATACTGATGAAGAAGTTGTTCCAACAGCATTGTTATTAATTTTCACATTGCTGACAAAAGTTGTGCCTGCACCCGGATTAATGAAAAGTTTAAATTGTTCAGTCGTCGAGTCTGCAGAATAAGCAGTGAGATCATTTGTTAAAGTTGGCGCCATGAACCCTTTGGCAAAATCAAATTTCTTAGCTGTTCCTGTACAACTTGTGCTAGTAAAAAATTGCAGCTCAACTCCCAAATCGAATGACTGAGTCGCTGGAAAAACCGGCAATGATTGAGCAGCACTTGATGAGAGAAGATGACAAGCAGAAGACATCGACGGCAAAACTGTATTCGCTACCCCACCTAAGTGCGATTTTATTACTGTTTTGTATGACACGAATTGGGATAAATTAATTCCTGACGGACAATTTGCTGGATTTAAAACAGAGTTGTAACAAACAACTGGTTTAACTTTAAAAAATTTACCATCAGCTCTTTGTGCAGAAGTATCAGCAAAAACATTACTCGCGAATGGCTTAAGACAATTGGCCAAGGTCAAACTTAAATTCACAGTTGCTTCAGCATCTTTTAAATCAACGACACCGGAGTAAGCACATTTATTATCACCAGTGAATGGACCACTTGTACCAGCCCATCCAACTGCGATGAATTCCCACTTCCCTTTTTTTAAATCGAGCGTGATATTTTGATCTGCATCTGCAATAGCAAAACGAAATTGATCGGCTTCGGTTTCGCCTTTACCAACAACAACAATTCCTCCGCTTAAATTTAAAGCAGCAATCATATTGCTTTGAAAAAGTTTAAGCTTCACCGGAATTTTTTCTTTCTTCGCTGAACAAGCAGCGAGAAAAAAGATCATCAGCATGAGAGTTGAAATCCGAGCCGCCATTGCTTTACCCCAAGGTTGATAAATCAAAGTATTATCGGACATTTACCGGAATTTATTTATGGTAACACAGTATCGGAGTGCGGGCGTCGGGAGCCTTACTTTACGGTGATGGTGATTTCAGGTGTTTCTTGATCGAACCTAAATTTAGCTTTTTCCCAGGAAGGAGGAACAAGACATCCTGGGCAGTTAGAAAAAGTGTAATCTTCCTTCGGTACTTTTAAAAAGTTAGCATCCAAATCTTCGTTCGAATTTTCATCGTGATAGAGCTTAATTGCATAGTCTCCACACGGGACATTTTTAAAAATAAAAAAAGCCTTATTTTCTGAAACAGGAGCTTTCCCCTGGATGAACGATTTTTTGCCATTTTTTTGTGGTTTAAAAGTGTCTGCGCTGTCATCCAAATCAAACTTAACTTGACCGGATGAGCTCTTCAGTCCCATGACGTTCATCTTCAAATCGCCTTTGCATTCGGCCAAAGTCATTTGGGCCGCACATATTGCAAAAATAACGATTAGAAATTTCACAGGCTATTAAGCTCCTTTTCATATTTTGTGTTGATAAAATCTAGTTGTTCATTCGCAAGACTAAGCTTTTCGAAAAGCTCATCGATCAAATGATTAAGCTTACCAACAGCATGAGCATAGTCAGTGATCTTTGAAGTGTCATTGGTCACTGTAGCTTTTTCCAATTCCGAGTTTATACGTTTGAGTAAATCTTCATTTTTTGTAATTTCTGCTTCAAGTTTTTCTATTTCTTCGCGAAGAGGTTTAGTTTGTTTCGAGCGCTCCAAAGTAAGTTCTGCTCGACGTTGTTTAATCTCTGCTTCACTTAATTTTCTTCGAGGCTTCCCTTTAACTTCTTCACTTTCCCATCCGATTTTTTCCAAGAAATCATCGTAAGTACCGTTGAAAAACTCTGCATTTCCATTATGGAAAATAACTAATTTCGTAGCGAGATTACGAAGCATAATTT
This sequence comes from uncultured Bacteriovorax sp., assembly GCA_946480715.1. The sequence goes on along the minus strand of CAMLKK010000023.1, from coordinate 38,397 downwards.
CACTGTGTGTAACGATCACCACAGCACCTGGAAAATTTCCGATTTCTTCTGTTAACGATTCAATCGATTCCATATCCAAGTGATTGGTAGGCTCGTCTAGTAAAAGAAGATTAGCAGGTTTCGCCAATATTTTCCCCAATAAAACTCGAGCACGCTCTCCACCGGAAAGTACTTTAATTTTTTTCTTAGCGAGATCTCCTTCAAACATCATCGTTCCACAAATATTGCGAACGCCAGAAATCGTGAGATCAGTATTCTCTTCTTGAATTTCTTCCGCAATTGTGTTTTCCATATTCAGACGATTGATATTTGTCTGACCAAAATGCCCAATACGTGCGGCCGGATGAAAGCTCACTTTTCCTTTAACAGGATCAAGAATTCCTCCTATACAATTAAGCAGTGTCGATTTCCCTTTTCCGTTTTTACCAATGATGCCGATGCGATCTTCGCGATTGATCGGAAAACTTACGTTATGAAAAAGAACATCATTCTCTTTTCCTTGGTAGTGAAATGTTAAACTTTTTACTTCTGCAATTTGTTTTCCCGGACACTCAACAAAACGAAACTTGAATCCTAAACTTTCAACGTCAGAAAGTTTCTCCATCGAATCCATTTTTTGCAAAGCTTTTACACGAGATTGCGCTTGTGCAGCTTTTGAAGCTTTCGCTTTAAATCGCTCAATGAAAGCTTCCATCTCTTTGCGTTTTTTATCTAAATTCTCGCGTGTTTTTTCGTACATCTCTTCATCTTGAAGAATCTGTTCGTAAAATTTTGCCGTATCACCTTTTATTTTTTTGAGTTGTTTGCGATGCAACCCCATCGTGTGAGTCACAACATCATCCATGAACTCGCGATCGTGGGTGATCAACATGATCTCACCTGGAAAATTCTTCAAGAAATTTTTCAACCAACGAACTGAAACGATGTCGAGATAGTTGGTAGGCTCATCCAGTAAAAGCAAATCAGGCGATTGCAAAAGCAATTTCGCAAGATTGATTCTGATCTGATAACCACCTGAAAAGCTTTTCGGGTCTTTCTCTAAATCCGTTTCACTGAATCCCAGACCAAAAAGAATTTTAGGTGCCTCATGTTCACGGTAATCTTCCGGATCGAGTACTTGAACGCATTCTTCCAAAACTGTTTTCTTGGTAAAGTGAATATGCTGTTCTAAAGCACCTAGTTTGTAGCCTTTAGGTATAGTAATTTCACCGCCATCCGCAGACAGCTCCCCTAGAATCAGTTTAAAAAGGGTCGATTTACCCGATCCGTTTCTTCCAACTAAGCCTATTCGCTCTCTGCTGCCTAACTGAAAACTGACATTATCAAATAGATCTTGTGCGCCGAAATGCTTCGATAAATTTTTTGCTTGAATCATTGTTGTCTCGCTATAGAGGGGATCTTATGCTAATCTCTCCGGAAATTCATTAATTATTGTTAGTAGCCTTATAGCCCAACCAAGGATTTGTCCGCATGTCTAAGAATTACTCTAAATTGAAAAACATTGCCGTCGTTGCTCACGTTGACCATGGTAAAACAACGCTTGTTGACTGCTTACTTAAGCAATCAAACACATTCGACGAACGCGAACAAGTCGCTGAACGAGTTATGGACTCAGGTGAAATTGAAAAAGAACGCGGGATCACGATCACTGCTAAGAACTGTGCCTTCGTTTGGAAAGATACAAAAATTAATCTTCTCGATACTCCTGGCCACGCCGACTTCGGTGGAGAAGTTGAACGTTCACTCATGATGGTTGATGGAGTTCTACTTCTTGTTGATGCTTCTGAAGGTCCACTTCCCCAAACAAGATTCGTTCTTCAAAAAGCAATGGAAAGAGGAATCAAAATCGGTGTTATTATCAACAAAATCGACAGACCCGATCAACGTATCGAAGAAGTTAAGCACGACATTGAATCTTTATTCTTAGAAATGGCCGATCAATTAAACATCGAAGACTTCGATCTTGATATTCCTATCATCTACGCTTCTGCACGTTCTGGTTGGGCAACTCATGACTACAAAGTCACTCGTTCAGATGTTCATCCTATTCTAGATTTCATGGTTTCTGATTTTTATCCAGAACCAAAAATCTCTCAAGGTGAAGAGCTGCAACTTCTTGTAACAAACCTTTCTTACTCTCCATACCTTGGACCACTTCTTATCGGTCGTATCCAAAGAGGTGTTATTAAGAAAGCTGCTAACTACACTCTTTGTGATGAAGCAGGAAAAAATAAATCTTTCAAAGTAACAGCGATCCAGGAATTCTCTGCTCTAAAAAACATTGAAGTAGAGGAAGCACGAGCTGGGGAAATCGTTATCGTTGCTGGTATTGATACTGGTAAAATTGGTGACACGATTGTTTCAACTTCAAAAATTGAACCACTTCCACGTATCACTGTTGAACCACCAACTGTAGGGGTTCAAGTTTCGGTTTCAACTTCACCATTATCAGGTCAAGAAGGTGAATACCTTACTTCACGTAAACTTGAAGAGTTTCTTGAAGAATCAATTCGTACAAACGTTGCTCTTCAATACGAACCAACTGACGATCCAAAAGTTTTCCTTTTGAAAGGTCGTGGAGAACTTCAGCTTGCTATCGTATTCGAACAACTTCGTCGTAAAGGTTTCGAATTCATGGTTGGTCGTCCACAAGTTCTTTTCCAAACAAGTGAAGCCGGCGAAAAATTAGAACCATTCGAAAAAGTCGTTCTTGATATTCCAAACGATGCAACTGGTGCCATCACTGAGAAACTTTCTCAGCGTCGCGGGATCATGGAAAACATGATGCCATTGGGAGAAGACCGCACACGTGTTGTTTTCGTAATTCCTTCTCGTGGTCTTATTGGTTACCGCGGAATCTTCCTCACAGATACTCGTGGTGCAGGACTTATGTCTTCTGAGTTCATCGGATACCGTCCGTACACTGGAGATATGCTAGGTCGTCAAAACGGTGCAATCGTTTCTGACCGTGCAGGAAAAATGACTCCATATGCTCTATTCAACCTTCTTGCAACTGGTAAGCAATTTGTTAAACCAGGAGAGCCTACTTACGAAGGAATGGTCATTGGTGAACACACTCGTCCAAATGACATCGTTGTAAACGCTGTTCGTGAAAAACACCTTTCATCAGTTCGTACTGCTGGTAAAGACGAAAACGTTATTCTTCCTCCAATCGTTAACAGAACTCTTGAATGGGCACTGGATTGGATTGATAACGATGAATGGGTAGAAATTACTCCAACGTCTGTTCGTATTAGAAAGAAAGAGCTTCAAGGTAATAAACGCTCAGTAATCAGAAACGGATAATTCTTGACGGTTAACAGTTAACGGTTAAAAGTTTAATCGTTAACTGTTTAACAATCAGGAGTCATCATGAAGAAATTTTGCCTCGTCCTTCTCGCCTTAATTTCATTCAATTCATTTGCCTTAACCGTCGACGGAATTACTTTTGAAGATAAAGTTAACGTTGGTGGAAAAGATCTCGTGCTTAACGGCGTGGGAATTAGAAAAGCAACATTCTTAAAAATTAAAGTTTATTACGGTGGACTTTATCTCGCACAAAAAACTAAAGAGTCTTCAGCATTTTTAAATTCACCTGATCCAAAACAAATCGTTATGCATTTTGTTCGTGATGTTGATGCAAAAGATTTGAAAAAAACTTATACAGAGACTTTTGAAAACGCTAACGGTGCAGCTGGTGCTCAAAAACACAAAGCGACACTTGATAAACTGCTCACTAACCTTACTGACGTGAAGAAAAATGACCGCATGGTTCTTAACTTTTTAACTGACGGTGTGGTGCTTAATCTTAAAGGAAAGGCCTTCGATAAGATTGGAGATGCCGACTTTAGTCGGAGTTTGCTGAACATTTGGTTCACTAACCCTGCTGACGAGAACCTTTCTGCATCGCTATTAGGGAAATAAAATCAATTCTTTAAGCGCCCTTAACTCAAGGGCGTCTTAATTCTCGTGAAAAGTTCATCACAAGTCCCTCTGTCCCGTTTACACTCGCGAATAAAAACAATATCCTATAAGACGTATCTCAAGATTTGAAGCCTACAGTATACTTCGCAGGAGAGAATGGTCGGTTATGGAAAAGAAAATGCACGTAACAATTGTTGATGACGTTAAAGACAATTTGAAAAGTTACAATGAGCTTCTCTCGCCAACATTCAATCTAGAGTTGATTCAGAATCCAATTGAGCTTCTCACTTTTCTTTCAAAGAACTCAACAGATCTCATTATTCTCGATCTACACATGCCAAACATTAATGGATTTGAGTTATACGAAAAATTCAAAACAACTCATCCAGAAGTTCCAGTTATCTTTTTATCTGGCGACCCTTCTGAAGAATCAGTGATTAAAGGATTAAACCTTGGTGCTGATGATTTCATCGTGAAGCCAGTATCACTAAGAGAACTAGTCGCTCGTATCAAAAACAAAATCAGCTTGAAACAAAACAGCGCTCAAGCAGAAGACGTTATTGTTTTTGATGGCTTTAAACTTCACTGTGAAATGCAAATGGCCGAACTGAACAATGAAAAAATTCAGCTCACTCCAATTGAATTCAAACTGATTCAACTACTTGCTAAAAACCCTAATAAAGTTTTCTCTCGTGAATACATCACAAATTTATTGTGGCCGAACATTCACGTTCAAAACCAAAACATCGATACACACCTTTCGAATTTAAGAAAGAAACTGATGCCGTTTTCGAAATACATCCGCACGATCAAGTCACGCGGATATATTTTACGAATCGGTTAGGGCTGTTTTAATTTCTTTTACTAGATAGTCTAGTCCATTTTGGGACTGGATTTTTTTCATTGGATTATTTGATCCAATGTCGTGAATCGCCTTTAAAAATGTTTCATCATTCAGATCTTTTTCTTGGATCACAATTGAACCAAGTTTTTTATTGGCCTCAAGAGCGTTGTGATACTGCTCGTTTTTCTGAGCAATCCTCAGAGGAATGAAAATAGATTTTTTTCCAACAGCCATTAACTCACAAACAGTTCCAGCACCTGAGCGGGATACAGTCACAGTCGCAAGTTTCATCAGATCAATCATTTCAGGACCGATGAACGCAACCGGAATGTAATCTGGATGAGACAGTTTTGTATATTGATCGATGAATGTTTTTCCAACTTGATGAACAATGAGAAATCGTTCAGTGAGAAGGGAAAAATTCTTTTCAATAAGTTTATTCAAAAGCTGGGCCCCATTCCCCCCACCAGTGACGAACAGAATGGGTTTTGTGCTGTTGTTTAACAAACGAGTATTGATAATGACGGGTTTAATTTCTTCAGTGTAACAATCTTCGCGTAGAGGATAACCCGAATAAAAAGTTTTACTGCGATCAAAATAATTAAATGATTCTTCGAAACTGATGAAAACTTTTTTAGCAAAGTAAGAACAAATTCTGTTAGCGAGTCCTACTCTGCTCGTTTGCTCATGTATGAATACTTTTTTACCTTGCAGAAATGCAGCGATAACGACAGGAACAGAAACAAATCCACCAGTAGAGATGACTAGTGTTTCACGACTTTTGAATTTTCCTAATACTTTCAGTGAATCAAAAAGTCCTAAAACAATACGAAACGCATCTTTTAAATTTTCAACAGAAAGATAGCGACGAAGTTTACCAGTATGAATGGGATGATAAGTGAGTTTGTAATCGCGTACGAGATCGCGTTCAATACTCGCAATGCCACCGATATAATGAACATCGTAGAGATGTTGCTCGTTAATTTTTTTGATAATTGTCAGGGCCGGCATAACGTGTCCGCCGCTTCCACCGCCAGTAAATACGAGAGTCTTTGCCATAGATGATCCAGAAATAAAAAGCGCCTCTGTAATAGAGGCGCTTCGTTAAAATGCAAGATCATTATAGAGAATTTTGATTAAGAACGGAAAGATCTTTCACGGCCTTCTGAGCGATTACCATTTGCATAGTTTCCGCCGCCGTTTCCATCGCGTCTGTTGCTTCCACTTCTGAAGCTTGGACGACGATCACGGTCACCACCGCCACCGTAGCTTGAACGACCCATCGGTGCTCCGCGAGTAATTTCGAAACGAACCTGACGATCGATGATCGTTGGACCGTTAACTTTTAGAAGATTGTTTCCGAATGCTTCAGGCATTTCAAGGAAAGAGAAAGTCTCTTTCATATCAACGTTTCTGATAAGACGTTCATCAACGTTAACCATTTGAGCAACTGAGCCCAATAGTGCTTTTAAAGTTAAGCCGTGATCTTTACCGATGTTAACGAAGAAACGTAGGTTGCCGTTTGGATTTGGACGACCATGAGATTGTCCTTGTCCTTGTGAACCTTGATCGCGACTGTTGCCACGGTTATCACGCTCTGGTCTTCTCTGCTCTGAAACTTCTAATGAAGGAGCATGATCGTAACGAGAGATTTGTGATTTAAACAAGTGGTTGTACATTACTTTTAGAAGGTCTGCTTTATCCATGTCTGCGAATTTCTCAGCAAACACTGCATCCATTTCAAGCTTGTCTAAATTTTCGATCATAGCATCGAACTTCTTCAGCTCTTTTCTCACCATAACTTCTTTAAGTTCTTTTGGTGTTGGAAGAGTTCCCTGAATGATTCTTGCTTTCGTATTGTTTTCAACCATACGAAGTCTGTAACGCTCACTTGGTTCGATTAGTGTAATCGCTACACCTGTCATTCCCGCGCGACCTGTACGACCGATACGGTGAACATATGATTCGATGTCTTGTGGAAGACCGTAGTTAATAACATGTGTAAGGTTATCAACGTCAATTCCACGAGCAGCTACGTCTGTACAAACGAGCATTTTAATTCTTTTTAGTTTGAAGTTCTTCATTGTGATGTCACGTTGTTGTTGTGACATATCTCCGTGAAGTGAATCTGATGGATATCCACGAGCATTCAATTCATCAGCAAGAGACTTCGCATCGATTTTCGTACGACAGAAAATCATTCCGTAATAATCATCGAGTGAATCAAGAATACGGCAGATTGCTTCGCTCATTTGAGATGGACGAACAACAAAATGTTTTTGTTCAATAGATTCGTTAGTTGTTGTTGTTTTTTTAACTTTAACAACTAGAGGATCTTTCAAATAAGTTTTGATAAGCGAAAGAATTGGAGCTGGCATAGTAGCTGAGAACATCCACGTTTTTCTTTCTTCACCTAAGTTAGAAAGAATTTGTTTTACGTCGTCGATGAATCCCATATCAAGCATTTCATCAGCTTCATCTAATACAGCAAATTTAGCGTTATCTAACACAAGAACACCGCGATCAATGAGATCGAGAACGCGTCCTGGAGTACCAACAACAATTTGTGGTTTATCTTTACGAAGGCCTCTGATCTGGCCTTCTAATGAAATTCCTCCGTAAACCGGAAGAGTTTTAATTCTTTCATACGTTGAGAATTTTTTAATCTCATCGTTGATTTGGTTAGCAAGCTCGCGAGTTGGTGTCAGGATCAGGGCCTGAACGTCTCTTTGAGTTGAATCGATTTTATTAAGAAGAGGCAAAACGAAAGCAGCAGTTTTACCTGTACCTGTTTGTGCTTGTCCTACGAAATCTGTGTCTGTTGTAGCTAATGCGGGGATGGCCTGGGCCTGGATCTCTGTCGGTTCTACGTATCCTCTTTCGGTGATCGCTTTGATCAAAGACTCACGTAGTGGCAATTCTTGAAATGTCACTTAATACTCCGTTGAATGTGGTTTCTATCATCACAATGCTTTGATAAAACCCGCAACTTTGAAAAACGAGAGTAAAAAGCTTCACGATGAACGAAACAATTATTTGTTAAGTCCTTCTACGACAGAAAGTATGAACTTACTAGCCCTATGTGTAAAAAAGACCGATGTCTTTTAAAACTCGAAGCTGAAACGCGGAGCGAGGGCCAGGCCACTGATTTTACGCTGAGGATTTGAAAAATACTGGTGATATTCGACCATGACATCGAAGCTGCTTCTATCAACTAAATAAAAGCGTACGCCAAGACCGGGTATCAGGCCGAATATTGTTCCGCTATGAAGTTTAGTATTCACCTCTTCACCGGCCGCATTTTTAGTCAGTCTACGAATGCTATAATCCCCTACAGAGAGACTTAGGCTTCCAAGCCAATGTATGCGCTCGTTATAGAGAGATCGATGATAATCGGCAAATAAGCGGTATTGAAGCACACGAATGTTGTCAGGAACAGTTTGGTCACTTGTATCACTCATAATCTCCATCGAAAAACCCAACTGAAGATTTTTTGTTTTATCTGCGGCCACGCGAAGCGAAGTGAGAAGTGATCCATTATCTAAGCTAGGATCTGCCTTTTCCCATTTCGAATTCAGGTATCCAAATCCAAATTGAACGTAGCGAGCTCCAAAAAAAGGTGTTGTATCAACAGGCGCGTATTCAACGACTGGTGCACTTACGGGTGGTGCCTCGCTCGCCTTCATCACGGGTTCAAGTTTTAGCTGTCCATCGGCCGGATTGATCACTGCTTCTGCCGGAACAATGGCACCCTCTGCTGGCTCAACTTTGCTTTCTTCTTTCACTGAATCTCGCACAACAATTTGTCTCGTTCCATCATCTTCAACGGAAATAGGAGCACCGATGACAATATCTTCTTGTGCAAATGAAAGTGTAGAAAACAATAACAAAGCGAGGGTTAGTTTCATCTTATTGAACTCCGATCGTTGTTTTTAAATTTTTAATCAAGGCCTGTGCTTGAGGACGAACTTTAGATGCTGCTTCTTCCAAAATAAGATCAATCTGTTTTGGATTGGCCATGAGATCGTTATAAATTTCACGCGGTCCTTTTAACATATCATTGAGAACATTTAGAAGGTCAGCTTTAGCTTCACCCCATCCGATACCTTTTAAATATCTCGCTCGTAATTCTGCAGTTTGCTCTTTAGTTGCAAATGTCTGATAAAAATCGAAGATGAGAGAATCATCAGGATTTTTCGGTTCAGTTGGTCCACTTGAATCAGTCGTAATTCTATTGATGAGTTTTTGTAATTCTTTTTCTGTAGAAAAAAGTGGAATGTGATTATTGTAACTCTTGCTCATTTTTCTTCCATCAAGTCCCACGAGCAGTTTATTTCCTTCTGCTACGATAGCTTCTGGTGGAGTGAGGAGTGACCCTTTAATTTTATATTTTGATTCAGGATTTTTTTGTCTGAGCTTTTCGTAGTCTTTTACATAAACACTGTTGAAAGAATGAGCAATGTCACGCGCGATTTCGATATGCTGAAGTTGATCTGCTCCAACTGGAACGACGTCTGCATTTAAAATCATAATATCGCAGGCCATGAGCACGGGATAAGAAAAGAGCCCCATGTTTACGCCGGCGTCTCTATCTCTTCCTTCTTCTTCATTAGCTTGCACCATTGCTTTATAAGCATGTGCTCTATTCATCAAACCTTTGCTTGTAAAACAATTAACAATCCAATTGAGTTCGAGAATTTCTGGAATATCACTTTGCTTGTAGAGTGTGACTTTTTTTGGATCAAGGCCCATTGCAATCCATGTTGCGGCCACTTCGTAAATATAACTTCTAAGCAATTTAGGATCGTGTACGCCGATCAATGAGTGGTAGTCAGCGATAAAATAATACGAATCGTATTCACCTGAATTGGCCATTTCGATAGCTGGTTTAATCGCACCGATATAATTTCCAAGGTGGGGCATTCCCGTTGGCTTGACGCCTGTTAAGCAAATTTTTTTAGACATAGTTCCCTCTAGGAACACATTCTAGCTAATTTGGAGGAAAAATGTCTAATTATTGCTGATGACGGACAAGGTTATGTAGTCAGAATAATCGCCTGGATCTTTATCTGTGGGGTCTCCAATTACAACTCTGATAGGGATGAGGGCTCCACCCGCGGCCGTGACCCCGGTTCCCGTTCCAATTGATATAGGTGTTGAAGCTGAAGTCGATAAATTTCTTAGAGTGTTATTAGCATAGAGACTGTAGTTTATTTGGGAATTAATTCCAGATCCACCGACACGGACGAGCTTTCCATTATTTTGAGAAGATGCTTTCAAATTATAGCCGACGTTACTTGCCACGCGGACATCAAAAGAAAGTTCTTCTGATTGTTCCAGTTCGCCGAAATCTAGTGTTTTTGAAACTTGTGCGGAATCATACGCCCCCCCAGAATCAACGATAGATAGCGAAATCATAGTGGGTACATTTATATACACATAAAGATTTGTCGTGCCTTCATAATCAACAATCGAATTATAAAAGCCCGAATAAGTTTGAACTTCAACAACATCAACGTACGTCCCGGTTCTGGGTGGAGCGGTATTATTAATTGTTGCCAATGTAAAATAATAAGTTTGATTGACCGGAGGTTCCGATTTATCAATAGGTCCAAACAATGTCTCATTGGGAGAAGTGATGTCAGAAGGTTCTTTAAGAATACCTGTTGAATTATTATTTTTATAAATATTGTAATTAATAATGGCGCCGTTTTGCGTGTTAGTCGCTCTGCGGTTGTAACTTCCGGCCCAGCCTTTTGTGAAAGCTAAAAAATAATTACGACATTCAGGATTGTTGGAACCAGTTGATTGAATCGTCACTGAAGATGGTACTGTGGGATTAGTTTCAGAAACATTATAGGTGATCGATGGAACAGTAGTAGTGTAAGAGCAGTTAGCTGCATACACTGATTCAGTAATGAGAAATAAAACGAGATTAAAAAATATTTTCATAGTTAATTCTCAACGGGAAGCAGAGTAAGGTCACCTAGTTCCACTATTCCTTTTTTATCGCTACCAATACGAAGTGGCAATTCAAGTCGCTTATCACCTTCGATGACAAAAACTCCTGCAACGCCATCGACACCTTCAATCAAGAAATTTCCATCTCTTCCTGTGAAAAACGGAAGTGTTTTTCCTTTTTCACCAATCCAATAGCCAATTTTTAAAGTGAGTGGATTTTTTTGAGCATCTAACAGACGGCCACTAAGCACCGCCGTTCCCGATTGACCAACCATGAAGAGATGTCCACTCGAGCGACGTGGATTAACAACAAAAGTTTCTTGTCCCAGAACGTAACCAGGCTCAAGTTGCAATGGATTCAGTTGAATTCTTCTGTATTGGTGTGGAGTGAGTCCGGAAACAACTGCTTCACCAAAAAGACCAGTCTCTGTATCGTTTGCACCATCAGATGTTTGAACTCCGAATTTTTGTTTTTCCCATCCCGCATTTGGTTTAAAAATAGCAAAACCATTGCTGATTGGACGGCTAATTGAAAATGCTGAATTCTCGCCATCTTTAACAAATGCGAACGCACTCATGAGACGAAGAGTTGTTCGAGTTCCAGCTTCAACATTTTTTTGTTTTACGATTTCTTCTTTAGCACCTATATCAGCAAGTACAGTGTTATACTGAAAATCTACTGATCCCTGTTTACTCGAGACATTATCTTCAACAGTCGACGTAAGCTTTATATCCCCTACACTATTTCCTGTATCCTGAATTGTCGTTAAACGTTTAACTTTTGCAATGTGATCGTAGTAAGCCGACACATAAGAAGGAGTTGATCCAAACGTTAAATTGAAGAAAACAAAAAATTGAGATGACCACGATTTGAATTCATCTCTATTGCGCGAAGCTTGAATCGTTAGAGAACCATCACTCCACAATTTGTTAGTGAGATTGATACCGTAATTCATTCGAGCATATTGAACTCTGGATGGATTCTGATAGCTGCTATTTAGTCCGATATTATATTGATGGAAGAAAGGAATACTGTAAGAAGCTGATGCTGTCCAATCAAATGCATTCGAAACATTGTCACCAGTATTAGTAAACCAAGGAGTGCGATACTCAATTTTTGAAGCAAAGTTATGTGTGTTGTACCAATCACTGCCAATTCGGTTGTACTGAAAAGAAAGTTGTCCTAAAAAACCATCTCGGTATTTTGTTTCACTTCGAACTGCATCCCAGGCAAAACTTCCGTAGTTTGTTGCGAGAATAAGATTTGTTCCGGCCAGATGATGATTCTTATTAATTTGTCCGTATAAGCCGCTCGTAAAATTTTTAGACAATGCTTTTTGGTAAAAGGCCGAAGTGAAAACTTCATCTTGGTCATATTGTTTTCGTTGATCAGTATCAAAAGAAGGAAAACCAACAGTCATTGAATATCTCGTTTTTCCCTCTGGTAACAAATCAATTGAACTTGATTCACTAAAACGTTGAAACTTACGATTTCCAAACTCGTCGACGGTTTCGATAAGAATTTCATTTAATCCGTTGTAGAGCGGAATATCTTTAACAGAGTAACGGCCAGGATTCATGTATTCTGTTTTCAGCAATGAACCGTTGAGATAAGTTCTCACCAATGATCTGGTTTCAATGCTAAATTCTAACGAAGAAGTCGGTGTTGAAAGCTGATACGGATTGAGAGCGTAATCTTTATGAAAAGTCAGACCACCTAGGGCCATTGGATGAAGATAACCAATGACAGGATAATTAACATCACCTGCTTCAATTCTTTGCAGTTTCTCAGGTCTTTCATAAATGAGGCGCGATGATTGTCTATGCCATTCGGTTTCGCGTTTAGATGAATAGCTCATTCTGTTTTCTAAAGCGACTTTACCGATTGTGGAAAAGGCGTCAACTTGTGCGTTCGTTGAACTTTCTTCGTGTAAATTCGTTATGATCGTCTGCTCTACTTTATAGTTCAGACCTAAGCTAAAAGGAGCTGGAGCTTTAGCTTGTCTTGCATAGTAAGGAATTAATTCACTAAAAATGTTTGCATCACGAGGGATGACATCATCCTCAGGCAAAATAAGTTCAACTCTTAACTCGTTTGGAAAATATTTAAATTTAAGCGGTGTGGATTGTTCGAGTGTTTTTACATTTAAAAAAACATCTTGAAGTTTATAAGCTGATAATTTTTCTTCACGAATAAATGGGAGAATGACTTCCTTGAGTTCTTTTCCATTTACATCTACAAGCGTGTCACCTTGTAAGTTAGCCGTAACTTCACCAATAAAGTGCGACCGAAAACTGAAGTCAACTTTACTGACCTTCGCTTCTTGATTAGCTCCAAAAACTTGTTTAAAAAGTTCTTCAGAACTCACTGAACGAGCATAAGAAGCTGGCAATCCCAGCGACATTATAAAAAATGTGTAGGCCAGTTTATTCTTTATCAAATGTCATCTTCACTTGTGCTGTTGGAGAAATTTTTTCAAATTTTCCAGTTCTCGCAAATTTGAATTGGCGCTTAGAATGGGCGAGAACATTCTCTCCGATCATTCCTTTTAACTCTTCACCTTTTAAAACGACTTCAGATTTTTTCGCTTTATCCACAAAAGCTAATTCCAAATTTCCTAAAATCTGATGTTTGTTTCCAGAATTCTCCACAACAAAAATAAGATCATTGTTTTTAGTTATGATTTCTTTGAAAGTTAATTGCGAAGAAAATTTTTCATCGGAAACGTAAAGAGCAGCAACATATCTGAGCAAGATCTTAATATTAGATTTTTTCTTTTTCTCGGCCTGTAAATCAATTGGAAGTTGTTCCGCAATTAAGCGATAAGCGAGCTCTTTATCTGCCGTTTCTTTTCCACTCCATGAAACTTTGATCGATCTTTTTTCGTTGGCCTGAAGAATGAGTTGACTTGGATAAAGAGTGAGTTCGTTTCCAATGGCCGAATTAGATTCCTCTCCCATTTCATTCATTTCTCTTTTAGCAAAAGACATCTGAATGGCTATTGGAGAATTAGAATCATTTTCTACGTAAAACAAAGTATTGCTACCAGGACCTTTGAAATCCAGGCTCGCTGACATAGGCGAAAATTTGAAAGCAAAAGCATTGAGAGAGAAGAATATTGTGAAAGCAAAAATTAAGCGCTTCATTCCTTGAACCACCTTGTATGAATCGCTTTTAATTTTAAACTAAATTGAGATTAGAAGATATGTTAATTGGCAGAAATATTTATAAAAATTGGCTTGAGTGGCTTAGCATTTTCAGCGACAAAGTTAATCAACAGTTCATGCCGAATTTGCTTATTTTCATTGGCGATGCGATCAAAATTAGACAATATTCCTAATTGGTCCAAACCTTTGATTTCGATTTTATGGCGTTCATAAGAGTAACCCTGATTTGAAGAAATTTTCATAAACCATTGTTCGTTCTTTCCCTTACTCGATAAACGATTCATGCTCGATTGAATGGTGCTTAAAACACGCCCACGCAGTGTCAGATTAGCCTGTTCGGCAGCATGAGTTTGAAGGGAAAAAATTGTGAAGGTGACGAAAAGAAACTTCTTCATGAAAGTTTATCGGTAAAATACCTGACAAACTTAAGCGGGAATAAGCTCCGGAAGTGAGGGGGATTGAGCTTCCGGAGCTAAGGAAAAATTAGTTAGATGAAATTGTGAAAGTAAGTAGATCTTCGTATGTACCTTCAACCATTGATTCCGCTGCAGCACCAGTATATGAAATTGCTACGTCTTTATTTGTGTTCACTACTGAACCTGTTGCAGCTGAAGCTACATCAGTACCAGCAGCAGTTGAAATGTTAACAGCTGATCCGTTGTATTTAAGTGTATATGGTAGAGCTTCAGTTCCACCTACTCTTTCAAGGTTTCCAAGCTTTGCTGATTTAATATTAACTTTATATCCAATAGTTTTTGAGTTGTTTTTCTCGTTAAGAGTAGCAACTTTTAAATCTGTTGGAGATGCTGAAAGATCAAGAGTTGTGGCTCCTGATTCAGCAGTCACTGCGATACTTAGTCTTTGTTGAACGACACCTCTTAATTGTAGCGTACCTGTAGTAGCTGCAAATGAAGCTGAAGTTAGGGTTAGAAGAGTTGTAATTAGAGCGATCTTTTTCATACTTTTCTCCAAAGTTGAGTGTTGTTGAGTGTTGTTAAAGCACAAGTAATGCCAAAAAATTGGTATCAAACTGGATTGAAGTATCCACTCGATAGCACGCTTTGGTTGATTAGATTTTATACAGATGGTGTTTTTCTGCTTAAGTTTTTTACAGTGGTGAAGAAATACCACTCTTGTAAATCGTAATGGAATGTAAAAATTTGGAGCTCTTAGAATCGAATTGTGAAGAAAGCTTCAAGATTTTTTCAAGAGTAAAAGTGAACAAAAACTAGTCATCAAATTCTTTTAAACCATTCACCATCTTTTCATTGATCGATAGCCATAACTTTTGTTCTTCTGGATTAAGAACACTTATAAACTGCTCCATCCTTTTTAAATAGTTTGGAAGAATTCTGCGTATAGTTTCTTCTGCTTTGGGAGTGAGTTGAACGAGCATTGATCTTTTATCATGTGGGTCTGATACACGTTCAGCGAATCCATCTTTTTCAAGAGCATCTAAGAATTGGGTCATAGTCCCTCTGCTCACACTTGTGCGCTTAGCGAGTTCAGATGGAGAAAGAGATTTGCTTTTTTCTTGTTTCAATAACAAAAGCAAATTGAAGCGCCCAAGAGTTAATCCATATTCAATGAATAATGATTCACGTTTAATGTTCATGTATGTTGCAACTTTTAGAAACTTGAACATACTCTCAATTGCCTCAGGTGCTGTGTTGGGAAATTCAGCAATGAGTTCTTGAACTGCAGGGTCTTTTGGAACTAAAACAATTTTTTCTTTCATCATTACAGTATCACGTCGCATAAGCTTCAGGTCAAACGCTTAAAAATCAATTTTATCTTTAGCTTTAAGAAAATTAGGTGATAATAAAAATCATGAATAAACATACTGTAGACATGGGTCCTTTAAAATGGATAGATCTCGTCGGACCACAACGGTCGGACCTAACGGAACTTTCAAGAGAATTAGAGATTCCACAGAGGATTTTAGTGAATGCACTCGATCCTGAACATCTGCCGAAATATGATGACCTGGGTACGGCTACAGTTATTTATCTTCGAACGATTGATGCTTCTGGAAATCCACAGGCCGTTAATATTCAGGACCTCACGACTAAAATCACCCTCATTATTAAAGATAATTTGTTAGTCACCATTCATCGATTGGATAAACCATACTTAAAAGAACTGCGTGAGCGTTCGAATAATGAAATCCTGTCGATGAAAGAAATTATCAAAACAATTGTGAGCTCTGCCCTGCTCGCTTTCGATGAACATCTTTCGGCACTTGAAACAAGAGTTGATGATTTTGAAACTTCAATTTTCCAATCAAAAAGAAATCACTCTCTTTTGCGTGAAGGCTATTACTTAAAACGTAGAGCTTCAGCATTTAGAAAAGTTTTAAAATTTTCATTAAACATCTTAACGTCACTGGAAAAAAGACCTGAATTTATCTGGAGAGACTTTGCTGGTTTAAATGAGAACATCGAAAGAAACCTTTTTTACAGTGAAGACGTCTTAGAAAACGTTAACGGCTTAATCAACCTTCACATCTCTCTGCTCTCCCACGCGACAAATGAAGCGAGTTTTAAAACAAATGAAGTTATGCGTGTCTTAACTGTCTTCTCCATTTTCTTCCTTCCTTTAAACTTCCTCGCCGGAGTTTATGGAATGAACTTCAAATACATGCCTGAGCTTGAAATGCACAATGGGTACTTCTACGTCCTCGGTGGTATGGCAATTATTTCCCTAGGCATCTTCTACTGGCTCTATAAACGCGGATG
The DNA here is from genome assembly GCA_946480715.1 of uncultured Bacteriovorax sp. Next base: position 21,762 of record CAMLKK010000023.1, on the reverse strand, counting down.
GATTGGGAAATAGTTGCTGTCCCTCCAACCCTTTAAAATATGAGGGACAGTAATTTAGCCCCTCATTTTTCAATCTGGCCACTATTTTGGGCAGCCCCTTACAAGGACTTCAATTTCAAAAGAAGAGTGATTACACGTGCTTTTCCTGCCTATTCAAAAACTATCACTGAAAAAAATCAAATTTCAGTTATTCTTAAATAAAGAAACACAAAAAGGATTGAGCACATGAGTACATTCAAAATTGCACTACTTTCATCTCTACTAGCATTCCATGCCTCTTCTTATGCTGTAGAAGAAGCAGCACAGACGAAGGATAAATTAGAATCTACGGCTGGCGGTAAGGCAGTTAAGGAACTTTTGAAAGATCCAAAAAAAGCACCTGAAAATCAAAAATTTGATCCTGCAGCCATTAAAGACCAATATGCGAAAGAGCCAGGTTTTTCGAGCGATTCAGCTGATCAAGAAGAAAAAGATAAAATAGTTGAAGCCAATCAAGAAGTTTTCTCAAATCTTGAAAAAGCCCACGTCCAAGAACTTTATAGATGCGGAAGAATCGGAAACGCTGAAGCTGCTAAAGAATGTCGTAAAGAAGCTACAATAAAAAAAGCTAAAAAATAATAACTAAGTATTAAGAATATTTTTTAACCAGAGTGGTACGTAAATGAAATACTTATTAATCCTCGCAATCTCCTTCAACTTAACTTTTCAGAGTGTGGCCATGGCCCAAGCTGACTCATGCGGTTTAACGACTGAAGAAGTTGATGCCATCAACTTATCGGCCGGACTTACACGTATGGGATTGTTGTCTGCACCAGTGACGATTCTTCAAAGCCCGGGCCTTATTAAACCCGTAGGTGATCCTGCTTCTTCAGATTCAGTGGCCATGAATAATCAGACAGAACTCTATAGTGCTGCTGAACATGTTGCTAATGAAGTTACTAATAACGATCAAAGCACAGTGATGGCCACACGTTGTAATGACGAGGCTTCAGTTGAAGCGGCTAAAGAAAAAGGTGAATTCCAACTCTATGGTAATGCTTGTATCATCTACCAACTCGTGAATCGTTTAACTAATATGATGACTGAGTTGGATACAATCGAAAAACAATTGATCGAAGATAAAGGTGTTCAAAATAAAGCAGCTGCCGAAAATGCTAAGCGCGAAGCTGAAATCCAAGATAAAAAAGCAAAAATGGCCGAAGTTAATAAGGAAATCAAAAAATCTGTTGATGAAATTAAAAAAGCACAAGATGAATTAGGTAAGGCCAAAGAAGAAATGGCCGCTGCTCAAAAAGCACTTGATGCTGCCAATGCAACAACTTGTCCTGAAGATGATGATGGCTCTTGCGCGAGTGCAAAGGCCGCTGCAGTTGCAGCCGCTCAGAAAGCAGTAGATGATGCTAAGAAAAAAGTTGATGCTGCAAAAGAAAAGTTAAATAAAGCAGTTGCTAAACTTGTCGACTACCTTGTTAACAAAATGGGGATCGAAGTTCTTGCGGTTATGTCACTTCTAACTGGTACGATCACTGGAGAAACTGGTGGTGGTGACGTGAGCTTTAAAGTCGGATCAAACGACTATACGCTTGTCGATCTTGGTAAAGTGATTGGTGAAGCTACAGGTACAACTCAAGAAAGAGCAAGATCATTCACAGATGGTGAAGGAAATCGTGGAACAGAGACTTTCTGGTATAACCTTGTAAGAGGAGCTGATGCTTCAGAAGAAAGAGGCCACACTCCTAGCAGAGGTGGAAACATCGGAAACGATTATGTTGGATTCTATAGTACAACTGGAAAACTTGGTGAAGAAGCAACAGAAACTGTAACTCAAACATTAAACATCTTTGCTAACATGGAAAATGGCGCTGACTACATCACAACTATCGCTCTCGCTGCCCTAGACTTTAACGAGCAAGTTACTCCGAAACAAATTGCTGTCCTTGAGTCGCAAAAAACTCCGCAAGCGAGAATGGATGAGCAAGGTAGAAAGATGGAAGAGAAGAATGAACTCAAGTCAAAACTGACTACAATGATTACGAAAACTCTTTGCTACCTTGATAAAACATTGACTGCGTACAAAGGATTCTACAAGACTGCAAAAGAAGCAAACCCTAACCTTAGCCCGTTCTATGATTTCTTGAATACTTTCTCAACAGAAGAATTAGCGAAAAAGGCTAAAGAAGGTTACTTCTCTAAAGTTGATCACAAAGCGATTCAGAAAAAAGTTGAATGTTACGCTAAAGGTGGAAACGGAACTTCATGTGCAGCAACTGGTTCTGGATCTGATTCTGAAGGGCAAGTGTCTACTGTTTACCCTAGAGGATGTCACTGGTCAGGAGCAGTCTTTGGCCCATCAAAACCAATCACTGCAGTTTGCGATTCTTCTAACATTGGGCAAGTGATGCAAAATGATTCAGGAAACTCTCAGACTTGTGTGTGTCAATAAGGATGACACACTCACATTATTAAGGAGAATAATTAGTGAAACTCAATATAGCTCTTTTTCTTTTTCTCGTGAATTTTGTAGCTGAAGCTGGTACCGGATGTTTGTTTTACAATGGCAAAAGAATGCAAATCGATCCTGCATGTAAATGTGTGGAGACGAAGTCTTGTGCTAAGCCAGTTAAACTCACTTACGACAAGAAATTTTTTGATACAAAAAAACCTAACAACAAACCAGTTTTCAGCGCTAAAGAAAAAGCTGCTTTTGAAAAATACTACGGCCTATTCAATCAGATCATGGAACTTAAATCTGTTGGTAAAGGTGACTCTCCTGAAATTAAAGCGCTCTATTTCGATTTAGATAAGCTCAATAGCGAGATCTCAATTCTTCTGCATGCTAATCAGCCAGAAGTCATGAAGAACGCTAAAAAACGTTTTACTGAGCAATCTAAAAAACGTGCTTTAAAAAGAGCAGAAACAGATAAAGCGATCAGAAAATTCCTGCAGTCAAAAGATGGAATACCTCTGGCTAAAGCCGTTCCTCAGCCTGCAGTGAAAGAACTAAAGTCACAAGTTGCAGAGAAAAAACCAGTTAACTCCCCTGCTCCTGTTGCAGTTGTTGGCCAGAACTCATCTGTTTCTTCGGAAAGATTTTCTGATGACGAGAAAAAAGATATCGTAAAAAAGTTGAATAATGAAAATCTGGAAATCAAAGAGGATGATTCACTCTTTGATATCATCTCTAAAACGTACAAAGGGAAAGCTTACAAAAAACTGTGGGCACCAAAAGATCTTGAAGAGCCTCAGAAAACACCTTAGTAAATACTTCTCAAAAAAAAGCCTTCGTCAAAACGAAGGCTTTTTTTATTTCAGACTATTTAACGTAAATAAGTTTAAAAAGTGCATCCCCGAGTTTTTTACCAGCAACGACATCACTTGGATGGTGAACACCACCAATGATTCTGTTAAGAGCTGCTTGATCAGCTGTTTTTAATAAAGCTTCTTTTCTTTCAGGGTAAACTGTGGCGATTAGTAAGGCCATCGCTCTTGCCATTGTCGTGTGTCCACTTGGGTAAGCAGATGAACCTTCTAAATCGATACAAGGCTTGATTTCTGGGTTAGCATCGTATGGTCTTGGACGATCATAAATTTTCTTTGCTCTATAAACATTCAAAGAAATTTCACCATACTCTTTCAAAAATCTTCTTTGAAGACTTTTTGCTTCCTTCAGTGTTAAAGGCCCACCATCAAAAGCAAACATTGAAACAATTTTAGCGCTATGCTGACTATTGGCCAAATTACATTCTTCTGTCGTTCGTTCGTTTTGCCACTTTATTATTTCTGCATAATCTGCAGCCTCTTCACTTGATCCCTTAGCTGGGAAATCTCCAATAATATTTTTAATCGTGTTTTTTGTTAGGACTTTGACTAAAAATTTTTCATCTTGTGCTTGAGTGTTTGAAACACTCAAAACGGTAAGAAACAAAAAAGCTAACATTCGTGACATGGAACAATTCCTTGGATGTTGAGATCAATGATCATTTTTCAAGAATATATAGATCATACTTAAAATGATTTTTATTTTTTCTTGCATTGATTGAAATTTTTACAGTTTTATGTAAAACAATCTGTCCGCGGGACAATGTTCATTTTGATTTAAAATTAATATGGGATAAAAAAGATGGTGCCCTGCGAGGGACTTGAACCCCCACGCTTGCGCACCAGATCCTAAGTCTGGCGTGTCTGCCAATTTCACCAGCAGGGCGTTTTTGAGAGTCCTAATTTAATGAATGATGCCGAGAAAGACAAGTAAAAAAATGATCTCTAAGCAGCTTTTTTGTCGGATTGACCCAGCTTTTTTTCCAATTCAGCGATCTTAGCGAGAAGAACCGTATTTTCTTGTTTAAGTTTGATGGTCTCTTTCTTCTTTTCCGCAATTTCCGCCGTCGCATCGGCGACTCTTTGGCTCGCAACCTCGAGCTGTTTAATATAGGCTTCGTTACCTTTTGAAGTGGCGGCCACGGTCTTACGTTTAAGCTCTGATTCCATCTTGGACGAGGCGAATTTAAGCTTCTGTTCAAGACTCTTTAACTCTCGCGCCTGGGCCTTATTCTGTTCTTCTAATTTACGTTTCTCGATCATGAGATTTTGAATTTCTTCTTCTGAATCTGATTGATCTGGAATCGTTGCTGTTTTTAATTTTTCATACTCGTCTTTTAAACGTTGTGAGTGCTCAGCTTCATTACTTAGACGAAGTTCAAGTTCAGCCTTTTCTTTCTTAAAGCGCTCAATGAGTGTTTGGGCCATCGAGATACTTGTTTTCAATGTCAGGATTTCTTTATCACGCTTCTGGATACCATCACTCTCTTTTAGATCTTTATTATCCATGTTGTCGCTGATGACATTGATTTTTTTGTTAGCAAGATCGAGCTGAGCGGCCAGAGCTTCATTGTCTTTTTCTAACAATGATAATCTTTCTACATTTGCGTTTTCAGAACTTCGCGAAAATTCTTCTCGAACATCACGTAAGCGTTCTTCAGTAAGATGAATTTTTTCTTGAGTTGCACTTAAAACTGCCTCGTAATCAGCGCGAACTTTCTCTAGCATTTTGTCTTTGTTTTTAAGCGCAGTCATTGTCTTCGCTAATGCGTTCTTTAACTTAAGATTATCAGCAAGTGACTCGGCATTTGAAAGTTTGAGATTTTCATCCCGCATTTTCAACATTTCATTTTTCATTTGTTCCATGACTTTTTTCATGCGAACAATCTGCGATTCATATTTTGTTTTTTGGGAAACAAGCTCCGCTTCTTTTTGATTAAAGACTTCCTGAGGAACCACTTCAGCGCGCACGACATCTTTAGCGACGGCTTCTTCAACGATTTCTCCAACGATAATTCGAACATCATCTTCAGAAGCATCGAGCTGAGTTGAAACAACACGAATGATATCTTCTTTTAGAACATTTCTTCCCTCACCTTTTATGCGAGAGACCTCATCTTCAATCTTTTGAGAAATTTCTAACTTTTGAACTTCCCATTTTTGATCATTCGTCAGATCTTGTGTAACACCAGAGATAGTCTGCTTGAAATCATCTGCTTCTTCAGGCGCACCTTTAACTCGTGTGAAACCGCCAGCAAGATCCTCATGTTTTCCATGAATCATTAACGTTTCTTCAATATCACTTAACGATTTTCCTGAGAGAATTCTTTTGATGTCATCTGTTTGATTATCAAGGTTGGTATCTGCAATTTTTTTCACAAAATCACTAATACCATCATAGAGATTTTCATCTTGAAGAAGTTTCAAAATGAAGCCTTTGATTTCATCATCAATTTCAGCCAGAGCATCCTGACGTGGGTACTGAGTCATGTAGTACTCAACATCTAATATTTCGAGCTTCTCTACGGCCTTAGGTGCTTCTTCGTTTTTACGATAGTTGCGAATGAATAGAGCAATTTTTCTTGCAAGCCCTAATTTTTTAGCTTGTTCGTTCTCGCGAGGATTATAATTAAGAGCTTCTTTTTCTTCCAGACCCGATTTTACTTCAAGTGTAGTTGCTTGAATAATTTTAGTCGTAATTTCATTAAAGAAATGCGCATGGAAGTTTTTTAATTTCTGATCGCGGAACCATAAAACAGAGACCGTTAATCGATTGCGTTTTGAAAAATGATTAACTTCGAAAAACTGTGTCTTTTTATTGTAGAAATTTATTTTCTCTGGCGCGCTTAAAAATTCTTCCTGGAGGTTGAATTCTTTTTTATCAAATGTCACTTGTACAGCAAATGCATTCTCGTTAAAGGCATAGTTCACTTCAACATAGCGCTGATCTATTTCTGAAAACTCGACATCTTTGAGAGAAGATAAAATAAGTTCGTTCAACACTGTTCGAATTTGATCATAATCAAATTGTGCTTTATACGCTTCAATGACCATGGTATCGATAAAATATCCCACGTTGAGATATTCATGAATTTTCAGAATGAACATTTTTTTCAGATTTTGCGAATAGCGTTCAATAAAATCGTGTTCTGGACCATTATTAAATTGAGCGTGCAATAAACGCTGAACATGAATGTTATCTAGGGCAGTTTGATCAAAAACACCGCGAACACTTTTTTCAAGTTCCGGTGGAAGTTCTATACTTGCAGATGTTTTTATACGAGGAAAGTCGATAATTTCTGGAACATGCCCATCTAAAATGAAATCACAATTAACGACACTTTCAACGTCAGTCTCGTGAACAATATCCCAACCCATGCCTTTGAAAAAAGCACCCACTGGAGCTTCTAAAAGCTCCGGCGACATGATGATTTTTTTCTTAAGGCCAATAGTCAAAAAAACTCCAATCAGGCCACGGCCTGAGTACCTGTTCTAAACGCCACTAAGTTTGTTTTTATTAAACTCAAAACTTTGGCATTAATTTTAAATCTGCCATCATAAATCTCTGCCAGAATGTTTTTTCCTTCGTAATCCACTGTCCATTGAAAATAATAGTTCAATGAGCTGAGAATTAGCTCTAGATCATTCATATCTTCTGTTTTGATTCCAAGAACACCGGATCCATCAAATTTCTCCAGCATAAAACGCTGTTGAAAATTTTCTTTATCACTAATCGTTTTAATAAACTGGTGATCGCCTTCGCTCAAATGCGGTTGCTGACGAATAATTTCTAATTTATTTTTGAGTACTCCTATGAGTTGTTCTGTTCCCAACTGCATCAAGTTTCTCATTGTCGTCGTAAAAAGATTATTCAGGAATTGCGTATCGTAGTGTCCCATAAGGAAAGCACAGAACACATATGAACTGGCCACACTCATACCACGTTTGAAGAAGTTAATATCTCGATTGAGATATGAGCGTGCTTCCTCACGTGAAAGCTGTGAAAAAAGTTTCCATGCAAGTTGGTTCAGATCATCTTGCGTACGATTGGAATTAATATAATTTTTGAACAACAAACCTAGAAATTCATTGCGATGTTTTAATTTGTGTTTGATTTGTTCGCCTTCGGAAAACGCACGATAAACATCAGCAAACTCAGCATGCACAGCTGTCTCATCATCATTTTGAATGATAACTTTGTGTCCACCTTTTTGAAGTTTTGCAATCATCTCAAGATTGAGAAAACTTCCTTTGGCAGAAATGACAACTTCCGAACCTGATCGTTGAATCCAAACGATTCGACCAGGCGACAAGATGTCGTCTTTGATGTCATCAATGTTCACTTCTTCAATTTTCACGTTTGTCCTTTAAGGGCCATCTCCTAGCACTTTTCGGGAAAAAATAGAAAATATTGATGGAATCTTACGAGTAGATAAAAAAAAGCCTCACATGATGTGAGGCCTTACTTGAGTTATTTGTTTGGATTATAACAGCGATATTGGTGAGTCGGAGAATGAGTTGTCACAGCTGGGAATTCTTTGCGACAAACATCTAAAGCATTCCAGCATCTTGGATTGAAATGACATCCAGATGGTGGATTCATTGGGCTTGGAATGTCCCCTTCAAGAATAATTCTGTCAGCACGTTTATCAGTCGTCGGCTGAGGAATAGCTGAGAACAATGCTTTAGTATAAGGGTGTTTTGCATGTCCATAAAGTTCAGATGACTCTGCAACCTCAACCATATTTCCAAGATACATAACAGCAACACGATTAGAGATGTATTCAACAACTTTCAAATCGTGAGCGATGAAAAGATAAGTTAAACCAAGTTCTTTCTGAAGATCCATTAACAGGTTCACAACCTGGGCCTGAACAGAAACGTCGAGAGCAGAAACTGGCTCATCACAAACGATGAACTCTGGTTCAACAGCAAGTGCGCGAGCGATACAGATACGTTGTCTCTGTCCACCTGAGAACTCGTGTGGGTACTTATTTAAAGCGTCTGCTGGCAACTGAACTTGGTTAAGAAGTTGAAGCAGTCTTTTTTTACGTGCTTCTTTATCAGTGTGCAATTCATGAATGTCCATTGGCTCAGAGAGGATGTCTCCGATAGTCATTCTTGGGTTAAGTGAAGCATACGGATCTTGAAAAATGATCTGCATTTTTCTTCTGATCGCACGCATTTCACTCGCAGAATTGTTAACGATATTTTTTCCGTTGAAAATAATTTCACCAGAAGTAGGTTCGATCAATCTTAGAATCGAGCGACCAAGAGTTGTTTTACCGCATCCTGATTCACCTACAAGTCCAAGTGTCTCACCTTTTTTGATTTTAAAACTTACGTTGTTCACGGCCTTAACCGCGCCCACTTCTCTACCTAACAATCCGCCTTTGATCGGGAATGTTTTGCAGAGATCTTTTACTTCAATTAAATATTCGCTCATAGTCCTTTTCCTTCGAATTGTTTAAGAGGGTTGAAACATGCAGCAAGTTGATTAGGATTCATTTCCATCAATCTTGGCTCCCCTTGAACACCACGACATTTTTCCGTTACGTTGATACAACGATCCTGGAAGTTACATCCAGGTGGAAGATCGAACAATGAAGGAACCATTCCCTCAATTGTTTTAAGACGATCTTTCTTGTGACCGGTAGTTGAATCGAATGATGGAATTGAATCCATCAATCCTTTCGTGTACGGATGTCTTGGGTGATTAAATAGTGTTTTAACGTCAGCTGTTTCTACGATCTGACCACAGTACATAACCGCAACTGTGTCACATGTTTCAGCAACAACACCAAGGTCGTGAGTAATGAGGATGATCCCCATTCCCAATTCCTTTTGCAGTTTTTTCATAAGCTCAAGAATCTGAGCTTGGATTGTTACGTCGAGAGCAGTTGTCGGCTCATCGGCGATAAGAATATCTGGTTCACATGAAAGTGCGATGGCGATCATCACACGTTGTCTCATACCACCTGATAGTTGGTGAGGGTATTCTTTCACACGTTTATCCGGTGAAGGAATACCAACGAGACGAAGCATATCGATAGCTTTTGCTTCTCTTTCTTTTTTAGATAATTGCGGCTGGTGAAGTTCGATAACTTCTTCAATTTGATTTCCGATTGTGAAAACCGGATTAAGTGAAGTCATTGGCTCTTGAAAGATCATCGCGATTTTGTTACCGCGAATTTTTCTCATTTCATGAGGAGGCATATTAACTAAACTTTTTCCGTTAAAGTTAATTTGTCCGCTCGCAATTCTTCCAGGAGGATTTGGAATTAGACCCATGATCGCTAGAGCAGAAACAGATTTACCTGAACCAGACTCACCTACGATACCGATCGTCTTCCCTTTATAAACGTCAAAGTTAACACCGTTAACCGCTTTGATAGTTCCGCGGTCAGTTCTAAATTCAACGACAAGATCTTTTACTTCTAAAATTTTCTCAGTACTCATAACTTCCTTATTTCCCTTTTAACTTTGGATCGAGAGCATCACGAAGAGCATCCCCCAAAATGTTAAATGAAAGTACAATAATAAACATCGCAAGAGTCGCAGCTCCAAGCTGCCACCAAACTCCACGAGCTAGTTCTAATTTTGAATCGTCTATCATTGTACCCCAACTTGGGCGTCCTTGTACCCCTAAACCGAGATAAGAAAGAATTACCTCAGATTTAATGGCCGCCTCAAACGTTAGGGAAAAGTTGATAATCAATACGTGCGAGATGTTTGGTAGGATATGCTTAAAGATTTTTCGTGTATTGCTCGCTCCAATTGCATTGGCCGCTTGAGCATATTCACGGTCTTTGTGTCTCATAACTTCACCGCGAACGATTCGGCAGAGACCAACCCAAGATGTAATACCTAAGGAAATGAAAACAGTCGTCGTACCTTTCCCTAAAATAAAGGCAATTGATACGAGAAGCATGATCCCTGGAATTGATGAAAATGTTGTATAGAACCAAACAATAAACTCATCAACCAACCCACCGAAATACCCGGCGATCATCCCAAGTAGTGTACCAATCGTGATGGAAATAAAGGCCGTCGCAAGACCAATGGCCACTGCTGTTTCAGCGCCCTTAACCATTTTCCAAAAAACGCTTCTTCCGAAAATATCTGTACCGAAAATAAATTCAGCACTAGGAGGAGCATACGAAGGACCAATTTCTAATCCCCAGTTACTTGCCAAAACTCCCATAAAAACGAGAAGAGCAACGATAAAATAAAACGCAACAATAATAAGCGCTGTTAGAGAAAGTTTATCATTGATAATCGTGTGAACAGCATGCTGCCATAACGACTTTGATTGTTTCTTTTTTGGTTCATTGGTCTCAACAGAACCTACAGCTTGAGCACTTGAAGTCATATATATCCTTTCTATTTCAATTTCATACGTGGATCGACCACAGTGTAGAGAACGTCAGTCAGTACGTTAAAGAGAATAAAACCTACTGCTGTCATAATCGTCATTGCTTTGATCACGGGAAAGTCACTGTTGTTGATTGCTTTCAACGTGAGTCCACCCAATCCTGGAATTGAGAAGAATGATTCAAGCAGAAGGAAACCAATAATCAGTGTAGGGATCTGGATAATGACGTAAGTAAGGATCGGGATCATAGCGTTCTTAAGAACATGTTTGAACATGATCACAGTTTCAGTCAGTCCTTTCGCGCGCGCTGTACGAACGTAGTCTTGGTAAACTTCGTCGAGAATAATAGCGCGATAGAAACGTGTATCTGGTCCAAGACCAATAAACACGTACAGGAAAACAGGAAGAATGATGTATGGAATGAAGTACGGGAATCCATGCTCGTATCCCGAAATTTCAAACCATCCTAATTCGTAAGCCAGGAACCACTGTCCAAAAAGGATGTAGGCCAAGCTTGGAATACTCATCATCGCGATTGAAACAATCAAAACAATCTTATCGATCAATTTGCCACGGTAAAACGCAACAAGCAGAGCAAGTGAGATTGAGAAAATGTTCGTCAACACGAATACCGGAACAGTGATGCTTAAAGAAGGAATAGAACCTGCTTTAATGAGTTCCCAAATATTTTGCTTCGATGACCATGAATAACCAAAGTCGAACGTGAAGGCAGACTTCACGATATCGAGATATTGATTCCAAAATGGTTTATCAAGACCAAGCTCGCGATGGAGTGTCGCGATTTGTTCAACAGTAGCGTGGCGACCCAACAAAATAAATGCTGGGTCAGGCGCTACAACGTTAAAGATAATAAAGATGATAAAGCAGACTCCTAGTAGAACAGGAATGACGTAAAGGAGTCTGCGTAGAATATAAAAATAGAGATTCATTAATTATTCACCGATTAAAATTTTTTCAACAACTCTTCTTTCTTGGCCGTATCAATATTGATGTACTGGTAAGAATCGTGGTGAAGATCACTTGGACGATAGTTACGTAGCCACCCTTGTTGAAGCGTGTAAGCCTGGCGGTGCATGTTGAAAAGAACAACAACTTCTTCCGCTAGGAACTTATTAAGTTTTTCGTAACGAGCAGTTCTCTCTGGAGAATCTTGCATAACAACAGCTTGTTCGAATTCTTTGTTGTATTGAGGATTGTTGTAGTTCGAGCTGTTTGCTCCTGGTGAACTATTTGGTCCGTAGAAAAGTTGTAGGAAGTTTTCTGCATCTGGGTAATCAGCTCCCCAAGCAGCACCGAACATTTGAACTCCACGCTTTTTAAGTTTTGCTTGGAATTCTGGCCATGGAGAAGCAGATACTTTGATCTTGATTCCGATTTGCTCCATTTGCTTCTGGAAGAACTCTCCCATCTGACGAGATGTTGTTGAATCTGGAATGTCGTAAGTAATTTCTGGTAAACCTTTTCCGTCTGGGTAGCCAGCAAGTTTCATAAACTCTTTAGCTTTTTCTAGGTTTGGTCCTTTATAAGGATTTACATAATCTTTTGCTGCAGTTCCTGCAATCCCAGGAGGAATAGCACCTTGAGCAGAGAACGACGTATTGTTATAGAAAAGGACGTTTGATTTCGCTTCATCGAAAGCTAAAGAGATCGCTCTTCTTAGGTTAACGTTGTTGAAAAGTTTGTTTTCATAGTTAAACGCTGTGTACGTTAAGTCTAACTGTGGAGAGATCGTAAGAGTTAAACCAAGTTTTTCAAGCTCTGGAGAAAGCTTGTTGTCTTTAATTGCAGTTGCGAAGTTATCTTTCGGAACTCCGTACCAGTCAATTTCACCTTTATTGAATTTTAACCAAGCAGGTTGAGATTCAACCATAACGTGAACAACGATCTTATCTACTAGTGGAAGTTTTTTTCCAGCGTCAGCAAGAAGGTGTTTGTATTCAGGTGAAGCGTCTGAAGGATAAAGCTTCTCTCTGAAAGTTGGGTTCTTTGTATAAGTGATACGTTTTCCTTGGTCGAACTTTGGAAGAACGTATGGTCCAGTTCCTACTGGGTGGTTGATAAATTCTTTACCGTATTTAGCAACAACTTCTTTTGAAACAACCGCAGTAAATCCCATTGCTAGAGCATAAAGGAATTGTGGGAATGGTTTCGCAAGTTGGAATTGAAGTGTGTACTTATCAAGAGCTTTTAAACCTTCAACTTCTTCATCGTAATTTGTGACTGGAAGTTTTTCGTTTTTAGCTCTCCACTCGTTAAGACCTTTTAATTTGCCATCAAGGATCCACCAGCCGTTTGCTTGGTTTTTTGAATCTGCAAGACGCTTGATTGAGTAAACGAAGTCTGAAGCTTCAACTTCTCTTCCTTTACCATTCGGGAAAGCAGCATCGTCTTGGAAGACTACGCCTTTTCTGATTTTGAAAGTGTATGTGATTCCATCTTTTGAAACTTCCGGCATTGACTCCGCAAGGTTTGGAATAAGTTCATATGGCATCTTCAACCAGTGATAAGCCAAAAGGCCTTCATAGATTTTTCCGATTTCGCGACCAGAATAAAGGTCATCGGCCATAATTGGATCGTATCCCTTAATCTCAGCTGGGCTGATAATGTTCAGGACGCGCTCGCTTGCGTTTTGCTTTTTTGCACAACCAGTAACAACTAGTAGTGAAAAAGCGACGAGGACACTAGTAAACGTCAAAAAGATGTTTCGCATTTTCATTTTCAAAATCCTTTATTAACAAAATAAAATGGTCGGACTTTTATTTATAGCTATGAATAGCCTCTTTTGTCATTCATTTTGGGAATTTTTTTTTGCGGAGATTGCGCGTGACGAAACTTTATTTATTCACAGGCTTGCGGAACTAAAAACAGTGTCACAATGGCATCAGGAGAATGGTCTTTGATATAAATTTTAAAGACAGTTCTTTCAAAGAATTTTTCATTAGCTGCGAAGTTATCTACAACAAATCTATAAGATGGTGTCGTGCGTTCCAATAAAAAATGTCCATCTTTCATTTCTAATGCATAGTGAGATGGAACGATGTCGTTGGCCCTGAATCTTAAAAAGTCAGATGCGAAAACAAAAAATTCTTCAACGGCCTTGGCGATTCTCGCCCGATCTTCACGCGGCCCAATATGATCTTTGAGGAGTTCTGAGATCTCAGAATTTTTAATATCGCGGTTAACCACCTCGGGATTGAGACTTAAACTCAATAATTTTTCCCCTACGATCGGAAAATCTAAAGCGAGATCAAAACGATTTTTATTTTTTTGAAGAACGGCTTCATAGGAAAAAGTATGTTTCGTCGTTAAAAGTTCAATGCGACCTTTTCCCGAACTATTTAAACATATTTTTTTAAATTCAGAGAGCGCTTCTCTGCCGGTTAGTTTTCCTGTCTTCAAACTCGCGCATGAGGACAGGAAAAACGAAATCAGAAGTAGAACGCTTAAGGAACTGAAGCTGGGAGACGAGATTTTTCGAGGTCTTCTAAAATTTTTAATACGTCTTTCCTTTCAGTTTCTGCCTTCGTGTATTGCAGGGACTCTGTGAGATAAACTTTCGCTTTATCATAGTGTGAAAGACGCTGGTAAATCATTCCGAGGTGCTTCGTGATTGTAGGATCACCTTTCACAAGTTCAATTGCTTTTTTCGATTCTTTCAGCGCCTCTGCGTATTTTCCTACTTGATAGTAATACCATGCCAGCGAGTCGCGAATATATCCATCATCAGGACGAAGGCTGACAGCTTTCGAAATGTATTCAAAAGCAAGATCCATTTTTTCATTTCTTTCTAAATAAGAGTATCCCATGAAGTTAAGAGCGTGCGCATTGTTTGGATCTTTATCGATGATCACTTGAACAAGTTTGCGCGCATCCAGATACTGTCCATTTTTTTCCATAAGAGAAGCGAGATAATAGCTGTGGCTCTCTGTAAAACTCTTATGTTCTTTTACAGCTTCAAGTGAAGCGATTGAACGTCCATATTGAAATGTATCTTCAAAAAAACTTGCTTCAATCATCTTCAATTCAACCATCATTTCTGGCTGTTCTTTCGTTCGCGAAGCTACAAATTGCGTGAAATCAACAATAGGTTTTGACTGGTTTTGCACATAAGCTTCACGAGCTGCTGCTCCTAAAATCTGCCCCATCTGCACACCTGCTTCACCATACAATGGACTGCCTTTTTGAATGCGCTTGAACGAATTCATAGCTTCATCCTGCTTCTGTGTTTGCTGGTAAAGGGCACCAAGATAATAGTGAACTTTGTCTGAATCTGGTACGACTTCCTGAACTTCTTTTAACAACGTAATGGCCTCTTCATAACGAGAAACATCTGAGTATAAAAGAGCAAGGCGTACTTTTAAATTAACATCGTTAGTGTCGAGCGAACTTAAAGCTTCTGCGTATGGCAGAACTTCCTCATTTTTGTCGAGTGAAAACATGATCGCCACTAAACGTGAAAGCACCGTGGAGCTATTCATGTTGTCTTCAGTATCTAAAAACTTTTTGTACACGTTCATCGCAGCTACGAATTGATCTTTTTCCTCGTATAAAGCGCCGACGGCCAAAGCTGCCTGTGCATAAGATGGATCAATTTTTAATGAACGTTCGAAGTGTTTTTTCGCTTCTTCTTTATGGCCGCGCTCATATTCCATTCTTCCGCGATAAAAAGAAAAAACAGGATTTTCTTTATTCGTTTTTTCACAATTCATGAGTAGTGAATGAGCTTCTTTATAAAGTTTTTCACCCGAATATGATTTAGAAAGAAAGAGACACGCTTCTTCAGATTGAGGATCAGCCGCCAGCAAGCGTTGATAAGCTCCTCTCGCCTCTTTTGGTTTTTCGAGCGCAGCGTATACGCCCGCTAAGATTAGTCCAATCGATTCGTCTTTATAATTGGCTTCTTTGAAAAGGCCTTCGAGAAGTTTTTCTGCTTCTTTTAAATCAGCTGAGCGAATGAGCTCGATTGCATATTTCTTTTTAATAAATTGATCAGATGGTTGAAGCTCCATCGTGTATTTGAAAATACGTGCGGCCGTTTGATAATCCCCTCTCATCGAAGCATCGTTGGCCTTGATAAACAAATCAGTCGCTAAATATTCCGGGGCCCTTCCACCTACTTTTAAAGCGGAGTCCACCATCTGCTTAAGCTCATCACCTTTAATGCCCAACTCTGCTTCGGGATTAAAAGAAATAAGTTTTATTGGAGTTTCTGTTTGGCCTGGAGAATAGTGCGAGCAAGAGCTTGCCAGTAGAGCGGTTAAAACCAATGTGAGCTGTAGTGTACGCATAGGCCATCCAAGGCGGTCTAAGAGAATAATCTCCCTTGGAACTTTTTCGAACTTCTAAGAAAAAGCTTTAATAAACCCGCTTCAAAACCCCTTGAATGATCAAAAAATCCTCTGCCAACAAGCAGAGTCTAGTAGTTGATTTAATTGATTAATTGAAAATTATCAGGGAACCCCTAAAAATTGTTTGGGAATTTGTTTGACAGCATTATTTTAATATTGTTATTTCTGGCTGGCTTCCGCTGAAGACCCAAAAGGGATTCAGAGAAGACGGCTTAAGTGATTGAATTTAAAACAATCACATCTTGAGAACGCCGTTCACTGAAAAAAGTACGTTAAAAGATTAAAAATCAGGAGACGGACCTTTTTTTTGTGATAGAAGTTCAAGGCCTGAAATCAATATTCGCAAGAGCTACGATGCTCTCGATTAAAATAGGGGAAATAACATGAGCGACGTAAGAATCATTAAGCGTTACCAGAACAGAAAACTTTATGACACTCACCAGAGCTGTTACGTGACTCTAGAAGAGATCGCGCAAATCATCCGCGAAGGAAATGAGATCCAAGTTATCGACAACAAAACTAAAAATGACATCACTTACATCACTCAAATCCAACTTCTTTTCGATCAAGAGAAAAAATCAACAAGAGCTGGAGATGTAGAACTTCTTAAGCGCGTAATCCGCTCTGAAGAAGGAACTTTTACTGGTCACATCAAAGCTCTTGAGAGATCAGCTGGCGTTTCATCATCAGAATTCAAAGCTCCATTCATGAGCTCTGAAATGAACTCTGCTATTGAAACTACAACGACTTTAAACTAAAATTTTAAGCATTAGATCTTTCTTCAATAAAGGTACTTAATGCTTAGCAAAAATTTTATAAAAGTTACACTTGCACCCGTCTTCATGGCGGGTGTTTTATTTCTCGCCTCACCTTCTGCTTTTTCTCAACAAATGAAACCAAACATCGGCGCCCTTACGAGTGATAAAACCGCTCAAAAAGTTAACGACGATATCCCAGCAGCTGGTGAACGCATTCCAAACGACGTTAATAGACACGCGATTGGAATCGGGATCGGACAAACATTTCTTCGTTCTGATTTTCATGATCATGGAACGGATAAAATCACTCCGGATCTTTATTACAATTACTCTGCTAGTTACTCATTCGATTTCATGGCCAACTTCCATTGGTCAAAACATGAATATTTAAATCGTGATGTAGAAATCAAAGGTCTTGCCCTCGCGATCAAAGGAAAAGGTTTTCAATTTGATGCCTTCACTCCTTATGCGTTTGGTGGATTTGGTTTTTATCTTCCTGAAGCAACAAGAATTCTAGCGGGTGTTCCAACAGAAACTCGCTCGCAGTTAGTTTTCGGGATGAACTTTGGTGTGGGTGTTGAGCTTCGTCTTAATGACATGGCCAACGTGGGTGTTATCGCTCACTATCACGACCCATTCGACGTCCGACAAGAAGTCGGAGCTGACTTAGAGGGATCTTATATGAAGCTTTTGATTATCGCTTCATATACGTTCAACTAAATGCCCGCCTCACCGTACCGCCTCTATATCATCACTGGTAAAGGTGGTGTCGGTAAAACATCGCTTTCCATGGCGCTTACAAAACATCTTGAAGCTCAAGGTGTGAACGTCAAATACAATTGTTTTTATCAAACGCCAGAGCCTGAGCTTTGGCGCAAACTTTCTCTGCCCGTCCTTGAAGCCGATCTTTTTTCCAGTGCAGAAATGTACATTGGGAAAAAACTTAAATCGACGACAATTGCTTCATGGATTATGCGCACGCATTTTTTCAAATCGCTGTTTCAAATGATTCCTGGTTTGGGGCACATGATTTTGCTCGGAAGATTAATCGAAGAAATGCAGAACGATCCAACACTCACAATCGTGCTTGATTCACCTGCTTCCGGCCACGCGCTCACGATGTTTGAATCTTCTTCGAATTTCAAAACAATTTTTGGGAAAGGATTAATTGTTAAAGACATTGAACGCATGCAGGGCTTTCTCTCGGGTGAACACTGTTTAAAAACATATGTTGTCGCTATTGCCACTGAACTCGCACTCATGGAAGCGCAGGATTTGAAACGTGAATTGGAATCAAATTCCAATGGACTTAAGATGGAGCCAGAAATTGTCATTAATGATTCTTTCAGCCGCTACATAGAAAAAGAGAATATATCCAAAGAAGATCTGCCGGATTTTCTCAAGTCGAAATTAAAACAAGAAGAACCTGTTCTCGTGCAACATCCTACTCTTCCGCATGTTGATGAAACAGAACAGGACAAAATCGTAAAAGAAATCCTTCCACTCATGGAGAGATTTGTATGACGACAAAAGTTCCTTTTAAAAAAGTAGAAATCTTTTGCGGTACAGGTGGTGTTGGTAAAACAACCATCGCGACAGCACGTGCGCTGGACTTAGCAGGTGAAGGGAAAAAAGTTTTATTAATCACTATTGATCCAGCAAAACGTTTAAAACAAATTCTAGAATTACCAGATAACGACGATGGTGAAATTCATTCAGTCGCTCTTGGTTTCGATGCGATTTTGATGTCTCCTGGAGCTACATTGAGACGAATCGCTCGCGAGAAAGGACTCGAGCAGGAATTTGAATCCAATATCATCAAAACACTCTCACGTCCTTATGGCGGCATGAATGAAATTATGTCGATCATTGAAGTGCAGTTTCAACTGCAAAAGAACCATTACGATACTATTATTTTAGATACTCCTCCGGGAAAACACTTCATCGATTTCCTAGAATCATCTGAAAAAATTAAAAACTTTTTCGATAAATCTTTCCTCGAGATTTTTGAGTATTTGGGTAAAAGCATTCATGGTGAAAAGAAATCAAAAAATATCTTCACAATGGTCATTTCAAGTGGAGTAAAGAAACTCTTGAGTTACCTAGAAGACGTGACTGGTGCGGAATTTGTCCGTGAATTTATCGATGCAGTCCTAGCACTTTATCGCTGTCGCGATTCATTTTTGAGTGCTTTGGAATTTCAACATCAATTGCGTCAGGAAAGTTTTTCCAATTGGTTTTTAGTCACGAGTGTCGAACAACAAAAAATGCACGAAGCTCAGGTTCTCAAAGAGCAAGCTGCTCAGTTTATGCACAATGATCTTTTTGTAGTGATAAATAAGTGCCTTACGCCCTATTTGAGCGCTTGGGAACCAGCTCCCGGATCACCGCTAGCTAAATTGAAAAACGGAATGATTTTAAGAGAAGCTCAGCTCTCGGACTTTGCTAGTAAAAACTTCACAAAAGTATTAAAATTTCATGAAATAAATGATCCTTCGCCCTTAGAACATGTGAAAGGCCTGGCCCTCCAATTTAAGGCGTAGTTAACTCAAAAATCCAGTGGAATTTAATGGAACTTAAAATCAAAACCAAAGAACAGTTAGAAAATTTCGTTTGCGAACATTGGGACGAAATCAACGAATACATCGAAAACAAAAAAAAGAATCTTCCGATTCCATTTTATTCAAGCGTTGATATTCGCGAGAGTAAATTTAAATACGCTCCCGTTGATCACAACATGTACCCGGCAGGATTCAACAATCTCTGCAGCGTCGATCATCGTGAAGCCACTCGTGTTGCGGGTGAGACAATCAAAAAGCTAAATCCCTCAGCGAAGATGGTGGGCATTTTTCCTGAATCGCATACAAAAAATTTAATGTATCTCGATCACCTAGTGACATTAGGAAAAATGATTGAAGATGCAGGCTATAAAGTTCGCTTTCTTAGTTTTGATCCAGCTCTTTTTCCTGGCGAAGAAGATTGTCACGGATTGATTTCTAACTCGGGATCCCCCCTTACTATTTGCAAAGCTTCACTTAAAGACGGAAAACTTTTTGTGAATGGCGAGCAGATGGACATCGTGATTTGCAATAACGATCAATCGAACCCTTGGCCGATCGATTGGAATCAAGTGACGACTCCAATTTCTCCAACTCCTAAAATTGGATGGTTTCGTCGTCAAAAGAACATTCACTTTTCTTACTACAAAAAAGTGGCAGATGAATTTTGCGCGCATTTTGGAATTGATTCTGATCTTATCCAAGCTAAGTTTCGCGCAGTCGAAGATGTTGACTTTGAAAATAAAAATGGTCTTGAAAAATTAGGCGCTGAAGTTGATGGCTTAATCAGCGAACTCAAACCAGAATCAAAAGTTTTTGTGAAAGCTTCACAAGGAACTTATGGAATGGGTATCAGTGTGGTTTCAAGCGGTGAAGAAATCATCAACATGAACCGCAAAACCCGCAACAAAATGGACGTGGGTAAAAATAGCATCAAGTTTACTTCACTGCTCGTTCAAGAAGGTGTTGAAACAATCATTAAATACGATGACAAACCGGCCGAGATCACCATTTATCTCATTGATGGAAAAAGTATCGGTGGATTCATGCGAATCAATGGCGAAAAAGATGCACTTGGAAATCTCAACAGCCGTGGAATGGTTTTCAGAAAACTATGCATGGGTGATATTGTTGAATCCGCTGAAGATCACAAAAACAAAGAAGCTGTTTATTCGCTCATCGCAAGACTTGCGACAATCGCTTCTGCACATGAAATACAAGACGTAATTAATTAAGGAGATATTATTATGATGACCGGAGCTAAGAAAAATATCTTAGATGCCATTGGATGGACACCGATTGTAAAACTTAACAAAGTGGCAGCGGATGTTGAATCAGAAATTTATGTAAAGCTTGAATTCATGAACCCAGGTGGATCTTCAAAAGACCGCATCGGTGGATTTATTATGGATCGTGCAGTTGCAGCTGGAAAATTAAAACCAGGTGGAACAATTATCGAAGGAACATCTGGAAACACGGGTGTAGGGCTTGCGATGTGGGCCGCTGTTAACGGATACAAATGTATTTTCGTTATGGCCGATAAACAATCAATTGAAAAAGTGAATAACTTAAAAGCATTTGGAGCTAAAGTTGTTGTATGCCCTACTGATGTTGAGCCAGATGATCCTCGCTCTTACTATTCAGTTTCAAAACGTCTTGCTGAAACGATCCCTAATTCATACTACGTAAACCAATACGACAATCTTTGGAACCGTGAAACTCACGTGGCGACGACAGGGCCTGAAATTTTCGAACAAACGAAAGGTGACTTCGATGTTTATATGGCAGGTGTTGGTACAGGTGGAACAATCACTGGTGTTTCAATGTATCTAAAAACAAAAATGCCAAAACTTACAACTGTGGGTGTCGATGTTGAAGGATCAATCGTTGCTCAATTCGCGCGTACTGGAGATTTGAGCGGAGCTCGTTCATACGTTATCGAAGGAATTGGCGAAGACTTCATTCCAGAAAACTATGACTTCAAAGTTATTGATGACTGGGTCGTTGTTGGTGATAAAGAATCATTCCTCATGACTCGCGCACTTTTAAAACAGGAAGGAATTTACACTGGTGGATCTGGTGGTGCTGCTGTCGTTGGCGCAATCAAATACGCTAAGGCACTCAAAGAGCCTAAGAAAATTCTCGTTGTTCTTCCGGACTCTGGAAACAGATATGCTTCGAAAATTTACAATGATGAGTGGATGATGGCGAAAGGCTACATTGATTCTTCATTTAACGTGATCATTAAAGATCTTCTTGTTGATCTTGGTAAAAACAATAAGCCACTTATCTCAATCACTGACCATGCTACGATTGGCGACGCGGTTAAAATGATGGAAGACAAAAATGTCTCTCAATTGCCGGTTATTCAAGGCGATATCATC
>CAMLKK010000022.1 GCA_946480715.1 uncultured Bacteriovorax sp. | reverse complement strand
CAATTGAAGCGCACGTTGTAGAGGAAAAATTTCCTCTTCTCATTGAGGAGTATTCATAATGGAGAATTTTTTTTTAGGTTTAATTGGACTCATTTTATTTATCTATATTGGTTATCCACTATGCACACTCATCCTTTCAATTCTTTTTGGTCAAAGTGTAAAAAAGAATGATGAAGAATTACCAAGTGTGAGTTTGCTAATTGCTGCTTACAATGAAGAAAAAATCATAGAAAGAAAAATTCTAAATGCGTTGGAGATAGATTATCCGCGGGAGAAACTCGATATAGTCGTTGTTTCAGATGGATCAACTGATCGCACGGACGAAATCACTAGTTACTACCGCACTCGTGGAGTTCAACTCTTTCGAGTTGAAGGAAGAGTAGGAAAGACACAAGCGAGAAATCAAGCTGTGCTTGCAAGTCGTAAGGAGATTATTGTTTTTTCTGATGCAACAGCAATGTTTAATAAAGATGTGATTAGAAAGCTCGTGAGAAACTTTGCTGATAAAAAAGTTGGAATGGTAAGCGGGAATCTGGTTTATCGAAACGAGAAAAAAAGTGCCATTGGATTAGTGACTCAAATTTATTGGGCCTATGAATCACTGATTAAACGCGCTCAAAGCAGACTATTCTCACTTACTGGCAGTGTGGGGTGCCTCAATGCTTTTAGACGCCATCTCTATCATGTTCTCCCTCCAAATATCATCGAAGATTTCACCCAGCCTCTAATGATTTTAGCTCAAAATTATAAAGTTGTTTATGAATCTGAAGCGGTGGCGTATGAGCGCACAACTCAGAAACCTGAACAAGAATTTCTTATGCGGGTGAGAGTGATTCGAGGTGGGATGCACGGTTTAATCTATGCTCTTAGACAATTGAGCTTTATGAAACATCAGGGGATTATTGCCCAGCTATTTTTCCACAAAGTCTTGCGATGGATGGTTCCATTTTTTCTCATTCAACTCTTTCTAGTAAATGTTTACTGCTTTTTAACTCTCAATACACCATTTATTGATCTGGCCATGCTTTTGCAGTTTGCGTTTTATCTTTTTGGTGTCCTGGGAATCTTCACACGTATTCCAGGACCATTAGGCAAACTATTTTCTTTTCCCACTTATTTCATTGTCGTGAATGCAGCAAGCCTTAAGGCCATGTACCTCACACTTACGACTGAATTAGAGGCCACATGGGAAACGAACGTCTACTGAGGTCATTATGAAAAAATGTCTGTGGGTTGTTCCAAAACTTATTTTTCCTATTTCGGATGGAGCGCGAGTGGCCAATCAGTCCTTGCTAAGTTCCATACGTCCGCATTTTCAAGAGTTGCACATTATCGTTTATCGAGACGAGCATGACGAAGATTTGCATCTGGAGATGTATCAAGAGCAATTCAGACCTGATCAAATCCATATTCTACCGAAGCCAAAGATGCAGGGGAAATGGAGAAAGATGTTTACACTTTTAATGAATTTTATTCAGAATCCGGAGATGCCCGTTACTGCAGGACATTTTTCTTCGTGGCATTGTCGCAGAGAAGTTCGACGAATTCTGGAATCCCATAAATATGATGTACTCGTATTCGATGGTCTTCATCCCTACAGTGCTTTTTTAGATTTAGAATACGAAGGACTGCTTCCTCCAATCGTTTATCGCGCTCACAATGTTGAGCAAGATTTGTGGTCAACTGCTGCTTCAAAAACAGACAATCCTTTAAAACGACTTCTTTTATTGTGGCAGGGGCAGAAAATGGCCGCTCTTGAAAAAACACTCATTAGAAAATCTAAAAGAGTATGGGCCATTGCCAATGAAGACTTAAAACGATTTGTCGAATTAACAGGGCAAAATAATATTGAACATGTTCCCGTTGGTTTAAATTTTGTAAAAGAAAAAATTTTCATTCCGAGTCCCGTTCGTTCTCCCAAAATAAAACTTCTTTTCGTAGGTAAACTAGACTGGGCCCCAAATGCAGATGGTTTAAGATGGTTTCTGCATGAAGTTTGGCCTTTTGTTGATCATCAACGACTGGAACTTAATATCGTCGGAGGTGGAGAAGCTTCATGGGCAGATCCTTTCTATACCTTTCCAGGTATTCGCTTTCATGGGTTTGTGAAAGATTTAGAAGCATTCTATGCAGAAGCAGATTATACAATCATTCCGATTCGTTTTGGATCAGGTACCAGAATCAAGGTTATAGAGAGTATTTCAAAAGGTGTACCTGTCATTTCAACTTCCATGGGTGTTCAAGGAAGTGGTTTGCATGAAGATCAATTTCATAAGGCCGACAATGCAAATGATTGGATTAGAATTCTAAAAAATCTGGAACCTGAAATTTCAAGAGAAAAGGCGAAAGAAGCTTTCACGATGTTCGAAAAAACTTATAGTCCAGAAATGATCGGGCATAATGCTTACGTTTCACTGCAAACTTAAAGCTGATAAAAGGCCTGCGTTTTGTAGGCCCACTTATTCGGTGAAAATCTGTTTTCAACTTCATGAGCATGCTCTTCAGCATAGTCTTTCCATGCTTGAATATTTTTAAGTGATTCCCAAAGAGCTGTTGTCCATAATTCAGGACTTGAATTAAGACAAAGGTATCCATTGATATTATGCTTGATCAAACTTCCGATTGCGCCTACATCGTTGGCAAGCACTGGCAATCCAGCGCTCAAAGATTCGATGAGTGTCATCGGTAATCCTTCAGTCAAGCTTGGCATGATGAGTAGATCGGCATCAACATAATATTCAGCGGGATCCATTACATGTCCTAGAAGTTTTACTCTGGTTTGCAGGTGGCTTTCGCGTAAAAAAGATTCAATCGCCGGGCGTTCAGGCCCTTCACCTAAGACTAACAGTTCGAAACGATCACAATAGATGAGATTAGACCAGCACTGCAGGAAATTGAGAAGGCCTTTTTCCGGGCTTAAACGACCCACATAAAGCAGTTTCAGTGTCTCATGCGAAGATGGAGTTAAAGCAAATCGCCGTTCACGAATTTTAGACATATTTTTAGTTGAGAGCATATTATCGATAACAGAAATATTTTTGTAAGGAGCTAAGGCTTCCATCAATTCATCTTTCATTTTATGAGAAACGGCAATGACTCTATTGCACGAGCGCATAAAAGTGAAGGCCAGTTTTTCATACATTCGCACTTTGAATGTGTGCCCGGTGTTTCCGTGATGAGTATGAATATGGTGAAACTGACCTCTCACTAAAGCACAAGCAATGAGCGCTTTAAATCCGTGGCTATGAAAAACAAGATTCGATGGCTTTTCTGTTGCCAGAAATTTTTTAAGAGCGTCTTTTAACCTCAGAGGAAGAAGAAGATCATAAGCACTTGATGAATTAACAACGATACGTTTTATGTAATCGGGCAGAATTTTTTCAAATTGTTCGGCATATTGGGGAACGCGGGTTTCCCTAATGATAATAACTATAGGATCCAATCCAATATCATGAAGAGCAATACTGCCTGTCTGAACGACTTTTTCTGCTCCTGAAATTATTCCCGGAGCGATGACGAGAATGGGACGTGCCCTTTTTTTAGACTTCATAATTTGCTTCCCAGGCATTAAACGTTTTTACTGTTTTGAGTGCGTTGACGATCCCCAGATAAAGGAGAGCGTACAGCGGTCCAATCACAATAAACCACATTTTTTCTGAAGCAAAAAAGGGTCTAGTTCCAAAACAAAGAATGGTTAGGAACAGGTTGACAATAACGTAAACAGATAAACCTCGCCACTCAATGATTTGCGAAATTTTTTGTTTCATCACTTGCGAC
Source organism: uncultured Bacteriovorax sp. (assembly GCA_946480715.1). The sequence continues at coordinate 48,815 of CAMLKK010000022.1, read as the reverse complement.
GAAAAGAGAAGTCCAGGTATTTTAGGGAGAAACATGAATGTCATGGAAGAAATGAGAGCACCAACTGGTCCAAAAAAACGCGCTGATATCGCCACAACTATTATAGATAGTGGTGTGAGTGCCAAATAGATTTTTAAAACCCACTTTGAATGTCCAGTAGATCTTGCAACTGCATCATGAGGAATGATGTAGGAGAGATAGGTCAAAGCATAAAGTTGAAGATATTGAGCTGATTGCGAGTATTGGGAGGTGAAAAGGATCTCAATAATAGGTCTGCTGAAAATAATTAATCCGAAAACAGCAGGGATCATGAGGTAGCCAATATCTTTTTGAGCTTTTTTATAGAATTTTACCATTCCATCAAAATCGTTCTCATGAAAACTTTTAGAAAGATTCGGCACGAGAACTTTAGAAACTGACATCTCAAGAAGATATAGAGGAGGCACTAATAAACATCCCATTGAATAAAACGCATATTGAGTTGTGCTTAATTGTGATGAGAGAAGAATAAGATCGATTCGCTCTAAAAAAAATCCAAGTGCGCCTGCCAATGAAAGGGGGGCACAGTATTGCCAAACTTCTTTCAGACGATTCCAATCAAGATTAAAACTGAAAATTTTTCTCCTATGGCCGTAGACAAAAGCGATAATCATTTTCACACCAAACAAAATTGTAAAACTCCAAAACGCAACATCGATGTCTCGATAGAACCATACAAGGCCAACGATAATGATGGACTTCACAATTTCAAATCCACCATTGAATAAACTGCCTTGAATTCCTTTCCCTTTAGCAATTAAATACTCACCGTAAAAAGATCCAGGAGCACTGGTGATGGCCGAAAGAAGGAGAAGAATGGTTTGCTCAGTTGAAAGGGCGATGAGGTGAGCAATTTGCAGTGAGAAAAGAAGGCCGATAAGAGCACTGATCAAACTCAGCATGAAACTTAAAATCCAAGCTTGTTCAATATATTCATTATGATTATCTTTTTTTCCAATCCAGTAATAAACACTGTAAAGAGGTCCACCTGCGAGAGAAAGATAGGTAATAGAATGCGCATATAAAAAGAAAATTTTATACAACCCAATATCATGAGGATTAAGAAGTCTAACAAGCACAATCGGTAAAAAAAGATTTGTCAGTGCCGAAAGTATACTCACTAAAAATACTGGCCAGTGTCCATGTTTCAGAGCTCTTAAAGTCATCATGCTTGGTATATCTCAAAATAATTTTTTACCATTTTTCCAACTGAGAAAAATTCTTCAACAGATTGACGAGATTTTTCTACTTTTGTCTGCAGTTCTTCGGGGTGAGAAAGAATATAGTCGCATCTGTCGAGAAATCCGGTGAGATCTCCCAATTGAAAAAGATCAACGTAAGCTCCATGATTGTTTAATGTTTGATGCCCAGGAATGTCACTGACTAAACAAGGTGTCTCAACCGCCATTGCTTCAAGGACTGCAACAGGTAGTCCTTCACTTGTTGAAGCGCTGACATAAAGATCTGCACCTAAGTTATAATCTGACACCATTTCCTGACCTCCCACTAATTTGATGTTTGCATCTTCTTCGCTTTTACATTCATTAAAATATTTATCATCACCAGATGGACCAACAATGAGCAATTGATACTCAGGACGCTTTTTAAAAGCGTTAATTAAAAACTTCTGATCTTTGAGCGGAACAACCCGTGACAACGAGAGAACGATCGGGCGTGAGAAATCTAGATTATGTTTTTCACAAAGCCAACGCCTTTTTTCTTTTTTTAAAGCGGGAGTAATTTCTTCTTTATAGATTTCAATCCCATTGGGAACGCAATGAATTTTTTGTCTGGGTAAGTTAACCTCCTGCATGTAGAAATTTTTAATTTTGTCACTTACGGCAATAACTTCATCAGCAATATTCGTCATTAATTTTTCATAAATTTTAATCTTTGGTGAGTGAGAGATATGATCTATTCCGTGAGTTGTGTGAATTAATTTAAATTTTTTTTGACGCTTTAAATTTTGTAAAAAGCTTATTGGGGCCCAATACATCAATGGATTTAGATCATGAGTGTGAATGATTTGAGCATCATGACAATCGCTGGCCATTCTTTTTAATAGACTCAAGTCATAACCAGATTTTTTTAATGGAGGCGTGACAACATGAATGCCGTGTCGTTGAAAATAAGTAACCCAACTTCGTTCATGATCATAGACATAGACGCTTACTTCATGCCCATCCTTAATTTGACCTTTGGCCAAATGAAAGAGAATTTTTTCTAATCCTCCGATTCCGAGGAACTGTGCAACGTGGATGATCTTCATAATTAGTTGACTCCAATGCTTTGACAACGTCATTCCCGTTGGCCTAAAAGACCTACAACAAACAACCAACTTCGAACAGGAGCGTGGCGTGAAATTTTCTACAATTCTTTTTCTTTTTTTCCTCTTTATTTTAACTGCATGTTCTAGTCACAACGTGGAAGATTACCCGCGATACAATGATCAAGTCGCGCGTTTAATGCAAGAAAAGAAAAACGAAATGCGTACAAGTGGACTGGAAAATTCTGTGCCTGATATGAGCAACATTCCTGTGTACATGGCCCCTGGACACTTGTTCACACTTTCACATCCTAGTGATAACAAACTTAGCGGAACTTTCCGTGCAGACTTCAATGGACGTCTTGAACTTCCTTACGACGTCGTTGTGGATGTGAATAATAAAACGTTTCCAGAACTGCGAGATATCGTCATGAAGTCTTATACAAAGTTTTTTCAGAGGGGAGTTGAGAGTGTCAATTTCTCGCTTTCAAAAAAAGATTTTTGGGTTGAAGTAAGAGGTCTTGTGAAAAAACCGGGACGTTACCTCATTCGTGGAAGTGATTCGCTAGATCTCGTTGTTGATACCGCGGGCGGAGTTCAGGGAGATGTCTCTGTAGACTATTTTACCGCTAATATTAAACAAGCAAAGTTCGAATACCAGGTTCTTCTTAATAAATATTTCGAATCAACGGAAAGTGTAGATAAGATAAGGTGGCTTGGAGGAGATAACATTTTTGTTTCAAAGTTAGATAGTTTAGCAGGAATGCAAAAAGAAATTCCGTTCGTTACAATAATCGGGGGAGTAACAAAACCAGGAAAAGTTCTTTATCAAAAAGATGCAAGCTTGTTTTATTTCATTGAAAAGGCAGGCGGTGCTCTTCAAGGAATGGGCTACGATGAATGTTATGTTTTTCGAAACACTCCTGAGGGTGTTAAGAAAATTCAATTTGCCTTCAATCAACCAGAAACAATTCCAGTGATCATGCCAAATGACACTATTTACATGAACTCTCAGGTTAAAACTGCTGGAGATCAGCTCTTAGAAAGATTAAGTCATATTGCTGGCTTGATTTCGACCGTTGCCTTGCTTATCATAGCTCTATGATTAATTTTTCTCATTGTCAGGGGCTTTTCCGCCATTCTGTTTTTCATGCATTGAAAAGAGAGACGGTTTTGCCTCCTGAAAGTGAGAAAATACTAAGCACACTTCAATTTCCAGAAAAAATAAATACTTTTCATCCAGCGCGCACGCAAGAATTTCAATTAGGCCGTCTCTGCGCTTACAAAGCATATTATAAATTAACAGGCAAAGAACTTTATTCACTCCCATCTGGAGACAACCGCGAACCGCTCTGGCCTGCTGACGTCGTGGGGAGCATTTCTCATACACATGAATGGATTGCCGCCGCCGTTGCTAAAAGTGAAATCGTCTTGGGATTAGGAATTGATCTTGAAGGGATGGGGCGTGCTAAATCAGAACTCAGCCGATACATCACGAATGAATACGACTTAAGTACACATCCCGATTTTTCTTCTGAAGAATTACTTACGATTATTTTTTCAGCTAAAGAGTCTTTGTACAAAGCACTTTTCCCCAGCGTGAAAAAATTTTTTGGTTTTGAAGCAGCGGCCGTAACTAACATTGATTCAAAAAATAAAACTTTTAACATTAAACTTATAATGCCTCTCACATCCGTTTTCTCACCTGGCCAGCGCTCTTTGTTTACTGGCCGCTATGAACGCAATCATCAAACTTGTCTCACTGCAATCGAAATTCTTCACTCTTAAAGTTTAATTGATGTTCTCTCAAAGTTAATCAAGTTTACAAATTTTAATCTTCATGGAAGAAATGTTGAGCTTTGAAATGAGAATCATATCTCATTCTCATTATCAGTTCTTCTCACATCGTTGTTTTCGCTGAAGTGAATTTCTTAACATTTAACCAAAGGTCGTGCGGTGTTCATTCATTCATTGTTTGAAAGCAAAGTTAAATTTCGTAAAGATACAATAGCACTCGAAATGGGCCAGAAAGTTTTGAGCTATAACGATCTTAATAAGCTCGCCAATCAAATGGCCCATTCACTCATTGAGAATGGCGTTCAGCCAGGTGATATTGTTGGTGTGTGCTTGGAGCGTTCATTTGAAATGATTGCAGGTTTAATTGCTGTCATGAAAATTGGAGCGGCTTATTTACCACTCGATACAGAATATCCTAGAGAGCGTTTACGCTACATGATTGATCATTCTCGAGTCAGTAAAGTTCTTTGTCATCGAAAGTTTTCAACATTAATTTCTGGTTCTGATGAATCAACAGAAGTTACGCCAATTGTTTTCGAAGATATCGCTCTTGAAAAATTTAATGGAACAAATCCCATCGTAGATCTGAAGAAAGCAAGTCTTGCCTACATCATCTACACAAGCGGTTCGACTGGTCATCCTAAGGGAATCGCAATGGGCACTAGGGCCCTATACAATCTCATTGATTGGCAGAATAACCAAGGGCATTTAGGTGAAAATTGCATTACTTTGCAATTTACCCCTGTAAGTTTTGATGTTCACTTTCAGGAAATATTCTCTACATTAACTTCAGGTGGAAAGCTTGTTTTAATTTCGGATCAGCAACGACTTGATACGCTGGCACTTTTGAAAATTATTGCCGAGAAAAAAATAAACAAACTTTTTCTTCCATATGTGGCCTTAAATCATTTGTGTGACATCGGCACACAGTATGGGCAATTCCCTCAATCGTTGAAAGAAATTACAACTGCAGGTGAGCAACTAAAAATTACGCGTTCAATTCGTTTGTTTTTTGAGCATCTCGACGATGCCACTCTTTATAATCACTATGGACCAAGTGAAACTCATGTTGTGACATCTTTTTCACTGGCCGGAAATCCTCATGCTTGGCCAAATCTACCGAGTATTGGTTCGCCCATTCAAAACACTGAATTACTTGTTCTTGATGAAAACCTAAATGCATTGGCAGCAGGAAATGAAGGTGAAATCTATATTCGTGGTGTGTGTTTGGCCGAAGGTTATCTGCATAGTGAAAAATTAACCAATGAGCGTTTTATCCAGCATGAAAAATGGGGGCGAATTTATCGCACAGGTGATTTAGGTTATGCCAATGTAGACAAAAATTATATCTATATGGGGAGAAGAGACTCGCAGGTTAAGATGCGAGGTTACCGCATTGAACTTGGAGAAATAGAACTCGCCATAGAGCGTTCGCCTTATGGTGGACCATGTGTGGTAAATGTCATTGACGACGGACAGGAAAACTATCTTTGTGCATATATAACTGGAACACCGACATATGATAATTCTCGATTGAGAGAATCATTGCGATCAGAACTGCCCGAGTACATGGTTCCAAGTTATTTCATAAAAATAAACCACATTCCTCTTACACCTTCAGGAAAAGTGGATTACAAAAATTTACCTTCAGTAAATAATTCTCGTCCTGAACTTGGACATGAATTTGAGGCAGCATCAACACCATCGCAATTGATGATTGAAAGTTGCTGGAAAAAATATTTAAAGGTCTCTCCATTGGGTATCGATGACAGCTTTTTTGATCTCGGTGGAAATTCACTAATGGCGATTAGAATACTTGCAGAAATAAACCAGCAAGTAAGAAAAAAAATTAGTGTTGTAAATTTTTTCCAATATCCAACAATTCGTTTGTTGGGGAAATTCATTGATGAACGAAATGACTTAGTCACTCAATCAATCGAACCTCGAAAAAAAGTCGCGGTTGATCAGGATATTGCTATCATCGCCATGAATGGTAAATTTCCCGGGGCCAATAACCTCGAAGAATTTTGGGATATGCTTTTAAAGCAAAATAATCCTTTGGAAGAATTTTCACTTGAAGCAGTCCATTCCCAGGTCAAAAAAGAAACGGCAGCAGATAATCACTACGTTCGGGTACAAGGGTTATATCCAGGTCAGCAATTTTTTGATTATCAATTTTTTGGAATCACTCCGCGTGAAGCTGAACTCATGGATCCCCAGCAGAGAAAATTTCTTGAGCTTTGCCACCATTCTCTGGAGCTAGCTGGTTATAGACCCGAAAGTTTCAAAGGGGCGATAGGTGTTTATGCTGGTATGGGAAATTCTAAATACAACAGACTTGTTGAATTGTTCCCTGAAAAAGCGATGCAGCTTGGTGACTTTAATGTCATGTTAGGTCTGGAAAAAGATTACATCGCTACACGAGCTGCTTTCAAACTAAATTTAAAAGGTCCCGCTCTTAGCATTCATACCGGATGTTCTACTTCCCTCGTTGCGATAATTGAAGCCGTCAAAAGTCTAAGACTCTACCAATGTGATATGGCGCTCGCAGGAGGAATTTCTATTTCCGGTGCACCTAACTCAGGTCATCTTTTTCAGAATGGTGGAATTTTTTCTGAAGATGGTTTGTGCCGTCCTTTTGATGAGAAAGCTTCAGGAACTCTCTTTACTGAGGGAGGAGGAGTCGTTGTTCTCAAAAGATTAACTGATGCTCAAAAAGATGGAGATCACATCATTGGGGTTATTAAAGGCATCGGATTAAATAACGACGGTAGCGATAAAATGAGTTTCACTGCACCTTCGGTCAGAGGACAAAGTGAAGCGATTTTGCAAGCTCATCAAGATGCAGACTATAAAGCTTCGACCATCGGTTATGTAGAGGCGCATGGGACTGCAACACCAATAGGCGATCCCATTGAAGTGCAAGCGCTAACAAACGCATTTGAAACATCAAGTGATGATAAACAATATTGTTATTTGGGTTCCGTAAAATCAAACATTGGGCACACTACTGCAGCGGCTGGTGTAGCGAGTTTTATCAAAACTGCATTGGCCGTTCAAAAAGGAATAATTCCGGGAACGGCGAATTTTGAAAGACCGAATGAAAATCTGGAATTAGATAAAACACCTTTCGTTGTGACTAATTCTGCCCATCCTTTTCCAGGTGTACACACACAGAGAAGGGCCGGTGTCTCTTCTTTCGGAGTAGGCGGTACAAATGCACATGTGGTTTTAGAAGAGTATTTAGATGAAAAAGAAGAAGAGTCGATGCATCTGGATCGATTATCTTCACCGGCAATTTTTAAATTGTCGGCAAAATCTCCTGAACAAGTTGAAAAACTTAAACTGGAGTTGATCAACCAGTTGAAACAAACCTCCTGTGAGAGTTGGAAAAAAATAGCGTATACACTTGATGTTGGTCGAAAAATTTTTCGATCAAAGAGTTATGTCATTGCTGGAGGCACTCAAGATTTAGAAAAAGCTCTTACAACTCAGCCCCAGAAAATTTTATCGAAAGAGGCAAGAGGATTAGTCTGTCTCTTTCCGGGACAGGGCAGTCAGTATGCGGAAATGGGAAAAGAGCTTTACGATAGCAATGAGCTCTTTAGAGTTCTCTTTGATCGATGTAATTCGCTCATTACTCCGCATTTAGGTTATGACCTGAAACTTTTTATTCATCAATCGCTTCCAGGTGATTCACTTAATCATACCTATTATTCACAACCTTCGCTTTTTGTAATCGAATATTGTCTGGCCAAGCTTCTTATGGAACTAGGCTATCCGATTCAAGCACTCATCGGTCATAGTGTAGGCGAGTATGTTGCGGCAACCATCGCAGGGGTATTCTCATTAGAAGATGGATTAAAAATTATCTCTCAAAGAGCAAAACTTATGCGAGATCTTCCCGGTGGAATGATGATTTCACTTCCATTGGAGCTTACTGAACTTCATAAATATAGTGAAGGACTTGAGATCGATATCGCAGCGATCAATGGTAAACGAAATATAGTTTTATCTGGAAGCGTGGAAGCGATTGAACAGCTCAAAATGAGATTAACAGCGAGTTCAATTGCATTCATAGAATTACGAACCTCACATGGTTTTCATTCCCGAATGATGAAATCTGCAGTTCCTCTGTTTAAAGAGTTTATGAGTGGAGTGAAGTTTAATAAACCCGCCATACCACTATATTCTTCGGTGACTGGAAAAAGAGAAGATACACTTTTCACCACTCCTGATTATTGGGCGGAACAAATAGAGAAAACCGTATCCTTTTATCCGGCCGCTCAAAACTGCGTCAGCGATTTCCCTTTTCATGTGTTCGTTGAGGCTGGACCAAAAAACGTTCTTTCACTTCTTTTAAGAAAGGAATTCAAGGACAACATTGAAAAAGGCGACTTAAAGGTTGTGAGTCTTCTTTCAACTTCAAAAGAAAAAGAAACTTTTTCGATTCATCAGGCAATTGGTGAGTTGTGGATGGAAGGATTGAGTGCATCCCACACTGATCTTCTCTATGCAGACCAAGATCGAAAGCGCAGACCGGCCCCGCTATATCCGTTTGCAGAAACGCCTTGTTGGCTAGGGCCTTTTAATGATCATCAACCAAGAAAATTTTATACCGAGGGTACAACAATGACTGACGACAGATTGAATTCCTTGAAAGAAAAATTATCAGAACTTTTCGAAAAATCATCTGGCATATCGGTTGGTGATTATGACCACGATACTTCCTTTATGGAAATGGGAATGGATTCATTGTTTCTTACTCAGATTTCAATTCAGTTGAAGAAAGAATTAAAAGTATCAGTCACTTTCCGTCAACTCGTTGAAGAACTTACAACAATTAATGAGCTGGCGAACTATCTTTCAGATAAAGTATCAGCACCGAAGTCACCAGAAAAGGAACCAGATCAAGCACCAGATCAAGCTCCTGATGAATTCCCCTCGACCGTACCAGACCCAGGGCCTTCACCACTACCTTCCAAGCCGACTCCTATACCAACGTCTCCAGGAGAGCTGCCAGGTAGAATTTTTAATCCAATCGGTAATGAAGTTCAGGATATTATTAATCGCCAATTAGATCTCATGAAAGAACAAATGAAACTGTTGGCAGGATCAGCGGTAATAAAAACTAAAGAAAATTTGCCGGTGTCTGTTTCTCGAGGTGCTGACATAAAATTGGCCAAAGAATCCTTTGGGGCACAAGCGAAAATCACAATTGAAAAAACCACTAAACTGGATAAAGACCAGTCAGAAAGAATTCAGAATTTTATTAGAGATTACGTTGATAAAACAAAAGCTTCTAAAAAATTTACTCAAGACAATCGTAAAAATCATGCAGATCCAAGGGCCGTTACAGGCTTTAAACCTGAATGGAAAGAAATCTGTTACCCCATAGTTGTACAGAAATCTTCTATGCAAAAACTTTGGGATCTGGATGGAAATGAATATGTTGATATGACCTGTGGATTTGGATCGAACTTTTTTGGAAATCAAAATCCAGTGATCAAAAAACAAGTTTTAGAACAAATCGATCGCGGAATCGAGCTTGGTCCTCAGCACCCGCTTGTTTCTGATGTTAGTCGCATGATTAATGAAATGACGGGAAATGAGCGAACAGCTTTTTGCAATACTGGTTCAGAAGCAGTGCTTGGAGCGATGAGATTAGCAAGAACTGTCACAGGTAGAGAAAAGATCATTGTATTCAGCGGTTCGTATCATGGCATTAATGATGAAGTTATTCTGAGAGCAAATAAAAAAGGGGATGTGAATCCCGCTGCTCCTGGAATAAATTCCGAAGCTGTAAGCAACATGATTGTTCTTGATTACGGAACATCGGAGTCGCTCGAGAAAATCCGTGCATTGTCAGGGGACGTAGCTGCCGTTCTTGTTGAACCAGTACAAAGTCGACGCTGTGATTTTCATCCAGTGGATTTTCTAAAAGAAGTTAGAAAGATCACTGAACAATCACAAACATGTTTAATTTTTGATGAAATCATTACAGGTTTTAGAATTCATCCGGCAGGTGCTCAAGGACACTTTGGTATTCGTGCCGATCTATGTACGTATGGAAAAATTGTTGGCGGTGGAATGCCTATTGGTGTGATCTCCGGAAAAGCAGAATATATGGATGCCCTTGATGGCGGATTTTGGCAGTATGAAGATGATTCAGCACCAACAGTTGGTGTAACATATTTTGCTGGAACTTTTGTCCGTCACCCTCTTGCCTTGGCTGCCGCAAAAGCAGCATTGACTCTACTGAAAGAGGGAGGCCAACTTCAATTTAATCAACTCAATTCACGAGCAAAAAAATTCGTTGATGAGCTAAATCAGTTTTTAACTCTACAAAATGCACCAATTGTCATGAATCATTTCGGAGGATTATTAAAACCAAAATGGACTAAAGATGTAAGTGGCGGAGAAATACTTTTTGCCCTTCTACGCTTTAATGGAGTCCATGTTTATGACGGTTTTCCATGGTTCATTAATCTCGCACATACAGAAGCAGAATTAAGCGCCGTCATTACGGCCTTTAAAAAGTCTGTCGTTCAAATGCAAAAGCTAGGACTCTTTCCAAAAGGATTAGAGGAAGCATCTGAGGCAGTTGAAAAAGTTTCAGCAGCTGCAAAAGTAAAGATTTTTGATCCGATGAAAGCGCCAATGATAGGAGCTAAAATTGGTCGTGATGATCAAGGCAATCCCGCGTGGTTCATGGAGAATCCAAATAAGTCAGGCGAATTCTTTTTATTGGAAGGTTAAATGATGGAAGCGATTCAAACAGGTATCAAAGTTAATTATAATCCATTTGAGCAAGGGCCAATTGAAATTGGAGCTCCTTCCACAAATGCTCAGAGGGAAATATGGTCATCGCTGCAAATGGATGAACATGCGACACTTTGTTATAACGAAAGTATCTGTCTTGAGCTTAATGGATATGTGAATACTGATTATCTTAGAGACTCGCTTTTAGACTTAGTAGACCGGCACGATGCTCTCAAAATGGTTTTCAGTAAAGACGGAAGCATGGTCTCTTATTTGGGTATAGATAAGACATCCATAACTTTCATCGATATTGCCGATAATGAAAAACGTGATGAGCAAGTGACTAAAATAAGTGAGAGGGAAGTTCTCACCCCATTTGATTTGGTTAATGGGCCCTGTTTTCGGGCCACTATTGTTCGTTATTCTAGTGAAAAAACACTCGTCTTCTTAAGCTCTCATCATATTGTTTGTGATGGCTGGTCTTTTGGAGTCATTCTTAAAGAACTCGGAATGATTTATACGGCAAAGGTTAATGCTGTTTCGTCGGAACTGGAAATTGCTCCTTCGTTTTTCGAATACTCTTCTCTCATTCAAGAAGATCACAACCACGAGATGTATTGGAGAAAAGAATTTTCAGAGCTAAAAGATAAAAATTTTCCAACTGACTTTGAAAGACCTCGTTATCGTTCATTCAAAAGTAAACGAATAGATTTTCAAATTCCTGAAACAACCGTTGCTTCATTGAAAAAGTTAAGCGTAAGTGAAAAATGTAGTTTTTATAATACACTCATTACCGCTTTTAATTTAATCCTCTCACAACTTAATCAGAGTGATGAAACAGTTATAGGTCTTGCCAGTGCCCATCAAGCCGTTATCGGCGAGTTTGGTTTGGTCGGTCACCTTGTCAATTTATTGCCGTTGAAAACAACGATCCCTAAAAATGCAACATTAAAAGAATATCTTCAGATCGTTAAAAACAAAATGATAGATGCTTTTGAGCACCAAACATTTTCATATGGATCAATCGTTCATGCATGTTCACATCTTGAACGTAAAACCGGAGAAACACCTCTATTAAACGTTGTTTTTAATATTGATCAGCAGCTGCGACCATCGGAATTAAAGTTTGGAACTGTTACAGCAACCTATCGAACGATTCCCCGTGAGTTTGAAAATTTTGATATCTTTATCAATGCAGTTAGTGGTGGGAACTCACTCGTTTTAGAATGCCAATATAATTCAGAGCTTTTTTCTGTCTCAACAATAACCAAATGGCTTCAGTTCTATGCAGAATTGCTCACTCAACTTGTAGATCTTAGAGATCAGTCCATTGATAAAATTGATTTTAATCTCCTTTATCGGCCACAAATAAAAGAAACCTTTGAGCCAAAACTGGTACAAGAGCGTATTTTTGAAAGGGAAGAAACCATCATTTCTAAAGTTTGGAGTGATGTTCTTGTTCTTAAAGAAATTAAAGGTTCGGATCATTTTTTTGCACTAGGTGGGCACTCACTTCTCGCCATTGAGGTCGTCCGACGTTTAAATTTGGAGTTTCAAACGCAACTTCAAATGAAAGATATTTTTCAATTTCCAACTGTACGCGAATTAGCTCAAAGAGTTCATGAACAAACACAAGTACCGACAAAAAAGAAGTCTTTGATCATTCCATCATCTGAAAAAATGAACTCCGAAGTAGGAATGAATCAATACCAAATTTGGTTTCTGGAGGAGGCACTTCCAAATACGACCATGCATAACCTTCCATCGGCCTTAAGATTAAAAACTAATGTCGATGTTCAGGCATTAGAGAGAGCTCTTAATATTCTCATAAATCGTCACCCCGCTATGCGGACGTCATTCAAGATGGAGAATTCAATTGTTCAGCAATATATTCATGCAAGCGAAGACATAAAATATAAATTAGAACATATTCATTGCACAGAGGTTGCACTAGAACCATTACTCACAAGTGCTGCTGCTCATGTGTTTGATAAAAGCAAGGCACCACTCTTTGTAGCTAAACTTTATGAGTTATCACCGAATGATTTCGTTCTTTTCTTCATGGTTCATCATGCGATTTGGGACGGGTGGAGTTTTGATATATTTTTTGAGGAGCTTGATATTGCTTATCGAGCAGCTAAAAATTTTGAAACACCTAAGTTTCCTTCAAATCCTTCCATTAATTTCATTGATTATTCTCTCTGGCTGCAATCTCAAATTAAAAATGGGGAATTGGAGGGAGAACTCCACTACTGGAAGAATAAATTAAGTACTCCTCTGCCTGTTTTAAATCTTCCTCTTGATTTTAATCGTCCGATGGAAACTGCTCATGTCGGAGAAATGATTCCGTTTACCCTAACGGAGCATCAATCGTATCTGGTTAGGGAATATGCTAAACTTCATGGGTCATCACTTTTTTCCGTTTTTTTAACGGCTTTCAAAGTCACATTAGCACTCCATGATTCAGACCTAAGAGAGAAAGGCGATATCATTGTTGGTTTACCAGTTCGAGGTAGAACAAATGAAGCTGTCATGGGAACAGTTGGTTATTTTGTTAACACAATCGCACTGCGAACTAAGTTTGATACTCAGAAAACTTTTGAAGAATATTTGAAAATCGTTTCTCAAGAATCACAAGAAGCATTTGAACATCAGTTGCTTCCCTTCCAATTGATTCTCAACGATCTGAAACTTCCAAGAGATGCATCTCGCACACCTGTCTTTCAGGCATTTTTCTCATTTCAGGATATATCAAACCGCAAAGCGGAATTTGATCAAACTTCCTATTCTCAAATAAATGTTTCAAAATGTTCAACTCATACAGACTTAGATCTCTGGATTAAAGCTTCAGCAAGTAAAATTGAAGGGGCCTTTGAATTTCGTCAGGATCTCTTTCAAAGAATTACAGTTGAACGGTTTCGCGATGTATTTATTCATCTACTTGATCATCTGATGGAAAATCTTCAGAAACCGCTTAAAAATTTAGATGTCTTACCAAAGCAGCATAAAGATGTTCTTTTGAATGAATGGAATTCTACCAAGATAAAAAGATCCTTTATCTCTGTACCTGAATTAGTTAGAGAACAGGCAAAAAAATTTTCCAACATGATTGCTGTAGAAACATCAGACGAACGCTGCAGTTATTTGGAACTGGAATTGCGCTCTCATAAGCTGGCAACAGCCCTTCGAAGGAGGGGGGTAAAAAAAGGTGATATTGTAGGCGTTTGTCTGAATCGCGAATCAAACTTATTAGTGTCGTTATTAGGGATTTTAAAGCTTGGGGCCGCTTATTTACCTCTTGATCCTTATTTTCCTACTGATCGACTCTCTTACATGATTGAGGATGCAAAACCTCGTTTAGTTATTTGTCATTCTGGTGCAGAAAATAGTTTTTCTTCCGAGGGGACAGTTACTATAGATGAACTTGTTCATGATCATTCTTTGGAAACTAAATTTAATCAACTTGAAACAATTCATCCTCACGACTTAATGTATGTGATTTATACATCAGGAAGTACTGGGAAACCAAAAGGTGTTCAACTTACACATGGAAATGTCTTTAATTTTCTTTTGGCCATGCAGGAAAAGGGGCTTTCTTCATCCCAAATGAAATTATTGGCCGTAACAACTTTAAGTTTTGATATTGCTGTTTTGGAGCTTTATCTACCACTCATCAGTGGTGGCACAGTTGTTCTGGCACAACCTCAGCAAGTGGTTGATGGAAACGCACTAAAATATTTAATGCTTGAAAAACAGATTACTCATTTACAAGCGACACCCTCTACCTGGAAATTGCTTTTATCCAATGGCTGGCAAGGCGATAAAAATTTAATCGCACTATGTGGTGGTGAATCCTTCCCACTGGACCTCAAGAGAGCGTTGGTGCCTGTATGTAAAGAAGTTTGGAATATGTACGGACCAACGGAAACAACAGTCTGGTCTGCTTGCAAAAAGTTAAATATCTCTGAAGAAAAAATAACAATAGGCCGGCCTATTGCTAATACAGAAATATTCATTGTCGATCAACAACAGCAATTGCTTCCCATAGGAGCAGTTGGCGAAATTGCTATCGCGGGTGACGGACTTGCTCTCGGATATAAAAATCGTGAAGATTTAACATCAGAAAAATTTGTTTCCCATCCGTTTCACCATGGTAAGAAAATGTATTTAACGGGCGATTTGGGGCGATGGACTTTCGATGGAGAGATTCAATGCTTAGGACGAAATGATTCTCAGATCAAATTGCGTGGATATCGCATCGAACTTGGTGAAATAGAAAACCAACTTTTAAAAATAGATGGAGTTAAAGAAGCGGCCGTCATTGTCAAAGAAGTCAGGGGCGATAAGAGGCTCGTTGCTTATCTGAGCTTTAAGGCAGACTCAACAGAAGATAAAGTTTTACGTGAGAGTTTGTTAAAGCACATACCGGCCTATATGGTTCCATCACATTTTGTGCCAATGAAAGAGCTGCCTAAAACTTTGAACGGGAAAATTGATCGTAAAACATTGCCAGATTTCACTTTTAACGACGTAGTGGAAAAAAATCCCGTTGAAGATATTATGAGTGAAACTGAAACGATCCTTCTCAAATCATTCAAGGAAGTTTTGGCCCTAGACAACCTGAAAGTATCAGATAATTTTTTTGATGTTGGTGGACACTCCATGCTGGCCCTGACGTTAGTTGCAAAAATTAATGAACATTTCAAAATACAATTACCCCTCTCATGTTTCATAAAAACACCAACAATCAGAGGGATTGCTCAGACGTTAAGCGCCCCTGTGCGCACAGTAACTCACGATTTAGATTTTCCTCCAGTTTTAAGATCTTTAATACCGTTAAGAAAATTCGGTGAGAAAACACCAATTCTTCTTTTTCATGGAGTAGGTGGAAATGTTCTCAATTACGTACCACTGGTTTCTTCACTTCCAGAAGGGCATCCTGTCTTTGCTTTTCAATCACTGGGGTTAGACGGAATCAGTCCTATTCTCAACGATGTTGCAGAAATGGCGAAAAATTACGTTCATGAATTACTACTGGTCAAGCCACGCGGACCATATATTCTTGCAGGAGGCTCGATGGGTGGCTTAGTCGCCCTTGAAGTTGCTCAAATTTTAAAACAAAGAGGTGAGATCGTTGAAAAGTTAATTATGCTCGATACATTTGGACCGAATCTTCATCTTGAAAATTATGAAAAACACATTGGAAGCGGATTAACGAGAAGAATTTATAATGCTCTCAAATATCGTAAACGACTTCTTATTACAAATATTCAATGTGCATTTCATCGCTCAATGGGAGGCGTTGTTCCACTACCGCTTTTGATAAAACAAATTGAAAGAGAAAATTATAAGGCCATCTGGAAATACAAACCATTGACTTACTCTGGAGAGCTTTATCTGATTCGTTCGAATTCAGCATTTGGTTGGTATAGTGATCCTGTCATGGGGTGGAAAGGCATTATAAAGGGTGACATCAAGACATTTAGAATCGAAGGTGGTCACTCTGACTTTATCGAAGCTCCTCAGTTATCAACCGTTCTGGCCCAATTGATTTAGGAGAAAACATGTACGCTGTTATTTATTTTCTCTTGATTCAAGTGATGTTCAGCAATGTTCATGCAGCTCAGATCCCATCATGGAGTTTTTATGGTGATGGATACTCGCAAATTGTTGAAACATCCGATCGAGAAGAAGAAAAAAGTCTCTGGATGAGCTGTGATTGGGGAGAAAATCAAACGGCTTTTTACCAATGGAAAGATTTAGATCCTGGTGTTTACAAGATAACTTATTATTTGAAAGCTCAAGACTTGCAGCTTGGTCCTGATCAGGTCTCTCTTTGGAATTTTCATGATGGCGGTGAAGGAACAGTGTCTTCCTACCAGAATCTCACCGGAACTTTTAACTGGAGAAAAATTCAATACACAGTGAATGTGAAGAGTGATTCTCTTACTCTATGGTTTCGCTTGAAAGGGCCAGGTACTGTTTGGATAAATGACTTTAGCATTGAAAAATCCAAAATTATTTTTGATACGGTTGTCATGGGTGAGCCAGAATTTGAAAAGAAAAAAGGAAAAAGTGCGGATTTAATTTCGGTACCTAAAAAACAGCATACGATTAATCTTTTTAATTTTAATCAATCTGAAAGAGGTCATCCCTTTACAGTAAAAAATAGAGTCGGAGAATTTAAAGCACATAAATTTTATAATTTTAATCTATCAGAAATATCACCTGCTAATTGGCGCGGATTTGATCGGATTGAAATGGACATTTTTAATCCTAACGATCAATTCGCTTTTTTTAGCATCACTCTTGCCGATGAACATAGCAGGGACTATTGGTCTCAAACAAATCATAAACAAAATCTTGCTCCAGGTTGGAATAAAGTCAGCTTTTCCTTATCTCAGTTTGTAGGGGAAAGAGGGTCTCATCGTATTATGAGATCGCTTAATCTGGATCGATTGACAAAATTTTATCTTATTGTTGATCCAGATGAAAAGCAGGAGTTTGAATCGAGCGAATTTCTCATCGATAATGTTAAATTAGCGGCCTATCCACCTCCTTTGAAACCGGCGGGGATCCACGCCTTCGATTTCACCTCTCATAAAGCACAAACATCTAATGGTTTTACAAAAGTAACTACTCAAACGTTGTATCAACCTTCTCGAGGTTACGGTTTCGTAAAACCGAAATTTTGGAGAGTTGAAGATTCGCAATATGCTAGTGAAGCTCAGAGATACACGATTGGATTATTAAGTGGACATTTCAGAGTTGATCTTCCTAATGGCAGATACAAATTAAAATTGAACATGGATAAGTTAGGATATTGGGATGTTCCTTTCTGGCAAGAGCGTAACCTTTATGCAAATGGGAAAATTATTCATAAAGAATCTCGTCCGAAAGCGAAGAATTATATGGAAGATCTCTTACGCTTTCAGAATGTAGAGCCTTCAGTTCATGACAATCCCTATGATCTTTACTTGTCAAAAGCGTTTTCAGAGATTGAAAAAACTGTTGAAGTGAATGACGGAATACTCGATTTAAGTTTTGAAGGTGATGCTAGTGCCATTTCACTCAATACATTATTGATCTGGAATATCGATTATGAAGCTGCTGCAAATAAATATTTATCTGCCATAAATGAACGAAACAAACTTGAATTTGAATGGATTAGTAAACCCATTGTTGCATCCGGACCCCAGAAAAAAAGTCTCTCCAAAATTAATGTCATCAATCCTCGTCCAGACCTGAGTCCATCAAAATTTTATCCGGCAATTAAGACAAGTTTAATGTTTAAAGGTGGTACTGGAGAAACTCTTAATCAACTTCTACAAATAGAGAATACTCAATCAGTTCTTACGTGGGAAGTAAGCCCCCTTTTAAATAGTAAGGGTGAAAAAATTGATCCTTTGAATCTGCAATTCTTCGAAGTGGGAAATCAGTTTAGCTCGCCAGATTTAAATCATGAAACTTATGGATTGAATGGTAAATTTTTGAAAAAACTTTCAGCTTTCAAAATTGCTCCCAATAAAAATCCATCGCAATTTTTATGGCTGCAGTTGAAGTTGAAAGAGAAAATTCCAGTTGGAATGTATAAAGGCGAGATTCATTTTACTCACGGAAAATTAAAATCCACTTATCCAATAACGGTGGAGGTGCTCAATTATGAATTACCGAAAGTCGATATTCCCGTGGGGTTTATAGGATTAGATCCTCTTCCTTCAAGTTATTTTCCAGGTACTGAGTATCTTGAACTAAGAAAAAAATATCGCTATCTGGCCTTAGAACATTTAAGTGAAGCTGGATTTACAACTTATACTGGATTGCCCGATGTTAACATAAAACAAAAAGGCAAAGATTTTGAATTTGATACAAATGAATTGGATGAATTATTTGAAAAAAGTAAACAATTCAATATCGGTGCAACGGTTTACAGTTATGGAGGACAATTTCCTAAACAGATTGTTGGAATGAGCAACAATGTGGTTCTGACAAAAAAATTTGAAGCTCTTCTTAATAAAAAGAACTGGCCGAAAATCGTTTATACATTCAGTGATGAAGCTGGTGGATACTCTGATCAGATTAAGAATGATATTGAAAAGGCCCAGAAACTAAAATCCCAATTTCCATTTCTAGCATTGGGTGGTTTTGGTTCAACTAAAGATCGTGGCGCGGAACAATTGAATAGCACTTTTGACTATGGCTTTTTTTCACATATCGGTCAACGTGATATTAAAAATTTTCATTCCAAAAATAAGTCATGGGGGCTTTATAACCTCAGCGCAGGAAATTATGATGATCCAAGAATGAGTTTTGGACCTATGCTTTTTTCTGCTCGGAAGGCCGGACTCTCGCAATATTTAGAATGGAGTTCTGCGGGATTTAATAATTATCCTTATTATGAACTGGATGGGCGTGAAGCTGATATTGTAAATTTTTATCCCACATTAGACGGTAGAATTTATCCCTCTATTAGATTTGCACTTGCAACTGAAGGGCTGCAATTTTACCGGAAAATGGTTTTATTAGAAAACCTGATTAAGACCTATAAATCGTCCGGAAAATCTTACGGTTCGGCAAAGGCCTGGCTGGATTCCTACCGAGGTAAATACAGTTTTACTTCAACAGACGATTTAAAAGATTTTAAACAATTAAATTTCTATCAAATGAATGCAGAACTTACACAACAATTGCAATTACTAGTTGCTCAAAAGTTAGAACTATTATCGACGAGGTGATCTTCACCTCGTCTGAAACATCGTCATCTCCCTTTTTTCCCCGCTAACTTAATTTTATTTCAAGCCTGATAATTAAATTCTTAAAAAACTTATTTTTTAGATGGCATTGCAATTGCTTTTCGAGAAGCCGTCAGGACTTCACACTTAAGGAGTTTAGAGTGCAAAAGAAAGACAAATCAAAAAAAGGAACGAGTAACGGAAATGGCCATTCTCATATTAAATTTCGATCGCATTCTGAGCGCGACGCTCTTCATGCAGGACGATGCTTTAGCAAAAGAAAAATTGGTGTATGGACGACGTATAGTTTAATGAACAAAATTTGCAGCGAAGCTTCTCGTGACGAAGAAATTGGCGTATTGGGAGAAACTCTATGAATAATCTTGCGGCCTCGACAAACGGTAGTTTGAATATTGAAGAGTTTAATATGGCCGATACTTTTTTTACAGATAGCTTGATGTTCAAACGCGTTCAAATGAATGAACGAACTTCTTCAATTGTTGACATGACTCTCGCCTCAGTGTTGTTAATACTTTTTGCACCAATCATGATTGGTGTAGCATTTGCTATCAAATGGTCGATGGGGGGGAATGTTTTTTATAAACAAACTCGCGTTGGAAAAAATGGTGAACTTTTCTCCATCATCAAGTTTAGAAGTATGATTGAAAATGCGGAAGCCAAAACTGGACCAATGCTTGCGGTTAAAAATGATCCACGTATTACACGTCTAGGAAAGTTTTTACGCTCCAGCCATCTCGATGAACTTCCTCAACTTTTTAATGTTCTTGCGGGTGACATGGCGTTCGTTGGGCCAAGACCAGAGCGACCAGAGTTTGTAGAAGTATTTGAACGCGAAGTTCACAATTATACGCGCAGAAGAGAAGTTAAACCTGGCATCACAGGTCTTGCGCAAGTCTGTTTGCCATATGATGCAACCGCCAGAGAAAAACTAGAATATGACGTGTTTTATATCGATCATAAAAAATCCGCACTTTTTAATATGATGATCTGCTACTATACCGCTGTTAAAATGCTTACGTTTTTCAAAAATTAATTCATCCGACCGGCCTTGTTTTGTCTGACAAGACAGGGCCAGAAGTTGCTCTAATCTCAACAAACAACTGAACAAAATATTTCATTTTCTAGGTAAGAAATACCCCTGTTTTTTTGCTTTCTTTTTCTTCAATTAAGATTCTCTCAGGAGAATTTATGATGAAAAAAAATGCGAAAAGCTTGATGCTTTCTCTCTTAGTGCTATCTACATTTACTGCTTGCGAATCAGGCCCAGAAACGACAACACCATCACCAACTGAACCAGAAGTTGTTCAAGGTAATGATAATGTCATTATACCAATTCCAAATGATCCTGTTCCAACTGATTCACAAGTTGAATCTTCACCTTTTCAGCTTTCACCAATTGTTGAACATGAATTTCAGACTGAAGGCAACGATACACTTTACAGACCAGTGGGAGTCGGTGGTGGTGGGGCCATGAGTGGTTTTTCAATTTCACCTTATAGTTCATTGTGGTTCGTTGGTACGGACATGGGGACTTTATTTCGAAGTACAAACAGAGGTGTTACGTGGCTTCCGATCAATCATACACAAACAACTTTTTCTTCTGATTTAGATAATAGTGTGGGAGTAGGATTTTCTTCTAATCCACTAGTTGTTTTTCACGCTCCGGCCGGTGTTGCTCCAGTTAGAAGTGATGATGCTGGGAAAACTTGGAAAAAGATGTCGTTAAATTTACCAGCAGGTGAAAAAATCCGCTACTGGCGAGGACATAGCTACGATAGCACTTACATGTATGCGGCCACCAGCAATGGTTTATGGCAATCGAAAGACACTGGTCTTACCTGGAACAAACTAACCGGAGTTTCAGGAGAGTCCAAAGGGACCTTTATTGATTACGCAAAAACTGGACACCATATCTATCATGCCACGAGTTCCGGAATATTCCGCTCAACAGATCAGGGAAAAAGTTTTTCACTTATTTATAAACCCGCTTCTGTTTCAATCCGACAATTTGCGGCCGGTAGAGATGCAAATCAAATTACATTTGCTTTCCTTGATAATGATGGGGAAAGCGCTTGTTCGGATGTTGCTAAGTTTTCTGCTGAATGGGGTACCCAAAGCATGTCGGCCCATTATGCGAACTGTGGATACATCTGGACCTCACAAAACGGTTCACAATTCACCCGCACGAACAAAGAGGGCGGTGATCATCTAAAGATAGCAGAAAATAATTCTCAAGTTATTTATGTGACCGGTTCAACAAAATGGATACGTCAATATGGAACAAAAATCTGGAAATCAATCGATGCCGGAAAAAATTGGGGACTCAAACTTAATCAACTCAATTATGATGTCGTCCCTTATGCTCCATGGGCATCAAATAAATTAGAATATAGTGCTGCTGCACTTGATATCGGATGGTGGGATAGTGGTTACGAATCATTCGACATGCATTTAAGAAAAACAGCAGCGGCCGGTGGAACTGGTTATTTCTTTCTTCATACTACTAAAAATGGCGGTGAATTCTGGAATGCACCTTTTACAAAATTTGCAGATAACGGAGAAAGAACGAAAGGAAAAAAATGGCAATCAACCGGTTTAGAAGTCACAACAGTTTATCGTTTTAAATTTCATCCTAAGAACCCGCAAGTTGGATATGCAGCAATGGCAGATGTCGGCGGAATGGTCACTGAAGATGGTGGACAGTCTTTCCGTTTAAGTAAGGCCTATGATAACAGCAATTATGATTATGCCTTTGATGAAAATGATGATCAAGTTGTCTACGCTGTTACAGGTGCAGAACATGATTATCCAATGGAGTGGCATGCAAACAGCACTGTATCTGAAGGTGGTGTTTTCAAATCTTCAAATCGTGGTCGAACATGGATACGATTAACTCCGAACAATTCAACTTTTAAACGGCAGTATCTTTCAATTGCTTTTGATCAGATTAATGATGTTCTCTATGCTGGTACTCAAGGAACGGGAATCATCAGATCAACAGACAGAGGTGTCACGTGGTCATCATTCAATAATGGATTACCTTCCAATGTGAAAATTATTCCTCAAATTGAAGC
This sequence comes from uncultured Bacteriovorax sp., assembly GCA_946480715.1. The sequence continues at coordinate 26,124 of CAMLKK010000022.1, read as the reverse complement.
TGATCCCGCCAATGGAGATGTGTATGCTCTGCTCACAGGAGATGCACCCACTTTTAGCAATCAGACTCAAACGGGAATTTACGTTTTGAGAAATGGAAGTTCAACTTGGCAGCTCCTTCGTTCTACAGTGAACAGACCAAGTGGTGTTGATGCCTCTACTAAACTTTGGTTCTATCCCACCAGTTTTGCCATCGATTTTTCAAGTGGCAGTGATCGTCAAACGATTTGGCTTACTGACTATGAAAATAACAAAAATTGGCTTGCGACTGGTGTGTGGAAATCATCAGATGGTGGCGCAACATGGAATAGAAAGACTCAATATACACATCCGCTGAGCATTACTCTTGATCAGAAGAATCCAGAGAATGTTTTCGTTAATGGCCTATGGCAAGTTGATGGACAATGGGGACAGGGCGGACTATTTTACTCGCGCGATGGTGGGAACACCTGGAGAAAAAATACGGTCATCGCTTATCAGAAGAATGGGCGATCATTAACTATAGATCCTAATAACAATGAAAAAGTTTTCTACGCTTTTTTTGGAAGTTCAATGTTGCACGGGCCTCGTCCCGAATAAGTTTTTAATTTTAATTTTATTTCTTTCTCTCTCTTGTATAAAGCAGGAGAGAGATCTTCCTACTCTCTTGAAAAATGACTATTCAAATCTCTTCGTCAACAATCCAGCTCACAAGTTAAAAGTTTTAAAAGAATTAGAGCGAATTCCTTTGAATGATAAAACAGAAACGCAGGTAAACCAGATTCTCAATAAATTTGGCGATGGACATGTTGTCCTTTACAAGAATGGACAATCTTTGAATGAATTGAAATCCACATCTCTTAAATTCATTCCTGGCTCAAATTATGTTAGCGAGTGCAGAGATTGTCTTCCAGCGATCCCTCCTGGAAAATATAAGTTACATAAAATAGCTAATTTACCCTCTGATGTTTTTTATGAAAAGCATGCCTTTTCTGTCGCGGCATCCACTCCTTGGGGAAGGGAGCATCGACTGCAAACCAAAATAATGAATGTTAATATTGAACTCATAAATTTTAATGGCGAAAGACGGGTGACCTGGGTTCCGGAAAGCGAACAGAAAAACTTAGCGTGTGTAGATTTTCTAAGGTTAAACCCGAGTACAGTTAAAATAACAATTCATAGTTTATGGTGCGATCAAGGTGGTAAAATCCGTGAAAGAAAAGAGGTCATTCAAGAATTTGAAAGGGCCTGGTTTTCTACAATAGAAAACGTAAAGGCAAATGACCATATCATTTTAGATTTGAGAGAGAATGGAGGCGGTAGTGATGCTGAAGTAAAAATTGTCATCAACAGCTTTTTTTCTAAAAGTGTTTTTGCAGACAAATTTCAATATCTCTCTCAACATCAACCTGGTTTTAAAAAATATTTGTGGGGATCCAAATGGGCTTCGCCTGTTGAAGAATATTTCTCAGTTTCCTCGCAGAGAGTATTACGCAATCGTTTAACAACACTTGTTTCTGCAGGATGTTTTTCATCTTGCGAGACATTGGCCTCGATTTTTAAAAATGAAGGTCGATCGCTTTTAATTGGAAGCACAACTCATGGTGGATCAGGCGACCCGCGTCTGTTTCAAATAGGCAATTCAGAATATCAAGTTAACTTACCAGTTTGTCTTGTATGGCAGAAAGATAAACGTCTCTTCGAAGGTGAAGGCATAGTTCCAAATATTCTCTTGCAACAAAATCCGAAAGAAAAAAAAGACTCTCTTTTACAATATGCACTCGACTTGAGTTTCACTCAATAGATGTTGTAACCTCGCTTGCGCTTCGTTTGGTGAGGAGCAACTAACATTGAGGTTAAAATGTCCATTCGTTCAAAACTCTGCCTTTTGCTTTCTTTGTTTTTTTTATTTTTTTTAAGTAACAGTTTTGCTTATGAAGTTTGGGTTAAGGATCTCTCGACAGAAAGATTTTATCTTTCAATAGAGCAGACTGAAATTGGATACAAACTTCATCACTATCATCAAGTGAAAGGTGATTATCCTGATCATTTAGACGAGAAGTTCTTTAAAGAAGTTAATCTCATTGCACCGTTTGTTACTGATAATTATGCAAGTTATGTACAAATGGAAAAATTATCAGTCTGGCCGATTGAACCTGTGAGCTTGTTCATACATGGGGAAAAACAAAATGCAGTTCTCTGGGATGTAACGGAATCATGGAATGATGAATGGGAGGCAAAGTACTCAAAATGGTTGCAGGATGAAATTAAACCAGACTTCTATCACAAATACAATATTGCTACAGACTGTGCTGATGCACTTATTGGCCTTAGATGGATTTTTGCCAGAATGCATGGCCTTCCTGTAGCGAATACTCTGGCCGATACCGCGGATCTGTTTGGACATTATTCGATGAGAAGAATTTGGTTAAATCTTCCAACTTCTAAAGAATGGTATGAAGACCAACTGTTCTTAACAGCACTTGAATATGTCATGGACTTGGCAAGCACTCGAACTGTTAATCTTGATGGTTACCCGGTTAAGATTTCGAAAGAGGGAATGGTTCCAGGAACCTTCATCGTCACTCAATCAACTAACTCTGGACATGTTAAATTTATTTCAGAAAATCATTACAGCGAAGAATTCGAACTGCCACTCTATACATTGTCTTCCACTTCCCCTCGCGATTTGCGCTTACTTACAAGAGAAGTTTTTGTTGATCAAGACTGGCCTGAACGAGGTCGTAAAGAAATTCTTGCCTTCCGCTGGCCAGTGATGAGGGAGGGAAAATGGGTGCTCATGGAACCAAGCGAGCACAAAAATTATTCTGAAGAACAATTTGATCTTTCTCTCAAAGAAAACTATCCGGCCTTTATTAATTTTGTTGTTGCCCGTTTGAAGAATAATTATGACCCCATTAAATTAGTCGAGATTGCCGTTAATGACATTTTAGATTCAGTTAAGCGCCGTATTCTCATTGTTGATAAAGGTTTTGAATTCTGTAAAAACCAAGACTGCGCTCCAGGTACAATCGGTCATGAAGATTGGGCAACTCCTTCAAGAGACAATCAATTAAAAGCAAAGTTTGAAACAATTGATAAATTAGTTCGAGACTTTTTGTTCATGGCCCCTACACTTCAATCGCAATGGGTTGATGGTCTTCGCCAAACGAAATTTAAATTATTAGGAAAAGATACAGATCTTTCAGTTATAAGATTTTTGGTCGACAATAATTTACTGTCCAGTGATCCATCCGAACAACCTGAAAAGCGATGGGGATTCAACAAAGATGAACATGCAAGAAAATGGATTGATGAAGCGAATGCGCTTTTTGCACAAAGAAACAGTATCATTGAAAAAACGGATGAACCTTGCAAAAGTACTGAGTGTTTCCCGAAAAACATGCAATGGCTGGAGCTGAACACTTACCATGTTGATACCGAACTCAATCGCCTTTACGTTAGAGCTATTTCTTACTGCGCACTCGTTGATAAATCGGCCTGCGATCTGTTAAAACAAAAAGGAAGAAGGCTCTCTCGAACTTTTAATAAAACTCAGAAGTCATTTGAAGACTGGTTCTATTCAATTCCTCAGTTCCACTCTGATCCTCGTGTAAGCAAGGCCAGACGTTGGGGGGAAATTGAAGATGGTACTATTGCGCGCGTACTTCCTTATCACAACACAATTAAAATCGCTGAAAACAATTTAGCACTCATTGATGGTCGCAAAATTTACAATTTGTTAGATGGATCGCTTATTACGGAGACAAAAGATGACAATCGCATTTTTCTCTCTGATTCAGGATCAGCTTATAAAATAAATGATACGACTGGCGAATTGAAGCGACTTTCCTGGTCGCAAGATGGGGTAGGGTTGTGGAGAAGGGTGAGTGATAAAACAAACATTCTTCAAAAAGATAAAATTCGCAAACTCGTTTTTGTGGATGAAAAGAAAACTTTCTTTTTCAAAAAACCTACATCAGAAGGACAAATATATTTCACTGTAAAAGATGATGTTGTTGAAATAATCACAAAATCAAAAGGAGCATCTTCGCTTAATCAAGGACTACTAAGTGTTGTAAAAGATCCTGAAACAATCGTTTATTATGATTTTAGTAAAGGACTCCGAAAAGAAATCTCAATCAATAGAAATGTTTTAAAAGATTTAGAATCGCTAAAAATCAGCTCATATTACTATCCAAATGTTGTTCTTGAATATAGAGATCGTGATAATGATCTCTACTATCCAGTGACGCTTAATCTTGAAGATTCGCGTTTTCAAAAACTGGATGCAATGAATGGAGAAAAGGTTTTAGTGTTATGGTCATCAGCAAAACAAAAGAAGGCCTTCATTCAAAAAAATTTCAATCGTGAGCACCCTGAGCTTTTTGCGATTCGCTGGGATGAAAAAAACGAGGTTGAAGTGGCCCCTCTTGCGAATCTTCTTTTAGGCGCATCAGAAGATGAAGATAAGATTTATTTTATCAATGCACGTGGAGGACAGTGGGATCAAAATCCAGTGAAGGAGTTCATGGTTTGGGACCAGGAAGATATTAAGAGTATAATTGCCCCGGATGATTCTGAAGTGCGATTTTTTTCCTCTGTAGGTCCTTATTTTTCTTCTCCAGAAAGAGGATTTCTCCTCTCATTTGAGACTCAAAAAAATTTTAGATTACCTAAAGATGTTCTTGAGAAAAATCAGCTTTGTGATCTTCACAAAAATGCAGAGAAAATTTTCGTTTATAGGTTCTCAACAAATTATGGTGATTACTCATGTATGGGGGGCGGCTTTAGCATCTTCAAAAAAACTTTTGATGACGAAGTGATTCCTGATTTCTCACTTTACTCATGGATAAACAATGAGAGTTTGAATGATCAGCGTTGGCAAAAAGATTTTTCAAATTTTCAAATTAAAAGTGGAACACTAATTGCACTCGGGAAGAACCTAAGTTTGTGGTGGAAACCAAATAAACGATAACGTGATTTTTTATTTTCTTGAATATTCAACCGGGGAGAGATTGGTATGAAAAAGATTTGTGGCTATGTATTAATGTTCGGGCTTGTTTCTTTTGATCTTTATGCAAATGCTCAGTTTACACTGAATAAAGCAAAAGCTCAGCTTGTAAACGACAACGTGAAGCTCTCAATTGCATATGAGCAGTACATCGCTACTCAAGCAGATGCACAAGCAAAGGCCCTAAAACTTCTCCCTGGTTTATCGATTGATATGCTCGTCATGGATTATCAATATACAATCCTTCGTTCGATCATTCCTGAACCGCACCGCTTTTTTGAAGCTTCAGCGGCGAAAGATCTTACCCAAGCAGCTAGCTTGAACAGAACAATCGTAAAAAAGAATTTATTGGAAGATTTTGAGAAAACGTTCTTCTTACATCAGTTTCATAAAGAAATGGTTGAATCGAGTGCACGCGAACTTGAAATTAAATCTGAAATCGCATCACGCTCACAAGAAGCTTATGATCTAGGGACTATCAGCTTTGATGAATATTACTATGCTCAACGTGATGTTGTTAATGCAAGAACTCAACTTCTTAATGCAACTGAATTAGTAAAAACTGAAGAATTTGCAATGAGACTTATGCTTCAAGTGAAAGACTCTGAAGAAGTATCATTTAACACTGAAGACTTTTATAATGGTAAACTAGCATTCCCTGCTGCTTCTTCAGAAGCGCAAGCAGTGGCAGTTAACAGTGCTCCTGAGTTAGCTTCTTTTGATCATCTTATCGCTGCCGCTGAAAAACAAAAGAAAGGTGTGGCACTTTCGTGGTTGTCATGGAGTGGTGTAGGGTTTGATTATTTTGCCCGTAATTCAATTGCGAAGTCAGAAATTCGTAAGCTTCAGCTCCAAAAGACGAAAGCATCACTTGAAATCAAAAATCAAGTATCAGCTCACTATGCTATTCTCGACAATCACGAAGAAAAAATGGGTTATCAAGAACAACTTGTTGATATGGCCGAAGAGCAATATGCCAGAGCGCTTTCTAATTACAACCAAAAACTAGGAACATTCATTACTCTTAAAAAAGCGGAAATTTCTCTGATGTCTACAAAAAGAGAAATGAGAAGACTGCAGTATGAACATGAACTCCAACTGATCAAACTTAAACGACTGTTAGGTTCGAATATGCTTACTAACGTTGTTCCAAAGTTACAGTAATTAAAATTAACAGTTAGGAGATTAAATCATGAAAAGAGTATTTGCGTTCGCACTCGTTGCTACAATGAGTGCTCAGTCGGCCTTTGCCACAGATTACAGTGTGCTTTCAAACTTAGAAGATAACCTGGCAGGTATTCTAAGAAAATCTGAAGGCCGAAAGAATATTGCCCAGATGAAAACGACGGCCAATGAAAGAAACGTTGACGTTGAGATCGCATTCCAAAACTATCTGATCGCTAAGAAAAAAGTCAGCGTTGCACGTGCTGATTTTAATCCACTAAGAACAGGTCATTTACTGGGAATTGCCCTTGGGTGGAATTATCTTTGGGCCCCGATCGTGGCTGATGCCATTTTGTCGATTCCGATGAAAATTCATAACGTCAATGAAAGTCAGTACCTGAAACAAGCGGCATCTTACAATTTAGCTGATGCTCGCGAAGCACTCAACAATGAGATGGCCCATCTTTATTTTGATATTCTCTCTCATGAAGCTTTAATGAGATCTATTGATGAAGAAATCAAAATCCTTAACTTCTATGAAAAAAGATTAGCTGAAAGACAGGCATCTGTTGAAAGACGTGAAGACGTCAGAGCAAGTATTCTTAATCTTCAAAAAGAGCGCACACAATTCTACGATCTCTACTTAAAAGAATTGTCTGCAATTAGAACACTTCTCAGAATGGATGACACGCAAAAGTTTGATCTCGCTCAAGTTGAGCAAGAATTAAATTCTTCAATCACTTATGGACTTGAGATGAAAAAACTTCAGGAGTTTGCTCTCGCTAACTCAAATAAGTACAAAGTTTCAGTGAATCTTCATAGAGCTTCACAGGCCAATGTGAAATCCGTTAAATGGTCGATTCTCTCATCTGAAGGATTGAACTTTCAATATAAAAAGAAAGTGAAAATTGCGAAAAATGAGGAGCGCATTGCCGCTCTTCAAAGAGAATCTACTGAACTTGGTGTGAAAAACCAGGTTAAACTTCAGCTCGAGAAACTCAACTCATCATTAAAGATCTTTGCTAATTATGATCAGGTTTCAGACGATTCTTTGAATTTCTTCGAAGATCAATATGAAATGCTTGAGGCAGGGAATGGGAGTGAAGATGCCGCGATCACTTCGTCTATCGTTGCCATTCGTGATTTCAGAAGCAAAATTATTTCTCATTACTCAACTTGGTCTTCACTCGACGACTTCTCTGATGCTGCCAATATTTCATTTAAAGTAGGTGATCAGAATATTCTTAGCGAGCTGGAGAGCAAACCTCTCTATTTCGTTGCTAAAGAAGACTTTGATGTCAGCAAGGCCAGCAATGGTCAGGGTTCAATTATGCTGAGTCTCAAAAACGATAAAGATCATGCAGTGGAATCAGTTGAATATCGTTTCGCTGACAATAAACTGCCTGCTCAGAAAATCGAAGGAGATCGTCGTTTTGCTCTTATGCTGGATAAAGCTCCAGCTGACTTAGCAGGAACGGCCATTGTGAGATTCGCTAACGGTTATGAAATCGATCTAAAATTTTAATAGAAATAATCCAAAGGGGATGACATGAAAAAAATTATCTTTTTTCTTTCACTAATCGCTTCTTACTCGATCTGGGCGCTTCATCCTAAATTGGATAAGGCCGTTAGAATGGTAGAGGCATGTTTAAAAACCGAAGATGTTTTACTTTGTAACGACAGCATCGATACAGAGTTAAAATCTGTTCACATGGATGCTCGCGGAGAGTTCGTTTATTTTTTAAAAGATAAACTAGCTAAAAATGAAAATGAAAAGGTTATTGAAAACCTTTTTACTAAACTTCAAACTATGGTTCCGTACTATGAAGAGCTTGACGGAAATGGAAACTGGTCCACAAGAGATTTAAAAATGCTCCTGGGTGATGTTTCTATTCGTTATGTAAAAATCTCACCAGTTGATACGGATTTTTTAAAACGTCTTTATGCAGCTCAAGCAGCTCAAGCTGGTCGTTACGGAATGTTGATGGCCGTTTTGGAAAAAGCAGACAAAGTGACATCTTTGGAAGAAATGGACAAGTTAGTTCAATTCGGAGAATTCGCTAAAGATCACTCTAGAAGCCTTAGAGATGAGTACTACCTTTATCAAACAAGCGTTGAACTTATCAAAAGAATGACGACAAAGTCGCTTAAGAACCGCCCTGGTCATGAAGGTGTTTACGAAGTGACTTTCTCTAATCCACAAGTGGCTGAACGTTTGAAGCTTGACCGTGTCGTTATTATGGAATCGAACGATCGTGATGCTCTTGTCGTCAACTTCGTTTCAACAAAATCAAGAGTTGTTAGATTTGCTTTTAAAGGTGCAGGTCTTTTAGGTGATACATTCTTCAGCAACGAAGATGCCTACCACAATGATCCTGACTTTGGTTCACCGTTTTTCAAATTCAAGCTTGATAGAAAAACAAAAACTATCAGCGGATATTTTTCAACGGCCCGTCTAGGTAAAACTGAACTCACTGGCCAGCAAGTTTCATCGAACCTAAGCGTTTATGAGCAATCTAATCGCAAAGGACTTGTTCTCACTAATCTTCTTGGAGAATATCCGGTAAGAGTTGGTGAACATGAAATGACTCTTGTTATCAGTAAGAGATCAGACGAAAGAGGGAATGTTGAAGCTTCACTATTTAACAACAACGCAATGATGGCCTTTTCAAAAGTTCATCTGGATGCTGAGCGCGGAATCCTTTCACTCGTTGATATTAACAATGAGAAGAAACTTACATTAGGAGTGTCAGCTGAAGACGGACTTGTCGACTTCAAAGGTGTGATGATTCTTGCTCCTCAAGCGCAAGTGTTCAAAGTGACTTCTTCGCTTTAAGCTTAAGCAATACCTAACATTCACTATCAATCGGAAGCCTCAGCAATGAGGCTTCTTTATTTTATCTATCGAATGTGATCTAATTTAACGTCGTTAATTACTGGCCGGGTGCAAAAAATGAATCAAGACGTTTTAGAATGGATTCTGCTCTTAGGACGCTGGGTGCATATCACAGTGGCCGTTACATGGATTGGTACGAGTATATTTTTTATGTGGCTCGATCGATCGTTCGTTAAAAATCCAAATGCAACTCGCGAAGGTCACATCGGTGAATTGTGGATGGTTCACGGTGGTGGATTTTATCATGTTGAAAAACTCATGATGGGTCCAACTAAAGTCCCTGATCATTTGCACTGGTTCAAATGGGAGTCTTATTGGACTTGGATGAGTGGATTTTTTCTCATTACTATGATTTTTTATATCGGAGATGGAACATATTTACTGGATAGTTCTGTTTCATCTATCTCATATCCGGCCGCTGTAGCTCTTGGATTATTTTCCTTAATTGGTTCGTGGTTTTTTTACGATTTCATCTGGGAAAGTAAACTCATTAAAGAAGAACCAATTCTCGGCCACATCGCCACTCTTACATGGCTGATCGGTATGGCCTATCTTCTCTGTCATACTTTCAGTGGAAGAGCGGCCTATATTCATATTGGTGGGATGATGGGGACGTGGATGACGGCCAACGTTTTCATGCGAATCATTCCTCGTCAGCTTAAAATGGTAGAGGCCTCTAAAAAAGGTATTCCTGTTAATCAAACTTGGGCAAAAAACGCTAAGAATAGATCGACCCATAATACCTATCTCACTCTTCCTGTTATCTTCGTCATGCTCTCTAATCACTTTCCTATGACCTATGGTCATCAATACAACTGGATCATACTCCTGCTTTTATCTGCAGGGGGAGCAGCGATTCGTGAATACTTCGTCGTACGACTGACAAATCCAAAACGTTCACTCAAATTCGGAATCTTCGGGGCCCTTCTCATTTTGATTGTAGCGGTGTGGACTTCCAAAAGTGAAAACAGCATGCCAGTTCCCGTTGATGTTCATGAGAAACCTTCTGTTCAAATAGAATCAAAAAAAGAATCTCCCGTTGTTGTGGAGGATAAAAAAACAGTTGAAGGTACAGTAACAGTTAAAGGTATAGTGACATTTTCCGGAGCAATGCCAACACCTAAAAAACTTTCACTACCAGCAGGATGCGCTTCAAGCACTCCGGCCTTTTCCAATGAAGTGATGGTGACAAACGGAAAACTTCAGAATGTTTTTATTCGCGTGACGAAAGGTCTTGAGGGAAAATCATTTAAAGATGTTCCATCTGTTGCGGTTGAACTTGACCAGCGTGGATGCATGTATCACCCTCGCGTAGCCGCTGCGAGAGTAGGACAGGAAGTTGTTTTTATCAATAGCGATCCTATCTTTCATAACGTGAAATCACTGACAGGTTCAAACGAATCTTTCAACGTCCCAATGGCAAAAAAAGATCAACGTTTCTCTAAACGTTTTTCAAAACCAGAAATGTTCATGCAGGCAAAATGTAGTGTTCACCCGTGGATGGGGGCCTATATCGCAGTTGTAGATCATCCATACTATGACGTCACAAAAGAATCTGGTGAATTTCAACTCAAAGAATTGCCTCCAGGAAAATATACTGTGGAAGCCTGGCATGAAGTTTACGGCAATCAAACGAAAGAAATAACTGTTTCGACGAACAGTACTGAACCTTTGAATTTTGATTTTAAATAGGATTAGAAATTTATGATAAGCACACACATTTTAGATACCAGTCTAGGTAGACCGGCACAAGCAGTAAAAGTTCAACTTGAAAAAGAAATGAATGGTTCCTGGAGTCTTGTTAAAGAAGATTTAACAAATGCAGATGGGCGTATCAACTTTGACTGCGCCTATGAAGCCGGAATCTATCGACTTACTTTCGACGTTGTCGCTTACATGAAGCAATCAGGACAGGAATCTTTTTTTCAATCAACACCAGTCGTTTTTAAAATAACAGATACAAACAGAAAATATCACGTGCCACTCCTGTTAAATCCATATGGGTACAGCACATATCGCGGAAGCTAGAATGAATAAAACTTTTGAAATTCCTTATTATCACGATTATATTTCGCCGGAACTTTTTCCGCATTTAATGTCAGAAGCAAAAGATGTTGAAGGTGTGAAAGATCTCGTTCAACTCGGAAAGAGTGGAGGCCTTGAAAATAAAGAGTCTCTTCAATTTCTCTGCGAACTTTATGAAAAAGTTAAACCAGAACTCATTAAAGTACTGGATCAGAGAATAGCAGATCGTAAATTTATCGACGAACGAGTTGCAAGCTGTGTAACTTATAATCGAGAATTAAAAATCGATTTCGAGTCTGCCGACTATCAAACCATCATCGGTCTTGAAGATGGTGAAGGACGAATTGTCATCGGGCCGAAGTCTGCCAACTTCGCTAAAAAAGATTCTGCTAAAAAGCCGATTGCACCACTTCCAGACTATTTAAAAGGTCCGCATGTCACATTATTTGGACCACCAGATAATGCTAAACTTTCAATCAATGCGATGAATGCTTACCATCGTAAATTAAAAGGTGAGCCTGCGATTGTAGAAGAGTTGCTGGCGACCCACGAAAGTGTTCCAAAATGGGGAGCTGATGACGAAGATTCTAAAACTCCTTTAAGAGAAGATCTTATCAGTGCAGGTGAAAATCTCACTCACTGTTTTGATGGGACACTTTCCGTTCCTGGTTATACTCTTGCTTCTGAGAAACGTTCACTACCGATTAAACGTTTTCCTGGTTTGGCACTACCATCTCTTTTTCTCTTTTATAAAAATAATCCTCTACCACTGCACCTCTATGATTTTGCTCTTCATTTATTCGCCAACTGGAAAAATGAAAAGTCTCTTTGTTTTTATGTCCCGAAATTAGAAAACGAAGAAGAGGCGAAATATATCCATCTCATGATCAAGACTGCTGAAGAGATGATCCAAAAAAGAAATCCAGATTACAAATTAGGATCAGTCAGACTCATGATTGTTCTCGAAAACCCAAGGGCCATTTTACGAGCTCACGAAATGATCGATGAACTTTATCCGTATTTTGCAGGTGCCTCTCTCGGATGGCATGACTACTTAGGTTCAACGGCGAGACTTTTCAAAGAAGATCCTCACTATAGGATTCCAGTAAAAGCGGATCCTAATATTGTTATCAAATACATTAAAGGTTCACACAATCTTCTGGCCTCTGTGGTTGGTTCGAGAGGGGGAATAAAAGTGGGTGGAATGTACGGGATACTTCCAATCACCCCTGATCTGTTTAGCGATTCATTTCAAGTGACGATGAAGGGATATTTCAAAGATGTGATCACGCAAATGAAGCGTGACCTGACAGGTTTTTGGGTGGCCCATCCGGACTTTGTACGAATTGGCCTGGCCCTACTGGAGGCCTGGAAATTTCATCAAAAGGGTGATGATTCCAAATTAAAAGCTCTTGTTGAAGGTTTGTTAGATAAAAAACATCACAAAGAAATCCTGGATTTTATTTTTGGACCCGATGTTGAAGGCCTTGATGTCGATGATCCTCTTTATGTCCGTTCACTTCTCGTCGCAGATATCAAAGAATCAACTTTCATTGCCAATAACCATCCAGATGAAATCCGATACAATGTTTTTCAATCACTTCAATATCTAACAGACTGGCTATCGGGAAATGGTTGTGTGGCCCTGCCGGCGCAAATTGCAGGAACACCAGTTCGCGTGATGGATGATCTTGCAACAGCAGAAAGATCGCGCTGGGAAGTGTGGCATGAACTCAATCATGGTCGCTTTTCATTGACAGAATTTCTAAAAATTGCCCATGAAGAATTGCATTTCATCCGTAAAGATCTTTCAAATGATAAAAAAATCGTTCAAGTGAAATGGGATGAGCGCACTTCGAAATGGTATCCGATTGCCATGAAACTCATGATCAAACTCATGACGGAAAAAAATCCAGTTGAGTTTGCAACTGAATACCTTCTTCCATTTACTGTTGATAGCGTACGAGAATCCCAGGATCCTTGGGAAAAAGTTCAGTCAATTGATCCGGTGAAATTTAAAATTGATTCTCAAGTTGAACGTTTTAACTATTATTTTGAAATGTGCGGCTGTTATGACTTCGCACTTTCTCAAAAAGATAATCTCATCGTTAACGAAGAATCGATTCGTCAGAACATTCTAAGCTTTTCAAAAAAGCAGATCATTGAAGCCGCATCTTTTCACGGCAACATTGGGGAGAGTAAGAAAAGTTTGGATCCCATGGCCACAAGTGAGCAGTCACTTGTTTTCAATGCTGAAGAACAAATTAAAAAAGAACTCCATTCATTGGGAGCAGAATATTTAAATAAGTTTGGAGTTAAATTTCTTATCTCCGCCAAAGGAAAAACGGGCTCAGAGTTATTAGATCATCTAAAAAAACGAATGAATAATAGCGAAGCCGAAGAACTTAAAAATGCTCGTGAAGCTCTACTTGAAATAACTCTCAAACGAATGAGTGAACATCCACTTAATTTGCTTCATGATAAAATTCAAAAGGCGCTCGCTTTACATAAAATTAAAGGAGCGCAAATTGCCGTTTGTTCACCTGGATTGCAGAGTCTTGCTTTTGGTGAAGCAAACAATGAGATGTATTTCGAATATGCCTCACTCAGCAAAACTGTAGCCTCGGCGTTTGCCATTGATCTACTTCAGAAGCATGGTATTTCCACAGAAGATTATGTGAATGAAATTCTTCAAAAATCTGGAGATAGTTTTCGCTTGAAGACGCTGGGGAATGGCGATCCTGCTTGGGCCGAAAAAGTTCAAGTCAAGCATTTGATGAATCATCAAGCACTCAACATGCACTACGTGAAAGGTTACCCAGCTAACGGTGATATGCCAAAAATAGCAAGCCTTCTTCATGATGTTGGTGTTATCAATGAACCGGGAACCAAATTTCAATATTCAGGTGGTGGGTTCATCGTTCTAGAGCACCTGCTCGAAGTTCTCACGAAGAAAAAAATTACAGAAATCACTCGTGACTTTACGAAAGGATTTACATTCGACCCAACAACTTTACCCAATACTCAATATGCAAAAGGGTATGATGTACACGGAAATTTAATTGAAGGGACTAGACTCATGTTTCCTTCATTTGCGGCAGGAGCAATGGGGCCAGCAAAAAACATGGCCGTTTTTCTTCAAGAGTTCGCCCAAAAATTCAAAGCAGGCGATGATGTTGTTAGGCAGATGATGCTTTCAACGGACAACGGCTGCAAAAAGTTTATGGGCTGTGAAATGGGACTCGGAGTTTTTGTGGCCTACGCTGGAGAAAACAAAGTCATCATCCATCAAGGAGCAAATGACGGATTTAGAGCAATCTTCCTTTTCTGCGTCGAAGGACCTGATTATGGAAAAGGAGTTGTAGTTCAAAGTAGTGGTGAACTAAACGCCGTTCTTTTTATTTCTGAAGTTGTTCAGCTACTTCTCAAAGAACTTCAATTTGAAGGAATTGATTTCTCGCGATTTAGAGGAGATTTTAAAACAGAAAATCTTTCGCAAGAAGAAGTTGTGAACATTGGTTATAAGAATTTAATCTTCGATGCTTTTCTTCCCAACTTGCCTGAAAAAATTATTGTCGTGGGACCTAAAGACAAAATGGCCGATAAAAACCTCGCCGTCGAAGGAATTATAGGAGACGTGAGCAATCAGCGTTTCGCTCGCGCGGAAAATTTGTTGTCTCCATTTGTACCAGTTTTTGATCCTAAACTTTATGGTAAGCAAGGAAAAATCATGGATAGTTGGGAAACTGTCCGTCACAATCAAAAAGAATGCGACACAATGATTTTTGAATTGAAGAAACCATCTAAAATAGCAGCACTTTCTCTTTCAACAAAATATCACTTAGGCAATCAAGCTCAAGCAGCAAGAGTTGAGGGATTTGCTGATGGTGGATGGCATGACATTCTTCCGAAAACAGAATTGAAGGGACACGCATACTTTTATAAAGCTTCGCAAACGCCTGATAAAATCTTCACTCTCATTCGAGTTTCAAACTATCCGGATGGAGGGATTTCAAGACTCGGACTCTATGCGGACTACGATAAAGACCTGGAAAAATCATTTGTATATGATGAAAGTATTCCGCATCCAAAAAAACCGCTTTCAATTCCTTTCAAAGCATCGTCAGAAACAATTCAAAAAAATTGGAATCGTTTCAAAAAAGGGCATGAGGTTAATTTCGCAAGTGCGGCCTTAGGTGCCACCGTTGTTCGTGCCTCAAACGAACATTATGGACCGGCCATACAGGTTATTTCTCCTTTTGCACCACTTTCAATGTTCGATGGAATGGAGTCAGCGAGAAGCCGCAAAAAAGATCATTCCGAAGAAGTCGTTGTTGCCCTTGCAAAACCTGCCAAGATTCATCGCCTGGAACTGGATTTCACTTATTTTGTGAATAACAATCCACTGTATGTATCAATCTATGGTCTATCGAAAGGGGAGTGGAAAACTCTAATAAACAGAAATAATGTAAAAGCCTTTGCCGGATCAACGAAAGAATATAAACTTAATGAGAACAACACTTTTGAACAAATTAGAGTGGTCACTCATCCGGATGGTGGGATGAACCGCCTGAAGGCCTACGGATATGTCGAGTGATAATGCAATTCAATTGAATCAAGAGGAAAATCTCAAAAATAAGTTTTGCAGTAAACCTTTTGATTCGATTGAATATCACCTTAAAGGGAAATGTTTTGTTTGTTGTCCGAGCTGGCTTGATAAACCAATCGGCAATTTGAATGACCAGAGCATCGATGAGATTTGGAATTCACCTTCAGCTCAGGAATTGAGGGAATCGATTATTGATGGCAGCTATCGTTTTTGTAAAAAAGATGTTTGCCCTGACATTCTCAGTAACAACTTAAAAAAAATTCAAGATCTCACTCCGGAAGTTCGCACAGCGATTGAAAACAAACAGACTAAGCTAGAGCAGCTTCCTGAATCCATCATGCTCGTTTACGATATGTCGTGCAATTTATCTTGTCCTAGTTGTCGAGTGCAGAAAGTGAGTCATTCGCCTGGTACGCCGGAATTTAACGAAACAATAAAATTCACGGATCAAATCGCTGCAAAACATATCAACTCATTAGGTAATAATAGACTTATACTCAATATCACGGGATCAGGTGATCCATTTGCTTCCACGGCCTTCCGACAGTTTATTGAATCAATTCCTGGACACGAACATCCACAATTAAAACTCATTTTTCAGACGAACGGTGTACTCCTCACACCATCGATGTGGAATAAAATTTCGAATGTCCATTCGAACATTCATCATATTTTCGTTTCTATAGATGCGGCCACTGAAGAAACATATCTCAAAGTGAGGAGAGGCGGTCATTGGAAAATCTTAAATGACAATATGGTTTATCTCGCGAAGTTAAGAAAAGAGTATCGTTATGATTTGTTACAAGTTAACTTCATTGTTCAAAAAACAAACTACAAAGAAATGGCCGATTTTGCTTCAAAGTATTTAGCTTTGGGTGTCGATAGTGTGAGTTTCTCGCTCATCCAAGACTGGGGAACATGGGATGCCGAAGGATTCAAAGATCAATGTATTTATAGAGAAGACCATCCATTGTTTAATGATTTTTTAGATGAGCTCGCAAAACCAGTAATGGGTGAACCTCGAATTTATCTAGGAAACTTAACTCTTCTAAGACAACAAGCGCTTAAAAAGAAATTTGATGAATTGAGTGCATTTCAAAAGCAATGTTTCTATTTAAAGCAGCGACTATCTCAATTAAAGTACACACTAGTCCGAAAGAAGTTCTATCTCTCAAAACCAATCATAGAAGTCCTGAAAAAAGTTAAGAAAAGATTGAGTCTTTCTCTCAGATAAGACCATTTATGCCAGCTTGAATGCGAAGGCGACACCCTCGATAATAGAGGAATGGTCCAACGTTTGACCTTCATTTTTACAATCCTTATTTCCTTCCATGTGAAGGCCGATGACGTTTATTTTCAAAAAGACAAAAAAGATTGTTTTATTCAGTCGTACAAAAACGGCATTTTGAATGAAGTGAACGAAGAACTTTTTTATGATCGTGTTTTAAATGTTAAAGCGCTTCCGCGAAATCCGCACATGGTTGCATTTAAAAAAGATGAAACCATTTATGTGACATCAAAAAATTGCGTTGCTGATCAGGAGATGCGCGAAGAAGTTCAATCCATCGTTGCAGAAACAAAACCTGAGCAAATAAACAATGAGCTGTCGTCTTATGCAGAAAAAACGATGTTCGTCGAACTTCAAGGCGGACTATTCAGCAATGGGGATGATTCGCAAGTCTCACGCGACTATAACGAAACTTTCCCTTCAACAACGACCAATCCAACGGTTTGGAGTAAAGCGGGGAGAGGAAATTATAGTGAAGGTCCTCTTGTTTCTTTGACCGTAGGATTTAAGCAATCGCCCGTTCGTTATTTCGCCTTTAAATTAAGAAGTTTTTCAGGAACAAAAACGGAAGATGTAACATTGACTGATGTTAATTCTGGCCTCTCGGAAACAGGCAGCTGGGAATATAAAGATTCATTTCTTAATTTGCTCGCCGGATACCGATTTCAGTTTTTGCCAGACTCTTATTGGAAGCCTTCTATTGGAGCTTATTTGGGTCTCAGCCGCTCTTCCACCTCTATGACAGATAATTCTGTCACTTATAATTTACACGCCTTAGGTGCCGCATTTTTAGCCGAAGCAGGTCTGGACTACGTACTGTCAGAATCTTGGGCAGTAGGGGGATTCTTAGGTCTGGAATTTCTTGGGGCCAGAAGTTTGAAATTTGATGGTGCTGAAAGTGGCACAGGAATCAAGACGAAGATGAGCTATAATCATACTTATCTCACAATGGGTGTGAAATATGCATTCTAAGCAGAAAATCACATTACTATCGCTATGGTCACTGCTTGTTATCGGCGGGTGTGTACCTGCTGGTGAGAACACTCCGAAGAATAATGGTTTCACATTCAATAAACCAGGTGGCGCACCTATCGTCGCGACTCGTGCGACATCTATGACGTTAGTGAGTCCTACGAGCTCTCCTAATTTTGATTCCACACCAACTTATCTCTTAGGTGGTGTTGTCTCCGGAGAGACAGTTAAAATTTATTCTAATTCAACATGTACTGGAGAATTGGGAAGTGCTGTTGCAACAGGGACCACTGTTACAATTACAACGTCGACTCTGGGAATTGGAACCCAAAATTTTTATACTAAAACTTCTAATTCAATCGGTGAAACTGCTTGTTCAGGATTGATGGCCAGTTATCAATATTTAGGAATAGCACCGACGATTCCTTCTTCGGTAACATTACAAACTCCGGCCACATCACCCAATACTGATTCAACTCCGACATTCACATTAAGTGGAGTTGTTGCGGGTGAAACAATAAAGCTTTATACAAATTCAAGCTGTGGTACGGAAGTGGGGAGTGTGCTCGCAGCAGGTTCAACTGCACTGGTGACTTCTTCAGCTCTCGCTCCTGGTTCTTATAATTTTTATGTGAAAGTGACGAATACAGCTGGCACATCAATGTGTTCGTCTGCGCTTGCGACGTACAATTATTTGGGAGTTCTTCCAACTGAAGGCTCATCTATTAATCTCATTGAGCCCACGAGTTCACCAAATTACGTTGCTGCCCCGACATTGATTGTTTACGGTGTGGCCAATGGTGATACGGTAAAAGTTTATACCGATGCTGGTTGTACCGTTCAAGTTGCCAGCGCGCTAGCGACGACAACTTCTGTCACAATGACAACTTCAGCACTCGCAGCGGGCACGCACAACTTTTACACGAAATCGACAAACATCATTGGATCAAGTGCTTGCTCATCTTCTCTTTTGACATATCAATATCTGGGGCCAGCACCCACTGTTCAAGTTTCATGGACAGCCAATAGAGAAGCGGCCGTGAATCGTGCTGGCGGCGGCTATCGTGTTTATTACAGCAAGACGAGTAATTTTAACATTGAGTCAGCGAGCTATGTGAATGTTCCATACGTCTCTGGTGCTTCAGCACCGACATCAGCTAACATCACGAATCTTCAAGTCGGAACATATTATTTTAAAATCGTAGCTTACTCTAATTTGAATAAAGCAGGTTCAACTGGCGGCTCGACGAGTGCTCCTTCAACTCAATTTTCAGTGAGTCTTCCATGAAGAGTTTAGCTATATTACTTAGTTTGTTCTCAACATCTGCATGGGCCATCGTGCTCTCTGCACGTCCATATGTTCCCAATGAAATCATCGTAAAATACAAATCAAAAGTATCAGCTGATACTCAAAAAAATTCTATTGAACGTGAAGGTGCTCAACGTATAAAACGATTGAACTCAAAAGGTTTTAACCACGTTCGTTTAGAAAAAAATAAAAGCATTAAAGAAGCGATTGAAGATTTTAAGCGTGACCCGGACGTTGAATTTGCTCAACCAAATTATATCTATAAAGCATCAACAATTCCTAATGACAGTCGCTATGGACAATTGTGGGGATTAAAAAATACTGCACAGACAATTGTTGCGGCCAATGGTCCTGATTCACCGGCCACTCAAGCAAATCCGGGAACGGCCGGCAAAGATATGGATCTTGAAAATGCATGGTCAACTATCACTGATTGTTCCTCAGTCGTCGTTGCAGTTCTTGATACCGGAATTAATTACAACCATGAAGATCTTGCGGCCAATATGTGGAATGGAGGAGTGACATATCCTAAACATGGTTATGATTTCATCTCTAATACTAACGATCCCATGGATCAGAATGGTCACGGCACTCACGTCGCTGGAACAATCGGTGCTGTTGGAAATAACAGTAAAGGAACAACTGGTGTTTGCTGGGGTGTAAAACTCATGGCCGTTCGTGTACTAAATGCAGAAGGTTCTGGAACAACGGCCGGAGTTATTCAAGGAATTGATTTCGCCGTTGCTCGTGGAGCAAAAGTCATCAACATGAGTCTTGGTGGTGGACCTGAAGATACAACAACGGATACAGCATTTAGTAATTCAATAACCTCTGCCCGTGATGCCGGAGTACTCGTCGTTGCAGCAGCAGGAAATGATAATGTGAACAATGATAGTGGATCTAATATTTCTTATCCGTGTAATTTCACCCAAGATAATTTGTTATGCGTGGCCGCTCTTGCTCAAGATTACTCACTTGCGAGCTTCTCAAACTACGGATCAGCAAGTGTTGATGTCGGTGCTCCTGGAGTGAACATTCTTAGCGCATGGCCTGGAACACATTCAACAATGGATGATCCCCTTTCTGCTGGTTGGACCATGACAACAACCACAGCACAAAATTGGGCCTATCGTGTACTCAACATCGGGGGAGTGACGAGCACACTGGCCAATCCACCTCTCTATGATCGTTCGACAAAAACGTATGATAACAATACAGATGCACGCGCCTATAAAGCATTCAATCTCACTGGTAAAAATGTGGCGATCGTTAATTTTTATATGTTATGGGATGTGGGATCTGGGGATGAAATTTCAGTTCATGCAAACAATTCAGGACTCGATCCTATGGCGAGTGGAACGCGACTAAGTCATCCGCTGGATTTTGCCGGATCATCAAATAGTGCCGCTTATCACACATCTTATGATCTCACTCCTTACATATCAAATTCAACGACAGTTGGTTTTAACCTTGTTTCAAATGCAACTGGAGTAAGTTACGGATCTGATATTTCATATTTTTCTATTGATACATTAACGTACAATACGAATACGTATAACGTGATTAGCGGGACCTCAATGGCGACTCCGCACGTAGCTGGTCTTGCGGCCATGTTGTTTGCTTTTAATCCAAATTACACCTATTCAGACGTTGTGACGGCGATTAAATCGGGTGGGATAACAACTTCAAGTCTTGTGGGAAAAACGACTACAGGAAAAGCGGTAAGTGCGACAGGATCACTCGCTCACATCAACGCTCCGACAGGAGGAGCGGCGGTAAAAGTTCCTTAGAAATTAATTGTAAAAAACGCTGAGGTTATCGAGATATTCTTCCAGCAGTTTAAGCGAGTATTCGATCTTATCTTTTGATTTAGATCGAGCATCATCCTGCATATTCAAACCAATTTCAGTCAGTTTGTTGAAGCCATAACTTTTTGCACTTCCGGCCAGACGATGTCCGATTCCTTCAAGCCTACGAAAGTCATCAGTTGAAAGGGCCGTTTTAATATCGTTGATTTCTTTTTTACGGCTATCAAGATACTGAGGAACAATTTCCTTCAATTCTTTATCAATAGAAACGGCATTCACTTTCTTTAAATCTTTTGACTGGAAAACATAACCTTCACCATGGCTGGTAACGATTTCTGCATTGGCGTCACTGATCTTTTTTCTTAATTTACTGACGTGTTGATCAACTGTCCGTGGAGTGATGCTGATGTTTCCACCCCAAACTCTTTCAATAAGTTTTTCACGAGTAAAAATAATTCCCTCGTGTTCAATGAAGAAAAGAAGAAGTTTAAATTCAAGATGAGAGAGATCGACAATTTCATTGTTCGATTCAAATTTAACAGTTGCAGTAAGAAGATCTACGTTCAAACCATTTCTTACGACAATATGTTGAGCACGATTGCGTTTGAAAACAACATTAATGCGGGCAAGTAGTTCGAGTGGCTCGAATGGTTTCATCACATAATCAACGGCACCAATATCAAATGAAGCAAGCTTTGTTGAAAGAGATGTATCTTGTGTGAGCATGATGACAGGCAATTGCAGTCGATCAAATTCTTTTTGATTTTCGCGGTAAAAATCGAGGCCATTTGATTTGCCGAAATCAATGTCTAGTAAAATGAGATCTGGCATCTTTCGACGCATTTCATTTTTAGCTTCTTCTAAGCTTGCACAGCTCATCAGATTGAAATGCCCTTTAAGATATGTCTTCACTAAAAGGTGGATATCAGCGTCGTCATCAATAAGTAAGATTGTTTTCATTCAATAATTTTACTAAAAGTTTCATTATTGAAAAGCCAAAAAACGCGCTACATTCCAGAAAGATTATACTTTTTTTACTATTGTGGCATATGAGATTTAACAAGATGAAGAAGTCTGTCTAAATCCAACGGTTTTTTAATAGCTTCAGTGAAGTGATAGGCCTCTTCTTCATCAAAACGACCAGCTGCTGAAAACACAACCGTCGGAATATCTTTAAGACGTGGATCTTTTAATTGCTCTGCACGAAATTCATAACCATTCATTCTAGGCATCATGATATCTAGAAGAATGAGAGAGGGAACTTCAGGAGTACTGGTTAAAAAATCGAGTGCCTCGCGACCATTGTAAGCACACACGATATTGTGACCTTCTTCCGATAAAATCGCTTGAATGGCATCACTGATGTCTAGATCATCATCAATTAATAGGACAAACGGGGAACGGTTATTCAAGACAAGCTCTCCTTAGGCAAATACGGTAGTTCTATTCGAAAAAGGGCACCTTCTCCCAGCACACTTTCAACTGAAAGATTACCATGATGGGCCTCAATAATTTGTTTACTTATATACAATCCAAGACCCAATCCTCCAACATTATTTTTAGAGATCACGCGCTCGAATCTCTTAAAAATTCGCTCTTGATCCTGAGGAGCTATACCGGGTCCTTCATCGCGAACTTCAATCACGCCTTTATCTTTGTCCCGACCAACTTTTACATGAATCGGTTTATTGGGAGCGTACTTAGCAGCGTTTGTCAGAAGGTTGATGACAACTTGTTCAATGCGAACTTTGTCCCAATTACCCACGACGTCATCTTCAATAATCACATCAACATTTGA
The DNA here is from genome assembly GCA_946480715.1 of uncultured Bacteriovorax sp. Next base: position 3,264 of record CAMLKK010000022.1, on the reverse strand, counting down.
TTGAGCATTTTTCAATTGAAGTGAATATTGTGTGATCACTTCGTTAATCATTTCTTTAAGACTGAAATTTTCACGGTTGAGTGAAAGTTTTCCGGTGGTAATTCGAGAGACATCGAGGAGATCATCAATCAACGTTGAGAGGCGATTAATCTGACGATCAGATGTTCGAATCATGTTTACTATTTTTTCTTGTGGGAGTTGATCAATTGTTCCGCGTTTTATGTGTCTTTCAAGTCCTTGCAATTGAAGTTTTAATGGTGTGAGTGGCGTACGTAATTCATGTGAAGCGATTGACAAGAATTCATCGCGAGCTTCGATCGCATTTTTTGCGTCTTCGTAAAGCTGAGAGCGATGCAGAGCCTGAGCGCATTGACGAGCAAGCGCATAGACAAATTCTTTTTCTGGTTCACCGAATGTCGTGGCCAGGTCAAACGTAATGGTTAGAACACCAAGAACATCTCCAGCAATAATCAGCGGAAGATAAGCATGATAGAGATCTTTTCCTTCAAGAGCTGTTAAATCAATGTCTCGATATGATTTTAATTCTGAAGTCGTTAGGAAAAGAGGTTTTCCGAACTTGAGAGCATGATTAACCGGAATATCTTTTGTAATGGGGAATAACTTCCAGCGATCAGCAACTTTTTGTTCAATTCCAACAGTTCGCTGGATTTGCAGAAAGTTTTTATCTTCACTTAAAGTGACAACACTACCCTGAGCAACGGGCATTGACGTGAATGCTTGTTCGAAAATGACGTTGTAAACTTGCTCGGGGGTGAGTGCTTCTGAAAAAGCGGCAGTGATTTGTTGCAATCTTTGGGTACGGCTAACGGCCGTATTAAGTTCAGCACTTCCTTTTTTTAAATTGGCCGTCATCTTGTTAAAGGCATCAGTGAGTCTTCCAATTTCATCATGTCTTAGAATTGCGGCCTGATAGTCCAGTTGTCCCTGGGCCACACGATCAGTTGCTACAATGAGATTGGAGAGTGAAGAGCCAATTTTTCTCGAGATTGAAAAACCAAATGTTAAGACGAACGTGAAAAAGAGAGTGGTGAGAAATACCCCGACGATCAAAGGTCGAAATCTATTTTTATAAAGGTTGTTGAAAACAAGATCATTATCTTGCTTAACATTGATTTGAATTTTCACGAGTTGCTCTTTGGCATCTAGAAGATATTGTCGGGATGCCAGCGCATCGGCCGTAATTTCTTCCTGCACTTTTTTATTTTTCAAATCTTTCAAGACAACTAATTTTCTAAAAAGGAGTTCATTGCTCGCGCGATAATGGCTGAGTGATTCAATAGCGTTGTTAAAGAGAGGAGCAAGGTGCTCTTTTTCTCTGGCAAGTTCCATACTCTTTTTTACAAGAGAGTCCGAAACTTTCATATTTTCATTGAATCGGTAGCGAAGATCAGAAACATTGTTAAAAGTCACAAGCTCCGCCTGGCGAAGCTCACTTGAGTTCAAACTCTCTAGTGCTTGTGATGTAAAATTCAAAATATTGTTATCGAGATTCAAGGCCTGAAGATTGGTGAAGAGGCCTTGACTTGAGAGATAAATGGTAAAAAAACTTAAAAGAATGAAGACCGCGATGGCGACCATAACAAGTCGCAATCGATTCAGGATTGAAGATGTTTGCACAAACTCTGTGACGTTCACTAGGGATCCTTTCTTAAAGCTACTTTTCGAACCCCGGGCGCGCCCTGAAAGCTGGATGAAACATATCCAATCGCTCCTGGAAAACGAGAAATCATAGAGGCCATCATCGAGTCAGTTGAAACCTGAAGTGGCGCAGTGTTGCCGCTATAGAGTTTTTGACCGATCCAATAAAGCTCAACATCACGAGATGATTTTTTTAAAAGATCTCTAAGAAATATTTTTCTTTCTTCGCTGCCTTCGCGTCGATCAAAAAAACGTACAACTTGACCATTTGGCCATTCACGCGTTCTTTTTAAAAAATAGTTTTGAACTTGAACAAGACTTAGCTCATTGATTGGGTTCTGCTCATTTACGATCATGACGATTTCTTCAGCTTGCAATGAGAAGTTGAAAAGTAAAATTAATGAGAGAAGCAGCTTTTTCATCAGAACGCTACTCCTGCAGATAAATCAAAGGTCAAATAGTCACGCTCTTGAGTTGTCACAACTAATTTTTTTTCAACATAGTTGTGTAAAGTAACGCCAGCACGAATGCGCGTGTACGAAGTTGGCAGCCAGTTTATACCTGTTCCGTATTCATATTTTGCGTATGGATCGAGAATTGTGGTCGGCCCCAGGCCTGTTGTGTTTGATGGATTGTCAGCGTAATCAAAAAAGACGTAGGCGAGAATTTCTTCCTGATAAATGAAGTAGCTCGGTTCCAAATAATATGTCCAAACATCATCTGTTTGCATAATATGACGAGCATACTCTGTCGTGAGTATAAATTTTCCCATTGATGTTCGCATATCGACACCTACAGTGTTTTCTATACGACGAACAATTTTAGAGCCTTGATAGGAAAGTCCCCATTGAAATGAATTATCGTTTTTCTTTCCCCAGAAACGTAAACCAAGCCCTGGTCGTTTAACGTCCTCTAGTCGATTGATCGTGTAGGCATTCCAGCCCCAAATAGAGTTGTCTGTGTTGAAATGCGCCTGGAGATTAAAACCATTAAAAAGTTGGGAGATAAGATTAGTCGTACGAAGAAGTTGTGGTCCACTTCTACGGACAAAAAGAACCAGCTCGCGTTCTTGCGGATAATAACCAAATGGAACATATCCAATTCCGCTTAAGAGCGAGTAGTTTTGGTTGAAGCGATAGTCTAAATATCCTTGCGTGAGTATGGCCCCAAAATTGATTCCAGAATACTCACGTGATTTTGGAAGTCCAAAAAGTGCAGCACGAGGATCGTTATGTTGGTTGAGAAAATTAAATGTAAATCCTGTTACAAATTGTGAAACAAATTTTACTTTGGGATTATATTCGGCCGCTAAGTTGAGTCCTAGAATGTTGCTCGAATTTGTTGCTTGAAAATGGGTGTCTTCGCCCTGAACGACTGTAAACGCTGGCTCGAAAAAACCACCTAGAGTGAGATTGTTTCGAAGAAAAGAATTTACAGTGGTTGTGGGATCGTGAGAATCGAGAAGGAGCTCTTCTTGTTGTCTTTCTAGTTCTTCCACGCGTTTTGTAAGCGCGGCCCAATCGGCCTGCGACTGTGCCCATGCGGTGGCCGCATGAATGAAAAACATGAGAGTCAGTGCAAGATATTTGAACACGAATAATCCCC
>CAMLKK010000021.1 GCA_946480715.1 uncultured Bacteriovorax sp. | reverse complement strand
CGAGTGCTCAACACTCGGGTCTGTCAAACGGTATAATTCTTACTTTTCCTAACATCAAAATGCGAAATTCCTCATTCCTTCCAATGAGTTACAAGTTGGTACATCACAAGCAATTCACGGGGCAAATTGGTCGGATAACGCAAATCAAGTAGCCCCAGAGCAATGTACCATTTTGTCCGATTATCCAAATTTGAATTTGTTAGAGGTGTTTTTCATTTTTGGCATAACCCTTGCTCTATGTCCTCGTGTGATTGATGAAAGCGGGACACGCTTCACGACACGAGGAGAAAAAGAAAATGAAGTGGAAACTGGTTTTAGTCATATGTGCGATTGTCTTCAGCGGAACTGCTGGTGCTTCAATCAATAACATTAAGCCGGATAACACTGCCATTAACAAAAGAGATTTGAACAGAAATGAACTGACTGCGGAAGATCAATCAAATGATAAAGCATCAGTGGAACTTGCTCGTTCAATTCGTCGTCAAGTTACTAAACAAAACGATCTTTCACTCTACGCTAAAAACGTAAAAATTATCGTGAGAGGATCGGACGTCACATTAAAGGGACCAGTAAAAAATAAAGCTGAAAAAGCAAAACTGGTTTCAATTGCAACATCAATTGCACCTAACCACCGTCTGCACAATCAGATCGTGGTAACGAAGTAGGAGTTGATCGTGAACATGATGAACGAGACAAAAAAAGTATCAGTGTTCGGGATCTTCAAAAGCAGAATGTCTACGGAAACAGCAGTAGATCGCTTGAAGATGGCCGGATTTAGAAGTGCAGATATATCCGTCTTGATGCCTGATAAGGACTCAACACGAGAATTTGCCCATGAAAAATCAACCAAAGCTCCTGAAGGAGCAACTGCTGGTGCGAGCACTGGTGTTGTTCTAGGCGGAACGCTTGGTTGGTTGGCAGGTATGGGTGCCCTGGCAATACCAGGAGTCGGACCACTTGTAGCAGCAGGACCAATCATGGCCGCAGTTGCTGGAGCTGGAGTCGGCGGAACAATTGGTGGAATTAGCGGAGCGCTTATTGGTTTAGGCATTCCGGAATATGAAGCTAAAAGATTTGAAGGACATGTAAAGAACGGAGGAATTCTTCTTTCCATTCACTGTGAATCTGATGAAGCGATTAAAGAAGCAAAATCGCTTTTAGTAAACACTGGAGCACAAGATATTGCCTCGTCCTCAGAAGCGAAGGCATAGGATCTTTGCTCAAAATTGTAAAATCGGTTTTGAGCAAAGATTTTTATAAAGGTTTTAATAAGGTTAATGAAAGTCGAGAGAGTAATGAAGAAAGCAAACGCAGTGACATTCATCAAGAACATCGAAGGAAGAGTTGGTGTTCCGGTATTAATGTACATCTTAGGCGTTCCTGCATTTTTTTGTGCTCTTATCTGGCTCTTTTTTTTTAGAGGCACTTAAACTGTTCAGTTTTTCCATAAAATCCCTTCCAAAAGTTCTTTAGTGAAGTATCACACAATGCTTCAACTATCCCCCGAGTGTGGAAAAGACGAAAATTTATTTTCGACTTTTCCACATCACCTCTTTCTCATGTTAAAATTTCTTCATGAATTTTTTTTTAGTTGCTTTCATTTTTATTTTTTCACTCACTTCATTTGCCAAGGATTCTCCAGTGAGTTTTCTTCAACAATCAGTAGTCAATTCTCTCGTCCAAACCCATCCTGAAAAAAAACAAACGGCCCTATACGACCAAGCACTCATGATTCTTTACTATTTATCAGAGGGAAAAAAAGCAGAAGCAGAAAAGCTACTCTTAAAAACATTGAAGTTTCAAAATGGTGACGGTTCATTTCCTTTTGTCATCGCCCCCGAATCAACACTCGCGGTTTACAAACGTACGGGGGCGAATGCATGGATTGGATATGCATCTCTCGCCCTTCTCAATGATTCCTCTACAGTTGAAAGAAAAACAATTATTGAAGCCACTCATCGTCTCGCCTACTATCTGCTTTCTCTGCAGGTAGTGGATAAAAAAGATTCACGCTATGGTCTTTTGACCGGAGGGTTTGGAAACTATGTCTATGAGTTTGATGAAAAGAAATTAATAAAAGAATTATTTCTTGAAAAAAATATTAATTGGGTTTCAACAGAACATAATATCGATAGTTATTTTTTCTTCAGAAATTTTTATAGGATGACTAAAGATAATCGATATAAAGAAGCGGCCCTTCTTATAAAAAAATCATTATTAACGACGATGTGGGATTCACAAAAAAAAACATTTTATCAAGGTCGAGATGAAAAAGAAGTTAACCCTGTTGCTGCATTAGACTGCGCTTCATGGGGTGCGCTCTTTCTCAATGCTATTGGTAAAAAAGACATGGCCCGCCAGGCGTTGCAGTTTGCTGAAAAAAATTTCAAATCGCAAAATGGATTTAAGCCTTATAGCAACAAAGCTCTCTTTGATAGCAGAGTCATTGCTCAGTCTTATGCTGACAAATATCCTGAAAATTCCTGGCAAAACATTGAGGGAATTTGGCCCGAAGGAACCGCAGGTGCAGCTCTTGCTTACTATCGGCTCGGTGATAAAAAACGTGCGGAAGAATTAGTGATCTCTTTAGAAAAATTACTCAAAGAAAATGGATCTCTTCCCGATTTTACGATGCAAATTCCCTATGAGTTTTCAGGGGCCCCAAGTATTGCGTCGACAATTTGGTTCGATCAATTGCAAAAAGAAATGCAACAAAAGAATATTCATCTCATATTTTCATTCTAAATTTTTAAAGATATTGTCGCGGGCTATGAATTTCTTTAAATGGATATTCTCTCCTAAAAATGATCCTCTCCCACTGACTGATTCACCTTTGGTCAACGACTGTAAAACGTTCATGGCCACTGGACAAGTGAGTGAGCGATTGCTTGAAAAAATGGCCTTTTTTAAAGAACAAAATTCACAGCTTTCAGATTACGAGTGCATCGAATATCTCCTTGATGCTGAAGAAAGAAGGCGGGAAAATGGCACGCGCTAAAAATCTTGCACAGACAAAACACCATTCTAAAAAAGCATTGCTCATTTTAGATATGTTGAATACTTTTGATTTCCCTGAAGCGGAAGAGCTTCTGCCGAAGGCCAAAAAAATAGCACGTTCAATTGCACGTTATAAAAAAGAATGTCATAGCAAAAATATACCTGTCATTTACGTCAACGATAATTTCGGTCATTGGCGATCAAACTGGGAAGAACTTTACCAACAATGCTCAACTGTTTCAGCAACTGGAAAAGAGATCGCAAAAATACTTCGACCAGATAAAGAAGATTATTTCGTTCTTAAACCAATGCATTCTGGTTTTTTTCAAACGCCGCTGGAATTGCTGTTGAGAGAATTAGAAGTTGAAGAATTAGTTATCACCGGAATCGCTGGTAATATTTGTGTTCTATTCACCGCTCATGATGCTCATATGAGAAAATTCAAAATTCATGTTCCCAAGAATTGTATTGCTTCAAATCGTGATAGCGATGATCGTTATGTTTTAGAGCAATTCAAAAACGTTTTAGGTTTTAACATTAGTGCAGTCGAGTAATTCTGCGGGGAACTTCAAACATAAAAGTTGATCCTTTATTGAGCTCACTCTCCACCCAAATATTTCCCCCATGAGCGCGTACAATCTGTTTAGCGATGAATAAACCAAGGCCAAGACCTGAAACTTCAGATGCAGGTATGGCCCTCTCAAATCGATCAAAGACTCGCGCCTGATCTTCTTCTGAAATGCCTATTCCTTTATCACTAACGCAAACACGGATGCGTTCTTCTGTTCCTTTTGCATGAATTTCAATGGTCTTTTGATTTCCATATTTCATGGAATTTGTAAGCAGATTAATGAGGACCTGGCCCATTCTCATCCTATCCCAAGTTCCACTCATCGGTCCCTCGTGGGTAAAGAGAGGATCTTGGTAACCAGCAATACTAAATTGCGGCCGTAGTGAATCAAGAGTTTCTTTGATCAAATCCTCCATGCTGAATTCACTCACTTCAATATTGAGTTTCCCGGTTTTGAGACGGCTGATATCCAGCATATCTTCCACCAATCGATTGAGGCCATTAACCTGTTTATCGATCACGGCCATAACATCGTAAATTTTTTCTTTCAAGTTTGCGATGTTCTGCTCTTTATCCATTTTACGTCTTAACATCTGGGTCTGTAGCTTCAATGATGTCATAGGTGTTTTTAATTCATGGCTCGCAACCGACAAAAACTCATCGCGCATGACGATCGCTTCTTCTAACTCCGATTGGATCAATTTCTGTTCAGTAATATCATTTAAGACAGCGACTCCAGCAACAATGCGCTCACCATTTTTTATGGGAGATGAGCTCACGTTAATGACAGAGACACGACCATCATCATGAACGATTCGCAATTCCTCATTTTTGATGATTTCTCCTTTTTCCAGTGAGCGGGCCAGCGGCCATTCGTCGGAAACGATTTTCTTCCCTTGAGTCGTAAAGGCCTGAGGATCACTGCCCAGGATGAGATCGAGTTGATCATTATGCAGAACAATCTTCCCACGAGGATCAGAAATAATTACACCTTCGGGCATTTGTTTGAGAACGGAATTTAGCCTTCGATTTTCGTTCAGGTATTTTTCATGCAAACGATGACTTTCCATATTCTGAAGATAGCTGCGATGAAAGATCCAGAACAGCAGCAATGTAATTAATATTCCTCCGAAGGCGACCCAAACATAGGATTGTCTTTGAAGGTTTTCAAAATTAGGAAGCGAATGTGTGTGAAGAATAAAAACTTCCCCTCCAACATTAACTTGCTTAATCATTTTAAACTGAGGAGCGAAATTTCTGACAAGAAAATGAGGCCTGTGATTATAGTCGTAGAGCAGATTATCCAGATCAAATTTATATCCGTCGTAAATTTCTACATCGATATCATCGTTGTTTTCTTTGAACACTGATCCGAAAAGATCATAAGTCCGAAAAGGACTTCCCACAAAACCATAAAGGGCATTCTTTTTTTCATCGATAGTATTTGAGGGCACTCCAGGCCGATAGAGAGGAAGAAACATGAGAAGACCAGGCTGTTTATTTTTATCTGTTTCTTGAACTAAAGTTAATCGTCTCGTCACACTTGGTTTACCTGTAAACCACGCTCGCTCCATGGCTTCACGTCTGTTTGGTTCTGAAAACATATCGTAGCCAATCGCTCTTTGGTTACGCCAGTCATTAGGTTCAAGATAAACAATGGAGAAATAGTCATTTCGCTCATGAGTGGGCCAGACTTTAAATTTTTTAAGTTCAGATTCTTTTACTTTGAGAGTGAGAGATAAACCTTGAATGCCCGGAAAACGGTCGATCAGCGAGACATTTCTTACATATTCCGCAAACTGTTTTTGGGTAACATTGGGGTTATTGAGCAGATAGGCCCGCGTTTGATAAAGAACACTTTCATAAAATTCTAATTTGTTTTCAATTTGTGACTGAATTGCTTCAACCTTACTGGTAAAGGCCAGATTCATTTCGCGTTTAACGACAAAGTATTCTCTCATGGTAAAAAGAATCGTTAAAAGCAGACCAATGGTAAGTACAATCCATCTTGTCATCGCTAGATTGGATTTAAATGGACGCAAAATTCTCTTCATCACCCTCCCGAGAAGCTCTGCAAACTATATATGTTTCAGCTTATTGCCGTAAATACTCAAAGCAGTCTCAACCTTTTATGCCAAGGTGCGTTTTCGGTAACGAATTGTTTGATAATTTCTCTTTACGATGACAGTAATGTTGATCACTCTTTATGTATGAAAAACATGGTTGTTTTGATTTTTGTTCTGGGAACGATTCTCACAAGTACACTTGCACATGCTCGCGCCTTATCTGTGACCAGTTTCAATATAAAAATGTTTGATTCAAGTGAAGAAGAACGTCTTTCTGCAATAAAGATTTTTTTAGATGAAAAAGTGAATTCCGATATCTACATTTTTGAGGAAATTCTCGACAAAAAGGCCATCTTCAAACTAATGGGAAAGGATTTTCAATGTGTCAGTTATGACAGCACCATGAAAGGTCATCAGTATGTCGTACTCTGCGCACGAACTCCCTTAAAGCTAAAAATTGATTCTCAAACAGATGATAACTTTTCTCTTGAAGCTGTAGCGATGGGCTCATCAGGTCAACGGCCTGCAGTTCATGCACTCATTCACAATGAAAAAGGGCATCCCATCTTGCGTGTTTTAGGAGTTCATTTAAGTGCGTTTCCAGCGAGAACTGATACGCGAGTAGAGCAAATAAAAATAATTCGTGATCATCTAAAAAAAGCTGATCAAAAAATACCAACTGTCATCACTGGTGATTTTAATACTTATCCTTCAACTCTGACTGGTAAACCACACTCTGATGTTGAGCTCATTACGGAAATACTAGAAAAAGAAAATAGTGACATGATGTTTGCTCCACACCCATCTCCTTATACTTTCCGTACTCCAGAATTTCGCTCGAAATTTGATCATTTCTGGGTTTCTAAATCACTGCGTTTGAAAGGGCCGGTGAAAGTTGGTGGATGGTGCAATTCACCTTTAGAAGACAATGACGAGGAAGTTTCAGCATATTATCAATTAGTGTCTGATCACTGCCCCGTCACTGCAAATTTTGAATTATAGTCCTTTTAAAATTTCCATCATTCGCGAATCCCCTTCAGAACAAAGCGGATCAAGCTTCGAAAATGCCTGTCCTAAATCAGACTGCACTTTAGGTTTCAATGATTGAAAACCTTTTGTTGTTTTTTGATCTAGTTCATTGATGAAGTTGTGAGAACCATCAATTAAAGGCAGTGCACTCAATTCATGCTTACAGCTAGAATCTTTAATTACCAAAGGCATAGGAAGATTAAGTTCACCGCTTAATTCTTGCATGAGTTTACTTTTTCCAAGTACTGGTGCTCCTCCCACAAAAACAAGTTCAATCCCCGAGTCTTCAAGTTTGAGTAAGGTCTCATAAGGCGTAGGTTGCATTTTACTTTTGCCGACGATGAAAAAATCAGCAAGTTTGCCTTTTTCAATCGAGCCAATGAGATGTTCAATATGGGCAGCTCGAGCTCCATTGATTGTGGCCATCTTTAATATTTCAACAGCAGGAATCTGGTTATTAAAATATTTCTTGTTTGCCATATCGGCCACTTTGATTTCATACAACAGTGACTTCGTTCCAGAGAGACTCCAATCCGAACCAAGTGCTACGTTCACTTTGTTTTTGAGTGCGGTCGGAATGTCAGTTGTTTTTTTATAAAGCAGAAGATTTGACGTTGGAGACCATGCGATAGATTGTTTGGCGGCCGCTGCTTGTTTAAACTCTTTATCAGTTAACCCCGTGGCGTGAATTAATGTCGTTTCCGAACGATTTAATTTTAACGCCGTCAATTCATCCCATTCCGCTCTTGAAACTTCATCAATTCCTTCACCTAAATGGACAAAGAATGTTTTAGTGACGCCTGTTTCAAATTCGTTGATGAGTTTTGCACTTGGAGTCTGGGAAAAAGTTTTTGGATCTTGTACTTTTTTCTTTACCCATGAATCTGAGTTAATTGATTGGGCCGTAGTTCTAACTTCATCGAAGCCATTCCACTTTTCTCTTTCAATATTTCTCGCTCCAGTTGATGAACAGGCATCCAACATGTCCTCTTGAGAGCGCGCCTTGGATTTTAGTTTTTTATCACCCACAGTATATGGTGTGAGTCCTCGGAATGTTATATCAGATGATGTGTCATCAAATGAACTTGACCCTTGTAATGATGTTGTGGCCCCGATGAGTGCCTTGAGCTCGCCGTAAAGAATAACTTCGCAACGATGTTGAGCAAGACATTTATCTTTGTCTTCTTCATCTAGTCCGTCGCAATCACTCCACTCTCCGTAAACTTTTTTATAGAGTTCTTTCACTCCATTTCGGTAAACAGCTTCTTCCGGCCATTGGTCACGATTCTTATAAGATTTCGCCGTCATCCAAACAGGCATCGTATTGTACTTAATATGATTGTGAGCGTCTATCAGTCCGGGGAAAACAAGTACATCTTTGATGAGCGGTTTATCACTTGATAAAGGTTTTCTCACATCGACGATTTTTCCACTCTTAATAACCATAGAAACGTTCATCCATTTATTTTGGTGAACATCGGCCATTTGTCCTTCAATGATGTATTCTGTTTCATTGTTGGCAATTGAACGTGCCGCCCCTTCTACGACTCCAGGAGAACCTGCATTTTTCAAAGACCATTCATTTTCTTCTGAAAATCCATCAGTAGGTAAAAAAGAAGTTTCTAAAAAATGTTGTCCGTTTTTTAGACTATATTTGCGTTCCAGATAATAGTATTTTCTCTGCTCAATTTTCTTTGCCAGTTTTTTTCCGTCCAACTGGCGGATTAGTGCTTGATTCTGTTTCGCCGATGCTTGAGGATAAGCAAAACGATCGACCACTGTCATTCCATCCGGAGCATAAAGCGTAAGGCGATCTTTTGTTCCTAATCCTGAGCTGCTATCTCCCAATACCGACGAATAATATTCCGCGAATGTAAAGAGTATAGGCATGTCTGAAGCCACAGGATCCTTACCATAGGTTTGTTTGAAAGAATGTTTGAATTTTTCGAGGTAATAGTCTGGATGAAAATATTTTCCCACCAAGAGTGCTGTCTTATTGGGAGGAAGAATATTTTCTTTCACCTGGAAATTAGTCTGGCCCAATTCACCAGCATTTTTCGCTGGGATAAATCTGACCAATGTTCCAAGAAAACCTGGATTACTCGCGGATCCTAAAACTTCATTATCGGTATCTGGAAAATAGTGGTCATCAAATCTAAATCCTAGCAAGTTAACCGGACGCTCGCCTACGTTGTGAATTTCAACATATTCTCCGGCGTCTACTTGTCTATTTTTTTGAGTCAATTTGAAAGCAGATTCAGGCATTACTTCAGTAATGGCCAAAGCCGCTTTTGCTCCGAAACTTTCAGCGTTACCTTTTTTGTATGCAAATAGTTTCGTCTTATTAAACAATTCATTTTTTAAAATGCGAGCTAATTTTTCTGCTTTGATGATCACTGTTAATTCATCATTAGAATTTTCCGCTGATTGACTAAAATTATGAGAACCAAAAATAATTTTTTCTTCATCGATTATAAAAAGTTTATTATGTAACTCTCCCGTCAAAGTCGACTTATAAAGAGGAATTCCTGCGGCATCAAGACGGCTATAAGTTGTTTTCTCATTGATAACTTTGCTGTTGAAGATACCTTCCACTCGCACTTTTTGAATTCGCCCACCAGCTGCACCTTTTGGATAGAAATAACGGTAAACGCTTTTTACTTCCTCTTTCGGTGTAAGATAATTTACCGGCGTCGCCACCGTTTCTTTTATTTCTTGCGCGATGGTCGCCAGTTCTTTTTCGCCGCCTAGATTTTTCGGTCCTTTCTTTCCTTCGCGCAGAATTGATTTTTTAGTACCACCATCCTGCATGAAGACTACACCTTCACTCTCGCCCGGATGTGGCAGTGAAAGTATGGAATGAATATTATAAGGTGACTCAACACTCTCGCTTTTATTGATCAAACTGGAAATAAGCATTTGATCAGCGATTGCAAAAGATGAAAAAAGAATTTCACTCTTTGCTTCGTAAATAGCTTCGACAATTTTTGTTAAGCTTTTTACTTTGGGAGAAAGGATAAACTGAAAATCCATTCCATCAACGCTTACTGTTGGATAATCGATTTTAAAACCTTCAGATTGTTTCGCTGCCATTTCCACATCAGAAAGCATAGCGATACTATTAGTGTTTCCTTTTCTTAAAGAATAGACTCCTTTTTTATTAACTTTAAACTGTCCATTGAGCTGCTGATCGAAATCAAGCATGAGAATGTTGGCCATCTCAAAGTTTTGAGCAACAATGGCGAGCTCAACATTTTCAACGGCACCATGATTGGTGGGATTAAATGAACCAAACCAAGCTTTAGCGAGGTCCTTGCGTTCATAATCAACAATCATGTATTTATTGTGATTAAACATCGTATCGCAGCTCACACTCTTATCGTCGATGATTTGAGTGTCAGCATTCTGTCCATTCGAAGTGAGGACTAACTTGAGGGCATCGAAGTATTCTTTGTAACCTTCTTTTCCTGAATAACAAAGATCGGTCGTAAGATAGACTTTCACTCCGCGCTTTACTGCCCTCTCAAGAGCAGCAAAAATCTCTTTATGATTAAATTGAAAGATACTTAAACGTAGTGAAACTTCGGCCTGATCAATGGTTTTGATCATCTCTTTCACGACTCCAATTTGACCTGGATTTACGTAGGGTGGAAGATTGAAAACGACTCGCATCTTTCCTGCGCTATCAAGCTTGTTATCGATAACTTTCTCTTCCGGAAAAACACCTTTTTCTAAAAGAGTTCTTTCACTTGCATCTTGAGCAATTGAACGTTGTACTTCAGGATGAGGAAGTGTGTTTTGACAGCTAGATAAAAGAAGCGCCCCTAAAAGAAGGAGCGCTTGAGATTTTTGCCAATTGATTTTTTTATTCATTTATTTTCCGTTTGGACATGCCCAGTATTGTTTTTTCGCTGGATCATAGTACAGACAATCTCTATTTTTCGTTAAACCACTGAAGATTCCAGGTGCTTTTTTATTAACTTCAGCTCTGAGACTCATAACCTCTGCCCAAGTGAGTGATACGGCTTCACTTACGTGAACCGGATAAGAGTTATTTTTTGTTTCAAAAAATTGCTCCGTCATTCCTGGTTTTGGACCGTCTTTTGTTCTATTCCAATCCCATTGATTCAAAAATTCTTTATAAAAACTTTGGTAAAGTGATTTGTACTTAGGTGTTTTATAGACAACGATGTTATCAAATTGGTTTTGTTCCGCCGTTCTAGACAGATTATACGATCCTGAAAGCAGAATTGTTTTAGCTGGAACTTCGTAATCAACAAGAATAAATTTGTGGTGGTTTAATAACCATGAACGAGGTGAAGGTTCATGTGAATAATATTTTACTCGCACCGGTGGTTGGACATTGCCCTTGATAGCTTTCCAATCTGCAACAAATTGCGGAGTCATTTCTAAATCATTCGGTTTCGATTTGTATTCTTGATTATCAACCGCTAGACGAACATCAACTCCTCTCTTAACGGCTTCAACAAGAGCATCTGAAACTTCACGAATATTGAAATGGTTCAGTGATAGATAGATGCTTTTTGTCGCTTGATTAATGGCCGTGATAAGTGCATCTCTCACAACCCATGTTTGTTCAGTTGAACCGCTATATGTTCTTTTTTTGAGTGAATAATATTTTCCAATTTTGTAATTGGCCGTACCTGGTTTGTTTTCAGCGAGAGACCAATTTTGAGAGCTGGAAAGTAAAGTCATATCACTCACCGATGCTTTGTTCTCGTTAAGAGCAGCATCGTTCAAGCGGCCAGCAATCTCTTCGCCGTTGGTAATGATATCTTTGGATGTATTCCATAGAATAACAAATTCGCGTTTGAAATCCTTGATCAGCGATTTGGTCGCTTCACTGTTGTCTTTTGAGAGTTCGTGAAAAATCATGTTCTCGCTATATTTTGTTTTCGCTCCATTAGAGAAATTGGCCGATGTATTAACAACAAGTTCATCATCAATAAGTGTGAACTTTTCATGCATGTTAAGCGGGGCAATTTTAAATTCCGCTCCCATCGCTTCTAACTTCGGTACAACATTGAGAACTTTTGCTGAATCTTTTAAATCAGGGTGAAGCACCACGCGAACTTTTGCTTTGTTTGAAAGTGCTCTTTCAATCGCTTTATCCAGGTCTCCATCACTCCAGCTATAAACTGTAATGTGAGCATAACTTTTTGCGCTTGAAATGAGATCATAAAGACGATCAAAGGCCACCGAACCTTCATGGGGAGAAAACAGAGCGTCTGGCGATACAGATGTCTCAGCAACTGTACGCACTACCTCTGGAGTAGGGGCCTGATGTGCACATCCTGCAAGCAAGGCCGCAGTGAGCACTATTGTTGACTTTTTTAATTGAATAATCATTGTTTTCTCCGCTGTAAATAAACAATACTTACCAATTCTCTCACGAAGATGAATTATGGGGTATGAGGTAAAAATGAATCACTTTTGGTTTTAAAAGGAGTAATATCTTCCCTGTTGTTTAGAAATAAGGTGAATTCGCATGAAACGTTCTCCGCTCATACCTCTTTTTCTCATTGTCCTCATTGATGTATTAGGAATGACGATCATCCTTCCGCTACTACCTTTTTATTCAGAATCGCTAGGTGCTTCACCGTTTGTCATTGGATTGCTTGTTTCTGTTTATGGGCTTTGCCAGTTTATCTCTGGTCCAATTTTAGGACAGGCCAGCGATAAAGTTGGACGCAAAAAAATTTTAGTTCTCAGTCAAATTGGAACATGTATCGGTTTCATCATGCTGGCCCTTTCAAATAATCTTTTCTGGGTTTTTCTTGCGAGAATTATTGACGGAATTACGGCAGGTAATATTTCTGTTGCTCAGGCCTACATTGCCGACGTTACTGAACCGAAAGATCGCACCCAGGCCTTTGGTATGCTTGGTTCAGCATTCAGCCTAGGTTTTATGATTGGTCCAGCTCTCGCAGGCTTTCTATCTGATTACGGACCTCACGCGCCTATTTATCTAGCTGCCTTTCTTTCATTCACAAGTTTTATGGCCACACTGACCATTCTTCCTAACACGGAAATTCATAAGGCCACTGAGCCAGGACAAAAATTAGCAGCAAAGAATATTTTAAAATTTTTACGTAAAAAAGAAGTTGCTCCTTATCTCGTTCAGTTTTTCGTCTTCATTTTTGCTTTTGCATTTTTTATGTCAGGATTTGCTATGTTTCTTGGTGAGCGTTTTCAATTCGACGGAAAAGCATTTGGAATAAAAGAAGTCGGTTACGTTTTTACTTTCATGGGAACAGTCAGCTTAATTGTTCAAATGGGTTTTTTAAGAAAACTTTCGACAAAGTTTGGCGAGAGTAATCTCGTCATCATGGGCTTTCTTTCGATGGCGATTGGATACTTTATTATAGGTGAAACACTCACACTTCCTTTTCTTTTAACGGCGATAACTATTAGTTCATTCGGTAGTTGTATTCTTCGTCCTAGTTTAACAAGTCAAATCACTAAACATGTTAGTCGTGATCAACAAGGAGCTGTTCTTGGAGTTGCTCAATCGCTCCAATCAATGGCCCAAGTTATGGCCCCGATGATTGGCGGATACCTCATCGGTCAACATTTTCTCGACGGGTGGGCTCTCACATGTGCTGCTCTCTCACTAGGTGGATTCACTTTAATCCACATTCAAAAAAAACAACAAAGACAGTCTTGAAAGGGTGAATAAATCCTGCGGTATTACACTTGCATTTTATAAATGCATGATTAACCGGAGGATATAAATGATTAATAATTCCAATTCATCCGATACAAACCAAAATACTTCTCAGGGTACTTCGCCCCTCAAGCAAAAATCTGAAGGAAGTCCAATTGCGAAAACAAAACTAAAGCAGTACGGGAAAAAAAGTCTCGCGCCATTAGTAGATTTGCTTCACAAGTATAAGGATCAGATCAACCCTTACATGTCAGCTCTTGATAAAGGACTTCAAGGGGCCTGCAATGCTTTAAACACTCAAGGCCAGCCATCATCAGTTGAAGCTGAAAAAGTTGTAGAAGGATGGTTCAGAGACGCCAATAATTGGTTTAACGGTGCCAGAGATAAATTGAGTACTGATAATCCACGAGACCTATTAAATTATCTGGAAGAACAAGCTCGCGACAAACCAGGACTCATGTTTGCTACTTCATATGTAGCAGGACTCGTCTTTGGTCGACTAGGAAGACATATCGGAAGAATTAAAGCGAGATCTACAGCATCTACATCTTCAATGTCCAACATGTCGATGCAGAGCACGCTTCAGCATTAATCAAGGAGTGAGTTATGGAGAATAATAATTTAGATTTTACACGGACGAGATATCCTGATGGGCAAATGCGATTGAATGAGCACGAACATGATTCATGGTCGCATATGTTCGAAAGACTCTACAGCGACATGTCTCACCTCTTTGCAAAAGAAAGCATGCTCATTAAACAAGAGCTGGGTGAAAAAATTGGTGAAGTAAAAACTGCCGGTGTCTCAGTTGTTATTGGAGGGGCCCTCCTCTTTGTAGGAGTCATTACCCTTGCTATGACAGCGATCTTTCTATTATCCAGAGTGATACCTGTTTGGTCCGCTTCTGCTCTGGTCACAGCTGCTTTCCTCATCGTCGGTTATGTCATGGTGAGAGCTGCGCTTTCTAAATTAGATGCAGACAAAATTAAACCAAGACAATCTTTGGAAACACTTGGAGAAATAAAAACATCGTTCAAGGAGCGAATCAATGAATTCAAATTACACCACTGATAGAAATACTGACAGAAAATCAACTGAGGAATTAAAACAGCAGGTCATTGCTGATATCAAAAAAGTTAAACAAGACTTTGAAGAAATCAAGCAAAGAATGACACCAGGTCAGCTCGTCGATGATGCCATTTTTTATCGAAGTGGACGAAGTCCAGCTGATACATTTGAACATCTAAAAGCAAACCCAGTTGGTACAAGTTTACTTACACTCGGAACTCTACTTCTGATGGAAGATGAAAACCATCGCAGTTATGAAAGTTACGCTCGTGAAAAGGCACATGTTGTGACTGATAAAGTTGGTTCTGCCGTTCATTCTGCGCAAGGTACATTACATAATGTTCAGGATAAGATTCACTCGGTTCAAGATAAGTTCAGTCATGCAAAAGACCGCGTGAATGATGTTAAAGAACGTATGGCCGCTAAGGTCGGAAGTGCAACTACGACGAGCGAAGAATACAGCATGGGATTTGGTGAAGGTTTAGATCTTGAGACATCTCGAGCTGGTGGAGTAAGAGAAAACGTTCAAAGTAAATTTCAAGATGTGAAAGAAAGAGTTGGATCAAAATTCGAAAATGTTCAAGAAAATGTGCGCGAAGGTGTTGCACATGCCAAATCTAGAATGAGTGATGCAGCAGATTCAGTCAGAACTAAAGCACATGATGCTGTTGAATCAGCAAAACATCTGGATCCCCTCACTTATTTAGCACTGGGTGCTGGGTTAGGAACAATAACCGGAGCAGCACTGCCAATTTCAGATAAAGAGAGTGATTTAGTAGATTCGAAGTTCGAACAAAACTTATCGAATTTTAGTACTGAATTACAAGATGCTCTAAATGAATCTATCAACATACTCAAAAATGAGTTTATCGGTGGATTCACTGAAATTAACATGAGACTTTTCTAAAATATTATCCAGGCCACATTTCGGTGTGGCCTTTTCTATTGAAGTTCAGAAAGAAAGTATTCTTTATCCTGATGCATTTTTTGAAAATCATAAATAACTGGTGGAGCAGCTCTTTCCGCGCAAGTTGTAATTGAACATCTCTCACATGTTTGACCAATCTTCAATTTAGGTAAACTGCGCTCATTAAGAAACTTCAGTGTTTTTTTGAGTTCATTATTAATAAGAAAACCAATCGTATATGATTGTATTTTTTCTGATTTGAACCTCGAACGTTTTGCAAGCGACAAAGAAAAGTATTCAATTTCATCACTCAGCTGTGAGATTTGAGCACTCACATGCTCATCATCTGTTGCTTTCAATTTAAGTCCCTCAATACTTCTGACAGCAACCCATCTCTTGCAATATGTTTCATTCATTCGCACTCCATGGGGACGATGAAGTTGGGAAAGATGCAGTTCCTTATTCATCACGACTGGGGCCTGAGAATCTTCCTGTGACATGGCCAAAAAGAATATTTCGAATGCTTTTAGATGAGTAGGTAGTATTTGAGTCAACCGGTGGAAATAAAGTTCAGGTGTAACATCGAATCTTTTAATGCTTTCGAGGACGTTTGCTCCAGCAAATTGAGCTGAGCTGAACATCGCTTTGACATCTTTAGTAATTTCTTTTTCATCAACAAGAAGAGCATTGGAAAAATAGCTGGATTTAAAATCCATGACTTTTTCAGTAAATCCATTTGTTGTTTGCAATTCAATTTTCAACAGACATTGACCCAAAATTTTGGCCAGATAGAATTTTCTTTGTTCGTGCTGAAGACGAGCGTTTAAAAAGAGTTTCTTCGAATCACTATTGAAATAGAAATGAATCTGATCTTTGAAACTCGAATTAATAATTTGATCATAATCAACCTGGACATTAAATTTATCTCGCAA
Source organism: uncultured Bacteriovorax sp. (assembly GCA_946480715.1). The sequence continues at coordinate 36,957 of CAMLKK010000021.1, read as the reverse complement.
GTGTCTCTCTAATATTTCAGGAGACATCGAATCTTGAAAAAACTCCGCTCTATATTTTTTTGCTAGCCGCTCAATTTCCGGAAAGTAGTTGTCATTTAACTCGATATAAGAGCGCAATGAAGCACGATAGAGATCGTCTAGCTTCATATTAAATGATCGAGATAGTTGCAAAACAGTGAGCACAAATGATGCAAACTTCTCAGGATCTTTTCCCATCAGCTCAACGACGTCAGACTCATACAGTCCAAGAATATCCAATGGTACTTTTCCAACCATATCTCCTTCTAAAAAAGTTAAAAGAGGATGGAGGTTTCTCCCCGTCTTGAATGATATAAGCTCTTCAAAAGGGATTTCAAGCGCCTCAGCGATGCCTGCTAATTTCTCTACTTTGGGATATTTTTTACCGTTTTCGATTTCATTTAAATATGAAGATGAAAGTGCAGTGCGGTCAGCGAGATCTTTTAAAGATATTTTTTTGCGCGCGCGCAGTTGTCGAATTTTAAGGCCAAGAATAAATTTGAGAACATTTTTTTTCTTCAGCATTTTTTTTATATAACGCCGTCAAGAGAACGTGTCTAGCACAGGAGCGAAAGAAAAATTTTAGCGAAAATTCGCTTTCAATCTTAATCCGCTAGTGATTGATTTAAAAACGGGTTTTGATTCAACAAAGTCATGACACACAATCAACACTATTAGGAGAAATAACATGAGCTATCAAAAATTAAATAATGCTATTGAAATTTCGGAAGGTGCTATAAGTGATAAATCAAAAAAAATATTCGAGCCTCGACTTCTTGATCTCATCGCCAATCTTCACCGCAAACTGGAAATTAGAAGAAATCAACTTCTGGCCGTGAGAAGATTAAGACAAGAATCTTATGATCAAGGCTCGATTCCCAGAACAGAAATTCTACGTTCAGAATCGACTGATAAAAATTGGAAAGTTGCTCCTATTCCGCAAGATCTTCAGATGAGACGAGTTGAGATCACAGGGCCTGTGAATGATACAAAAATGGTCATCAATATGCTCTCCAGAAACTCTGATGGAGTCCGTGCCGATATGGCCATGCTCGATTTTGAAGATTCCATGCGTCCTCTTTGGGAGAACGTTCTTGATGGCTACTACAATGTTATTGGTGCGGCCAAAGGCGATCTCTCATATACCAAAGATGATTCGAATAAAACTTATAAGCTTGATCCTAAGGACATGGCCGGTTTAATGGTTCGTGTACGCGGTCTCCATTTACAAGAATCGAATATGAAAGTTGATGGTCAGTATGTTTCCGCTGGACTCCTCGATCTCGCGACATGCTTCTATCATACGGCCAAAACATTAATCGCTTCAGGCAAAACTCCTAAGTACTATATACCGAAAATCGAATATCCAATGGAAGCCTGGTGGTGGAATGATTTATTTTGTTTTCTTCAGGATGAATTAGGATTTGAAAGAGGAACTCTGCGAGCAACTTTTCTTATAGAAACTCTTCCAGCTGCCTTTAACATGGAAGAGATTCTTTTCGAATTAAAAGATCACGCTGTCGGAATGAACGTTGGACGTTGGGATAAAATTTTCTCAGACATAAAAACTCTAAAAAATCATCCTTCTCGCATTTGTTCAGACAGAAGTGAAATCACCATGAAAAAATTCTGGATGGAAAACTATGCCAAAAAATTGGTTAATGTCTGCCACCGTCGTGGAGCATTCGCCATCGGCGGGATGGCGGCCTTCACTCCAGGGAAAGATGCCGAAACCAGAGGTGTCCAGACGAAAAAAGTCATGGAAGATAAATCGCGTGAATTCGAATTAGGTCATGACGGATGTTGGGTGTCCCACCCGTATTTTATTGGTCCAGCGCTTAAATGTTTTCCCAAACAAAACCAACTTTCATTCATTGATGAAAATTTCCCAGAACATCCAAATCTCATTATGGAAGGTGGAGGGCCGCGCACCATTGAAGGCTTAAAAACAAATGTTCAGGTGGCAATTGTTTATCTCATTGGTATGGAAAAGGGGTTGGGTTGTGTCGCTCACAATAATTTGATGGAAGACCTCGCGACTCTGGAGATTTCGCGTGCGCAAGTCTGGCAATGGAGGCATTACGAAATAGTTCTCGACTCCAATGAAAAAGTTGATGATTCGCTGATCAAAAGGACATTTGAAAAAGAACAAGAAATTTTTCTTGTGAATATTTTAAACGATCATTCTTTGAGTGAAGAACAAAAAGTTCTTGAGATCAACATTCTCAAAAAAGCAACTCTTGAAGGTATTGCTTTATTTACATCCAATGTACTTGAACCATTTTTAACAACAGCAAGCCCACTCGCTCAAAAATCTAAATCGCAGATAAAACATAAAGGAGATGTTATGGACGAAGTCAAAAAAATGGAAAGCAGATGGATGCAGGAAGAGCGCTGGCACGGAATCAAAAGAGATTACTCTCCGGCAGAAGTTTTAAAATTAAGAGGCACATATAAAATCGAACATTCCATCGCTCGTTTGGGTGCTGAGAATTTATGGAAACTTTTAAAAGAAGAACCATTCATAAATGCTCTTGGTGCGATGACGGGTAATCAAGCTGTTCAACAAGTGAGAGCTGGACTTAAGGCCATCTATCTCTCTGGCTGGCAAGTGGCTGCGGATGCTAACTTAGCTGGTGAAATGTATCCAGATCAAAGTTTGTATCCTTCAGACAGTGTTCCTAATGTTGTCAAAAAAATAAATCAGGCATTAATTCGAGCAGATCAAGTTGAAAGTGCCGAGGGGCACATTACTCGCGACTGGCTCGCTCCTATAGTTGCTGACGCTGAAGCTGGATTTGGTGGTGTTCTGAACGCCTATGAACTCATGAAACAAATGATTGCTGCAGGAGCGGCCGGAGTTCATTTTGAAGATCAGCTTGCCAGTGAAAAAAAATGCGGACACCTAGGTGGTAAAGTATTAGTGCCGACATCTGAATTTATCAAAAAACTTTCAGCGGCAAGACTTGCAGCGGATGTGATGGATGTTCCAACTCTGCTTATTGCGAGAACTGATGCGCAGGCAGCGACTCTGCTCACCAGTGATGTGGATCCGCGCGATCATCGTTTCCTCACAGGAGAAAGAACTCCCGAAGGATTTTTCAGAATTAAAAATGGATTGGAAATTGCGATCGCAAGAGGTCTGGCCTATGCGCCTTACGCTGATCTTATCTGGTGTGAAACATCAACACCTGATCTTGATGAAGCAAAAGAATTCGCCGAGGCCATTCGTGCGAAATTTCCACATAAAATGCTGGCCTACAATTGTTCGCCATCATTTAACTGGAAAAAGAAATTAGATGCACAAACCATTGCACGTTTTCAAAAAGAATTAGGGGCCATGGGATACAAATTTCAGTTTGTGACACTCGCTGGATTTCACTCACTCAACTACTCTATGTATTCACTCGCTCATCGATACAAGTCTGAAGGAATGACTGCCTACTCTGCTTTACAAGAACAAGAATTTGGTGCGGAATCTTTTGGATATACTGCAACCAAACATCAACGTGAAGTTGGAACAGGGTACTTCGATTTAGTTTCACAAACTATCTCACAAGGTGAAGTTTCAACACTTGCTCTTAAAGGATCGACTGAAGAGGCCCAATTTACAAATCCAATGGCATTTGCTTAATATCTTATTTAGGGGCCTAAGCTTAGGCCCCACTTTATCTGTATTTTTCTCTGCCAAATACTCAGTTACACGTTTGATGCCTTGTCTGGTTGTCACCAAAAATTAGCTCACCTAAATTCATTGTCTCTGGAATCAATAACTTAAAAAACGATTGAAATCGACAACTCGTTGGTATAGCGGGTTTCGGCGTTTTTAAAGATTTTGGACCGACGGACACATTTTATAATTTAAGTATGAAAACACTAATACTACCAATACAGACAATTAAGGAAAAAGAACTTGTTTTAAAACTTGTTCTAGTCTCTACATTGGCCTTGACTGTGATGACTCAGTCAAAGAATAAAACAACGATCAAGGCCGAACCAGTTGAGCTAACCGATATGTATGTAGATACTTTTGGAGATTTTGATCAGGTGCCGATTGCACACAAACCAGAAGTTGTTTCTGAATTAATTGCCTCTTTAAAACCGAATCTTTCAAAAGCAAAACGACTAGAATTAGCTAAGGCCATAAAACAAACGATGGCCAAATACAATATTCCACCTCAAGTCGTACTCGCTATTATTGATACAGAATCAGGCTTCAATCATGAGTTAGTTTCTTCGACAGGTGATTATTCACTCGCTCAGATTAATGTGAATATTTGGAATAAAGAATTTGAACGCCTGAAAATGCCTCTCATTGATCTTGAACGTTTACAAGCAGATCAAGTTTACTCTTTAGAGATGATGGGGCAGATTTTAAATCTCTTAAAAAAACGTCATGCTAAAACTGATCGCCGTTGGTACGCGCGCTATCACTCGAAAACCCAAAAATACAAACACGCGTATCTTTCAAAAATGGAACTAAGAATGGCAAAGATGTCTAAGAAGTTTGAGATGTCGAGTGCGGTTGCTTATCACTAAAAATTAAAGGTCCCCGCATAGAGCAGGGACCTCATATATTTCTACTTAATTTCTTCAGATAAAAACTTTTTCGCCGTGGTTTTCACAATTGTATCATCTTGAAAGACTCCGATAGATTCGAAAACAAATTTGTCATCTTTAACAGTCATAGCTCTGTAAAGAGTTCTTCCGTTGTCTTCCAGGCGCAATCTTCCCAACTGATAACCAATGTATTTTGGCTCATCGATGACAACTTTGTATTGATCAACAATTTTCCAATTCACTCCTAATTTGAATTTAAGGAACTTCTGGACATTGTTGGCATCCAATCCTATTACAACTCCCTTTTCATCTCTCAGTGATATAGTCATTTTTTCGGTCATCAACGCTTGAATGATAAACCCAACATCATTTAGATACATCTTGCAGGTTTCACTCATGCCATTGTTATACCACTCAGATATTCCAACACTACTCATATATTCGATGATCAATCCATTGAGTTCAATATCAACAAAGACATTGCTTTTCAAATCGAGACCACCGCTCACAACTGGATTACCTTGCGATAAAAATCCCAGACCACCTTGGAAAGTATAAGTATATTTCTTTTCGACATTAGAAAAATCTTCGAAACGCTCCACTGATTCCGGTGGGAAACATTCACGATGATTGGCCACGAAACTCAGTGCTGTCGGACGTCCTGCCAACATTGTTCCGGTTTTAGATTCTTGCAGTGGATTTTGAAATCCAATGTAGCCGTATTCTTTTACCAAACCATTTATAACGCTGACTGGATCTTGTGCGACTGGTGGTTTGCAACTTGATAACATCAGCACAGCTAAAAAACTAAAACCTAACTTGTTCACGCGTGACCCCCATATGTCGAACGTTGAAAGTGGTTTTCACATTGTGATGGCATTAACACTAGAATTCAATTTTTCAAAAATTCAGCAGTTTAATTCGAGGCCCAATTGAATTCTTTGACAATTATTTTAGGCGTGAAGTCATTAGCTCATTAAGATTATTCACTTTGATAAATTCTTCGGTATACTAAAACTACTTATTCATTAACAGGGACGTTTTATGAAAAAAATCATTTTCTCTTTTCTTCTGCTTTCCTCTTCTGCCGGATTTGCTTGCACGAATTTTACTGGTGATTATCGCACACGCTTCATGACTTATTATTCAATCAGACAGGATGGTTGTGAAAAATTAGACATCAATGACGAAACAGGTACACGTGAGTTCACGCTGGACAATGTTGAGAGAAAAATTGATGAATACGATATCTATGCTGACAACAATGAAGTTTTGGCAAACGTTCAAATCTTTTTTACGAGTGGAATTAATGGCGAAAAATGGATTACAAAACAGAAGGATGTAATTACTTTCAAAGATGGTGATCAAGAAATTGAAGAAAGAAGGTCAGAAGCTTTTTTCAATGATGCTGGAAATTTAGAAACTCAAAATTTTTATGCTGATGGAACTTACGATACCGACATTGATCTAAAATATTAAAAAAAAGGGAGGCAATGCCTCCCCTTTTTATAATGGCAACCAATCAAAACCTTTTTTATCTTCTCTCAATCTTCCAAGACCTGGAAATGCTATGTGGGCCGCTCCAACAATCATTCCCTCTGAAGCAGCTTTCTTGAAAAATTTACTTCTTTGAGCAAATGCTTCTTTGTTGTTGCTATCAAACTGAATAGTCACTGTTGGATCTGCAAATTGAATAGCTCCAACATGGATGAGATCTCCAACGATGAGCAACTTCTCGCCTTTGCTTTCCACCAGGTAAACAGTATGACCTGGAGTATGTCCATGACTATTAATGGCCTTGATGCCATCAACGAGCTGAGTGTCACCTTCAAACGGCTTCACTTTATTTTCTTTTTGATAAGGAGCAAACGTGGCCATTGGCCCTTCAAAAAAGCCCTTACTCTCTGCTGGTGCTTTTTCTAAATTTTCTTTAGATAACCAGAAATCTAAATCGTGCTGATCAGCGCGCACGATTGCATTTGGGAAGGCCACTTTTGAATCGGCCGTGATTCCACCAATGTGGTCGTTGTGTAAATGAGTCACATAAATTTCGTCAACCTGCTCAGGTGAGTATCCTGAAGCTTTCAAGTTACTAGCTAACTTTCCTAATGTCGGACCAAACAAAGAAGCGGCACCAGCATCGATTAAAACGAGTTTTGGGCCTGTATTGATAAGGTAGGCATTGACAGTCGTTTCAGTTGGCGTTTGAAGCCCTGAGCGTTTAAATTCCTTCTCAAGACGGTTGGCCGCAATATTACTTAGAAGTTTATTCATCGGCAAAGCAACTTTTCCATCCTGAATGGCAGTCACTTCGAAATCACCAAGCATGAAACGGAAAAATCCTGGTGTTTGAATTTTTGAAAAAGGGGCAGCTGCGAATGTACTCGTGCTAATTAGCAGAGCTGTCATCAGAAACAGATTTTTCATAGAGGTTCTCCTTTATTTTTTTAGTACTTTTATTTAAGTCTCGTAGAACTAAAAAAGAAAGGATTTTTGTAACAAAAAAAAGGGAGCCTAAGCTCCCTTCATGTTACTAAGTGAGCTTTGAAGATAATTCTCGAATCGCAATGGCAAGCTTATTTAATTCTTTAGAGGCCTCTAAAAATTGTTCCGAATCGCTAAGGTTGGCCTTTGAAATGCCTGAAACAGATTTTACAACCCCAGAAACATCAGAGATCGACTTACTTGATTCCATAACAATTCTTGAAATCTCATTCGTTGTGGCCGCTTGCTCTTCTACTGCTGCCGCAATATTCCCTGCGTGACCGGTTACTTTTTCTACTCTTGTTGAAATTTCATCGATCGCATTCACAACAATGAGGGAATCCCCTTGGATGGCCTCAATTTTCTTTGTAATGTCACCAGTCGCTTTTGCTGTTTGTTTTGCAAGTTCTTTAACTTCATTTGCAACTACAGCAAATCCACGTCCAGCATCTCCGGCCCGCGCCGCCTCGATCGTAGCATTAAGGGCGAGTAAATTAGTCTGTTGTGCAATCGAAGAAATAACTTTAATGACCTGCCCGATATCGTTTGAAGAAACTCCCAGTTGCTTAACGATAGTGTTCGTCTCTTTCGATTTTTTTAATGTTTCTGTTGCCATCGATGAGGCTTCGTTTGTCGTTCGAGTAATCTCACGAATTGAAGCCGTCATTTCTTCCATATTTGTGGCCACTGAACGAACACCACCATCAACACTATCAATAGAAGTCGACGCCGCTTGTGACTGAGTTGTCGCTGTTACTGCGTTTTGAGACATTTGATGAGCAGATGCCGATAATTCTTCAGATGCAGCTGCAAGCTGGTTGGCCATTTCAATTAGCGATTTATTGACTCTTAAAAGTTCTTCTTTTTTTGAGGTTATATCAGTGGCATACTTAACAACTTTATAAACTTTTCCTTCATTGTCTTTGACTGGATTATAGGTTGCCTGAATCCAAATCACTTTACCGTTTTTAGTAATGCGTGGATATTGACCGGCATCGAAGTGACCATCGTTCAATTTTCTCCAGAATGATCTGTATTCTTCTGTTGCTGTGTAGCTTGGATCACAGAACATTGAATGATGTTTTCCTTTAATTTCGCTTAAATCATATCCAAGGCCGTTGCAAAAGTTTTTATTGGCCTTGAGAATTGTTCCGTCTGGAGTAAATTCAATTGTGGCCTGTGAGAGATCGAGTGCTTCGAAAACATGAGTTCCCTGCATTTTTTCAGTGACGATATCCCAAGTCACCATAACCCCAACATATTTTCCAGAACTATAAAGTGCCACTGAATTGAGATCAAGATATTCGCTTCCTAGTCTTATCGTTGCTCTATGAGGAAGGTTTTTATCATTGGCAAGCAATGAGCGCTGATGTGCTGGGTTTTGATGAAAGCTATCGATAGAAATACCCAAAATATTTTCTACTTTTACAGGCAAAAGATGTTCTATCTTTTTAAGCGTCTCGATTGATTTAGGGTTGAGGTATTTAATTTTAAAATCCAATTCGCAATACATGACATTGATAGGCATAAGATCAAGCATGTCATAAACTTCTTGATCATCTTTAAAAACTTCTCTAGCAGTTGCACTCATAATTTCCCCTCTTATTTTTTCGTTTTCTTTTGCTCGTGGATTTCGTTTTGAATCTTTATAATATTTTTCAATTCTTCTTTCAGGGCCAAACGCACATTCTCTTTTCCAGCTTGTTTCAAATAACTATCAAGATCACTAAATTGATAAAGCATGTAATTAATCGATTTATTCAACAGACTTCCAAGCTGGCTTAAACGGAAGGCGCGCTCGACAGTATTTTTTATTTCTTCTTCAGCAAATGGTTTTTCAATAAAGCCACTCACATCGTAATTCAACAATTCTAAAATCATCTCTTTTGAAAGCTGGCCAGATATCATGATAAATGTGACCATCGGACTATTTGCCCGAATTTTTTTTACCATCTCTATACCGGACATTTCAGGCATTGCAATATCACTTAAAATAATATCCGGTGTGATGATGTCTATTGAATCCAACAGAGCAGCCGCAGATGAAAAAGTGTGAATTTCAAAATCCATCGTCTCTAACATTGAAGAAAGGATTTCAAGAATTGGTTCTTCATCATCAACAATGTAAACAATGCCTCTAGATGTTTTCTTATGAACAATTTCTTTTTTGGGAACTTGTTTCTGTGGCGGAGTTATGGGTTCATCACTCATCGTTAACTCATCATTACTCATATGAGTGAATTCAACTTCTCTTCCTTCGAGTAAATTTTTAGCAGCATCAATTCCACTCAAAAAGTAATCAATTTTCTTCTTATCAATTTTTGCTTGATTTTTCTGAGCTTCGAAAAGTGATTCTAATTTATGCATGTGGGCCTGTAGTTCTTGCAGACCAAACATACCTGCTGCGCCTTTAAGTGAATGGAAGGCGCGGAAGATTTTATTGAAATTATCGATAAAGGCTTCGCCCTTTTCGATATTGAGGAAGCCTTCTTCGGCCGTAACAAACATTTCCTCAGCTTCAATTTTAAATTCTTCAATCATCTCATCATTCATGCTTGCTCACTGGAAAGTTGTTTTAGACCTAAGCACTTTTTTCTCAATTCAAAAAAATCAATTCTTTTTATAAAATTGAGTGATGTTGAACTTCCGCTATAAATCAATTCCCAACTCCATTATCGACGAGGTCAACTCATTATATTCAGACAATTTTTTTGAAGTTTTCTTTACATTTGAGTACTTTCAAGAGTCTTTAAAATCGAGCTCAAAACGGGACAATTACAAGGCCGTTCAAAAGGTCTTTTTTGCCTCTAACAAAGAGACCTTTCAAGTTGATCATCACACCTTTGATAAGCTCCTCGCCCTTATAGGGGACAAAAACACATTTCTCCTGTACCTCTATCTTTACAAGCTTCAGGATAGAAATGTGGTCGTCACCAGTGCAGAGACATTAAGTGATGCTCTCTTTCAAAACGAAAAGGCCACATTTGAACAATTGGCCCATTTGGAAGAATGCTGCTTACTTTCTATCAGTGGTCAGACTCTGCTCAAGATTACTTTAAATAGAAGCTGGCTCGATTAAGCCAATCCAATTACACATTTATTTAAAAACAATACAGATGGCATATTTTCTTTAATTTCATCTAGCGAACTATAGGCCTCTACTTCCGTTCTAAATCGCCATAACTGTTGAACGTATTCCTTGAGAAGAGCTATGTGCTGGCGACACCAATGTTGTATCCCCTGTTCACCTTGAGCAAGTGAATGATCTAAACTCTTGTCAATCAACGTTATCGAATGCTCAATTGATTTTATCTCGGAGAATACTATGGCTCCCTTTAAAAGGTGAACATCTCTAAAAAGTGAATTTGCATAATTAGAAAGTTCCTGGGATTTTACTTGCGATGACTCGATCATTTCTATAAGTTTTAACAATCGATTTTTTGTTTTTTCATTAAACGCATTAAAAAAATAAGTTAATTCATCACAGACTTTACCATTTTTAGATTGTCCCATTTCCCCAATATCGATGCCTAGTTCGCGTAGAGACTCTAATGCGGCATCGTTAACATCAACTGAAGAATCAGTTTGAGTGCCCGATAAATCTTTAGCAGAAAAATATTGCTGTAGATACAATGCTAAATGCTGTTCATTCAAATGGCCCAATTTTACGAGTGCCTCACCAACTGGTAAACGCATCGAAAGTTGCTTTTGAGTAAGCTCATTGACTTGGTCTTGAGTGAGATGTTTTCCGTTTAATAGAACAGAAATCACATCGCTGTCGTTTTTAATTTGTTTCTTGATTATTTCGAGAAGGACATTTGGATAAATAAGTTTGGATTCATAGATAAGTTTAATAAAACTCGGCATTGTTTCCAACTGATAGCACAAGGCTTCGATCAATTGTCCTTCATTTATTATTTTTTCTTGTACTAAATAATCACCAAAATACATAATCGATCCTTATCCCGCTATTTTCATAATTAGCGTGGCCATATCTTTGAGTTGTATTATTTCCGCAGAAGGCACGGCCCGCTGAACGGCTCCCGGCATTCCCCACACAACACTTGATTCTTTGTCTTGAATGTAGATATCTACATCGCGAGAATTGAGAGCAGAACAACCAGCGGCACCATCTTCTCCCATGCCCGTTAAAACAATAACTGCGATTTTTTTATGAGGTGTATGCACAGCTGAGCGAAGAAGAACATCTACAGAAGGTCTGACAAAACAAACACGCTCATCTTGATTAAGATAAATTTGATTATCAGCAGTTTTCATGTGCCAATCTCCTGGAGCGATATAAACATGATTGGGCTGCAACATCATTCCTTCTTTAGCTTCAACGACTGTTAACGGAGAATGTGTATTTAAATTTTCTGCCAACTTTTCGGTGAACATCGGTGGCATATGCTGAACGATGAGAACTGGAGTTCTAAGTTTAATGTTAATATCTTTGAAAATTTTTCCTAAAACATCAGGTCCCCCCGTAGAGCAACCAATGATGAGTAGATCAACCTTGCGCTGGACAGACATGGGCCTTATTTCTATTGCTGGCGCGGGAGTTTCTTTTTGTCTAATTTTTTTTGCCTGATCCTTGAAAGCGAAAACTTTTGGTATAAGTTCTGCCTTGATAAAATCAATGCCGGAATTATCACTTCCTGTTGGTTTTGCTAAAAAATCATTGGCACCAGCGCTCAAGGCCTGAAAAGTTTTTTCAACGCCTTTCATTGTTTGCGAAGAAAAGACAATTATCGTGACTTCTTTATTGATCTTGCGAATTTCTTCGATGGCCGTCAGACCATCCATAACGGGCATTTCAAGGTCTATGATGATGAGATCAAAGTCAGTAATTGCATGAACAAGATCAAGTGCAATTTTCCCATTAGAAGCCGTCTTGGCCACTTCTAAACCAGCATCATAGAGAGATTGCGAAATGGCAGAACGAAACACAATGGAATCGTCAACGACCATAATTTTCATTAAGCACCTTCGGCCAGTAGTTTATTAAGGTCAACGATCATGAGGATGTCTTCCTTAAGTTTATAAACGCCGCTTATGTATTGGCGAAAACTCGCATCTAAATTTTCGGGTGTTCTTTCATATGTATCAGATGAAACTTCAATGACGTCTAAAATCTCATCGACTTCCAGTGCATAAATATCATCGCCTACCTGAATCACAATATTCATATGATCATCTGAGTTTTCTCTTTCGGGTAGGCCGAAAATATTTCTTAGACTTACGGCCGTCATGATTTGACCACGTAAATTAATGAGCCCTTTTATATGCAAAGGTGCCTGCGGAATGCGTGTAAGCTGATAGGCCTTAATAACTTCTTGCACTTTTAGAACTGAAATAGCGAAGCTTTCATCTGCAATTCTAAATCCGCAGTATTGATTAGTTTCATGATGCTCTTTAGTTGCTTTCATTTTCACTCCCAATCAAACGTATTCAGAAATAATTTTTTTCAAAATGGACTTATCAGTTTTATCAACATGTTCTGTGAAACCACATTTTGTGCCTTTCTCTTTATCATGGGCCGACACTTTAGTAGACACGGCAATGATTGGAGTCGCTTTGTGAGAAAGCAAATTTTGGCGAATCCGGCTTGATAGGGCCCATCCATCCATTATTGGCATTTCAATATCTGTAATAATGAGCTTAAAATTTGCATCGGCCTGTAAGATCTCAAATGCATCCTGTCCGTTGAGTGCCGTCGTCACTTCAAATCCTTCTTCCTCTAGAAAATCTTTGTGAATCCTCTGGTAGAGTAAGGAATCATCAACAACTAAAATTTTCCCGCGGCTTTTCTTTGAACTATTTTTAAAAATTACTTTTCCTAGCTTGTGCTCACTAAGAATCGAATGAAGATCGAGCATGGTGATCATTTTGTTTTTTATAAACACAGTCCCCATGAGACCCGCTCTATCGACAGAATCTGTATGTATTGATCCATCAGTTTGTTGAATGTCATTAATTTCTTTTACGACAAGACCAAACAAATGATTCCTAACTTTAATAACTACACACGGAACAATGCCATCAGGTCTAGGAAAATTGATAACATTTTCCCCGCGAAGATTTAGAGATTGTTCCAGATTGATGAGAGGCATAGGAATATTGCCGTATTTTATTAGAGCATTATCCCCTGACCATTCAACTGCTGAAAGCTGAAACTCTTCGAGGCGATTAACGAAAATTAGTGGAATTGCATATTGCCGATTATCGCCCAACTCACAGAGAAGAAGTTCCTGTGAATCTTGAGCAATCATTTCTTCATTTAGTTCATCATTCTGTGAAGCACGATCAACTTTTTGCCCATGACCTTTATCTGCGTGATGGTAGAATCCTGTGGCATCGAGTATAAGTGAGACGTTACCATCGCCCATAATCGTTGCTCCTGCGTAGAAGCTTAAAGACTTTAATTCTTTGCTTAGAGGTTTAACGACAATTTCTTCTGTATCAAGAATAAGATCTACAATCAAACCATATATTTTACCGTCAGTGTTCAAGACAACAATATTCACACTTTCATCAGATATTAAATCTGATGTAGATTTAGTTCCTTTCAATCCTAATTGTTGACTCAGTCTAAAAATAGGAATGAGCTCCCCACGAAGTCTAAAAAACTCTGAACCATGAAGTTTCTCAAGTTTTAGATTTTCATCGCTCGTCTCAAAACGAACGAGTTCAACCAGACTCATCTGAGGAATAGCAAAAGTTTCACCTTTATCTTTGACAACTAGAGCAGGCACAATGGCCAGTGTAAGTGGAATTTTTAATTTAAAAGTTGAACCACTTCCTACTTCTGAAAAAATATCTACAGAACCCCCAATCTTTTCTACGTTGCTTTTAACAACATCCATTCCAACACCGCGACCTGAGATATTAGTCACCTGTTCTGCAGTTGAAAAACCTGGCATAAAGATAATCTGCAAAATTTGTTTTGCAGACATATTTTTAATCTGATCTGGAGTTAAAATCCCTTTCTGCAAAGCTTTCGCGATGATTTTTTGAGGATCAATTCCGTTACCATCGTCTTTGATTTCGATGCTCACTTGTCCTGATTCATGGAAAGCGCTGATGACAATTTTGCCTTCCTCAGGTTTCCCTCTTTGTTTTCGCACTTCCGCTTTTTCAATTCCATGATCTACTGAATTTCGAATAAGGTGCGTGAGAGGATCACGAATTGCTTCCAATAAAGTTTTATCTAGTTCCGTTTCTTTTCCTATAATCTCAAGTTTTATTTTTTTATCCTGGCTTCTGGCCAGATCTCTCACAATTCTTTCAAATTTCGAGAGAACGCTGCCAACAGGTTGCATCCTTGTCGTCATAATGTCTGTTTGCAATTCACTGGTAATTGTATTCAGCTGCTGGGCCATTCGATTGAGTTCACTCAAATCCTGGGTGCTTGCATATTGAAGAAGTTGATTTCTACTCAGAACAAGTTCACCTACCACGTTCATAATTTTATCCAAAAGCTGGACGTTTACGCGAACGACGGAATCTGCTACGCCGGCATTTTTTCCTGCATCTAAGTTTTCATCCTTAAATTCTTTTGATTCTTTAATTACCTCTTTAATTTCTTTCAGTTCTTTTGATTCCACTACAACTTCCTTCGATTCAACGACGACAGCAGCAAGTGAGATTTTTGGAGAAATGTTTACAACTTGAACGTTGTCTTCAAACAGTTCACCAGGAACTTTAATTCCCGTTAAAATTGATGGCTCATTTAATTCAAGTTTTGCATTCATTGAAGCTGGCCTTAGAATCTGATTGAGACGAACAATTAAAGCTTCCTGCGCTTTCGCTGGTTCTTTTTGGTTGGCTTCAATGTATTTTAAAATTTCAAGTGAAGCATCTGTGAACTCTAAAAGAATATCGCAAATGGGAGAAGAGACTTTCAGTTTACCTTCACGAATTCGATCAAGAAGCGACTCTCCTGCATGCGTGAGCTCCTGAAGTTTTTTAAAACCTAAAAAACCTGCACCACCTTTTAGCGTGTGCACCTTACGAAAGATTGAGTTAATGAGCTCCTGATCTCCAGGTTGTTGTTCGAGCGTCGTGAGTTCCTGGGCCAATAGCGAAAGATTTTCAAATGACTCCAGTAAGTACTCTCTAATTAAATCTTGATTCATATCTATCTCGCTTAGTAGTTGGAACTATGTTCGACATACATTTCGCCAAAATTTAGAGGTATAGGCCCGAGATTGGATTTGTGATTAAGACTTCACAAATTACGACGGTAGACTGAGAAATCGTCAAACGTCGATTGAACTAAATCAGTTTTTAGTGAAATTAGACTTTCACCAGATCCTAAAATTAAATATCCGCCCGGTTTAAGAGCATTATATAACTTTTGGATTATGGCCTCTTTGTTTTCTTTGTTCTGATAAATGAGAATGTTGCGACAAAATATGACATCGTATTTCGATTGAGGATATGAACCTAGCAGGAGATTAAATTCGAAGAAACGAGCTTTATCTCTCAGATCTTGTTTGATCAACCATTGATCTGCCTCGAGCTGTTCGAAGTGTTTTACGAGAAGTGGTGCCGGAAGTCCTCTCTGGACATCCAAACCATTATAGACGGCTTTTTTTGCTTTCTCCAAGGCCTGTTGTGAGATGTCTGAACCTTCAACATTAATTCTTTTAAAGTCTGTTTCAGTACAGCTGTTTTTTAAACTCATGAGAATGGAGAAGAGTTCTTGTCCCGTCGAGCAAGCAGCACTCCAAATATTTAAAGAAGACGGATTGGAAGTAAGCAGCTCCGGAATTAATTTTTTTGAAAGAACACTGAACGGCTTCACATCACGGAAAAAGTAAGTCTCATTGTTCGTTGTGATATTAATGAGAACATTCTGCATTTCATTCGTAATGGATTTTTCATAGAGCACTTTTAGTTGCTCTCCTGAACCCAATTGAAAATAGTTCTGCAACTGTGCTAATCGAGCATCCAGTCTATAATAGTCATTGTCTGCGTAGACCATGCCTGTTTTTTTATAAATGATGTCTGCGAAAAATTTGTATATTTCGTTTGTATACATGTATGTACCCAGTCTTAAAACATCATCTCAAGTAATGTCAGTTTATTAATCAAAATATCACTCGTAAAAGGCTTCATAATATATTCGGCAGCATTTAAACTTAGTGCCTTTTTAATCGCCTCGGGTGAATTCTCTGTCGTCATCATGACGATAGGTGCTTTAGTGAAATTTTCCTTAAGATTCAGTTCCAAAAACTCAGGCCCATTCATCACTGGCATATTCCAGTCTAATAAAATGACATCAAAATCTGTTCCCTGCCCTTTAATCGTGTCTACGGCCTTTTGGCCATCTTCCGCCCAGACAGTGGAATGTCCAGCTTCGTTCAGCATGGCGGAGACCATTGAATATATTGCTTTTGAATCATCGACAATCAAGATACGCATGTGTAGTCCCTTTGATTATTAATGGTCTCATTCTAACAGTAGTTGGTTTTTTGAGATGTGAAGTCATCTTCATAAAATGATGGGCCAAATATCTTATACTATTGGCTGAGTTGTCGATAGGAAGATCAGGAGTTAATACTATGATGTATCAATCAACTTTTGCCATAATCCATCCAGATTTCAGTGATAAGAATGTTAACTTTATGTTTGATAATTTAAGCACTTCAAAAGTGATGCATCTATGGTCACAAAAACCAGCAAAGATGCTGGAGCTTCTAAAAAAAGAACAAATTCAAAATGTGATTGTGTGGGGAGATGATCCCAAATTCGCCCAAAATTTTATCATCATGGCAAGTGTAGAAAAGATTTTTTCAACGACAGATTTTTTTCTTATGACCAAAAAGGAACTCTCGAGAGAAGAAAAAATAAAATGGATGACTCTGGGTTATCTCACTTTTTTGACAACACCACTGAATGCAGATCAATGCAATGGTCTTCTACAATATAGTCGCTTTTTGAAAATCGCCTAAGCGGCTAAACAGTCCTTGTGTCGCTTGAAAGTAATCACAAATTTTGTATTTGGAGATGATGGATCCAGCTCTAATGTTCCATTATGAGATTCAATGATTTTCTTAGAAATAGATAATCCAAGTCCAGTTCCTTCACCTGCTGCTTTTGACGTATAAAAAGTTTCGAAAATCTTTTGCTGAATATGAACTGGAATTCCTTTACCGCTATCCGTGATACTTAACGTGACAAAATCTTCGCACGCTTTTGTTTCAAGTTTAATCCAACGTTCATCTATACATTTAATGGCATCGCAACTATTGCTTATAAGATTAAGAATCACCTGAGCAATTTGTGAGCTTCTACAATCAATAATGAGATCCTCATTCGAAAGAATCGACTCAAAAGAGATATTGTTCTTTTTAAGTTGGTCCTGAAAAACTTCAATCATATCGTTAACCATGACATGGAGATCGTGAGCAATTCGGAATAAAAATCGATTTCGATTACGTCTTTTGTGTGAAGAATCCTTCAAACCAAAATAATTTAGAGATAAGTGGTGACTTAAACAAGATTGTGGCCAAACAATAAGACGTTATGAAATCATTATCGTCAGATAAATAATCTAAAATTTAAAATAGTTGAGGAATGATGAATCCAAATCTTATTTATTATCCTGTGCTCTCAATGATCATTCTAACAGCAGTGGTTCTCGTAAGAATGTTCGTCTTAAGGGTGAAGGGAATCAAATCTGGACAGGTCGATTTTCGCTATTTCAAGACATACAATATGCCGACACAAATTCCATCTAAACAAGCGCAAGCAGAAAGAAATTTTTCAAATCTATTTGAAGTTCCGGTGCTCTTCTACACGGTGTGTGCCTTTTCATTAATCACTCAAAACGTTGATCATGTCATGCTTACACTTGCATGGTCGTATTTCGTTTTGAGAGCTCTTCATAGTGTGATTCATCTAACTTCAAATAAAATCATTCCAAGAATGAGTTTATACGGACTCAGTTGGATCGTTCTCATGATAATGGCGATTAAGCTGGGAATGATGGTTGCTTAGTTAAAATATTCTAAGAAGCTCCAAACCATTTCACGAGATTCATTTACGATAGCCGGGATTTTACTGTATGCAGGCACTTTATCGCGACCTAGTTCCGCTGCAATCGCACGAGTTCCAGTCTTCCAGTAGAAGTAGTCAGCACTACTTCCCGCTGCTACATAAATTGTCGTTGATATTTGACCAGCTTCATATTGATTATCTTTTGCCATTGTTTGAACAATATCTTTGAAGCCTGTGACATCGTTTGCGGGTGGCGTTTTACGAGTATAGCCCCAAGGGTACATAACCAATCTTCCATAGGCATGAAGATCAAGTGATCCTGTAAACTTCATACTATTAGTAAAATCCATCATGGCCTGAATAACATCAACACTCGGATTCTCTGGTTTATCCGGCCACGGGTAACTGCGGTTAGGATCTTTTCCCTGCACATAACGTTCACGAGCATCAAAACTATCCGGACTAACAACTGGAACTATATAAATGTCACGTGCATTTAAAATTTTTGTTAAACGCGAGTCTTTGTTAAAACCAGTAAGTAATTCCTGAGTGAGCGCAAATAAAACTTCTGTCGTGATTAGCTCATCACCATGGGTAGCTGCTGTCATCATCAAACGTGGTTTGTTCTCTCCTCCCGTTGATAATTTCAAAGCATAGAGATTGCGGCCTTGCTTACTCACTCCGTAAGTTTGAAGTGTGGCAATCTGAGGATATGACTCTGCGATTTTTTTGAGATCACTTTCAACATCAGCGTATTTTCTATATTGATTAAGACCTTTAGTTTCGGAAAAATCATTGACCTTAAATTCGAGCAATTTGGCAGTTGGTGCGAGTTTTAAAAATTCAGCAACACGCTCTTCCTGCACATAGACTTCAAAACCTTTAGGGAGTTTTTTGACAACTTCAAACTGTGAAGCAATTTGATTCATTCGCAATGGATTGACCGAAACTTGGTAGCTTCTTAATTTTTCTGCTGAAAAACCATCGAGTGATAATAAGAGTGCGAACGTTAATCCTATGTATTTTATTTTCATCTCATAAGCGTTACAAAGTTTTTTACCATTGTCATCTTTTGAATCAACGTTTGCGCGTAGCAGATTTGCTCTTTATCCCTTCCTTCCTAAATTAATCACGGGGGTAATTATGAAACAAATTCTTACAACACTGACGATGATCATCTTTTCGATTCAAACAGCGTTCACCTGTACGATTTTTTCTCTTTATCCTAAAAATCAACATTGGGTTGGTAGAACTTTTGACTGGTCCTATGGTCATGGTTTGATTTTTACTAACAAAAGAAACGTAACCAAAACAGGCCTTCGATTGCTCCCTACTGATGTCTCAACAATTTGGACGTCAAAATTTGGAAGTGTAACATTCAATCAATTCGGAAAAGAGTTTCCAACAGGTGGCATGAATGAGGTCGGATTGATGGTCGATGCTCTTGAACTTAAATCAAGTGTGTTTCCTGCTGCTGATACTCGCCCTTCATTTAACGAATTACAATTCATTCAATATTTACTTGATAATTATTCATCGATCGAAAAACTCGAAGCAGATTTACCGAACATACGACTCGCTCCTGTGGGATCGAAATTACATTACTTCACTTGCGATATTAAAAACTGCATGACGATTGAGTTTATAGATGGAAAACTTGTGACTCACTCTGGAGAAGATCTAGAAATTTCGGGATTGGCCAACAGCACGTATGATGATCATTTAAATTTTGCTCGCGAACATGTGGGCTTCGGCGGAACAAAACCAATTAATATGGGTTCCAGCGATTCTCTAGACAGATTCGTAAAAGGAAATTACAAAGCTAAATTTATAGATGATGCTAAAAATCCTATTCAATATGTGTTCAACATTCTTCAGGATGTTAGAGGTCCTGAAAGTAACCGTTGGCAAATTATCTATAATCTCTCAGAGCGTACAATAAACTTCAGAACGACTGCAAAACTAAACCTTCAAAGAGTTATTGATCTCAAACAATTTGATTACAATTGCCAGACACCTTCTTATTCATTTGATCTTGATAGTGAATTCACTGGTGCGATAAATGATAAATTCACTTCATTTGATCCCATTCTCAATCATGCCATCATCAAAAAGTCGGTTGAGATGCAGAAACTCCCTCCTCCTCTAGCTGATCGTTTAGCTATTTATCCGAAAGAGACTGTTTGTCATAGTCATTAGAAGACTTTAGGTCCTGTCAAAAGTGGCCCACTGCCTTGCTTTATCCCGGTATCTATACTATACTGGGGTATAGTAAGGAGACCTCTAATGGCCCATGTATTAGAAGCAAAAAAGAAAATCATAACCCGCATACGTCGTATCAAAGGCCAGCTCGATGCCGTCGAGCGTGGATTAGAAGAAGGAATAGACTGTTACAGTGTACTTCAAACGCTAACAGCTAGTCGTGGTGGCCTTAACGGTTTAATCGGAGAATTAATTGAAGCTCATATTAAAGAACATGTAATGAGTGATATGAATAATCCTAAAAGTGCGAGCGATAAATCTGCACTTGAACTCATCAAACTCATGAAGACATACTGGAAATAGAAGGAAAAAATGTCAATCGAACAACATACACATGATCACGACTACGTTATTCAAGATAGCAAAATTGGTGCTAACGAAAAGAAGACACTCTTTGTTGTCATTCTAACTTTCATCACGATGGTGTTTGAAATTTTTTATGGTTATGTAACGGGATCAATGGCCTTGCTCGCTGATGGCTGGCACATGGGCAGCCACGTTGGTGCTCTTGGTATTTCACTCGTCGCATATCGACTGGCACGCTCGCAAAAAATGAACGCGAAATTTTCTTTTGGCTCAGGAAAACTTATTCCATTGGGCGGCTACACAAGCGCGCTCCTCTTAGGAATTGTTGCTCTCTTCATGGGGGTTGAATCTATTGAGAGATATTTCAATCCAAAAACAATTAATTTTGAAATGGCCATCTGGGTTTCTGTCATTGGTTTCGTTGTCAACCTTGTAAGCGCTCTTCTGCTGATGAATGCCCACGATCATCATGATCATCACCATGACCATGACCACGACCACGACCACGACCACGAACATAAACATGTTCACGATCACAATCATCAAAGCGCTCTTGTGCACGTTATTGCTGATGCATTCACATCTGTGCTTGCTATCGGTGCCCTTCTTTGTGGAAAGTATTTAGGTTGGACTTGGGCCGATCCTGTCATTGGTATTTTGGGTTCTATCGTCATCCTGAAGTGGGCGTATGGACTATGTAAAGCGACGTTGTGGGAACTTCTGGATGGTAGTGCGAAATTAATCAGTGAAAAAGAAGTGAAGGATTTTCTTGAAAGAGAAGATGGCGCAATCGTTAGTGATCTTCACATATGGAGAATAGCACCCAACGCTCATGCGTGCGAAATAATCATTTTTAACTCCGAGTTAAAAGGTAGTGATTATTACCGTGATCGTCTGAGTGCTAAATATAGTATTCAACACATTATTATAGAAGAAAGACAACGAAACTGATTAACATCATGGAATAAGTCCACGCTTAATTATAAGCTCATATTATGAAGAAAGAACCCTACCGCAATTTTTTCTTATTAGGACTTTTTTATCTCCTCTGGGGAACGCTTATTTGGGTTCCACAAATTTTTACGGAATCAACATATCCTGTGCTCGCCCACCGCTATCTGATGCTGAATGGGTTTTCGGCTTCTTTCATTGCAGGATTCTTGATGACTGCCGTTCCCAAGTTTTCAGGAACAGAACCTACTAAAACTATCGAGTCACTTCCATTCGCGATTATTACTGCCATCGGTGTTATGTTTGCTTATCTCGATTTAGATCGCTGGACTGCAGGTGTATCAGCACTCCAGGCCACTATAATTCTAACTTTTTTATTCAGACGTATTCAAAAACGATCGACGAATCCACCTTATTCATTCGTTTTTCTTTTTGTAGGAATGGGACTCTGGCTATTCTCGGCACTCTCGCATGTTCTTACAGGAAGTGAAGCCTACAAATATATGCATTATGAAGGCGCTATCGCTGCTCTCATTCTAGGTGTTGGCAGTCGACTTGTACCTGGAATACTCGGCCATATTGAAATCGTTCAAACACAAAGAAAACGATACGAAACCAATCTTACTTTTTTAAAAACAGTACCTCTTCTGTTTTGGGTGCTGATGATTTCTTTTGTCGTAAGTTTTTTTCTGCAAGGACAAATTGCTTTATTGATAAGAACGCTTGTTGTTTGCGTGATAGCTTTCAAATATTGGAGTCTGCATAAATTACCCAAAGAAAAAACGGCATTGACGACGAATATTTGGATTTCATGCTGGTTGATCATTTTAAGTTTCGTGCTTAAACTCTTTTGGTTCGATGGAGATATTCACGCTTCACACGCTTTCTTTTTCAGTGGGACTCTCCTCCTCACATTATTAATTTCAATGCGAGTTCTGCAATCTCATGGGCCAGGAGATAAAAGTTTAGAAAATAGAAAAGCAATTTATTTCATTTCAGCTTTCATCATTCTTTCTGGAGCAACAAGAGTAAGCGCAGTCCTTATGTCTGAAAATTATTTACATCATTTAGGTTACAGCGCCATCATGCTCACACTAGCAATCCTCCTCTTTTTCAAAACGTTCCAACACACTTTTCGTGTCGCTAAACACTAAAAGCTAAACAAGTCTGCTGCGAAACAACCGAGCAAGTGCAGACTTATATTGGTTTCGTTCGCGCATTACACTTTTTGCATGAATAAATCAAAAAGCAAATCCTTAGCACTTCTCGGTTTACTCCTTTTTTCGGCCTGCACGCCTGAAACTGAAACCAACACAAATAAACCGGAAGAGACAGAGACAGAAACGACAGCAACTCATACACAGCAAGATGAAAACTCAGCGCCTGCTGAAGTTACAGAACAAACCACTGAAGAAACACCGACAGTTGAAGCATTCAAACTAAGATGCGAAGAAGCTCGCTTTGTGACTTTGCTTAACCTCTATCGCAAGGCCCATCAGTTAAATACAATTGTTGTTTCACAAAAAGGAGTCATCTCTGCTCGATGGCACGCACTCGATATGATCACAAATAATTATTTCTCGCATACCGAACCCAATGGACGAACGTTTTCAGAACGTGCACAAAGTTTTGGTTATCCGACATGGGCCGAAAACATTGCGGCCGGAAATGTGACCGCCAATTCGACTTTTTGCCAGTGGAAGAACTCGCCTGGACATAACACAAATATGCTAAGACCTTTACACGTGAGCATTGGAATTGGAAACATGACTGGAAATGGAATGTATCGAAGTTATTGGTCAAATAATTTTGGGCCGGCCACGAATGATACGGTTTTGGAGCCGTTAACTTTGGATGTTAACTGCCCCATGCCGGCCACGTTACCAAGTTGTTAATTCATCTTAGAGTGGCTTGTGATAGCAACCATCAGCTTGGAAAACACTTCCAGGGATGACGAGATTACATCCACAGCTGAATTCTACCATTTTGCCATCAACTTCTTTTCTACCAGTCACACATTGCTCGAGAGTTTTGTCAGGCGTTTCGTTAGGTGCAAGTTTTAAAATTCGGAGCATGTCTTCAGGTGAATTATCATGACCAATATTTGGTCTTATAAGTCTGTCTTTAGATTTCGCCGTAATGCTGTTATACCATTCTAAGTTTGAAGCATTAAACCAAGGACCAAATCCTTCTGTGTCTTCTTTTGCTCCCACAACAACGTGAATGATTGTATTCGGGTAATCTTTTTTTCCATCTTTTAGGATAGATGTTCTATCTTCGACTTTTATATTGTCACAAACTTTTTTATTCTGGTCTTTATAGTTCCAGGCACCCAAGAGAGTCTGGACCCACTTGTCTTGTGCTTCGTTATTCAATTTAAAACTTGCTTTAGAATTTGGATCACATGCCGAAGCTAAATCTGGTAGGAAAGGTCCGATCCCAAAAAGCACTCTATCGAAGAAAACATCAGCATTGTATTTGGCCATTGCTGAAGCAAGCAACATTGTTCCGTTACTTCCACCGTAATAATTTGTGAAATCACCGTGAGCGAGACCTTTTTTAACAACGACTTCCCAAACTGCCATGAATATTTGCGAAAGGGTTAAGTAACCACCGCCATGAATCCAGTAACCACCACCTAGCTCGAAACCTTCATCTTTTTCAAGCATCTCAAGCATGATGGTTCTGATTTGATTTTGTTCTGCCAACTGATTAAGAAGATTTTTTTGAGAAACATCTTCAAGCATGTCGCTCATACCGTTTCCACCAACGCCGTAGAAAATAGTCCCTACAGATTTTTGGTTTGGACGATTGAACTTGAGAGAAATTTTATATTCTTTACCTTCAAGAGTTTTGATCGTTGTCTTTAAGCACTTCCATCCTTTTTGCGATGGTGCCGTACAATCTGCTGCTTCTTTTTCAGCTGCAAAAATATCAGCAGAACCTTTGTTAACAACTTTGTTAATTGCTGCTGCAGAAGGATTGCTTGGAATTTTTACCTGATCATCTACTGCACTAATAAGTGATCGCAATTTTTCACAATTAGCTTCAAGATCTTTGAATGCTTTTATAAGAACTGAGAGTTCAGCACAGCGTCCTTTGAATCTGCTTGGTACATCTCCAGAAGAACAATCAATTGAAGCCGCTCCATTCGTTCCTGTTTGCAGTGAGAGTGCAATTGAATCGCGAATAACTTGCGCTTTTTTGCTGATGATCTCCATGTCTTTGATATATTTTTTCAGGAGTTCATAATTGCCGCGGGCCTGTTCATTTGGAACTTCACCGCTTGTTCTTAAATTATAGCCATCATATCCGGTCTGAGCATAAGCAACGACATTATTTTTTTCAACAATTCCATTCGGTGTCCAAGCATGCGATCGCAGCCATTCAGTTTTGTTTACACCATAAGGAAGACTAATTTCACCTGTATAAACTTTTCTTGCGAGAACAGGATCAAAACCAAATCCTTCTGCGGCCAGTAGCTCGTTCGGATTATTTTTGTAATATTCCGCGATTTCAGGGGGCATGTTATCGTACTTGCTTTTAATAATTGTACTTCCATTGGTAGGGAAAGCACTTAACTGCCCTTTATGAATATTAGCGTAATCTTCGATGTATTTTGGATTATCAGTTAAGAAGAGATATCTATAGTATGCACTTTCAGGATCAGAATTTTTAAGCGCAATACGAAAGTAATCTGGCACTTTATAATCTTTGTGAAATCTGGCATTGAGTTTTAAATCTCTCTCCCACTTTATAAATTCTTCGAGTGAAGAAAAAGGAACTTCGGCAGCATTCAGTGACGAATTGCTGATGAAGGTTAGAGAGATCATAATGACTGCTAAAAGACTTAGTATTTTAAATTTTATTTTCATGTAGCTATTTTATCGCAACTTGGATTTTTTAAAATTGAGGAAAAGCTCTAAATTCAAGCCCCTAAAGGTAAAGTGTCCGAAATATCTGGCATCATTACGTTCGGGACACGGTACAATACTTAAACTCAATGATTTTCCTCTCAAAATAGGCAAAATTGACTGCCTCGTTTTGGTGGATTCCTGCACAAAGACAGTTCCCACCGTGACCTAAATCAGGTTTTTTTAATCATTTTTTCACCATAATGAGAGCATGGAAAATGAAAACAAATCACCGACAAATTTGATTGAAAAATATAACCGACCTGGACCTCGTTATACGAGTTATCCTCCCGTTCCCTATTGGAATAATGCTCCTGATGAACAGAAATGGATTCAACATATAAAGACGAACTATTCTGCTGAAGAAGGTGTTGATCTCTATGTACACGTCCCTTATTGCGAAAAACTTTGTTTCTATTGTGGATGTAACAGAACGATTACTAAAAATCACGATGTCGAAGATCCCTACCTGCAAATGGTTTTGAAAGAGTGGTCGCACTATCGGGAAAAATTAGGTTTTACTCCTAGAATTAATTCACTACATTTTGGCGGAGGAACTCCCACATTTCTTTCTCCAGCAAATCTAAAAATTCTCATTCAAGAGCTTACTAAAGAGAAAACTTCATCATTTATTGGTTCAATTGAAATCGATCCTAGAACTTGCCAAGATGAGCATCTTGAAGTGCTTGTTGAAATGGGTATAAAGCGTGTTTCACTTGGTATTCAAGATTTTGATCCTTTTGTTCAAAATGCAATCAATCGTGAACAGTCTGTTGAGATGGTTGAAAAACTAGTTAAGAAACTTCGTGAACTTAATTTTACATCGATCAACTTTGATCTTATCTACGGACTTCCAAAACAAAACTTAAAAACAATTTCTACGACAATCGAAATAGTCTCACGATTAAGGCCAGATCTGATTGCCTTTTATGCATACGCTCACCTTCCCGATAGAATTAAGAACCAGCGTCTCATAAAAGAAGAAGATCTCCCCTCTCCGACTTTGAAGAGAGAGCTCTATGAATCGGGTAAAAAAATTCTTAAGAGTTATGGATATGACGATATTGGCATGGATCACTTCGCCTTACCTGAGAGTTATCTGGCAAAGGCAAAAAAAGAAAATAAACTCCACAGAAACTTTATGGGTTATGTGGATAAAAAATCAAAAGTGTTGATCGGACTTGGACCAACTTCTATTTCAGATTCTTCGGGAAGCTTTGTTCAAAACGAAAAAAATATCGATAACTATAAAAAGAAAGTTTTGGAAGGGCATTTACCAATTTCCAGCGGACACACTCATACAGATGAAGATCTTCTTGTTCAGGAAATCATCCTTCAGCTTATGTGCAGTGGCAGTGTTCGTTTTGACAGCAAACGCATTCCTGATTGGGAAGCCATTCAACAAGAATTAAAAAACTTTGCGGACGATGGACTGCTCAACTTTGATCACAACTCTTTACACATCTCAGAACAAGGGAAGCCATTCATGAGAAATGTGGCCATGAGTTTTGACTACCACTTAAGACGAAAAACACCAACGGTAAAATTTAGCCAAACCATCTAAAGACTGATAAAGTGCCGCCATGAAAAATAACCTCTACAGTTTTATTTGGCGGGTCCACTTTTATGCTGGCCTTATCGTCCTTCCTTTTCTCATCATTCTTTCTTTGTCGGGAAGTGTTTATTTATTTAAACCTCAACTCGATAAAATTATTTATTCGAAACTTGTCTCTGTAACCTCGCAAACGTCACTGCCTCTTTCTGAAAACGACTTAGTTGAGAAAGTAAAAAAGCAGTTTCCAGATGCAACGCTCGCCAACTATTATTCACCTTCTTCACCAGAGCATAGCGCTCAATTTGATCTAGCGACAAAAGAAGGCACACTTTCTGTTTTTTATAATCCCTACGATGGTAACTTTTTAGGACAACGTAAAAACGAAGATTACATTCAGGAAGTCGCCCGCAAGATTCATGGTGAACTTCTCATTGGTGATTGGGGGGATCGTATTGTCGAGCTTGCGGCCTGTTGGGCAATCATTCTGATTTTCACTGGTCTTTATCTCACTTGGCCGCAATTAAGTTTTGTTCCCAACTTCACACTTAAAGGTCGTGCTTTCTGGAGAGAAATCCATCTCTCAAGTGGTCTGCTCGGTTCAGTCTTCATACTTTTTTTAATTGCAAGCGGACTTCCTTGGAGTGGAATCTTTGGAAATAAAATCATGCATGTCTGGGAACAATATCCAGACAAAATGTTTTCCAATCTTCCTAAATCGACGGTGCTCACCGAGACACTGAACAAAGACAGAATCAATACAGTTCCATGGGCGTCTGAAAAAATACCGATGCCAGAGTCTCAGGCATCAGGCAATACTCTGACATTATCGACAGTCCTTGAAATTGCCGCGAAAGAGAATGTCAAAAAACCACTTGTAGTCACTTTTCCAAAAAATAAGACTGGCGTATTTACGGTTTCAGCAGTCACAGGGGATCCCAAAAAAGAGAGACTTATTCATCTGGATCAATACAGCGGAAAAGTTTTAATATCTTTTGGGTATGATGATTATTCAAAAGTGGCCGCGACCGTTCAATACGGGATCTCTCTTCATGAAGGAAAGTATTTTGGACTCGCCAATCAATTGCTGGGATTATTTGCGTGTGTGATGTTGATACTTCTTTCAGTCTCGGGTGCAATCATGTGGTGGAAGAGAAAACCACTCCCGAACCAAACGCATTTTTCATCTCTCTCAAAAGAACATAAAAATATCGTCCTCTCTTTCGCACTCTTTTTCGGCATACTTTTTCCACTCGTAGGAATTTCATTGATAGTCGTTACTATTCTGGAAAGATTTCGCAAACATTAATGGGCGAAAATTTGAGAACTCCTTTCAATAAAAAATAAGGAGTTCTTAAATTCTCTCAGCTCAATTCAGCACCTTAGTATTTCAAATTAAATTCACAAATCAAAATATTTTGTGCCACTAAAATGAAACAAAATTTTTCGTGAAGACATTTTTACAAACGTATTAAAAATTAAATTTAATCGTATTTACTCCCGAAAAGAATCCATGTTTCGTTAGACCGTAACAAGAGGATAACCATGTTAAGAAAAATCTCGATCATGCTGCTTGCTCCTTCCATCGTGCTTCAAGGCGCCTTTGCGCAGGCACTGCCAACTGGTGGCCAAGTCATTGCTGGAAATGGAACAATCAATGAAAATGCAAACGGTCTAGCGATTAATCAGCAGACTCAAAACATGGTGATTAACTGGAATAGTTTTTCAATAGCCGCAGATAAAACTGTAGAATTCATTCAACCTAATTCATCGGCAGCAGCACTTAATCGGGTAATGGGTAATGATCCCTCTGTCATCCGCGGATTATTAAAGTCTAATGGAAAAGTTTTTTTGGTTAATCCTAACGGAGTGATCTTTAGTTCTACTGCACAAGTTAACGTTGGTGGGTTGGTTGCATCAGCACTCGAAATATCAACAGAAGATTTCATGAATGGAAATTATCATTTTCAGGGTCAATCGGGATCGGGAATCTCAAATGACGGAACAATTCATTCGGATGGTTTAGTCGCTTTTGTCGCCGCAAAGATTATAAATACTAATTCAATCACAGCTAACAATGTTCTCTTGGGTGCAGGTAGTGACGTTACATTGGACCTTGGTGGTCCAGTTAAATTAAACGTAAATAAAGCTGCGTATGATGCTCTTGTTTCTAATGGTGGGATTATCAAGGCCGATGGCGGACTCATTTATATAAGTGCCAAAGCAGCTGGTGATCTTTCATCTACAGTCATTAATAATTCGGGAACGCTTGAAGCAAATACTCTCTCAACAGGAGAGGCCGGAAAAATCTATTTATTGGGTGACATGGAAAACGACAAAATTAATGTTGCAGGAACTATAAATGCACGAGCAACAACTGCTGGTACCAATGGAGGATTTGTTGAAACAAGTGCCTCTAAGGTTGTTATCCAAGATGACTTAAAAGTTTCTACTAAAGCAGAAAACGGCAATAGCGGAACATGGCTTATTGATCCGAATGATTACACAATTGCCGCTAGCGGTGGAGATATTTCCGGCGCCACATTGGCGACCAATTTATCCAATGGTAACGTTGTCATTGCAACCACAGGTACTGGTGGAAACGTCAATGTGAACGATGCGGTTTCTTGGTCTGCAAACAAACTCACTCTCACTGCTCATAACAATATCAATGTGAATGCTAACCTTATTGCAACAGGATCTGGATCACTTGCTTTCGTCTATGGACAAGACACTTCCGATGGTGGAGCAAGCACATACAACGTTGCCAATGGTGCGAAAATCAAACTCCCAAGTGCAACAGCTTTTACGTGGCAGAAAGGATCTGCAGGAGCAACTAAAAATTTAATTTACAACAATAATCTTCTGCGTTTTGGAAATGGAACTCAAGCGGCCGTTAACAGTTCAGGAACACTTCTTCAACCATTCTATTACGATGATGGGACTTCATCATCTCGATCGGCCGGCTTTTATAAGTTAACTTATTCAAGTTATCCACTCGATTTGGCCATCGGAACGGGTGGTGATGGAACGAACAGTTGGAATAACAGTGGACAAATTCTGCAGGCCAATGGTGGTGGATTAAATCCCACTTCACTTTCAATCGACATTTCTGGATATCGCGAAGGGATTGGGGAAATTATTTCAAGTGTTATTGTTCCAATCTCAGGAACTAACATGCAAGTTGATAACAAATACACGTTGAACGCGAATGCTTCATTTATTAAAACAGATACAACTTTAAAAAACATCGATGGATCTGCTACTCAAAGTAACGTTAGGTTATGGGTTGGTACGCGTGATGATTATGTCGGACAAAACGATTCAAATTTTAAAACAAAAGGTAATATCGCAAGTCTCGGTGCCGATCTTGTGCCAATCGCTCAACAAAACGAACGTGCTAATGCTGTAAAAATATCTGAGAGTAACGATGGAGTTACGGGTGCTGCCGTTCTTTTTTATACACTTTCAACAACAGCAGATATGGTCACTGATCGTTGCTGTAGTTTTTCAAATGTTATTAATAAAGATCCGCGCACAAGCGCCATGGTCACGAATCAAGAAGATGGTTCATACGCGCTTTACAGCCGTTTTGCAGACCTTGCCCCAGGACAATTTGATACAATGACTTGGTACTACGCTGCTGCACCCGTCACCCAAAACGCGTTTCAGGCAGCTCTTCCACCGGTTGTTGTCACTCCTCCACCTGCTCCACCAGTTGTTGTCGTTACACCTCCAATTCCAACGCCAACACCAGCACCAACTCCTGATCCCGTCATTCCTGAACCGACTCCAGTAGCGCCTGTTGTAGCAGCGACGCCACCTGCTCGCGGAGAAGTTGCGCCACCACTTCCACAATTTAATGAACGACCTTCATTGAACACGGTGACAATTGTTCCACCAGTGAGTAATCCAAATCTTGTCATTGAAGGATTGGAGTTTGTGAGTCTTTCAACACCTGCGGTAGGTGCACGCGGACCTGCTTCAACAAGTGCAACATATGCTAATCTAGGTCCCGCTGCCACAACGACTGAACTAAGCAGTGCAGTTGAAAGTGATTCGTCAATTATAGCTAATGTTAAAAGTGTGACGAAAGATTCACAAAATGGATTGATGCAAGTTTTTGTTTACGATGGAGGGATAAATGCCTCTGGAGACAGTGATAACAAATAAAATTTCTCATCCTTTTTTCTCTCTAGGCAATTTCGAACCTTTGAATAATTTTTTTTCCCACGATAACCTCATCAATACTTTTTAATGTCATTGATGAGGATCGGGAAAAAATGAAGACCGCTGTAAAACAACTCACCTTTCTTTCGATTGCGCTTATCGCGCAGCCTACTTTCGCTCAACAAAAACCAGACGCTGGACAAATTCTTCAAGAGAGAGATGAAGTTTTAAAAGTTCCGGAGACACCTGCTTCAATTGGAATTGAAATCGATACTCCAATGTCGACACGTGATGGTGCAATGGTCACCGTTAAAAACGTCACGTTCAAAGGCAATACTGTTTTTACGAACGATAATCTGTTGAAGGCCATCGGTAATTTGCAGGAAAAAACGTTAAGCCTCGGCGAAATAAAAGATCTGGCGATAGCGGTAACAAACTTTTATCGCACGAATGGATATCCATTTGCCAAGGCGATTATTCCGCCACAAGAAATCACATCAGGTGAACTGGCCATCCAGATTTTCGAAGGTCAATATGGTGAAATTCGTCTGGTAGGTGATGAAGAATTAACGACCAAAATAAAGCCTTATACTGCTCCTTTTAAAACAGGAAATGTTATTTCAAGCCACGAACTAGAAAGGGTCACTCAAATCATCGATGAGCTTCCAGGCATTATTCAAACACCGATCATACGTCCAAGCCAGACGAGAGGAGCCGGCGATCTTGTCATCGATATCAAAGAAGAAAAAAAAATTAGTGGATCCGTCGGAGTTGATAATTATGGAAACGCTTATACAGGGCGCTTTCAAAACAATCTCGCTCTTAACGTCAATAGAGTATTCACTGTCGGAGACCAATTCAGTTTTTTAGGCATGCTTTCAGAGGAGAACATGTATCTAGGAAGTGTAAACTACAGTGCACCTTTAATGCCGAATGGTCTCAGAGCTACTGCTGGATTCACTCATACATTTTATCAGTTAAAAAAAGAATTCAGCTATCTCGATGCTAGTGGACGCGCGAATGTGTTTTCGACAGGACTCTCTTATCCCATCATCAAATCTCAAAACCGTAATTTGCCGGTCTCTTTAACTTTTAGCCATAAGAGATTAACTGATAAGCAAAATGCTTTTCAGGTAAAAGAATATAAATCTGTTAACACTGCTGCCCTCACATTTTCCGGCGACAATCGTGATCGTTTTTTAGGATATGGAATTACATACGGAACAGCTGGTGTGACTCTCGGAAAACTCAGCATGGATCACGCGCTTGACCTCGTGGACCAAACAACTGCGAACTCTGCTGGTGGATTTCTTAAATACAATCTCAACATTGCACGCCTCCAAGTTCTTCCTGCTAATTTTCATTTTTTTCAGGAGTTCGGTGTTCAAGTCGCAAGCAGAAATCTTGATTCCTCTGAAGGATTTGGTATTGGAGGAAAAAGCGGTGTACGTGCTTATCCAAGCGGCGAAGGTTACGGCGACGAAGGATTTACATCGCAAACGGAAATTCGCTACAACCTGAGTAATCTCTCTCCCTTTGTCTTTTTTGATTATGGCCGCAGCACTTACAATCATGCTCAATATTCGGCAAGTTCTAATCATCGCAATATCGCTGGCACTGGAGCAGGTGTCAGAGGCCACTACAAAGACTTGAGCGGAAGTTTTGCCTCTGCATGGCGCACGCAAGGAGGATCATCTCTCTCCTACTCAAAAAATTATGTGCCAATGATGTGGTTTGAACTTGAATACAAATTTTAAGGATTGAGATTTATGAAAAAATATATTTATGCCCTCACATTTTTAATCGCTGCTCCCTCTTTTGCATACGACGGAAAAATCACTTTTCTACATGGAAAAGTAACTGTCTTAAAGGCCCATCATCTAAAGGCTGAAGAAGCAAAAATACAAGACGAACTTTCATACGATTCTTCCATCGTGACCTATGAAAAATCGATTGCTAAAATCACCATGAATGACGGATCAGTGCTCACTGTTGGTCCTAATTCAATGTTGCATGTTCAGCAATTCATCAATAAAGAAACAGAAAAACCGGGAATCGTCTCTTTGCTCCGCGGACAACTTGGGGCAGTGATAAACGAGCAGACAAAAATTAAAGGCTATAAAAGTAAAATCATTCTTAAAACAAGAACGGCAGCGATGGGAGTGAGAGGTACTGAATTTAGTTTGACTTTCAACGAACAAAGTCAGGGGACGACACTTGTTACTTATCAAGGTACAGTCGTTATGGCGAAAAATGATCCGAGTGTGACTAACGACATCGATAAAATCGGACAAGCTTTTAATGAACAAGGTGTTCAAGTTAGTGCAGGAGAATTTTCAACGGCAACGTTAAAGGAAAATAAAGTTTCCGCTCCCGACAAGGTGAATACTGATCAAATTGCGTATCTTGCTCAAATGACTCTTGCAAAAGATGAATCCTCTATTGCTTCAATGCTAGAAACGGAAAAAAAGATTACATTTAATAGTGACAATGGAAAAATCATCGATCTGGAAAAAGCGAAAGTGGCAGATGCTCCTGTCAAAACAATCGTTGCACCTGAACAACCAATCGTTGCGGACGTCCCAACGCCAATAAAAAAATGGTATGCCGGAGCTCAAATTGGTATTGCTAAATCCAGCACAGACTCAGAAGATGTCGCTCAAGAATTAAAATCAAGAGGCATAGCTGGCACAGGAAGTGTTCGTCATCAAACTCGCCTGGTGGGAAAATCTTATGTAGGCTACCAATTCAATGAGAACATAAGCTCTGAAGCGGGATTCGTTTTCCTGGGAAAAGCATCAACTTCGTACGCCAATGTCTCTGCTGCTGATCTTCAAAAGCTAACGGATCTGCAGTCAAAATCAGCAAACGGGCCTGAACTCTCTGGGCGCTATAAAGTGGCCCTAAATGAAGATCTTTCGCTTGCGGGAAAACTTGGTCTCGTTTACTTCAGCAATTATCATGTGACGGAAGCGACTTACGGCTACGGACTTGAAGCGAAAAACGAACGGTTGGGAAATCTTAAAATTCGCTTGGATTACGATCATTATCATATGAAAGGAAATTCTACACACTTACTGACTGCTGGTGTTTCTCTTCCCTTCTAAGTCGGGACAATCACGGCCGTAATATTTACTCATTTTTAATGACACATTCAGGAATATGCTAGGTTGGCTCCACTAACTTTCTTAGTGGAGTCTCAAATGAAAAAAATGACTTTTATTTCAAGTATGATAGTTTTTTCACTTTCAGCTACAGCACATGCCGGATTCTGGGGATCTGGAAAAAAGAATACTCCAGTGTGCCGTGATGCTCTCGTAAACCTTCTTGGTGAATCTGCTCAAAATACAAAACTCAAATTTAAAAAAACGCTTACAGGTCTAGATGCAAACGGAAAAGTTTGTACCTATGATATTTCTGTCAATGAAACAAACGATGACAAAAAAGGAACTGTTGATGTTGTAGGAGAAGGCTTTTGGCCATTTACAAATTCAATCATTATCGAAAATGGAAAAAACTGTAAGAGTGATGCTCAAGAAGTTTCAGGATACGAATATAGTGAAAACAGAGACGGTATTAATCGTTACTACCCAAGAGATCTGAAAATCCAAAAACTTTCAGAGAGTGGAAAATTAAAGCTTACTTACAAACAAACAGGTCCTGCAAAAATCTGCATCGGCGAACTTAACTAAGAAAACATTTTAACTTCAGGTCAGAATTTTTTGCTGGCCTGAAGATTTAATTTTGCCATGACCTCATCTTCTGGAAGGTCAATCATTAAATCTTTTTGCCTCGACGTATGACCTCTTTCAATTTCAATCCGCCCTTTAGCAATTCCCAAGAGC
This sequence comes from uncultured Bacteriovorax sp., assembly GCA_946480715.1. The sequence continues at coordinate 1,888 of CAMLKK010000021.1, read as the reverse complement.
TTCGCTAAAAAAGTGATCACTTCAGCATTGGCTTCACCATCGACAGGTCTTGCTTTAACTTTGATTTTGATTCGCTCACCGTAGACGCCTACGACTTCATTCTTTGAGGCACCTGGCTGAGTATGAATAAGTAATTTCATGAATCAATACTATCTAACGAACAACAAGATTGCGAATCCAAAGCGTCTGTTCTTTATTTGGTGCCCAACTTTGATCATTGCCCCCGAAGAACGTATTAAAGCAGAGTTTATCTATTTTTAATTTTTCAGTTGTTCTAAACTTTAAATCGGTTCTTACTAAGGCCTCTTTTTCATCGAAGCTTGCACTGATCATACCGTTAGCATTTAATGCATCATTAAGTTTTAACGTAAATTGTATTTTGTGCCATTTCCCTGGCACAAGCAGAAGGTTCTTTCCAGAAGCCTCACGCCACTCCAGATCATCACCGTAGATACTTTTTTGATTCATGTGATAAACGTAGCTAACGATGCGACCGTTTTGTCTCCACATAATTCTTGAACTAAATGCATCTTCACCGTTTGGAATTTTTCCAGGTTCAAATTTTCCGCCGCAAAACCCTGGCAATTTTCCACCTTTCACAAAATCAAAATCCTCGGCAAATTTCACTTCGTAGGAAATTGTGTATTCATCTTTTGGTTCAAGGTCAGCTGACCAGTTAAATCCTGAATAGCGAGGACCTATGTTGTCTTTAAGAAAATCTATTTGAATGCTTCCGTCATCCAGCAACTTAGTGTTAGGTGAACCTTCCTGCCACTGTGTTTTGAACCCGAATGGCTTTTTTATTATGTCTTTGCTAGCACAACCTGAAAGAAGAAAGAGTATGCTAAAAATAAAAATTTTCATCATTCAACGTTGCCACTTCAGGTCCGAATCCGCAATGATCAATTAGCTAGACAAGTGACTCTAAATGCTTCAATCCGCCTTCATACTGCCAGTAGATAATTCTTCCATCGGTATAAGTTGTCAGAATAAATTTTTCAGAAATAGACATAATACGATCAATAGCAATGAGTTTTTCGCTCCACTCTGGAACACTGACAACTTCTTCAATCTCTTTATTGTTGTCATCGAACCCATGCATGATAATGTAGTCTTTGATTTTTACTTTAATGAATTTCATTCTCCCATTATCTGCATATTAACTTTCTCACAGTAGATACAGTTCACACCTTTTTTATCCCTATCAGTTGATCTTCACATTGCAAAAACAGCGTGCTCTCGTCATACTCATTTCATGCAAATAAAAGAAATGAAAACACATGCTGATATCGCCTCATGTTTTACTGTCTACCAAGAGCTGCGCCCGCATCTGACAACAAAGCAAAATTTTGTGGATCAAATCCTCAATCAACATCAAGAAGGATTCAGAATGTTTGCGATTGAAAAAGACGGTGAAGTCGCCGCCTGCATGGGAATTCGTACTTTGACCACCACGGCCTGGGGAAAAGTGCTCTACATCGACGATCTCATTTCTTCTGAGAAGGTCCGCGCTCAAGGATACGGATCGGCCCTCCTCCAATTTGCCAAATCAGAAGCGAAGCGATTAAATTGCGATCAAGTCCACCTCGATACAGGTTACACCCGTCACGCGGCCCACAGAGTTTATTTAAACCACGGCTTCACCATGAACTCCCACCACATGTCCCTCCCCCTCTCACCAGTCTCGTAATCCCTACTCGAGCCTGAAATGCCATATCTTTTTATTTTGTCCAGATTCTAGGCACGCGAGAGCGCGCACGAAGAAGCGTACATCAGTACGCGCCTGAGAAAGCGACGAGCAAGTAACGACGAAGATGGATAAAAGAAAAAGATATGGTGGACCCATGCGGGATCGAACCGCAGACCTCAACACTGCCAGCGTTGCGCT
>CAMLKK010000020.1 GCA_946480715.1 uncultured Bacteriovorax sp. | reverse complement strand
ACAAAACAAGGATCAAAAACAAGACCAGAAAGAAGATCAGAAGAACGATCAAAATAAGAATCAGGATCAAAAAAATAAAGGCAATAATAAAAATGAAAAAGATGACCAGTCAAAAGGTCAGAACCAAAAAGATAACAAAGATAAAAAGGATCAGAAGGGCAATGAAAAAGATTCTCAAAATAAGAATCAAAGCGATCCTTCAGACAAAGATCAATCACAAGACGGAAAGGAAAACGAAAAAGATAAAAACAAAAAAGACCCTAAAGATATAAAAGCCCCACCGAGAGAAACAAAACCACAATCAGTTGAAGAAAAAGAAAAGATGATTGAGCAGCAAAGAAAAATGGTAAAGACTCCAGCAATGGTTAAGCAAATTCTCAACAATGACCGTGAATTGCAAAAAAGAATGATGGACACTTCTACAAACGAACGTGGACAAATGAAACCAAAGAGAGATTGGTAATTTTATGAAAAAATATTTAGTTTTTTTAATTCTTTCATTATTTTCTTTTTGTACTGTTTGGGCAGAAGATGTTGAAGTTGTAGTCGAGCCCAAAGAAGCCGTTGTAAATGAAAGTTTTTTTGTAACTTTTAAATTTAAAGTTTCTGGTGACGATGAACCTTTCATCTCTTTCACTCCTTATGGAGCTTCAGTTCTTGGAAAAAGGTCACAAGGAATTTCAATTTCAACAGTTGTTATCAATGGAAAATTCACGACTACTAAAGAACAGGCGATTGTCTATGAGCTTCAAGCTGACCGTACGGGACAAGCCTATTTAAGAAATATCAAAGTAGAAATTGGAGGCAAGACCGTCAACCTCAAAGAAGTGAGGATTACCGTTCTTAATGAGCCTAGAAGAGTTCCAGATGTTTTTATGGAGGCAGAAGCTTCAAAAACAAAAGTCTACATCGGAGAAGGAATTGATGTGAACTATTACCTCTATTACAAAGGTGCAGTTGGCGGAGCAGACGTAAAAGAGTTTCCTAAGTTGAACAAGTTTATTAAGCGTTTCCACCGCATAAATCTTCCACCTGAATCTGTCCAATATAGAGGCCAAATTCTGCGCAGGCAATTAGCTTACTCAGCTCGATTGTATCCAGAAAAGGTAGGATCAGCAGTTTTGGATCCAATGAAAATGTCGATTCAGATCGTTGAGAACCAATATGGTGGTTTTGGTTTCGGAACTCAAACTTACAAAAATCGCGACATAGCAAGCCCTACTATTGACGTTGAAGTACTACCTCTTCCGAGTGAAGGAGTACCTTCTAGTTTCACAGGCCTGGTAGGAGAACATCAATTTTCACTTAACGTACCAAAAAATAAATTCCTCATTAATGAACCAATCGAAATTAAATTGGAAGTGCGAGGAAAAGGTGCTCTTGAGAACTTTGATGCTCCTGAGATATTTTCAGATAAAAATTTAGAACAATTCGATACGAAGTCTGAAGTTACAGAATTGGGCAATCAAGAAGCGAAGAAAATTTTTGAATATACTCTTTTGGCAAGAGGACCTGTTGAAATCGCTGCACGTGAACTTGCATTGGCATATTTTGATCCTGCTTCTGGGAAATATATTGAAAAGAAAATCAGCATCCCTTCACTCAGCGTAAGCGGTGTCGCAGCACCTCAAACACAAAGTTCCGCACCGACACCTCAAAACGAAGAAGTAAAAATTCCTGGTACATCGTTGCTAGATGGACTTTTCAATAAAGGGAAAGACGTAACACCAAATGCACTGGGATTGGTGGGGCCAGTACCCTTAAATGATAAAGGACTGGGCTCTTACTTCTTTCATATTCTAAATGCTGTTCTAGGAATCATCATTTTACTTGTGTGCTTCCAATGGTACAGAAGCCTTAAAAACATGGACCTGCCTAAGGATCATACAGTGAAGAATAGTTTAAAGACACTTAAGAAGAAGGGCCTCAACTATCCTGATCTTTACAAAGTCCTTTGCACGTTGGATAAAGATAACAAAATGTCTGCAGGCGGCGTCTCAGTCCAGAATATTCTTGAATCAAGCAGTATGAGCAAAGAAGCTAAAGATTATTTCAAGGAAGCTTTGAACTCAACTGAACAAGTTCAATATGGTCAAACAGCAAACGCTAAGCCAGTCGCATTTAACAATAAACATTTCTCGGAATTGGTTAAATATTTATGATTCTCATTAGAGACCTTAAAGAGATTGGAGATAAATATGGTGACGATAAGATTTATGTCACTATTGGAAACTTTGACGGTGTACATGTAGGACATCAAGAGTTTTTAAAATCAATTAAAAGAGAGTGTACAAAAGATCATGCAAAGTTTGTTCTTGTAACATTCATCCCACATCCCCATCAAGTGCTGAAAGGTCTAACTAGTTTTCTCATTAATACTTATGAAGAAAGACGCGAGCTTGTTAAATCATGTGGCGTTGATTATCTACTTGAAATAGATTTCACGCGAGATTTTAGTACACTTGGACCTGAACAGTTTCTCGAAAATTTTATTTTTATAAACAAGGGCGTGGAAAAAATCTTTTTAGGCTACGACTTTGCTTTTGGGGCCAATAAATCGGGTGATTTTAATGTTGCTCAAAATTTTTGCAAGAATAAAAATACGCAACTGGTTTTGCAAAAAGAATTCACTGTAGATAAAAAACAAGTGTCTTCAACTGTCGTGCGAAAGGCGATTGAAGCCGGAGACATGGAAGCTGCAAAAGAATTGTTAGGGCGCGAATACTTTATTTCCGGGCGAGTAATCAAAGGTGAAGGGCGAGGAAAAAAAATTGGATTCCCCACTGCTAACCTGGGTTACAGTAAAGAGCTTATTGTTCCAGCGAAAGGTGTTTACATCACTCAAGTTCGAATTAAGGATATGGTCTATAATTCAGTGACGAACATTGGTCACAATCCAACATTTAATACAGGCTACGATATTCATATCGAATCTCATCTTCTGGACTTCACTCACGATATCTATGGCGAGGAAATTCGCGTTCTCTTTATAAAGAAATTACGCGAAGAGAAGAAATTTCCAAGCGTAAATGAACTCATTCACCAAATTTCTCAAGATGTGAGTGATACAAAAACATTTTTCAATCATGCTTAGACTGGGACTTATAGGAAAAAATATTTCCCATTCGAGATCTCCTGAAATCTACGGCCGCTTAATTCATGAAAAGTTTTCTTATGACTTACTTGATTATGAGGACGAAATTTTAATTCCATCATTAGAGGCTTTGAGCGAAAAGTATGATGGTCTTAACATAACTGCTCCCTACAAAAAGCACTTCTTGTCCGAAGTTATACTCTCTGAACAGACTAAAAAATTGAATGCGATTAATTGTTTAAAGTTCGATGGTGGACGTACTTTTGGAGAAAATACAGATTATCTGGCGATTCTAAAACTTCTGCCAAATTATCTGAAGACCAAACCTCATATCAAAATTCTGGGTGATGGAGCAATGGCCAATGTTGTGATCCATGCTCTCGATGAATTAAAGGTGAACTATAAACAATATTCGCGCAAAATGTCTGATAATTTTTATCAATTAAGCTTTAATGAGAATAATATTTTGGTGATAAATTGTTGCGGGCGCGATTATTTATTTAAAGGTCAACTCACTGAAGATTCTCACTTCTGGGATTTGAATTACAACAGCAGCGAACAATTCAAACTCATCACCAATACAAGAGCAAAATACTCCGATGGATTCGAGCTTTTAGAGCTTCAGGCGCTATACGCAGTTCAGTTTTGGTCTGCCAGATAATCTTTCCAATAACTTCGTTCAAGTCTCATAGATCAATGCCGATAAGTTATCAAAATTTGATAAAGGGATCGAGACTAACTCATGTTCAGAAAAGAATTTGTTGAAGTCATAACTAAAACGGGAATGGTGCCTATAAAGGACTTGCGCCCGCTCATCGTGGACAAAGATCCACTGGTTATTTCAGAACTAGGATTACTCCAGTTTAAATTTTTCGACGACACTAGATTTGCAAAGCAAGTCGCTGACAACTACAACCTAACTTATATCGATCTATCGAAAGCAAAAATACCTGAACGAATATTAAAAATTGTTAAGAAAAGCGACATTATAAAATTCCGTGTTCTTCCAATACAAAAAAATGCGAAAGCCGTTAGTGTTGCAATTTATGATCCTTCACTGATTAAAATCCAAGCTGAACTTCAGGCGTTGTTTCAATATCCAATTGAGTTCATCCTAACAAGTTTGTCCTCATGGGCCGAAATTTTCAGTCGTGTTCCTGAAAATCTCGAAGACGTATTGGAAACTATTCGCGAGATTAAAGCTGACGCCAAAAAAGAAGATAACATCAATGAAGATGATATTGGTGATGACGTCATCAGGTATGTTAATCGCATTCTCGCAGAAGCATTTGTAAATAAGTGTTCAGATATTCACATCGAACCTTATGAAAATAATTTCCGCATTCGCTACCGTCAAGATGGAAGTCTTGTTGAATCAGCAAGGCCGCCTAAGAATCTTATGCTTCCGATTATTTCGAGAGTAAAGATTCTTGCACAGATGGATATTTCCGAACGACGTAAACCGCAAGATGGGCGTATAAAGTTGGAGATTGGTGGAAAGCCAATTGATTATCGTGTTTCCTCATTGCCAACACTATTCGGTGAAAAAATTGTACTCCGACTTCTTGATCAATCTAACCTCCAATTGGATATGACCAAGTTGGGATTTGAACCAAAACAACTCGAAGTCTTTAAAGAAGGTATCTATAAACCATACGGAATGTGTCTTGTTACAGGTCCAACTGGTTCTGGTAAAACGACTACTCTTTATTCTGCTCTTGCGGAATTGAATAAAATTGATACCAACATTTCAACAGCGGAAGATCCAGTCGAGTTTAACCTGGAAGGTATTAATCAGGTTAACGTTAAAAAAGATATTGGATTGACCTTTGCCGTTGCTCTTAAATCTTTTCTTCGACAAGATCCAGATATCATCATGGTTGGAGAGATTCGAGATCATGAAGTTGGTGAGATCGCAGTCGAAGCGGCCTTAACTGGTCACTTGGTTCTCTCAACACTTCACACGAACGATGCTCCGAGTACAGTCACACGCCTTGTAAACATGGGAATCGAGCCGTTCCTGGTGGCTGCATCTCTAAACGTTGTCGTTGCTCAAAGATTATGCCGTCGCATTTGTAAAGATTGCAAAGTTGTAGATACATCTATTAAACCGGAGTTCTTAGTTGCTTGTGGAATTTCACCAGCATCAGCTGAGAAAATTGTTGTTCATAAAGGTAGTGGATGTCCGACTTGCAATAACACTGGATACAAAGGTCGAGTCGCTATCTATGAAGTTCTCGACATGACTCCAGCAATTAAGGAAATTCTGCTTCGTGGTGGATCGGTTGATGAAATTAAAAAAACCGCAATCAAAGAGGGAATGAAAACCTTAAGGATGTGTGCGCTGACAAAAGTCGCGCAAGGTTTAACGACAATCGATGAAGCTGTTTCAAATTCAGCTGCAGATAAAATGTAATCAAGGAAAGTTGTATGAGTGATGACAAAACAAAAGGTGGACCCACAAAAATCACACAATCGGGAACGATTCAAGGTGGTGCCAATGAAAGTTTAAAAATTCAGCAGCTCTTCAAGTTGATGGTTGATAGTAATGCATCTGACTTGCACATTACTTCTGGAACATCACCTGGACTTCGAGTTCATGGTGAAATTATCAAAGTTAAAACGGCCGCTCTATCAGGTGAAGATACAAAGAGACTCATTTACCAAATTCTCACAGAAGACCAAAAAAACGAATTTGAAAAAAAACTGGAATTGGATTTTTCATTCGGGATTAAAGGGCTGGCGCGCTTTCGTGCAAACGTTTTTAATTCAAAAGGTGCAGTCGCTGCAGTATTCAGGGTCATCCCTTCAATCATTCCAGATTTTAAAGCGCTAAACTTACCGAATGTACTTCTTAAAATGTGTGATGTCTCAAACGGGCTCATTCTTGTAACGGGACCAACTGGTTCGGGTAAATCAACGACACTCGCATCGCTGCTTGATTATCTCAATCAAAACGAAGCAGGACATATCATTACGTTAGAGGATCCCGTCGAATTCGTGCACGCTCACAAATCATGTTTGGTAAATCAGCGTGAAATTGGTTCAGACTCATTGTCATTTAGCAGTGCTCTTAAAAGTTTACTAAGACAGGATCCTGACATCGTTCTAGTAGGTGAGCTTCGTGATATGGAAACAATTGAAGCTGCACTTACAATCGCCGAAACAGGTCACTTGGTTTTCGGTACTCTTCACACCAACTCGTGTGTGCAGACTATCAACCGTGTAATCAACGTTTTTCCAGCTCACCAGCAGATTCAAATTAGAACATTAATGTCTTTCGTTCTACAGGGTATCGTTTCTCAGCAGCTGATTGCCAAATCATTTGAGAAGGGACGAGTGGCCGCTATGGAAATTCTCGTGCCTACAGCAGGTATAAGAAACCTTATTCGTGAAGATAAATTGCACCAAGTATATTCACAGATGCAAATCGGACAAGATAAGACTGGTATGGTGACGATGAACCAAAGTTTAAGAAAGCATGTTGAATCGGGTGCTATTACGGCCGAAGTAGCAATGGGATATTCAAATTCTCCTGAAGAATTAGCACAACAACTAGGAATTAAGGTAAAATAATTCCATGGGTATTTTTAAGTACGAAGGCGTCGATGCGAACGGGAAGAAAGTCATCGGCCAAATGGATGCATCCAATGAGAAGGAAGTGCGTAAAGCACTTCGCGGCCAAAACGTACGTGTAAAAAAAATCATTCCTCCGACAATCCTTGAATTCGATCTCGGTGCCTGGATGGTTGAGAAGGGGTTTGGTTCTGCGATTAGCCCAAAAGAATTAGGGACCTTTACTAAGCAGCTTTCCATTATGATCAGCGCTGGTGTTCCGATCCTTCAGGCCTTAGAAATTCTCTATCGTTCTGAAAAAAATGCTTCACTAAAGCTAGCCATCAAAAATATTGCTACAGACGTTGGTGAAGGTAAGACTATTGCCGAAGCCATGGAAGCACAAAAAGGATTCAGCAAGCTCTATTGCAATCTTGTTAAGGCCGGTGAAGCCGGCGGTATCCTCGATCAAATTTTAAAGAAGCTTGCTGTTCATATGGAGAAGCAAGAAAAGACTAAATCTCAAATTAAATCAGCAATGATGTATCCCAGTGTGGTTGTTGTTATTGGTGCCGTCGTTATCTGGGCCATGATGGTTTTCGTTGTTCCACAGTTTACTTCCATGCTAACTGAATCTGGAAAAGAGCTTCCATGGATTACTCAATTTGTAATTGATACATCTGCTTTTCTGGGAAATTACACACCAATCATGGTTCCAGCAGCAATCGTTGGTCTTGTCTTTTTTATGTCTTATATAAAAACACCAACTGGAAAAATTGCTTGGGACAATTTTAGTATGCGTGTTCCTCTTTTTGGTCAGGTTGTTATTAAGGGAAATTTAAGTTCTTTTGCAAGTACATTGGCAACATTACTTGGAGCTGGTGTTTCTTTAATTGAGGCCCTCGATATTTGTATTGAGACATTGGATAGCTCAGTAATCGCAAAAGATATTAGGGAAGTCAGAAGAAAAGTTGTTGAGGGGAAAACCCTAACTGAGCCTTTAATGAAGATAGAATATTTCCCTGAACTCGTTACTCAAATGATTCGTGTAGGAGAGCAAACAGGACAAATCGACCAAATGCTAGCGAGAGTTGCGGAGGTCTTTGAGGACGAGGTTGATAACCTTGTAACTTCCAGTACTAAGATGATCGAACCCATAATTATCGTTGTACTAGGTGGGATCATAGCGACCATTTTAGTTGCCATGTATTTGCCGATGTTTATGTCGGCCGGTGGCGCAGAATAAATTGGACTCAAGAAAGTTAAGCTCTTAGCCGATTAGTTTAAAAATCACATAAATTTTTAAAACGAGTTTAGAATAAAGATGTAGCGAATATTTGAACCTGGCTCTTAATGCCAGATTTGAATACAACTTTGGCCAAATCTTAATTTTGGCAAAACAGGAGAGGTATTATGAAGAAGTTTCTGGCGAATCCCAAAGGATTCACACTCATCGAGCTGATGGTCGTTGTTGCGATCATTGGTATTTTATCTGCAATCGCGGTTCCAAATTTTAAAAAGTATCAAGCGAAAGCGAAGCAATCTGAAGCAAAAATTCAGTTGGCCGCTATTTATTCAACAGAAGTTGGTTCAATGGCTGACTTCGATGCTTACGCAACTTGTATTGGTGACTTAGGTTATGAAGCGACTCCAAGAGGATATTACAGAGTTGGATTCACTGCTGGTTATACAACTGAAGTAGCTTTACGTACAACTTGTACATCAGCTTCTCACTTGCCTCCAACAACAACTCACTTAAAGTCGGGTGCTGCAGCGGTTCCAGCATCTTCAGATTTACCTGCAACTGCTACTACGGCCACAACATTTACTGCAGGCGCTGTTGGTAACATTTCAGCTGCTTTAATGGATAAATGGACAATCACAGAAGCAAAAAGCTTAGTGAATGCTCCTGGTGGTTTTTAATCTGGTTTAAAATTGCATAGCCAAAAGATAAGGGTCTGCTTAGCAGACCCTTTTTTTATTTCTTTTTCTTCGTCCTAAAAGGGGTCCAAGGCTTCGATGCTCGAAAAATATTTTTTTCCAGAACATAAGGATTTCCTTCAAGATCATTAAGCTGGCACTTTCTGTTTGAGTCTCTAGCATTGAGACACTCTAAATCCATTTCAGATTTTATTGAGTATAAATAGTAAAATATTTTCTTTGCTACGGCAGAGTCTTTATCCTCAATAGCATTGTAACGAGTAAGTAGTATTTCAAATGCATCTTCAAGCCTTCCCTCGCGAGATTCCAACCTGGCCATAGTGGCTATCATACTAGGAGAAACATTTTTAAATGAACGGAGTTTTCTATAAATTGGATAAGCTTTATCGAAATCACCTAGTTCAAAATAATAATGGAAGCCGGCATCTCTAAGAAGAGAAAAATCATTAGGGTATAAGTTTAATCCTTTGTCGTAGATGATGCTAGCACCTGGAAGGTCATCTTTAACGATTGAAAGATATGGACCTCCGAAAGCATAATTTTCATAAAACATCGGTTCAAGCATAGATATTGTTTGAAACCTGATAAACATCCAGCTATTTAAATCGCGCTTTTTGTAGTGATCAACGTCGCTTTCCAGAATTGTCGAAATCCACATGAGAGAAGAGATCAGTCGTTTCTGACCAATATGAAAAAACTCCCAGATTTTATAATCAAGATTGAGTGTAGAGTCTTGCTTAGAAACGACAAGGAGTGGTTTATCACTGAGAGACTTGAAGTAGATGGAGCCTGACAAAAATGCAATGATAAAGAAAATGGAAATGAGGTTATGTGATGTATTTGCATTTTTCATACATCATATATAATAGCCATATAAATGATTACTTTCGAAAAAATTTCAAAAAAATTTAAAAATAACTTTTGGGAAAAAGAACATTACGCTTTGTCTGATGTTAGTTTCTCGATCCAGAAAGGTGATTTAGTTGGATTTCTAGGAGCGAATGGCGCCGGAAAGACAACGTTAATCAAATGTCTGATGGATTTTAGCAAACAAACGAGTGGCGAAATCATTTTTGATTCTTCATTGGGAAATACGAATGTATCGATTCGCTCTAAAATAGGATATTTGCCAGAGAGGGCGTATCTTTATCAACACCTCACGGGTCGAGAGTTCTTAAATTACACTGGAAAATTGAACGGATTAAACAAGGAATTACTTAAAACCAGAATAGAGAAATGGACTGAGCGACTTACCATTAATCATGCTCTTGATAGACAAATCAAAGGTTATTCAAAAGGAATGCAGCAGCGACTAGGTTTTGTCAGCGCTATATTTCACGAACCGGAATTTCTTGTTCTTGATGAACCCCTTTCTGGACTTGATCCGATGGGGAGAAAGGATTTTAAAAGTATTCTCTCAGAGTTAAACAAGCAAGGTGTGACAATTTTTTTCAGCAGTCATATCGTCGCTGATGTTGAACAAATTTGTAATAAAGTAGTTTTCATTGAAAAAGGAAAGTTGATTTATGAGGGTTCAATTGATGAATTGATTCATAAAAATTCAAATGATTTTTACACTGTCAGCTATATGGAAAATGACAAATTAGCTGTCGAAAAAATACGTGAATCGGAAAAAAATCAATATTTAACGGATCTCATTAAAGCCAATATCAACATTATAGAAGTTGAAAAAGATAAACTAACTTTAGAAGAAATTATCTACAAGATTAAACAATGAAAAGTTTGCTGGTTGTCTCAAAATATACTTTCCTTGAAGTCTATAGAAGCAAAGTCATGCTGAGTATTTTGTTTTTAGGATTTGGATTACTCGTACTAAGTTATGTGGCTTCGGAGTTTGCGTATGGAGCACCAACCAAGGTCGCATTAGATGTGGGCTTTGGAATAATGTCTCTTTCGAATCTGGTCATTTCAATCTTTATTGGTTCGACACTTTTAGCTAAAGAGATTGAGCAGAAAACTATATATATGGTCATTTCTAGACCAATCTCAAGAACGTCATTTTTATTTGGAAAAATGATTGGGCTTTCATCTGTGCTTCTTATCAATACTCTGGTTTTGGGTATTCTCAGCTGTTCGCTTTATTTGTTCTTCGGAGGTCAGTGGCAGAAATTATTTGTGTGGACGATTTACTTCTCTTTAATTGAAGCAATTTTCATCATGTCATTTGCAGTCCTCTTTTCACTTATAACTAATACTGCACTTTCTGTGATTCTCTCTTTAAGCGTCTTTGTTACTGGACATGCATTAAATGAAACATCAAAGTTATTTTTTACTAAAAATTCTTTGTTTTTTGATTTGGTTATTAAGTGCTCTTCAGTTTTGATACCAAATTTCTATAGGCTGAACCTGAAGGATTTTGTTTTATACAAGCAGAGTGTTTCAACAGAATATTTGATAACCACAAATGCATATGCTTTATTTTATCTCTCGTTTCTCATGGTGATTTTGCTTAATATTTTTCGCACAAAAAGTTTGGATTAATTATGATTACTTTTTTCTTCGGACTGTTTGGTGCGATGATTGGAAGCTTTTTAAATGCTCTCATTTATAGACTGCCACGAAACATAAACATCGCTTTTCCGAGATCTTCATGCACAACTTGTAACAAAGTTATAACATGGTGGGAGAACATCCCGGTACTCAGCTACCTATTTCTTAAAGGAAAATGTTCGGGCTGTAAGTCTAGAATTTCTCCACTCTATCCACTAATCGAAATAATTTCGGCCGTCGCAAGCATATTGCTCATGCCTCATGAATTAAATCTAACGAGCATCACACAGTATTTTATGTTTTTTAGCATCTTCTGCGCTTTTCTCGTTCATTTTGTAATTGATTTAAAACATCAGATATTACCTGATTCGATCAATATTTATCTTGCTGCACTCTTTGGGATTATGGCCGTATTGCAAGGTGAATGGATGAAAGGCTTAATTGGGGGGCTTTTAGGATTAGGCTTTCCATTATTAGTTAGCTGGATATTTTATAAACTCAAAGGCCAGGTTGGCTTAGGTGGCGGAGATATTAAACTCTATGGTGCTCTTGGAATTTTTCTAGGTCCAATCATGGTCATGCAGAATATTTTTTTGAGTTGTTTCCTAGGAGCTCTGATAGGACTGCTTTTAATTGCAATAAAAATTATGAAAAGAGAGAATCACATTCCATTTGGACCATTCATAATAGTTGTAGCATCCGTTCAGATTTTCCTTCCAGATTTCTATCGAATGCTCATGGCATATATTCCTTGAAACTAATCATTTAATAACTGTATAATTAATCATAACGCGTTTATGGGATGATTAATTTTGGATCTTAAGAATATCATTGAAGGTATCAAAGAATCAGTTGGGGAGATGTTTCAAGTCGGACCCAAGGGACTGATTGGCATTGATATCGGGATGAGTGCCATTAAATTTGCTGAAGTTTCTAAAGTTGGCGATAACCAATTTAAGGTTAATCGTTTCACATCCGTTGATTTGCCAGAAGGTACAATCATTGAAGATGAAATTCAAAAAGAAGATGAAATTCTAAAAGCTTTGCAAGTAGGTCTTGAAAAGCTCAATTCTTCAAATAAGTTTGCCTGCATTGGATTAACTGGACCAAATACCCTCATCAAGAGATTGCAGCTCGCAGGTGGTGCGGTTGAAGAAATTGAAGATCAAGTTACATGGGAAATGGAACAATATCTTCCTTTTCCAATTGATGAAGGGAATATCTCTTTTAGTATAGTTGGTGAAAACCAAGGGGGCGGTGTTGACGTCATTGTTGGCGCTGCTAAGAAAGTACTCGTCACTAACTTTAAAGAAATTGTTGAACGTCAGAACCTACGTGTAAAAATCGTGGATATGTCTGCAGCCGCTACTTTAAATGTAATCGAAGCGGTGTTTGGAGATGAAATTAAGGTACGCGGTAAAACGTGGATCCTAATGGACGTTGGTGCTCAGAAAACCCATTTTATGATTTATAAAAATGGCGTTTTAGTTTTTTTCAAAGAGATTGCTATTGGTGGTCTTACAATAACAGAAGAAATTCAGCGTCAGATGGGTGTTAACTATAATGAAGCTGAAAGTTTAAAAATTTATGGCGACGGCAGTGGTAATATTCCAGAAGAGATTGTTGAGCTCATTAATCAAGTATTGGACAGCTTCTTTACTGAATTGAAAAAAACATTGGATTTCTGGATTAGTTCAACATCTGAAGAAACTTTTGATGGATGTGTGATAACTGGCGGAAGCGTCCAGTTACCAGGGTTTGCAGAAGCGCTTCAAGAACTTTTAGAAACAGAAGTTCACATTCTTAATCCGTTTTCTGCAATGACTTTTAATAAAAACAATATAGATGAAGCTGATTTGAATGATATTTCATACAAAGGGGTTGTGGCCATCGGTTTAGCAATGAGGAGTCTTGCTAAATGATTGAGTTAAACTTACTCGAGAAAAAAGAACCTCTAAAGCTGCCGACCGTACTCGGAGTTGATCTCAACGCAATCAACCTGAAGATGGTTGGCATTGCTATGATCATTTATTATATCCCTGGAATGTTTTTAGAGAATTCTTTGAACGACAAATTTACTGAAGCTGAGGCGCAATTAGCCTCTCTTAATACTGAAAATGCAAAAATTAAAGCAGAGATTGGAAAGGACACAAACATCAAGTCTCAGCTTGAAGCTTATAAGATCCAAGAAAGTAAACTCCGTTCACGTTCTGCTCAAGTAGAAGAGATTCTAAAGAACAGAACTAATCCTAAAAAAATTCTGGAAAAAATCGCAAGAAGTATTCCTGAAGATCTATGGTTTAATGAACTTGTAATCAATGAGAAAAATGAAATCACTATTTCTGGTGCATCATTTTCTTCCCGTGCAATCGGCGAGTTTATTTCAGCGGTAAACGATTCACCTTATTTCGGTGGAACAATTACTCCCTCAAAACAAGAGAATAAAACAGATCTCATCGATGGAGTACAAACTACATTTGAAGTATTCGAACTGAAAGGCAAGGTCGTCAATTACGACATGAGAACCAATTAATGGAAAAGTTATTAAAAAACATTCATTGGGTCATCATTGGTTTTGCGTTGTTCAATATGTTCAACCTTTATATGGAAAGTGATGAACGTTATTCAAGTGTTATTGGACAACAAGAAGCCGTTCAACAAGAACTAGTCAGAAATAAAAAAACAAAACGTGAAATTGCCAATTTCTATAAAAACATCAACGAAGCCAAAGAAAAAATTGAAAAAGTAGCAATTGAAATTGAAAGAACTCAACAGTTACTACCAAGTGAGATTTCTGATACTGAAAACATTGGATTACTAAGAAAAATTGCTGATGACGTGAATATTAAAGAAGTCAGCATCAGTCCTGAGACTGAAGTAGACCGTGGATTTTATCTAGCGAGACAATATCGTTTTAAGGCGAAAGCTACTTATCTTCAATTTCTCATTATGTTCGAGAAAATTTCTGAGAATAAGAGAATCTTAAACGTTGGTAAAATGTCATTCCAAAAATTGGAACAACCTCAACGTAGTAAGTTCCAATTAATTAGCGGTGAGTTTGTGCTTGAAGCCTATCGTTACAACATAAACTATAAAGAAGATCGTGGTATTAACCAGATTGAAAGTCAGTTTAAAGAAGCTAAACCTGCTCCGAGAGGAAGGGCCAAGAAGGAAGAAGTATAATGAAATATTTTTTAATTCTTTGTTTGTTGTGTGCAGGAGAAGCTTTCGGACAAAGCAACGGTGAGGCTGTTCCTTTTAAAGGAAAAACCCTAGTAAAAAATCCGTTGGATCTCCGTGATCCCTTCAAACGAAAAATCAATAAAAAGAAATCGTCTTTAAGAAAAGGTATTAGCGACGGCTATTTTACAAACATTATCGGTTCAATTGAAAGTAAGCCAATAGAAAGCATCCGCATCGTCGGAATCATGATCGGAGCAGAAAGACGAGCAATGGCCAAAGTCCAAGGCGATACAGACAACAATACATATTACCTAAAAGAGGGTATGCGGGTCGGACCTAATGGAGCTGAAGTAAAGGCCATCCTTCCGGGTGGTGTCGTTCTTGTTGAAAAAATTCGTAACGTTTATGATCAGGATGAGTATCTCGAAACAGTTATTCCAGTATCTAACGACTAATTCACTCAACTTATTTTTTGATCTTAATTTGCAACCAAAATTCTTTTTAATGTTATACTTGATGTAAGTCTCAGAAAAATATAGATGTGACTTAGGGATGAGTTATATGAAAAAAGGATTTTTTCAATCTATTACCGTCATCGGCCTTCTGTTAGCAAACTTTGCTATGGCAGAAGAGATGAAAGCTATTAACTTTACTCAAAAAGGAGAAACGAGCGAGCTCGAACTCATTTTTGATTCGAATGAAGTGAAGGCTTCAAAGTTTCAGGTTAAAGAAGACAAACAAATTATTATCGACTTAACGAATGTAACAGCTACAGAAAGAGTTATGCGTGCATTCGATACATCAGAATTTAGCGGTGGTGTTGTTTTCGTTAAGGCTTACAAAAAGCCAAAATCAGAGAACGATATTCGTATTGCAGTTCAGTTGAGAGATAATGTTCGTTCTGTTCTAGTGAGAAAACCAAATAGAGTCGTGTTGCAAATCGAAAATCGTTTTGGTGTTTTTTCTCAGACTAAGGCAGATGAAGGAAAAACGTATCAAGATAAAGTTGCTGAAATTCCAACTTCTGAAGCTGCTCGTTTGAACATTCCAAAGTCAGATACTGTTGAAGATATTCTGGAAAACTTAACAATGTCTGGAAGAAAAAAGTACATCGGTAAAAAAATTACGATGAACTTGAAGAACGTCAAACCAGAAGATATTTTAAAAATGATCGCGGAAACTTCTGGTTTTAACATCATCATTACAGAAGATGTGCGAAAGTTAGATCCCATTTCTCTAAACCTTAATGACATTCCTTGGGATCAGGCCCTCGATACTGTTCTCACTCTCAATAAACTTGTAGCAACTAAAAACGGGATGATTCTCGTTGTGAATTCTCTCGACAGTGCAACGAAAGAACAAGAATTGATCAAAAAAGCAAAAGCCGCGGCAAAAGAGCAAGAGCCAATTTTAACAAAAGTTTTTCCAATCAGCTTTGCAAGTATTGATGATCTACTCAAAATCGTGAGTGAATATTCGACGAAAGATAGAGGTAAAATCTTAAAGGATACTCGTACAAACTCACTTATCGTAAAAGACACGAATGAGGTTATTGAGAAAGTAAAAAAGATTGTTGAACTTCTCGATACGCAAACTCCACAAGTTCTTATTGAGTCTAAAATTGTTGAAGTGACAGAGAGATATACAAAAGAAATTGGTCTCGAGAATGGTTTAGGCTTTGGTTATGATCCAATTTTTGATCCATCTTCTCGTCCAGATGAAGCAAACGGAACTTTGGGTGCTTTTACTTTTAGTACAGCACCATCATTAGACAGAAATATTTTTGGTTTAACTATCAGTAAGTTTAATCGTCTAGTGAATCTCGATTTCCGATTGAATTTAATGGAGAGTGAGCAAAAAGCGAAAATTATCTCATCTCCTAAAGTCATTACTAAAAACAACGTCAAAGCGGAAATTACACAGGATGAAAACTTCTATTACATCGTTCAAGTTATTGAGCAGGGTAGAAGCACTGTTACTTATTCTCCGCAGACAGCAAAACTCAATCTTTCTGTTACACCACAAGTTACGAACGAAGGTTCGATTTCATTGGATGTTAGTGTTCAAAAAGATTCACTTGGTGCGCTTGTTGGTCAAAACCAACCACGTGCTGAAACTAAGCGTGTTGTTAAAACACAAGTTCTGGTTGATAACGGAGCAACAGTTGTTGTCGGTGGTATTTATACTTACATCAACACTGAAAGCCACTCGGGTGTTCCATTTTTAAAAGATATCCCGCTGGTTGGTTGGTTGTTTAGAACTCAGTACAACCCGGATACAGAGAAAAAAGAACTTATCATTTTCCTCACTCCGAGAATTATCAATCAGGAAGAAGCTGGCCTTGTAGACCGAGGTTAATGTCCCCAAATGAGTAGAGACAAACAGCAACTTTTATCACCGCTCTTTTTAAAGTACCAAAGTGAGTACGAAAAGAATCCGCGCTCGCGCGTGTTTGCTCCTCTTGCGGAAGCTTATAGAAAATTTGGAATGACTGATAAAGCAATGGATATCCTTTCACAAGGAATTCGACTTCATCCTTCATATGTCATGGGCTATCTTGGTATGGCCTTTTGCTATTTTGATCTCAAGCAATTTAATCTTGCATACACAACTTTGCGTCCATTAGTTGAAGGGAATCGAGATAATATCCGATTGCAAAAATTGTTTGCCGACATTTGTTTGGAATTAGGACATAAAGAAGAAGCATTAGAAACTTACAAGTATCTTCTGTTCATTAATCCTCGCGATAAAGAGATTGCAGCTCAAGTAACAATGCTTGAAAACTTTATAGAAAGCCAATATAAGCCAGTTCATAAACCTATCGTGATCGCTGATGAAGAACTTTCATCACAACATAATGACCAATACTCGGACACACACCGATTTGACGTTGAAAAACTGCAAGTAAAACCTTCATCTGATCCTACCGATTTTGATGATTGGTTAGCTCTTGATTTAAGTAAAGACAAATCGAGACTTGAAAAAGCAGAAGATCCCTATGAGCAGTGGAATCTAAAAAAAGCTGAGCCAGTTTTAAAGTCAACTTCGCCAAAAATTGAAGCTCCAATTGTTGCTGCTGAACCCGAACGAAAGTTTGAAGTGAAATTAAATTTCGATGAACATGAAACAGAACATTTTGAAGATCTCACGACGACAGAATCGGCTAAAAAAGATGTTCCACTTGTTACTCACACACTCGTAGATCTTTATTGTGGTCAAGGTCACATCGAAAAAGCTCTCGAAGTTCTAGAAAAGATCCTTGCGCTCAATCCGAATGATAAAAAAACTATTGAGAAGATTGCGGAAATCAAATCTCTCATGGGCATTGAAAAACAAGTTGAAGAGCAATTTGCGGAAACAGCTGTTGAAGAAGAAAAAGAAGAAGGTGCTGTTGAAGAACACATAGTCCAACTTCACCCAAAAACACTAATCCCGCTTGAAGAAAATACAATTTCAGAAGAAGAGGGTCGTAAACACTTGATGAGTATACTCGACGAAACTCTAGGTGAAGAAGAAGTTGTCATTGTAGAAGAACCAAAAATCGAAGCAACAAAGCCTCAAAAGCTAGATAAGAATAAAGAGAAGATTGAGGAAAAGCTTAATCTCTTCCTGCAAAGAATTCAAAAAAGAGCACTGGATTATCAATCTCGTCTTTGATAATTTCCCCCTATGAACACTAAATCAAAAAAATTTCTCATCATTAATGGGCCGAACCTCAACATGTTGGGCACTCGTGAGCCAGAAATTTATGGTTCGTTAACCCTCGATCAAATTAAACAATTCACAGAAGAGAATTTAAAATCAGATCAAGTTTCACTTGAATGGTATCAATCCAATATTGAAGGCGAACTCGTTGGGCGGATTCAAGCTGCTCATGCTCAGGATTTTCAAGCGCTTATTATCAATCCTGGAGCCTACTCGCACACTAGTGTTGCCCTTTTTGACGCTCTTCAAATTTTAAAAATTCCAGTCATCGAAGTTCACCTCAGTAATACTCATCGACGCGAAGAGTTCAGGCAAACTAAGTTGACTGCTAAGGCCTCAACCATCATAATGGAGGGCCTAGGCAAGCTCGCATATCTCACAGCTGTTAAATCTCAGCTTTTTTAAAAAAAGGAATATCTATGTACGACACAACTGAGTTGAAGAAGGGTTTAAAAATTGAAGTTGAGGGTAAACCTTATGTCATTTTGAAATCTGATTTTACTAACCCAGGTAAAGGTTCTGCTTTCGTTACAGCTAGAATCAAAAATCTTGAAACTGGTCAGGTTATCGAGAGAACTTGGAAATCTGGAGTTTCTACAAACGTAACAAAACCGGATCTTGAGGAAAAAGAAGTGGAGTACACTTACTCTGACCCAGATGGATTTAATTTCCTTGATCAATCAAACTACGAGACTATTCACTTAACTAATGACCAAATTGGTGATGATAAGTACTACCTAATGGAAGGTTCAAAAGTAGTAGTTCTCTACTATAAAGGTCGTCCAATTTCGATCGAACATCCTCACTTCATTTTCATTAAAGTTGCTGAAACTGATCCAGGACTAAAAGGTGATACGGCTTCAGGTGCTACGAAGAAAGCTGTTATGGAAACTGGTCTTCAAGTAAAAGTTCCACTCTTCATCAAAGAAGGTGAACTTTTGAAAATCGACACACGTACAGGTGAATACATCGAACGTGCTAACGTTGATAAAAAATAGGCCTAAAAGTTTTTTACTCAGTTAATAATGAAGGGGGCTTAATTTGCCCCCTTTTTTGTTCCTCAATCTAATCTTCATTTCAGGTTAAAATAAAAATAATCTCAATAACTTAAGTGTTTTGAAAAAAGGAATTTTCACGTTGAGTTTGGATCACATCAATCAGCTTCTTTTTGATAAGAACTGGACCGCAATTGCTTCAATACTTGAAGTTGAAATTCAGCGTGCGGAAAATTTAGATGAATCAACTTTGATAGAAATTTACGAAAAAATGGATTCAGATTTTCGTCAGGAGTATTGCTACAGAATTAATTCAAAATTATGGAAGCAGGCCCTTAAGATCGGTAAAGTAAAACTCGCAAAAAAATACGCTCAGCTTGCTATTGATCACCTCGTAAAATTGAAACGCATTCCTCATCTTCAAATGTTCATTGCTGAATTAAAAGCTCATGGATTAGGAAAATTAAATTTCCATGAGATTGAAGCCGCAATCGTACAGGGAAATTGTGCGAGTTCAAAAGTCGATGTTAATGCTCATTGGGAATTTCTTTCACTACATCCAGAAAAATGGAGAGAAAATAAAAATTTTCTGAAGCAGCATCTTGTCGGCCTAGATCGTTTTTCAACAGAAGAATGGAAGCTTCTTTATGAATATATTCTGAATTTTCACTATGACGAAGAGTTGTTTTTAAAACTCAATAAACATGTCCAAGAAACGAATAAAGATAAATTCATCGATAAGTTTTCCAAGTTCCTGCATTCTAAAAATGTAAAAATAGAAATAGTAGTGAAAAAAGCGAGTGCAGCAAGTCCTTCGCAAAACTTTAAAGTGAATTACGATGAATTAGCATTGGAAGTTATATCTGGAGAGTTGAATCCTACGAGTGATGAACAAAGAAAAGTAATGATTGTCCTTCGAGATATTACTGAAAAGGAACTATTGTCGAAAGGCGTAGATATGATCGTAGCGTTCAGTTTGCTTGGTATGGATGAAGTTGTAAAAATGCTAGGCGAACGTTTAATACCTCTGATAACAGATGTACGAACACGAGCGAGTGTTGAGTTCACATGTGCTCAATCATTATTCGAGAAGCAAAACTTTTATGCTGTTGTTGATTATGTTGATGATGTTTTGGAAAAAGAGCCATTGCTGGATTCAGAACTAATGGCCTTTGAATATTTAAAAGCGGAAGCCTTGTTAAAATTGAAAAGGATCAAACAGGCCCACGTACTCTTTGCTAAAATAAATAAACGTAATCCCAGCTATAGACTTGTCCACCAAAGGTTAAAAGAAAGTGAAGCTATTTAACAAGATTTTACTAGCATTCATGGTGCTCAGTTTGATCGTGTTGTACGGTGGTTGGAGATTTATACATTCAGAAGAATTTTCAAAAGATATTTCAGTTCGTGTATCTAAAATACTCACAAAAAAAATTGGAGCGAAACTTAGTTTTACTGGTGTTGAGTTTAGACTCTTTCCATTATCAACGACATTTAAAAATGTTGTCATGGAAAAAGAAGATCCAAACCTACTAGCGGTGCGCTTAAATGCGGAAGCTTTGCGAGTGACGTTTACATA
Organism: uncultured Bacteriovorax sp.; assembly: GCA_946480715.1. The sequence goes on along the minus strand of CAMLKK010000020.1, from coordinate 34,338 downwards.
TTCTAGTTTTTTGTCGAGCAATCTTGTAATCGAAGAAGCTTATCTCAATCGCGGAAGCCTCAATTTAAATATATTTAAGAAAAGTGAAGAAGATCTGGATATTGAAAAAATTGATCCGGCTAAAATTTTTAATGACTATCAACTACTCCTCGATCAAATTCCTGTGCGTTTGAACATTCTTGCGCTTCAAAGCATAGATGCACAGATTGATGGTCATAAGTTTTTCGTTAATGATTTGAAACTCGCTCCTCAAAAAAGACAGATTCGTTTAAAAGCTGACCTGGGCTCGCTTGCCATTCAAACTGAAAACAAAACAAAACCATTTATAAAAGCAGATGGGGTCAAAGCACTTATCCTTGTAGAAAAAAATGTTTGGACGATAGAGGACCTACAGATAAAAAAAGGGCGTAATCTAATTTCTGCGCAAGCTTCTTTTAAGAATGATAAGGGTTGGCTTGTGGTCGATGGAAAAAGTGCTATTGAGGGATTGCTGGAAGAAGTACTTGAAGAAATTCCCCACATCCCTCAAGAAATTCTACCGATGAAGGCCCAGGTGAAAGCTGAGGCGAAAATTGAAGGTCGGATAACAAATCCCGATCTATCTATAAACTTCAATGCCAACGAGTACAAATCACCTTGGATAGAACTGCAAAAAGTTACCGGAGAGGTGAGGAAAAAGAAATCGCTCATCAGCGTAGAAAAACTCACAGCTACTAACGGTCCGGAAAAATATATCTTAAAACAACGTCATGCTGTTTTTGATATCAATCCGATGAAGTTTACCGATTTTCACTTAAAACTAAGGTTAACAGATGCGTTCAGCAATACGTTTCTTCACTATCTCAGAGAAGATTTGGACAAACTAAAATTCTCTGTGAGCGGTGATGTAGATGTTAAACTCGATTCTACTAAAGCAAGCTTTCATATTGATGATCGTGCGACTGTCAAAAACTTTCGCCTTACGGCCAGTAAACCTAATCAGAAAGATGTTTTAAAAAACACGGGTTTTGAGTTAACTAAAACTATTGCAACAATTCACAACGACAATTCATTAAGCTTCAATGCAACTATAAACGGCAAAAATACAGCATTAATGGCCCAAGGAAAATTGGGCAACGGTAAGATCGACGTTTTTGTTGATAATTCAAAAATTGATCTCAAAACTATCGGCCCGATCGCAGGGATTGATTTGACAGGAATGGGTCCTACACAAATGCATATTTCTGGCCCCATGAATGATGTGCAATTTGATTTCGTTGTTGATTGGCAAAATTTCTCGCTACTCGATCTTCATTTCGGTCAAGCAAAAGCAAAGTTTCAATTCTCTCTTGCTGACTTACGAATCACAATCGATGAATTGGAAGGAAATTTAAATCAAACTAATTACAATGCTGAAGGCACACTTGATTTTGAAGATAAAAAAGGAATGGACTTACGTCTAAATCTTGTAAAGGCAACCTTCAAAGATGCCCGTCAGATGATGGCACTTGTTTTTAAAAAGCTAAAGACGCCAATCATGCCAGAGTTTAACTTCACTTCAAACGTCACCATTAAAGGGGGATATGCAGTTGAAGATTTAAAAATTGAAGGAACAATTCGCGGGAGTGAAATTAAAATTGGAGATGAAGAAGCAGATCGACTGTTCTCCCGTTTTTCACTAAGTAATAATCATCTTAATTTCAAACAACTTAAACTTAATAAAGCACGCGGGCAAATGATGGCCAACGTAAGTTTGAGTCTGGCCAATAATTATATTGAACTCAATGGTGCTGCTCAAGGACTTCGTTTAAATGACTTCGGCGTCTATCGTCGACTCAACTTTGAGTATGATGGAGATCTCTTTCTGGATTTCGACGGCAACGGAACCACTGATGACTTTAACTCTCGATTCAAATTGAGATTGGCAAATGCATTTATTGGTAACGTCCCGGCCTCATCTTCCAATGCGCTCTTTTATGTTAACTCAGACGATGTCGTAACCAATGCGAGTCTGTTGGGTGGTAAAATCAAATTGGATTCTTTACTTAAAATAAAAACCGGAATGACTGCTACGAAAGCATCAATTGAGACCGCAGACATCCGCGAGATTCTGGGAATTGTTTCAGGACATAACATTAGTGAAAAAAGTATTTCTGGAAAAATCAAAGCTGACCTCAACACCCAAATCAGCTTGAATGGAGAGGGGGTTCGTAAGTTTGTATTGAATGTTGCTGAGTTGAATTTGAAAAAAGGCAACATCGATATGAGTGTCGACCCACGCTATAACAAAATCGAAGTCGATGAGGGTAATGTTAAAGTTTGGGATTTAAGATTTAGAGATGGTGAAGATTTTTTTGTCAGCAAAGGCAGAAATATTTCCAACGGTGTGATTGCACTTGATCAGCGCTTCTCAATTAAAGCTAATCTCCTGGAGTTCGTTTCTGATTTTGTAGACAGGGCAGTTGGTGTCATCAAAGGCAGTAATCAAGTTGTGCTTGAAAAAAAGTTTGAAGTAAAAGAATTTGCCATTGGGACAGATAAACTTTCAATGAAACTAAGAAATCTTCCCGGCTTTTTTAATGACATGCAATTTAACATTATTAAAAAAGGTGAGATTTACGAATTAACGAAACTAACAGGGAATTATGGTGAGGGTGATATTCGTGTCACTGGGCGCTTTCTTTTTGATGATCTGTATCCTCAAATTAATTTAGACTATCGTATAGATAGAGCAACGATCCCACTTTTTAAAAAATCCAACGTTCTTGTCAGTAGCACGGGGACACTTTCAGGAACAGACCTCCCTTATAAATTAATTGGAAAGGTTTTTTTCCTGCATGGTGAATTTTTGGATGATCCGACAGATTTCACAAAAGAAGGAAAGGTCACAATTGATGAATACAAAAAATATCTCCCGCAGAAAGACTTGAGCGGGAAAAAAGCTTTCCTCGATGTGAATCTGGCGTTTGATATTTTAAATCCATTAGTTTTGAAGAATAATATGGCCGAAGTTTATTTCAAAGGAAATGGTCAGGCTACCGGCGACGTTATGGCCCCTGAATTAAATACAAGATTAGAGATCGTGCCAAATTTAAGTAAATTCAAATTCAAAGGACATGACTTTGCCCTAAGCCAGGGTTACGTTGAAATACGCGATCGAGGAAAAAACCGTTTATCAGACTTAAAGTTCACAGGTGTTTCTAAGATCAACGAATACGATATGAAGCTGGACCTCTCCGGAAATATTTCTAAGGTGAACGTAGATTTATCATCCGAGCCTGCACTTTCAAAAGAAGATCTGCTCTCACTTATTACTTTTGGTGTTACATCCGACATGTCGAAAAACTTAGAAGCAGGTGACAGAAAGTTCGTAACGACCGTAGGTATTGGTACCCTACTGGTTGATCAATTAAAGATTAATGAAGATTTAAACTCGACGTTAGGTCTTAAACTGAGCGTGCAACCAGAATTCAAAGAAAACGAATCGACACTCATTCAAGGTAAAGCGGCAGTTAGTGATTCAAGCACGAGTAGATTAAAATCAGCTACAAAAATTAAAATCAATAAACAAGTTACAAACAAAGTTGATGTATCTCTCTCAAGCACCGTAGGTGGCTCGCTTGAGCAGAAGCAGGAGATGAATGTCAATTTCAACATTAATAAAAATCTTTCTGTTGAAGGCGTCTATGAAATGAAACCAACAGAAAGTGAAAACACGAATACACCGAGTTCACTTGGTGCCGATTTAAAATATAGGTGGTCGTTTTGAAATTGCGATTCATCTTTTTCACATTGATGATCTTCATTTCTTGCGCAAGCGCATGGGCAGAAATTATTCCAGCGAAGGGAGCTATACTTAGAAGGATTGACTGGTCTAATGAAATAGCCAAAAAACGTTACGGAAATAATTTTAATGATCTGATAGGCAAACCTTATGATAATTTGGCCTTAAAAATTAAGGTTGATGCGATTACTAAAGAGCTTTTCAACTCTGGGTATTTCAATGCCGATCTAAAAACAGAAGTGGCCGGAACAGAAACAAACATAATCATAAAGGCGGATTTAGTGACTCACGGTCGATTGAATCTCGCTTTTCAAGGAAACAGAGTTTTCTCCCACCAAGAGTTACGAACTAAAATTCTGGATAAGATTAGAAATGATTTTGGTAAAATTGATCGCGAAGAGCTGGCAAGCTATTTGACAGATGTTTATGAAATTGGCGGTTATTACAATACGAAAGTTTCTTCTTATCAAAATGAAGGTACAGATCAAGAAAAGCAACTCATCAAAAACTTTTTCTTTGTTATAGAGGAAGGAAAAAAAGTCAGGGTAAAAGATATCAGTTTCCGCGGAAACACTTCGGTGAAAAGCGGCGAGCTTATGAATCTTTTCAAAAAAAATGCTTCTACGCTAGCCGAGGGTGGTTTTTACGACAAAGTCTTCTACGATGAATTCACCAACATTCTAAAAAAAGAATATCTCTCACGTGGTTTTGTGTACGCAGACGTTTCAAAACCAAGAGTGATTACTAATGAAGAAGAAGGTGTTCTGCAGATCGAATACGGAATTTCAGAAAAGCAGCAGATTATTTTAAAGACTGTTCTTTTTAAAAATGTTCCTGAAGACATGCAGGCCGGTGTTAAAGGGGCAATTGCTAATAAAGAGGGAGCTCCTCTTAATGTTGTTGAACTTGAAAGCGATCTTCGGAAGAGTATCGTGCATTTTCAAAGCTTGGGATATTACTTTGCTTCTATTGCTAACATGAATGGTGAAGGACTCTTAGTTTATAACTTAACAGATTCAACTGCTGAATTGAGCCCAGAGATTATTTTAGATCGTAAGATTTGTTTTCATGAAGCAAAAATTAATGGAAATGTTAAAACTAAATCTGAAGTTATCAACAGGGAAATAGAACTTGTTCAAGGTGATTTGATCACACCTGAAAAATTGGAAGTTATCAGGCAAAAGCTTTCAAGTACCGGCCTCTTTTCTACTTTAAGAATCACTCCCTATATGATGTACGAAGCTGAGGAAGTGAGCTGCCCTAAAACGAATCTCGTCATTCAGGTAAAAGAAAAAGATTTTGGACAAGTAGAAGTTGCGGGCGGATATCGAACTGATCTTGGAGCAAAACTTTCAACAGGAATTTCATACAACAATATTGGTGGGATGAACCAATCGGCATCTTTACGTTTACAGGCCAACCAACGTTTCAACTTAGATGGTTTCGATGAGAGACGTCGCATAGATGATAAAAAACGATTAGAGTATCTGGCGAAGGCGACATTTGTTGATCCATACATTTTTCATGGAATCATCAATACGCAATTAGAATTCGAACTTTCTTCTTCATTACAAAGAACGCGCTTCTACGGATTCGATGCGGATATTTTCCGTATCTCTCCGCAAATTTCTAAAACATTCAACAAGCATTTCACCTCATCTATAAGCTATCAGTTCGAGCGCATTTCAACGTTCGATGCTACTGAAGATAAGGATAATGATAACTTTTCCATTGGTGGTATTACGCCAACAGTTTCCTTCGATTTTAGAGATGATCCGATCAATCCTAAGAAAGGAGCATTCTTCACTCTCTCTTCTGAATGGGCGAACAATCGTTTTGGATCAATGAAACAAGCAGATCTGGAAGTGAACTTTATTAAGGTCATCAGTCGCAATAAATTTTATTATCCAATGGGCGATTTCGTACTCGCAATTTCATTGGCCGGCGGATATCAAAAAAATTTCGCTCAGGACATCATTGGTACATACGACAACGGTCAAGTACGAACACAAGGATACATTCCGAGTATCAAGGTCTTTCGTTTAGATGGATATGATGAAATTCGTGGATATGATGAAGGCGAGATCAACCGTTTAAAGAACGGCCAGCCGATTGGAGAGGTCGTGGTTCAAAACGAAGCCTACTTTACGGCCTTTAAATTCGAACCCCGCTACAACATTAATGACTTCCTTCAATTAGGTGTCTTTTTCGATGCCGGCCGAATTTTCGTCAATGAGTTCGATCCTTTAGACCTACGCACTTCAGTTGGGGCAGGACTAAAGTTTTTAACTCAAGTTGGTTCACTTGATTTTGATTATGGATTTAAGTTAAAAAGAAAGACATATCCGGACCTGGCGCGCGACTCAGTGGGTCGATTCCATCTTTCGATTGGATTCTTTTAGACCTTCATCTTTTGCAGATTCTTACCAAGAAGATGCTTGACGGAGGGCCGTATTTTTCAGTATAAGGGACAACACTTGCATTTTTCTGCATTTTATATTTGAATTAGACTTCGTGTTTTTTTCGCTAACCGCGAAATTTTATGTGAAGGGATCACTTTAAGGGAAAGTTATGTATACGCAAAAATCGTTCGTTCTTAAGCCAGCTGAAGCAGACAAAAAATGGTTCGTGGTCGATGCTCAAGACCAAGTCGTAGGAAGATTAGCGACTCAAATCGCTGACATCCTTAGAGGAAAATTGAACCCAAAGTTCACATACAATACTGATTCTGGTGACTACGTTGTAGTTATCAATGCAGATAAAGTTAAATTCACTGGTAACAAGTGGAATGACAAAGAATACTTCTGGCACACTAATTTCACAGGCGGAATCAAGAAAAGATCTGCTCAAGAGCAATTAGAAAAACACCCAGAACTAATCATTCTTGAAGCAGTTAAAGGTATGCTTCCAAAAAACACTCTTGGAAGAAAACAATTAACAAAACTTAAGGTTTTTGCTGGTGCATCTCATGATCACGCTGCTCAAAACCCAGTTGAATTCAAATTAAAATAATTAAAAGGATAGATTAAAATGGCTGCAAAAGGTAAATCATACGACGCTCACGCAATTGGAAGAAGAAAAACTGCTGTTGCAAGAGTTTACTTAGCTTCTGGTTCAGGCAAAATCACAATCAACAAAAGAGATCTTAGAAATTTCTTCAAGCAAGAAACTAACCTTTATGTTGTTAACCAACCATTAAACCTTGTTAAATTGACTGAAAAATTTGACTTCGTTATCAATGTTGCTGGTGGTGGTATTTCTGGACAAGCTGGTGCAATCAGACTTGGAATTGCTCGTGCACTTCTTAAAGTTCAACCAGCACTTCGCTCTGAGCTAAAAGCAGCTGGATTCTTAACAAGAGATCCAAGAGCTGTTGAAAGAAAGAAAGCTGGACGCTCTGGTGCAAGAAAAAGATACCAGTTCTCAAAAAGATAATATTGTCATTCAATTGTCTATATTGGAAAGCCCACAGAAATGTGGGCTTTTTTATTTTTTGGGCCTAATATTTGGCCATGAAGAACGCTGAAAAGAATAGTAATGTTATTCAGATTCGTGGCGCAAGAACTCACAATTTAAAAAACATCAATCTCGATATTTCTTTGAATAAAATTTCATGTATCGCTGGACCGTCTGGTTCAGGGAAGAGCTCGATTGCATTTCATACGCTGTTAACTGAATCAAAACGACGATTCATCAATTCACTTCCTACCGACATGAAATTCTTTTGGGAGATACCTCATACAGTAGATGTCGATTCCATCTATCCTGTTTTACCCGCTTGGGGCCTTCCGCAATACAATCCTGTCCTGAACTCGCGTCCTGTTGCTCTCGACGTTTTAGGAGGGCATGAGAGGTTGCAGAAGATCTTTATGGAACTCGGACGATTCGTTTGTCCTGTTCACCATTTACCTTTTGATAAGACGTGGGAGATCGAAGCTACAATAAACAAAATTCGCAAAGGGATGAAGGATAGTGATGAAGAGGTCTTCCATCTTTTTTGTCGCGCTGATGTTTATCGCAAATATGTTTCAAGTGATATGGAGCCACCACGATCGTATGGAAAAAACATTACTGTCTTTCAGGAAAGTGATGAATGGTACGAACTTTTTAGAGTTAAGGGGAAATCACTCGATCAAGTTCTAAAAAAGCTCAATGAATTTAAACTTCCGGAAAATAGCGGGCTTCTCATGGCCGCTCTTCAGTCTAAGAAGAAATGGACATTCAATCATTCGAAAGAATTAAAATGTCCGGTTTGTGATGAAACAACGAGGGAAGATAAAGTTCAACATTTAGAATCTCTTTCACCCCTCAATGCAATGGGAGCTTGTCCTGAATGTGAAGGGCATGGAATGATACTCGTTTATGATCGCGAAAAACTTGTTAAAGATCCGACAAAATCTATTCGCGAAGGGGCGATTAACTTTTTGAGTTTCTCTCATTTCTTGCACGACTTTCCAAAATTTATGCGTGAAGCGAAGAAGAGAGGATTTGATCTCGATATTCCCTTTCAAGACCAGCCAGAATCCATTTGGAAATTTTTACACGAAGGTGGAGGTGGTTACGAAGGATTCAATGCTTATTTTGAATATTTAAAATCGCAACGCTATAAAAAGAACATTCGAATCTATTCACGAAGTATGCAGAGTGAAGTTTTGTGTGAAGCTTGTGAGGGAACGCGCATTTCACCTCAGGCAAGTGATCTGACTCTCATCCTTAAAGATGAGAACATTACTTATAAAAGATTTTTGAAATTAAATTTAAAAGATTCTTACGAACTTCTTTCAAAGATTAAAAAAGATTTAAATGACATCATCACGCACGAAAAGATGAATTCGACTTTTGATAAACTCGAACGTCTCTATTGTGTAGCTGTAGATATTGGCCTTGGACATTTAAAAAACACGCGCAAAGTTCGATCGATGAGTTCGAGTGAGTACCAGCGATTGTTATTAGCAAAATATCTTTCTTATGAAGGTTCACAGTCACTTTTTGTATTAGATGAGCCAAGTTTAGGACTCTCTTTATCGATTCAAAAAAAGCTACTTGAGTATTTGCGCCAGTTGCGAGATCAGGGAAACACAATCTTGCTAGTTGAACACTCAGAGTTTTTAAAAAGTGAAGCAGATGAAATCATTCTCATGGGACCTGGAGCAGGAAACATGGGAGGAAAGGTTCTCTATCAAGGAAAGTATAAAAAAGAGAAATATGATTTTCCTCCAATCGATATTACGAAGCCAAAAAAGGTTGAAACGATTGAACTCAAATCTGCACTCGTCCGAGAAATTTTTAAAGACGAACTGATCATTCATAAACATGTAGTAAATTGGGTTCATGGCGAGTCTGGAACAGGGAAATCTTCTTTTGTAGTAAATATCATTGCCAATGAAATTCATAAAAATGTGTATGGAACTCGGCTAAGTTTTGAGCAGTACAGTTTTAAAAAATTAAAAGGGATCGAAGATTTCACAGATGTCATTATCATTAACAGTGCGCTTGATAAGATTAGCTCTCGTTCAACTGTAGGGACGTTCACAGATCTTGGTGCTTTCGTTCGAAAACATTTTGCAAATCTACCTCTCTCGAAGTCACTTGATTTGAAAGAAGGACATTTTTCTCCCAATTCGGAATTGGGACAATGTTCAAGCTGTGAAGGAAGAGGAGTAAAATTAGTAGAGATGCATTTCATGGAAGATGTTGAATTTGTCTGTGAAGATTGTCAGGGCAAAAAACTAAAACCGTATTATGCCAATATATCAGATGGGCACATGACGGCTTCTGAAGCCTTTAATTGTCCCCTTAGTGATGTACTGAAAAATATGAACCTCACTCCCAAAGGAAAGAGAATTTGGGAATACTTCAAAATACTAAAGCTGGATTACTTGTCGCTGGATCGAACTTTGCTTTCGTTGTCTGGTGGCGAGAGACAACGTTTGCAATTGCTCTCCCTTTTGGACAAAAAAATGTCTAATACATTTATCGTATTTGAGAACCTGGCCAGTGGCCTTTCTCATCACGAGTTAGCGCCGTTATCTCAATTGTTGCACCAATTATCTGGCAATGGGAATACAATCGTAGTAATTGACCAAAACCCTTTTTTCCAGAACATAAGTCATCATCAAATTGAGTTCAATTTCTAACAATTTAGCTTCCCAAAAAACGTCAAATTATTAGACACATTTTGATCAATTTCCCTGTGGAAAAGCCGATAAAATATAGGATGTAAACCAGGGGAAGTGTCCGTGTGCCGATTAATTGTTTGCCTATTCGTAATTCTAGCAACTCAAGCTTTGCAAGCTACGACGTTTAGAAAAATTCCGCTTGCTCAATTGATTGAGGAATCGAGCTCTGCCGCTGAAGTGAAGTTGATTCAAAAGCGTTCTTATATGAATAAAATTGGAATGATTTTTACAGAGCATACATTTCAAGTCTTAGAGCCACACAACTTGCAACAAGATGTTGATGGAGAAATCCTGAAACTAGACATGACGGGCGGTACTGTTAATGGCGTTACCTCATACATTGATGGTGCACCAGAATTTGCAATAGGAGAAAAAAGTTTTCTTCTATTAAAGAAAATTGAAAACAAACTTTATCTGAGCAATTTTACATTGGGGAAATATAAAATTCTGGAAGAAAATGGTGAAACATATTATCAATCATCTGTTTTTCCTAGTGATCCAGATATGGGTAAAGTTTCTAAGGAACGAATGGTTGAGTTAGTGCGCACTCGTTTTGGTATTACGAGCTTAAATTCAAAAAATGATGTTGTAAAAAGCGCTTTTACGAAAAAAGGCAAAGAAGAATCTAATACTAACAGGAAACCCGCCCAATCTTCAGAAAGTACAAAAGAAAATTTTCCGTTCATTTTAATGGCGTGGATATTCTTCACGTTCAGTCTTTCGGCAATTATTGGGTATCATGTTTTTAAGAAAGGTAAAATTTGAGCAAAAACAAAACACTCATTTTACTCATTTCTGTTTTAAGTGCATTCCTTCTCACCGGGTATGTTCAAAATATTTCTCCTACGGGGAACGTTGTCCATTGGCCGGATCCAAACACTGTCATTGATGTTTATGTGAATTCTCAAAACACTCAAGGGCTTGATGAAGCTACTATTCAAGCTCAAGCAGTGAGTTCTATTGCAGAATGGAATGGAAAATCCAGCATAACATTACGGAAGAATTCTTCAACTGCTGTCGATCAAGATGAAATGAATGAGATTTATTTCTCATCAGATCCTAATGTCTTCAATGGAACGGGAGTCGTCGGGATAACAGAGGTTACTTATAAAAATAAAACGGGCGAAATTATCGAAGCGGATATAAAGCTCAATGACAGCTATTCTTTTTCAACAAACATTAATGATATTGAATTTATCGGTAATGTTATCACTCACGAGCTAGGACATTTATTAGGCTTGGGACATAGTCAGGTCAATGGCGCGAGCATGTTCTATGCTTTAAGTAGAGGCCAATCAAAATTAAACAAAGATGATTCTTCTGGGGTCTATGCGATTTATCCCAACGGTGATGCAACCAAGGCAAAATTCACTGGGAAAATAGTTGGTGGTGCTCAGCTTATTAGTGTTTTCGGAGCGCATGTTGAAGCCTTGTCAGTTAAATCTGGTGAAGTTGAAGGTGCTGTTATTAGCGACGTTGATGGAACTTTTTCCATTGATGGTCTAAAGAAAGATGAACAATATCTTTTCTATGTTAAACCAATCACTAATGTAGGATTGCCAGCAAAGTACAACACTGCAAGATTCAATTTTTGCGAAGCCAATCAAAGATATCGCGGTTCATTTTTTCGATCATGTGGATCTTCAGCGGAAGGATTTCCGCAAATAGTAAAACTGGCAAATACAGAAACTAATGTTGGTAACATAACCATTCGTTGCAATCTGGATGTACCAGTTGATTATTTTCAAGGGAAAGGCAACTCACCAGCAACTTTCGATCTGCTGTCTTATTCATCGATGGGAAAGGGCGGAGTCTTTACTGGATTTTTTACTTCGCAAGAATTGCTTTTAGGATCTGTCACAGACACTTTCCGTCTTAATTTATCTAATGAAGATCCTGCCAATTTATCAGCGACTGGAGATCTTTACGTAAAGCTAAGAGTGATCAATCAAGCGTTTTTTTCTCCGTTCAAAGCAAATGTTGTTGTTAAAAGAAATTCAGCAACGACAACAATCAATCCAAAATATAATCAACAAAGTGATGGTTGGTTAAATATTGAAACTGATGCTTATATTCCTATTAGTCGAGCGGACTTGTCAGACAATGATTTTGAAATTCGCATTACGCCGGAAACAATGACATCAAATTCTTTTCCAACGGGGATTCCGTTTGCGAAAGATGATTACCTTCCAAGTTATACTGAATTTGAAGATAGCTTAAACTTCTATTTAGTCACGGCGACTATTGTAAAAAGTGATGGCAGTGGAGGTTACACGCAAGTATCTTCCAAGCAGGATCAATTCAGCGATAATTCACTCTGTCCTGACGCTGTTAATACTTACTCACTTACGAACTACACAGTAACAGGCCAATCAAACGCTAGCAGTGCAGGTGGTAAAAAGAAGAAAGATGGATTTTTAGGCTGTGGTTCAATTGATACGAATGGATCGAGTGGTGGTGGTCCTACTGGATTTTTTATTGGTCTTATATTAAGTCTTTTATTGTGCAACCTCTCCAGTAAAATCATTAGCAAACTGAGAGCAAGTTCAATAGTGCATCTTGGCCGAAGCTGAATTATACTTTAAGAGTGTAATTAGCGGGGCCTAAAATGAATCGAACTATCTTATTGCTTATATCAACACTGTTTGTTTTTTCACAACAAGTTTTCGGACAAGATCTTCTAAAAGAAAGAATTAGAAAACTAAGTAGCAACAAAACGTCTATCTACATTGAGAAAGGTATTTTCCACAATGGAGGTGTGAAACTTAATTCGTCATTGGTATCGATAAGACAATCTTTCAATCCCAAGCAAGGATTCGAAAGACTAGTTTTTGATTTCTCGAGCAATCAAGTTCCTAAGATTTATGGTCACATGAATTCAGATGACCGAAAACTGTACATTGATCTTTTTGAAACTACACTATCAAAGGAGTTCAAAGCAGTAGCCACTACTCGTTATGTTGATAAAGTAAATTTTTATCCAATCGAAAGTAACCACATCTCAATCGATCTTCGATTGAAGTCAAAAGTAATCGCTGACATTTTCTTTTTAGAGAATCCAGGTCGTCTCGTTATTGATTTAAAAAATTAGTTTTTTGGAGAAAAGAATATGTCTGAATTAGAAAATGATTTTCAAGTAAAGTTAAAACCAACTAGCGGCAAAGAAGAAATGCCAAAACTTCCTGAGATTGTTGTAATTATTCCTATTATGAATAGTCCAATTTTTCCGGGAATGATTGCACCGATCATTTTAAGCGAAGAAAAATTTACGCCGGAACTGGATGAATCACTTCTTAAGACTGGTTATATCGCTCTTAACCTCGTCAAGAATGAATTGAAAAATGATGAAGGTGAAATCATTCCTGAGGAAGAAATTGATTTTGATAAAAAAGAAATTAAATCAGGAGACATCTATAAAGTAGGTGTTCTTTGTAAGGTCGTTAAGAAATTAAAACTCCCAGATGGATCAGTGAACGTTCTCGTTCACGGTATGAAACGTTATAGAGCTTCAGAAATTCTATCTGAATCACCAATCTTGAAAACTCGAATTGAAGTATTCGATGACATTCTAGAAACAGATGAAGAGCTGGATGCTTATACAAGATCGGTTATCAATCAAGTTAAGAAGCTGTCTGAGATCAATCCATACTTTAATGAAGAAATGAAATTGGCCATGTTGAACTCACCATCACCTGGTTCACTCGCTGACTTAGTAGCATTTGCAATTTCATTAGATATTCCAGAGGCCCAAGACTTTCTCGAAACATTAGTAGTAAAAAAACGTTTTGCGAAACTTCTTGTTTATTTAAAACGTGAGAAAGATGTTGCTGATATCCAGAAGAAAATTAGCGATGAAGTTAATGATAAAGTTAACAAATATCAGAGAGAATATTTCTTAAGAGAGCAGTTGAAGGTTATCCGTTCTGAATTGGGAATGGAGGAAGATGAAAAGTCTCGCGATATCAAACGCATTAAAGATGAAATTGAAAAAGTTGGAATGCCTGAAGATGTTCTTAAAACGGCTAAAGAGGAACTCGACAGACTTGAACTTATTCCAGATAGTTCACCAGAATATAACGTTGCTCGAACATACTTAACTTGGTTAATCGAATTGCCATGGAAGAAAGCAACTAATGACGATATTGATATTCAAACAGCAAAGAAAATTTTAGAGCGCGATCATTATGGATTAGAAAAACCTAAAGAACGTATTCTTGAATTCTTAGCTGTTAGAAAATTGAAACCAGGCTACGACGGAACGATTCTTTGTCTTTCTGGTCCTCCAGGTGTTGGTAAAACTTCATTGGGAAAATCAATCGCGGCCGCTCTTGGAAGAACATTCTACCGTTTCTCTCTAGGAGGAATGCGTGATGAAGCTGAGATCAAAGGACATAGAAGAACATATGTCGGAGCAATGCCAGGGAAGATTATTCAGGCGTTAAAGAGAGTTGAAGTAAACAATCCAGTTATCATGCTCGATGAGATTGATAAAATCGGAAAAAGTTTTCAAGGTGATCCTGCATCAGCATTATTAGAAGTGCTTGATCCGGAACAAAACTCAACTTTCATTGATAACTACCTCGATATCCCATTTGATTTATCAAAGGTTCTTTTCATTGCGACAGCCAACTACATTAACGACATTCCAGAAGCACTTCTGGATCGTATGGAAGTAATTGAGCTGTCTGGATATACGCTCGAAGAAAAAGTGGCCATCACAACAAAATGGATTATTCCACGTCAGTTGAAAAAACATGGTCTCGCGAAAACAGATCTCACACTTTCACTCAACGTAATTAAAAAAATTATTGCAGATTACGCTCGTGAACCAGGTGTGCGTGTACTGGAACAACATATTGCTAAACTTTGTAGAAGAGCAGCACTTGAAAAAGTATCTCATCCAAAACGCAAAATGAAGTTCTCTCCAAATGAAGCGAGTCTTGAATCTTACTTGGGCAGCCCAAGATTCCAGTCTGAAATTGCTGAGAAGAAAAATAAACCAGGTGTTGTTACAGGTCTTGCGTGGACAGCGTACGGTGGAGAAATTCTTTTCATTGAAACTCTTCCACTAAAAGGGAAAGGTTTCAAACTTACTGGTCAGCTTGGTGGAGTCATGAATGAATCAGCAAATCTTGCATATTCATACGTGAAGAAAATTCTTCAAAACCAAATTGATGCTGAAGATGCAAAGAAGATTAAAGTTAAGAAGGGACCACGTGTTGTAGGTACACCTGCTGCTGCTGCTCAAAATCACGCTCATGAAGCCGAAGATTATTTAGCAGCTCATGAAGTTCACTTGCATTTACCTGCAGGCGCGACTCCAAAAGATGGTCCAAGCGCAGGTATTACAATGGCGCTTGCTCTTTATAGTCTAGCGACGAATAAAGCTGTTAACTCTGATATCGCCATGACTGGAGAGTTGAGCTTAACAGGTAAAGTACTTCCAGTTGGTGGTATTAAAGAAAAAGTTCTGGCAGCAAAACGCGCAGGTATCAAGAACATCATTCTTCCAAAACAAAATGAGAAAGATTTAAAAGAAGTTCCACTTCTTCACCGAAAGGGAATGAACTTTTATCCAGTATCGCATTTTGATGAAGTTCTAAAAATTGCTTTGAAAAAATAGATCTAAAATAAGAAGAGGCCAGTCTCCACTGGCCTCTTTTTCATCGCCACAAAAAAATAAATTCCCCGTTTCTTTACGCTTCTATGGCGACTCATAAAACTTGTCGGACCACTTCGCGAAAAATTAAATGAAAATAATCTCAAGAAAAGGCAAAAAAAAACCGCCCAAAATGGACGGTCTTTATTGCGATCAATGTGAATTGAATTTTAGAATTCGTCTGAATCGTATTCGCTGATAGGAGCGTGTTTGATTTTTCCAGCAGCGATTTCTCTTAGAGCTGTAACAACTTCTTTATTTTTAGATTTAAGAAGAGGCTCTGCACCTTCTCTTAATTGTTTCACTCTTTTAGTCGCTAGGTGGACCAATTCATATCTGTTTTCTACTTTTTCTAAGCAGTCTTCAATCGTGATTCTGGCCATGGAATTGTCTCCTCAAGTCTCTTAAATCTTATGAACTTTAGGTTATAGTCCCAAAAGGGATTTTTGTAAAGAACCTTAGAAGTTGATCTTATGACTCAAGTTTCTTGTACAGAGCGTCGACTTCTTTTTCATAAGTTTTTAGGATCACTTTCTTCTTCAGTTTTAAAGAAGGAGTGATGTGTCCGTTTTCAACAGTGAAATCATTCGGCGCAATAAAGAAGCCTTTGATGGTCTCGAATTGGGCCAAATCCTTATTGGTTTCAGCGATTTCGGCATCAATTATCTCGTAAACGTGAGAGTTTGTGGCCAAGTCTTCATAGGTCGGAGTGCTACCAACACCCAGTGAATCCAACTCATCCATGAAAGCTTCACGATCGATGCTAATGATAGCAACTAGGAATTTGCGGCGATCCCCGACAACCATGGCATTTGAAATGTGTTTAGAGAGTTTAAGTGCGTTCTCTATTTTTTGAGGGGCCACGTTTTTACCAGCACTCGTAATAATAATATCCTTTTTACGGTCGGTGATTTTCACGTATCCATCGACAGTCAGCTCACCAATATCTCCAGTGAGAAACCATCCATCACGAAAGGCTTCTTGAGTAGCTGTTTCATTTTTATAATAGTGCGAGAAGAGCGCTTGAGTTTTAAGCATGATCTCGCCGTCTTCAGCGAACTTCACCTGGACTTCTCCAAGTGGCAATCCAATGGCGCCTGGAACTTGGCGAACGACTGGATTAAGAATACATGGGGCCACTGTTTCAGTGAGGCCGTAACCTTCAAGAATAGTGAGATTCGCATTCTGTAAAAATTTAATGATGTCTGCAGAAAGTGGTGCACCTCCTGAAACAAGAAAGCGGATTTTTCCACCGAAACGATCATAAATTTTTTCGAAAACTAATTTATAGGCGAGATTCTTCTGCAAAATTTCAAATGTAGAAGGTGAGCGGTCTTGATTTATTTTTTCAAAGTAAGCGTTCGAAGCACTTAAGGCCCATTCAAAAACTTTTTTCTTAAGTTCATTTTCTTTTGCAATATTGTCTAGAATTTTTGCATACACTTTTTCAAAAATTCTTGGAACAGCAATGAGAATACTTGGTTGTGCTAATTGAAGATTATCAACGACCTTATCAAGCGATTCAGCATATACGGTTTCGAATTCAAAAATTAAATTAAGAAATGAATCACATCTTCCTAGTACGTGAGATAGAGGAAGGAATGTGAGAGAGCGATCTGAAGGAAGAATGTTATTCTTCAATGAACTGTATACGTTATTAAGCATGACCATGAAGGCTTTCTGAGAAATCACGGCTCCTTTAGGATCACCAGTTGTGCCAGAAGTATAGATGATTGAAGCAACTTCATTTTCATCTGAATTTTCTACGTAATCAGTAAATAGTGAAGGTGATTTTCCTGCTTCAGCAAAACCATCATCTAAAAGTTGTTGATAAGGAATGAATGCGATTTCTTTTTTTAGTTGCTTAACACTCGCTTCAGAAATTTCTTTAAGAGCAATCACAGTAGTGAGTGTCTTCAAATCATTTTGAATTTCTAAAATCTTTTGAAACTGGCTTTCATTTTCAACGACAATGATTTTTGATTCACTGTGATTAAGAATGTAGAGAACTTCATGGGCCATGTACGTCGGATAGATTGGAGTAACAACTGCGCGCGAGCAGAGTACGGCCAGGTCAAAAAAGTGCCATTCTTTTGATGTTTGAGCGAGTATCGAAACTTTTTCTTGAACTTGAATTCCTGCCTTCATGAGTCCGTAAAAAAGCGTCTTCACTTTTAGAAGGTATTCTTCGTTATTCAAAAAGTGCAATTGCCCGTTCTCAATCCAGCCAATGGCCTTGCGGTGAGGATTCTTAGTCGTTTTTTTATAGAAGTGTTTGGAAAGTGTAGCTTCCGTTTTCATTATTTTAGAGTCCTTAATCAGGTGATGACTTAATTTCGGTATCTTAATTAAAAAACTTTTGAGTAATCTGTGCAAGCTCTTTAGTGGAGCAATTAATGCAGGATAAAATACTCATTCTCAGTCGATGTTTGAAAGTGAAAAGTGATGAATATGAATTTCACTTTAAAGGTTATTTTCAAGGCAACAAAATAGACTCGGTACGACTCATTGAAGCTCGTGAAGGTCTCTTTCACAAAGGTAACGACTATCTGTTATGGGTAACGCATATAAAGAATATTGATCAGGTTCTATTCGTGAAATTAATTAAACATAAAAAAATAGGGTGAGCGGCCCAAGGGCGTGGTAAACTTTTTTAATATAAACTACGCCCGGGCGGTGCTATGAGCGACGAAAACAAACCACAAGATCCAATTCTAGAACTCGTGATGAATGAGCGTAAGTTCCTTCATGATATCTCTAATCACATTGTAGTGGCGCATGGAATGTCGACGTTTGTTCTTAGGACTTTAAAAGAAAATCCAGCTGTAGACGCTCGTGAGATTGATAGGCTTGAGAAGACGATTGATGCCTTAAATAAGATGACTGTGCAGTTGAAGGAAAGACGGGCGATTCTGCACTCGATGTCTTAATATTCGTAGCTCGAGTTACTTCACCTTTACAGTAACAATATCCCCAATCATCATTTTACTAATGTCGAATACAGGAGTTTCTTCTGCTTCCTCGAATTTGTTCACGACAGCGATTGCTGAAGAATCTTCAGCATGAAGAACTTTTACTTCACCGATTTTAATACGGTGGTTGTATCTTTTTTTGCTTTCATACGGATCTAGGACTGAAACAACTCTGTAAACGTCCAGCAAACTTCCTTTTTTAAGGCCTTGGTTTGTACCCATATCAACATAGAAATTCTTACGGATAACTTCACCTTTATTTCCCATTGGAAGGTCCTGAGCAATGCTATAAATCACATAGTCTTTGGCAATGGCCATAGAAGCAGTAAACGCCAATGTAACGATAAATAGTACCGGTAGTTCGAAGAATTTTTTCATTGCAGTCTCGTCGTTATTCAAAGTGCAGTCTTTGAATCTTGACCAGCTCTTCGTCAGACGAGGCGGAGGTTCTTAGCAGTAGAAGCGAGAGATGAGAGCAGGGGAAAAAACTTCCCCTGCAACTATTTTACTCGGAGATATTTTGGGTAGCTCCATACTAGATCTGAGGGGCGATAGTTCTTTACGTAATCGTGATAGAGGATAAAGTTACGAGAATAATATTGCATGATCCATGGGAGATCATCGTTTGTTAATTTTTCCATTTTGCGAGTTAGGGCAAGCTTTTCATCACCATCTTGAAGTTTACTAATCTTAGCGTACATCGCATCTAATTCAGGTCTTGAATAGAAGGAAGCATTAGGTCCTGGAGGATGATTATCTGAAATCAATAATTGGAAAATATTTTCAGCATCCGGATAATCTAAAGTCCATCCATCTTGGAAGAATTGGAGATGCCCAGTTCGGGATTTTTCAAGAAACTGCTTGAAGTTGTTTTTTACAATCTTAAGTTTAATACCAATGAGGGCCAATTGCTGTTTGAAATATTCAGCTTGTTGGTGGCTCATTTTCGATTCAGCTCTTGTATCAAGAACAATCTCAGGAAGATTTTTTCCATTTGGATAACCGGCCTTAGCTAAAAAGTCGCGGGCTTTTGCGAGATCGTAGTGATAAGGGAGAGTTGCTGATGGATCATAACCAAGTACACCCGGAGGTAAGATAGAATTTGCTCTCTGGCCGGTGTTGGCCGTGAAAAGCTGAATATATTTATCCATATCGATGGCATGAGCAATGGCCTTTCTTAAATTCAGATTTTTTCCAACGAGAGGATCGCGCATGTTGAAAGCGAGCC
Source organism: uncultured Bacteriovorax sp. (assembly GCA_946480715.1). The sequence goes on along the minus strand of CAMLKK010000020.1, from coordinate 14,537 downwards.
ACCAGTAAGTAAGAGTTGGAACAGTTTGAAGGCGTATATTTTTTTCTTTGATATCTTCTTTTAGATTTCCTACGTCATCAAAAACCTGAGTGTAGAATTCTTGCGGAAGAATAATGAAATCCAATTTGTTTTTTGTGAACAGGTCCCAGCGAGCATTGTTATCTTCAACAATTTTAAAATGAATTCCATCTACGAACGGAATTCGCTCACCACTGTCTTTAAGAAGTCCACGGCTATTAGCGAAGCGGTCTCCTTGCGAAGGATAGTAGCTTTCATGATAGTTAGGATTTTTAGTCAAATAGATGTCTTTAGCAGTCTCCATTTTTGTTAAAAAGAAAGGGCCAGTACCGATTGGATTATGGCTCAAATCGTTTTTATCATGTTCAACAACTTCAAGAGGAACGGGAGAGAGAAAGCTCATCGCTAATTTATAAATGAATTGCGGAGAAGGAACAGTCAGATCAATCACGAGAGTGTGATCATCAGGGGCACTGACACCTTTGATGCTTGTCTTTTTAAATTTCTCAAAATCACTACCGACTGCTTTTTTGAAGTCGTTAACACCTTCAATGGCGCCATCAACAACCCACCATCCAGTTGAATTTAACGGAGTGTATGAGAGACGCTTGATTTGAGTGATAAAATCTTCCGCTTTAACCATACGTGGTTTTCCACCAAAGGCCGGATGGTCGTGATAGCGAATATTCTTTTTTATTTTGATGACGTATTTTTTGCCCTGATTTTCAATTTTGGGCATGCTCTCCGCGAGAAGCGGCTTCAATTCATACGGTCTATTGAGGTAATGGTATTCGTAGAGCTGCTCACAGATATTGTAGATAACAAAACCGGAAACATTATCGTAAGAGTTCACTGGATCAAGTGTTGAGACTTCACTCGTAAGAGCGATGTTGAGAACCTTATCGTTTTTGGTTGATCCCTCTTCTTTCATACAGCTTGCAAAAAAAGCAAGCATTGAGATTAGTAGGAGACGCTTAAAGGTTCTCAACTGAAGTGACATCTTGTCCTCGCTATATAATTAAGCCAATTTTGATTTCAAAACTTCTCTAGCTTTTGGTGCAATCTTCGCAATCATCGCCGCTTCACCAGAACCTTGGGCAAGATCTGGTTTCCCACCGCCTTTACCGTTAATCACACTTAGAATTTCTTTTAGTGCTTCTCCAGCATTTAATTTTGCAGCTGCTTTTGAAGCACGTACTAGTACTGAAGCGCGATCGCCGTTTGCATTATAAAGAACAATGGCACCATTTTGGTGTTTGTTCAGATACATGTCTGAAAGTTTACGAAGATCTCCGTCAGCGCTTGCTTCAACTACGGCAACATCAATTCCATTAATCGTTTCAACATTGTTGAAAAGTTCTTTTGATTCAGTTGCAAGGATGCGATCTTTTAAAGTTTCAATTTCTTTTTGTTTGTCTTTTAAATCTTTAAAGAGGGCTTCTAATTTTGCTAAGGCCCTTTCATCTTTATCATTAACCATTCCTTCTACTTTTTTCAGAAGTTGTGAACGATGACTTAAAAATTCTACAGCTGTTGCTGAAGTTGTAGCTTCAATACGACGAACACCTGTAGCAAGAGAAGTTTCTACCAGGATCGTGAATAGACCAATTTCGCCAGTGTTATGAACGTGAGTTCCACCACAAAGTTCTGTAGAGAATTCCCCCATAGAAAGAACACGAACGGTATTGCCGTACTTCTCGCCGAAAAGGGCCATGGCTCCTTTCTTCTGAGCTTCATCCATACTCATCACGCTAGCATCAACATGATTCCCGCGCTGAATTTCAGCGTTCACTAAATCTTCTACTTTTTGGATTTCTTCTTTAGTCATCGCTTGAAGATGAGTGAAGTCGAAACGAAGTTTTTCAGGTGTAACAACCGATCCTGCTTGTTTTACGTGCGGGCCAAGTACTTTGATGAGTGCAGATTGAAGAAGGTGAGTTGCAGAGTGATTTCTCATCGTAAGGTTACGAGTTTTCTGATCAACACTTAAGGTATAAGTTTTACCGATTTCAAGAGCATCAGCGTCTTTAGATAAATGAACGTGCAATCCATCAACTGGCTTTTGAGTATCATCAACGTGAGCAAGTACGTTCTTTCCTTGCATGATAGTACCGATGTCTCCAACTTGACCACCGCCCTCACCATAGAAAGTTGTGCGATCAAAAATGAGACCTTTCATTTCACCCATGTCGACCACTTCAATAAGTTTTGCATCGACAGTTAATTTTTCGTATCCCAGAAATTCTGTTGCTCCAGATTTTTCTTTAATAGCATGGAAAACTTTATCAGAATTATCGAGGCCACCTTTCCAGGATTTTCTCGACTGCTCTTTCTGTTCTTTCATCGCCAGATCAAAGCCTGCTTGATCCAGAGTGATTCCATGTTCACTGATATACATTTCCGTTAAGTCGACTGGAAAGCCGTAAGTATCGTAAAGCTTGAATGCGGCTTTTCCAGAAAGAACTTTGTTTGTAACTTCTTTTGCAAGAGCTTCATTAAGGAATTTTAGGCCGTTTTCTAGAGTCTCACGGAATTTTCTTTCTTCAAGTTCAAGAAGTTTTTCTGCTAGTTCAGCATTGCTGGCATTTTGAGGGTATTCAACACCCAGAGATTCAAATACAGCAGGAACAAGTTTGTAAAAACTAACTTCTTTTACGCCAAGTTCATTAAGATATTTAACTGCACGACGAATAATACGTCTTAAAACATAACCACGTCCTTCGTTCGAAGGAATGATCCCGTCAGTGATAAGCATTGTGCTCGAGCGAATGTGGTCAGCAACAACACGAAAAGCCGATTTTGTTTTTTCGTCTTTTCCAAACATGTCATATTTTTTTCCAGAGATTTGCTCAATTTTATCCATGATGGGTTTAAATCCATCAGTGTTGTAGTTGTTATAAACACCTTGAAGAGCAGCAGCTACACGCTCAAGTCCAGCACCAGTATCGATAGATGGTTTTGGTAGAGAGAAACGTCCTTCTGGAGTTTTTTCAAATTGCATGAAAACGAGGTTCCAGATCTCAACGTATCTTTTCTCGTCTTCAAGGAGATCATTTGGATCAACACGTTTCAAGTCATGGTCTGTATATTCTTCTCCATGATCGAAAAAGATTTCCGAACAAGGACCGCAAGGACCGTATTCTCCCATTTCCCAGAAGTTATCCTTATCACCCTTATTAAAAATTCTTTCATCACCGAAGCCAGCAACCTTTTTCCAAAGTTGTCTCGCTTCATCGTCCGAGTAGTGAACTGTAACGTACAGCTTTTCTTTGGGAATTTTGAGTTCTTCGGTAAGGAATCCCCAAGCGAGGCGAATAGCGTCCTCTTTAAAATAATCACCGAATGAAAAGTTCCCGAGCATTTCAAAGAACGTATGGTGGCGAGCTGTATGCCCTACGTTCTCAAGATCGTTATGTTTTCCACCGGCGCGAACACATTTTTGGATCGTTACGGCCCTTTTATTTTTAGGTGTAGCTTTAGCGGTAAAATAGTCTTTGAACTGGTTCATACCGGCATTGCAGAACAAGAGCGTTTTGTCATTGTGTGGCAAAAGCGAACTAGAGGCAATTTTCTCGTGATTATTCTTCTGAAAATACTGAGCGAATTTCTCGCGAATTTGTTGGGAAGTCATCTTTGTTGTCATGGGGATCCTTCTCTATAATTTATGGAACTAGCGTAGCATAAGTGTTAGTATTATTGCTCGGGAAATTTTAGGCAAAATATGTCTCAGGAAAAATTCTAGGAATGAAAAAAAACAAGAAGAAGAATTCAGCTTGGTATACGAATCCATCGACCATCGTTACTGCCAGTTTTATTATTTTATTGCTGGGTTTTATAGGTGTTAGAATTGCTTCCCATTCAAAAAATGAAATTCCCGCACCTGCTAAAACGCAACAGGCTTCTTACTCTTTGGTTTTAGCACCAAGTCTTCTCAAGAAAAATCTAGATGAAGCAGGTAAGGCACTCCTCGTGAAAGCGTTTGTTGACCCTGCTTATTACATAAATTTAAGTTTTTTCAACCTTCCGAGCACTAGGACAGAATATTTCAATGAACAAAGTTATTTGGGGAAAAATTTTTATAATGTTTTAGTTTCTGCAGATGCAGATTTTGGTGTACTTCCAACTTTTGAATTTTTAAAACTTGTAAAATTTAAGACCAAAATTATTCCTGTCTATACCTATAGTAAACGATCGCGCGATGGGCTTTTTGGCTTACACATGGCCCAAGTTATAGTTCTCGAAAATTCAGATATTAAAAGTCTTGAAAATTTAAAAGAAAAAAGAATTGCCACATTCCTTCCCGAGAACGAATTATTTTTCCCGGTGAAAATGTTTTTTCAAAGTAATGAAAAACTAGACTTCAAAATTGTTTTAACGAGAGATCTTGAAAAAAGTTTAGAGCTATTGAAACAGAGAAAGGTTGATGCACTTGTTGTAAGTGGTTACAGTTTTGAAGATTCAAAAGAATATCTCAGTTCTTTTTCACATGAGCTGAAGGGACAAAATAGTGCGGCTCCTTCTTTGCGAGAAGTTTATCGTTACGAAACGAAAATTCCATCACACCTCGTTTTTGCTAAAACAACAATCCCTGAAGCGACAAAAGAAGATGTTCTATCTAAGTTGGAAGAGACCGTTCTAAAACCTGAAATCGATCAACTCGACATCATGACCTTGAATAAATTAAGTGATGATAAAGCAGAAGAGATCATGTCCAAATTATCGGCCCTCACTACCTATGCAATGAAAATTCATGAGTATCAGGAGCCCTACGTAGAAAACACCCAAGCTCCTAATAAAGATTTGGAAGAGTGTGTTGAGATTGAAAGTGAGAGATGTAAAAATTTTCTTAATGCAAAACTTAAAGATAACAACGACGGCGTAGATTTAGGGACTTTTTACCAAGGAATGAATCTTGGTGAATTCAAAAGAAGAGTCGATGCCATTGGCCCCAATGATAAAGAGGAGCTAAGAATGTTGCTTATCTTAAGAGGTTATAACGAACGCACTATTGAAAACATGCTGAACAGTGACTTAAGTGAAGTAAAAGCATCAATAAAGTATCGTTACGAGGTTCAAAGACAAGAAAAGGCCCGCCTCTACGTTGAATGGTTGATGGATTAGAATCAAACAAATTTTAAGTTGTCTTTTAAATCAAATTTTGGAAACATTTTGCAGATGAATAACTACATTTTAAAAAGAACAATCCTGGTAAAAGAAAAAGCAGTATCAAATATCCTAACATTGGATACTGAGCGCGACCACGTCTATGAATTTTCTGGGGATGTAGCTAATTTACTTTTGATTCTTTATCGCAATAGTTTACTTAGTAAAAGTTTAAGCAAAGAAACGATGATTTCAGAACTCGAAAAACAATCTGAAAGCTTTAAGCAAAATGAGTTTAAAGAAGATTGTATTCAAGAAGCTATTCATTATCTTACTCAGGAAAAACTCATTGAACTCTCGGAATGATTCCAAGATTTCAATAAAATATTCTTTTGTCATTCCAGTTCATAATGGAGAAGCCACTCTAGCGGCAACTCTTGAGTCCGCTTGCAGTCAAGATTTCGACTCGTTTGAAATTATTGTTGTCGACAATAATTCAACGGATAAAACGAAATCAATCGCTCAGAGTGAGAAATTCAAAAAAGTTCGATATACTTTTTGTTCCTCTCAAGGACGTTCTCAAGCGCGAAATCATGGTGCAAAAATGGCGGCTGGAGAGTTCTTAGCATTCATTGATGCTGATGTGATTCTAAATTCGAACTGGTTGTCGAAGGTGGACCATTATCTGAAAGAGTTTCCCTGTGATGCTTTATCGACAAAAATTATACCTAAATCACTAGATATTAATCTTGCTGACCGCTTTAGATCGATTCGCAAAGAATGGGTTTTTAACGAAACCCATCCATTTCCTCTTATCAATACCGCAGCCGCCGTTTTTCTTCGATCAAGTTTTTTAAATTGTGGTGGATTTGATGAAAGAGTTTTTAGGAATGAAGATTCTGAAATTTCAGTGAGACTTTTTCTCTCTGGCCACATTCTCGCTTCTACGTCTGATGCTGTTTCTACCGTCCAATTTTTTCCTGAATATTCATTTTCCATCAGAAGGAATTGGTCTTATCTGCTTAGGGCCTTCAGTGTAGGCTATCATGCCGTATTGCCGGTAAAAATTAATCACAGTCTCTTGACCTATGTTTGGAAGAATAAAAGCATTAATCTTTCAATCTATGCCTTTCTTGTTGAACTTTCTAAGCTTACTGGATTTAAAATTTGTCAGCTGTTAACTAAGCAGAAGCAACCTGACTGGAAACTTACACATGGGAAAAAAACGCTGCTTTTCCAATTTGAAAGAAAAGGTGAGCAGTATTTCATTCAAAAGCCACGATCATTCTTTTTTTCAGATAACAAAGTCTATCTTTATCATGGGCTAAAGATGATTAAGGCCTTAAATCAATCACAAGCTGGTTGTATAACTCTTATGCTTAGTAGTAAAACTTTAACTGAAGCAATGACAAACGATTTGTTGGAGTTGGGAGCTTTCGAGAAGCGATGAAGTTGAATGTTCAGATTGTTATTATTGATTTATCTGTTTATATGCCTTACCAGTGGGCATTGCTGAAAACTTACGCCAATCAAGATCCTGTCGTTGAACAAAATGTTAATTGGCTTAATCCTCTTCATTTTTTTTCACTCAAAGCTGCTCAAAAAGAAATTGAAGAAGGACATGAAAACTTCATTAAAAAATTTAATCTTGCAAACGTCGATGTACTAGGGATTAGCTGTTACATTTGGAACAGAGAACTCATTTTTAAAATTGCTGAAATTGTTAAAAAGGTAAATCCTAAATGTCTCGTCGTAGCAGGCGGTCCCGATTTAGATTATAAAAATCCAACTTTCTTTCAACAAAATCCACAGATTGATATCGTTGTAAAAAAAGATGGAGAAATTCCTTTTCAGAAAATTTTACTTAAACGTTTAGAAAACAAAACAGACTATGAAAACATATCCGGCCTGGTTGTTCAGAGCACAGATAGAAACATCAGAGACACCGGTGCTCCTGAAGTCCTTAAAGAATTCCCAATTAGCCCTTGGTTGGACAATAAAGAATACTTCGAAAAATGGATGCAGCAACAAAAGGGGCGAACCGAGTCTTTGAAAATCACCATTGAAACAAATCGTGGCTGCCCATACTCCTGTACCTTTTGCAATTGGGGCTCAAGTACAATGAGCAAATTGCGATTGTTCAGTATGGATAACGTTAAAAAAGAAATCGAATGGATTTCACATTTAGGAGTAAAAACTCTATGGATAGCTGACGCTAATTTTGGAATCATCGAAAGAGACCTTGAAATTTGTAATGAATTTGTAAATCTCAAAGACAATTACAACGGAACTCAGGTGGTATTTTTTGCGGCTAAAAATCACCCAGAAAGAGTGGCAGATATCGCACTCTTACTTTATAAATCTGGACTCTCTACCGTTTATAATATTGGCATTCAATCCACTTCAGAAGTGACTTTAAATTCTATTGGTAGAAAAAATATTAAGTTTGAAAAAATTGTCGCTGTAGCAGATCGACTAAGAAGAGAAGGTAGTCCAGTTTGCTGCCAGCTCATTCTAGGGTGTCCAGGAGAAACCTTTGAAAGCTGGAGTATTACTTTAGCTGAAACTTACAGCTTAGGCTTTATGGTTCAAGCGTTCCCATTTCACGTTCTTATCAACACTGAAGCTCATGAACCTGTCTATAGAGAAAAATGGAAAATTAAAACCGTTAAAAGCAAATCACCTGCAGGTCACGTTTGCGAACATATCGTCTCAACTTCTACCTTCACATTTGAAGAATATATTGAAATGCGACTTTATTTTGTTATGGCGAGATGTTTGTTCGAGAATAAATTTTCAAACAAAAATATGCTTTTCTTTGGAATAAAAACGAAAGAAGCCTTGCTTAATTATTTTAATGATTTTTACTTCAACTACTTAAATGGTACCAATTTTCCAAAGGTAGCAGCTCAATTCAATGAGCTTAGAAAAATTTTGCATAACGTATACAACGCTGATAATCCAATCCTGGATGAAGATTATGTTTCACAGTACGGACTAGATTCGAATGTAGACTATGTTCTAGAGAAAATTTTTAACCAACCGGATTTTCCTATTCATTTGCAGCTTCTTAATCAGAGTAGACAATCAATCTTTAGGAATACTGACCAAGTACAGTGCTGAATTCGTTTTGATATTTAAGTAGTGAACGAAAAGCAGTAAGAGGTAATTTCTCACCACCCGGAATTTCCAACAGCTCAAATGTTTTCTGAACTTCTTTAAAGCGGTCTTTATCTTCCTTAATTTCAGAAAAAATACGTATTCCATGAAAGTGAGAGGCGTGAGCGATGATGTCCTGATCACTATTTGAATGCGTGACAGGTATTGATAGCGGGTATGCACCTTTTTTCAAAAGGTAATAGTTTGAGTAATCGTCTATGTACAAGAGTGACTTGGAATTAAGATCAGTAAAATGATAAAGCTGAACATCTTGAATTGAGTAGAAATCTTCCCAACTAATAAATTCAAAATCAATCTTATGTTTAATGTCTTGATCTAAAAACTTAACGAATTTATTTATAAGGTTTGCAAGATCTCGATCGCCTGTCCATTCGCTGTTGATGAAATAATTGTGACGAGGTGGCAAGCAGATCAGCATTTTTCGAAAATAATTCATCTCGATAATTTTTGAGAATTTATCAATGAGAGATTCCTGATCGAGAATTCCTTCCATCCATAAACCTTTCACTATGAGCATGTTGTTGAAGCTACCGTGATTCTTATGAAAGAACTCATAATCATAATACAGAATCTTTTCTTTCCATTCGACCGGGATGAAAGATTGAAAATTTCTATGCACTAAAAAAAGTGGCTTAAAATCTTTTGGAGATGGAAAGCGGTTGAAAAAATCAAGCAATGTAAATAATCCGTCTCTGACAAGAACATACGGAAATTTCTTAAGCTGTATTGATGAAGTAACCTGGAAAAGATTAATGTGCAAAAGATTGGATGCGTATGTTGTCATCCAAGGACCGAATGTAATATGGCTATGATCGTGAGGTAAAATAGCTTTATCGTATGGATAGGCCAACAGATTGACTTCATCTATATTGATTCTATTTTCGAGATACATCTCTTTAAATAGTCTGAAATTATTTTGATAAATAGCTGTCATACATTTCTTTATAAAGCTGGTTATAAGTTTTTTGAAATTCAACAAAAGGAGGAGTCGGTTGATTGAATGCCTTAGCTAGCTCATTCATCATTTCCGTAAAACCGGAAAATTGATTTTCCCTCTCATGAAGAATTCGCTCCAAGTTGTTTTTTGCTCCAGCAATAGTAAATACACTTGAGTTTATTTTGCTGAGTTCTAATCTGTTTTTGTATATCTCAGGAGCTTTGATCATCATTGCAAATAATTCTTTAAGAAGAATTTTACTGTCGTAAACAATGTCCGCGCCTTTCATCTTTGTGGGAATTAGAGTGCACGCATTCTTGTTATTAAGGTTGAATGAAGCGTATCCTGCCCAATCAGAAAGAATTCCCGGTAACCCCGTACAGAGTGCTTCGGCCGGAGACATTCCATAGTCTTCATCATTGTGAGCGCTCAGAGAAATAAAAACGTCTGAAGCGTTATAATGCTTAAATAAATCGATCTGTGAAAGATTGCCAATATACCGAATATTTCTTTTTACATGAGGTTTTAGACAATCGTGGGCCTGTTGAAAGCGAAGTGCAAATTCGCCGTTCTTCGTATGGACGCCTGTAAATGGATTTCCAAGATCATCAAATTCTCCAGCAAAATAGAGAACTGCGGGCAAATTAGTTGTCTCGAGAAAATTGGCAAAATCAGTCATGAGTTCATAAACTTTTTTCTGCAAACTCATTCTGCCGGTATAGATAAATGCAATCGTATCGGAATCGAGTCCTAATTTCTTACGTTGATTAATTCTTTCTTCTTCCGAAAAGAAGAATAGGTTTTCATCAACAGGAAAGGGGCAAGTGTAGATTCCTTTCGTGTTGTCATTTAAGAATTTTGAAACCAAATCTTTTTGTCGTTCTGATGCACAAACAAATTTGATCTTGAATTTCTTCAGATAGCGATCACTTTCAATCCACTCTTTTCCATATAGAGTGAAATCACCGAAGACGTGAAAAATAAGAGTAGGGCGATCTGTGACACCATTTTCTGAGTAATAATGGTCCAAATATTTAATAAGAATTTCAGGATGTGGCATGTGATCCACAAACGATATGTGAGTTAAACCCTGACTGACCAATTCGCGAGCAAGTTCGAGCTGTTCATAAGAACTCATACGAGTGCTAAGATTATAAGAAACAATTTCGTTTTCTTTAAGTACATGCCGGTATGTTGCCACCAGGTTTGTGCTGATTGTTTGACAACTTTTCCAAATAGATTTTTCGAAGCTATAAAGCAACGCGATTTTCATTCTGAATTCCCCGATGAAACTAGCGTATAGCAAATCTCATCATTCGGGAAAAGTTATTTGAGATTGCAATTTTATGTAAGGAGCGAGATGCTTAACAAAAAAAAAAAACTCAGATGACTTCAGGCAATACAGACATTACATTTAACAATGATCCTCGGCACTTTGAACCTACCGATGTCGTCGTTATGCATCTTGGCCAGACGATCGAAGAAGTCATCAGGCAGAACGAATTCGCCTTTTTGTTAGCACATAAAGAAATCTTAAAGGTTATTTTGTTTTTTAATGGTCTTTCTCAAGTTCAAGCAACGGTTCCTGCTATAGATGATTTTTATCTCATGCTCAATCATCCCAAAATGTACCAGCAAAAATATAAGAATCACGTATGTTATGAAGCTTTTCGCAATCGCTCGTTTTCTTTTTTCGAAACAAAAATCAGAAGCGCTGGCCAGGTCAACCTTTTGAGAAAAATCCATGAACTTTTATCGGCCGGTTCGAAGGTTCTCGATATTGGTTGTGGTACCGGCCGTGCCCTTATGGAAATTCAGCAAAGATTTAAATTATGCGACAGCATTGGAGTGAGTTTGCCTGGTGAATCAGTCGATCCGCTCGTAGTGGCCGATTTTTTTTCTTTTGATATATCAACTCTGAAACTTCCACGAATAATTGAATGCAACCTAAACAATTCCAAACTCCGTTCCTTCCTCAATGAAAAATTCAATTTTATTTACTCGTTTGCAACGTTTAGATACATTGAAGATAAAATTTCAATGATTGATGAAGTTTACAATTTACTTGAAGACAGAGGAATTGCTGTTATTCAAATAACGATGCTTGAAATTCTTGATCATGAAAACAAACTTATTCCTCTGGAAAGCTTCTTTAAACATGAGCTTGTTTTGTACAGTAAAAAAGAAGATTTGGTTTTCTTGATGAAGGATAATTCACGCACTTTGAACTTTTCGGAAAAAGTAGCATATTCCGGAGAACGCTCTACATACAGGAAGGCCCAGCAAAACTCATTACAGAATCATAATGTTGGCTGGAACAGCGTCTATCAAATGAAGAAACTATGAATATTAATAAAGATTGGATTCCTACGAAATTTATAAAAGATGAAAATGGCAACGAAACCATACTCGAATGGTACAAGCGCACTGACTTTCGATTTACGGAACCATTTTTCATAGACACAATGAACCGCTTTGCCTGGGAGCTTGAAAAAAAAACCAGCGACGGACATGAGCTACTTCACTATCTAAAAGACCTGGATCTTCCAGATCCTTCAGGGTTTATTTTTCATCTAAGCCGTTGTGGATCGACATTAGTCTCCCAAATGCTCTCGAAAGATCCTAACAATCTCGTGCTCTCTGAACCTTGGGCAGCTGAACAAGTTTTAGGGCTTCCTCATCTAAGCATCTCAAAAAAAATTGCAATGTTTGTGGGGGCCATGCGCGCTTATGCTGCCAGCATGAAAGCCCCTGAAAAAAAATTATATGTGAAACTTGCGAGTGAAGAGTGGCTTCCTTGGCTCAAGACAATTTACCCAAATACGCCATGGATTTTTATTTTCAGAGATCCAAACGATATCATTCGTTCAAACCTTAAAGATCAACCGGCCTGGCTTCTGGAAATTCAAGACGAACAAGAAAAGCGAAAGGCCATCATTGAAAAATTAAATTATCAAATGGAGACATCTCTCAAATATGTCCACTCTGCAGAGATGTTGGTTCAATACGAAGATATTGATCTTAATTTTCCTTCTAAACTTATGAAGGCCTTCAAGATCCAGGAAACGCCCGAGCTTTCCGCGGCCATGATCCGCACTCTCTTTTGGTACTCAAAGAAAACCAACGTTAGCTGGATGGTAAAACAGGCAGAAGAAGAAGCGAGTGAGAAAATTCATTTTGAAGCTCCTCCTCATTTTGCCACTTTCTACAAAGAGTTCCAGCGAATCAGTAAATTACCCAATGATCGCGTGCATATTAATTTAGGTGGCTTGCAATATACGGCTTCTTTAATACGAACAGGAAAATCAATTGATAGTTCAGAACTCATTGAAGCCGGTATTTCATCCAAAGATTCTCTGGATTGTGAACCCATACGCAAAAAAGTTCTTATTGATGACTTCATTCATGAGTTCGAAGGTAAAAAAGTTTTAGAGCTAGGTCCAAACGCAGGAGCTTTTTCAGCTACTCTCGCTGAATATGCTTCTGAGCTTACAGTGATTGAAAACAATGAAAAGTGCATTCCTTTTTTAAAAGAAAGACTCCCAGCAAATGTAAAAATTCTTAAAGAGGATCTTCATCATCATCTTTGGAAATTAACACCAGGAGAGTTTGACGTTATTGTATGCGCTGGAGTTCTCTATCATTCAGCTTCACCTTTTTTTATTTTAGAAGCGATGGCCTACTTAAAACCAAAGAAGATTCTTATCGATAGTCTTTTAGCTCCAGATGGATCGGATGTTGCGCTTTCACTCATGTATCCAGTGAATGTTAACAACTATCGCTATAATGAATTTCCCGATTCTCGTACGGCCGTTTTGTTGAGTGAAAATATGATTGATCGTGCGATGAGAAATCTTGGCTTCACTTCACCTCTCACAATTTCTAAATCAGAATGTGAATTACCTGTGGATAAAAGCAGTAAATATTTTGATCGATGGAAAACGTCTTACTCGAAATGGTGGAGTGCTGAAAACTAGCTACCGCAAGGATATCCAGGGCCCGGAGGGCTGATGCTGTAATAGTGTCCTCTCGAGCAGTAACCACTGCCGTAGGCCTGATTTCCAGGAATAAGAATAAGAAGAACAGCTGTACCGAAGCCATGGCTGAATTTAAATTCGCCAGCTTTTTTAACTTCCCCCGGAACAAGTTTGTCACTTGAAGAAGGTGCATTATTGTCAGAGTCGTCTTTTTTCACAATTTGTTAACTTTTTTAGGTTGGATTTAATCTTAAAATGAGTCGGGACAGCTGTAAACTAGAAATCTTTTCTAAAATAGGTGAAAAACTCCAGCGTACATCTTCCAGTTTCATCGTTTTCACCGAAAACTTCCAGTGGACCAGAATGAAATAAGCCACCATCGAATAAGACTAAGCGTCCGATTTTATAGTCGATAGAGTTCCATTTTTTCCACAGACTCAGATCCTTGGAGTGATTTTCTAAAATAAGAGACCACTTCCACGTTTCAACTTCTATCTCGTAATGAGCTCTTTTTTTTCCATTATTTTTGTATTCGTAGAAATGTGTCCCGAAGCTTGTTGAGTCAAGATTTGTATTTGAGAGGTAAATGATTCCAACGAGAGGAAAAGGATCGTAATGAACGAAACTCTTTTCAGTATTTCTGTCCGTTTTGTTGGCCACTCTCACTCGCGAAATAAACTGCTGATCGATTTTGATGTTTAAAAGAGTTTCTAGTTTGTTTTGTAATTCTTTTCTTTCTTCTTCTGTTAATACGCTGGCACGACCTTGATAGTTTTGATCTGGACCACGATGAAATTTTTTTGAATTTGAAAAATGTTTGCACAATTCAGCTGAGAAAAAATTATCGATGACAACAATTTCTCCCTGCTGAATTCTCTCAATCATGAAACTCTTCTTCCTGAATTTGAATTCCGCTGAATTTAGATTTGAGTATGGTGAAGACCGCTCCAGGTTTATGTCCCTTTGAGAGCGCGTATCTAATGGCCTTTTGTCGATCGTTGTAGGCCTTCTCTTTATCAGGTGAAATCACTCTTAATTTTTTTTGTAAGAGTCGTTCAATTTGATCGTTCTCAGATATTCTATGCTCGTCGAAGATTTCAAAAATTTCAACTTCGGTGACTGTCACTTTTTCTTGATTAAGTTTTTGGCGAATATAATCTGCTGAATAGCCTTTATTCATGAAAGCTTTGATTCTTGCTTCCGCATATAAGTCTTCTTTTAAATAGCCATGCTCTTTAACACTGCTAATAGCATCCTCAATATCCGCTGCAGGGAATTTCTTTTCGCGCAGTTTTTCACGAAGCTTGTGCTCAGAATAATCT
>CAMLKK010000019.1 GCA_946480715.1 uncultured Bacteriovorax sp. | reverse complement strand
ACCTGCGCTTAAGCGAAAATCGTTTGCACGAGTTGCGTGGACTTTTAGAAGAACTTGAATCGATGTCCAGAGGAATTCATTTACTAAAAGATTGTTCAGCAAAAGCACTCGATTCAATGCAATCATTTGGCGAGCGACTTTCATCGCTTCTTTTTACTCAAGCGATGGAAAATACTTTAAGTTCCGAGAAAGTTGATTTGGAAGCAAAATTCCTCGACGTTCGTGACGTTCTGGTAACCGACAATCAATACGGCAAGGCCCGTCCCCAAACTTCGGCGATCATTGCTGCCTGTGAAAAACGTTTAGGTGCAATCAGACATGATAAATCTCTTTATATCACTCAGGGATTTATTGGAAAAACCGCTGAAGGAATGACGACAACTCTTGGACGCGGTGGAAGCGATTATTCGGCCGCCATTCTCGCGGAAGGAATCAATGCTGATCTTCTCGAGATCTGGACAGACGTTGCGGGCATTGCCACTACTGATCCACGCCTTTGCCCAGACGCAAAACCTATTCCGGAAATTTCTTTTAAAGAAGCTTCTGAACTTGCCACTTTTGGAGCAAAGATTTTGCATCCAGCGACTCTTATGCCGGCCATCAGAGCGCAAATTCCTGTTTTTGTCGGATCGAGTTTTGAACCCAACGGCGGCGGAACTTTTATCAAAAGAGAAGTTGATGACGCTCCTTTAGTGCGCGCGATGGCACTGAGAAAAAATCAAGTGTTGGTCACACTATCGACTCCTGAGATGCTTTACTCCCACGGATTTTTGTATCAGATATTTAAAATTTTTAATGATCATAAAGTTTCAATTGATGCCATTACGACCAGCGAAATCTCCGTTTCATTGACGCTCGATGATTCGACTTTACTCAATAAAGAGCTTATCAGTGACCTGGAGAAATTGGCGGTTGTTCAGGTGGAAGAAAACCTTTCACTCGTTTCGCTGATCGGAAACAACATCAACCATACTCCTGGACTTGCAAAAAAAATCTTTGAATCAATCAGCGACATCAATGTTCGCATGATTTGTTTGGGAGCAAGTAAACACAACTTCTGTTTTATCGTTGATAGCTCTCAAGGTACAGAAGCGATTAAACGTCTTCACCGTACATTTATTCACTAGGAATTTTTTAATGAAAATCGCATTGCTCGGAAAAGGAAAAACTGGTGGTAAAGTTCTGGAGATTCTTAAGGAACAAAAAATTCCCCATACCGTTTTCGATTCTAAAAATATTCCGACACTGGAAAAATTAAAAGGCCACGATGTGATCATTTCGTTTTTTTCCGGCGAAGTGTTCGGCGACTATGTTCCACTATTGATTGAATCGCGCATTCCTGTTGTGACAGGATCAACAGGATATAAATGGCCTGCGCAGTTTAATGAAAAATTAATTGCCAATAAATGCCGCTGGATTCACGCCACTAATTTTTCACTCGGCATGAATCTCGTTCAGCAAATGATTTTCATTATGGCCGAAGCTAAAAAAATTCTTAGCAATTATGAATTTTCACTCAATGAAATTCATCATACAAAAAAACTGGATGCTCCTTCGGGAACTGCACTCTCATGGAAAGAATGGACGGGACATGATTTCGATATTACCAGTGAACGCATTGGCGATGTCATTGGCATTCACGAACTGAAACTCAAAACGAAAACTGAAGAAATAACTCTCAAGCACGAAGCTCTCGATCGCAAAATCTTTGCCGAAGGCGCGTTGTTTGCGGCCAATAAAATTTTAAAAGATAAAAACTTTCCTGAAGGGCTGCACCTCTTCCAGGACATTGTTAAAAAGGAATTATCATTATGAAAAATCTTAACGACTATCCATTGTGGACGGCCATCGTCACTCCGATGAATGAAGACTCAACTGTGGACTTTGCTTCATTCGAAAAAATTCTCAAAGCTCAAGAAGCAGCGAAAAACGGCGTCGTGATTTTGGGTTCAACTGGCGAAGCCTTGAATCTTTCAAAAGATGAATGCAAAAAAGTTCTCGAGTTCGGATTGAATTTGAAACTCTCCGTTCCGGTCATGACTGGAATCGGCGGATTCAATCAAAAAGAAACGCTTGAATATGTAAAATACCTGAACACTCTTCCACTCGATGCTTATCTTGTGGTCACTCCACTGTATGCAAAACCAGGAGAGTTCGGGCAGACTGAATGGTTTAAATCGATTCTCGATTTAGCTGTTAAACCTTGCATGCTTTACAATGTTCCAGGTCGCACTGGTGTGAAGATGAATTTTAAAGCGATCGAAAATTTAAAAGATCACAAAAACTTCTGGGCGATCAAAGAAGCTTCAGGTTCTCCGGAAGATTTCGCAAAATATCACGCTGCCGCTCCAAAAGCGCGCATGTATTCAGGTGATGATGGAATGGTTCCTGATTTCAAACCACACGGATGTGTGGGACTTGTTTCAGTTGCTTCTAACTCATGGCCTTCTGAGACACGTGCTTATGTTGTAAAAACGCTGGAAGGAAAATTATCTTCATCTGAAGCCGAGTTGTGGAAAAAGGCATGCGATACTTTGTTTATTGCCGCTAATCCAGTTCCGGTTAAAAACTTGATGCATGCTCAAGGACAAATTAAAACAAACGTTCTGCGCTCACCGCTTGATCACCGTGATCTAGCAGACAATACACCTGTGCTGGACGCTGATAAAAAAGTTAAACAATGGTATAAGGAGACAATCTAATGGGTTGGGAACAAGTTTTAAACGATCTAGAAAGCGGTAAAGTCCGTTCTGCAAACTTTGTTGATGGAAAATGGGTTGCCAACACTGAAATCAAACAAGCTATTCTTGAAGCTTTTAAAGCAGGTGTTCTTGCTGAAGAAAATGGCTTCGTCGATAAACACAATTTGATGCCGCAAAAATTTAACGTTGATCGCGGAGTGCGAATCGTTCCTGGCGGAACGTCAGTTCGTCGCGGATCTTATATCGCAAAAGGTGTCATCATCATGCCTCCTTCATATATCAACGTTGGAGCTTATGTTGATGAAGGAACAATGGTTGATTCACACGTTCTAGTTGGATCGTGCGCTCAAATTGGAAAGAAAGTTCACCTTTCAACTGCAGTGCAAATTGGTGGTGTCCTTGAGCCTGTTGGAGCTGCTCCGGTCATTATCGAAGATGAATGTTTCATTGGTGCTGGAGCTGTGATCGTTGAAGGTATTCAGGTAAAACGTCGTGCCGTTATCGCTCCAGGAGTGATCCTTTCTAAGGGAATTCCAGTGTATGACGTCGTTAACGGAAGAGTTCTTGAGAAAGGCGAGCCAATCCCTGAAAACGCGATTGTTGTTCCTGGAAACCGCCCAGTAAAGGCGGAAAATACGTGGGGACACGACTTAGGTCTAACTCTCCAATGTGCCATCATCGTAAAGTATCGTGATGAAAAAAGTGAAACTTCGTTAGTTCTCGAAGACTTCCTTCGCTAAATAGAACTACACGTTTCTTGTGACAATTGTTTTACAAAACACTCGACCTCTTCCCGCTATCATTTAATTAACAATTTATGCTAGCTCGAAGAGGTTTTTTTATGGCAGCTGCCAAACTATTATTGAAACGATTGGATTGGATCAATACGGCCTTTCTAATTCTCACTCCCCTTTTTGCTGTGGTTTTATCCGCAGTTTATTTCAAAAATAACGGCCTTCAATGGACTCAGATTGCTCTGGCATTAGGATTTTATTTTGTCACAGGAATGTCGATTACTGGCGGATACCACCGTCTCTTCTCGCACAAAACTTATAAGGCAAATGCTTTAGTCAAATTTTTCTATCTCTGTTTTGGGGCCGCTGCCTTTCAAAACTCTGCTCTAAAATGGTCGGCCGATCACCGCATTCATCACAAACACGTTGATCATGAAGAAGATCCATACAACATCAATAAAGGATTTTTCTGGGCCCACATTGGTTGGATTTTCTTTAAAGAAGAAGAGCGCGCGATGGAAGCCGCTTTTCCAAAAGATCTCACAACCGACAAACTCGTTATGTGGCAACACCGTCACTATATGAAAATTGCCGTGTTCATGGGACTCATTCTCCCAGCAATCATCGGACATTTTTTAGGTTCAGCTCTTGGTGGTTTCGCACTTGCTGGCGTTTTAAGATTAGTGGTTGTTCACCACTGTACATTCCTTATCAATTCTCTTTGCCACGTTGTTGGTTCTCGTCCATACACAGACTCAAATACAGCTCGTGACAGCGCTTTAATGGCGTTATTCACGTACGGTGAAGGCTACCATAACTATCACCACTACTTTCCAACAGACTACCGTAATGGCATCCGTTGGTACCACTTCGATCCAACGAAATGGATGATTCGCGTGATGAGCTGGATTGGTTTTGCTTCTGACCTTAAAAAAGTTCCGGAAAAACTAATCGAAAAAGCGCGCGCAGAGATGCGCTCAAAACAACAACTAGCATAGGTTCCACACACTTTTCTTGTTGCAACGCCGGTTCAATGCCGGCGTTTTTTATTTTACGACCATCAATTCGCGGTTTCTCGCAGAATAATAAGCATTCATCGAAACAAAAATAAAAGTGAAGATATAAAGCGTATAATAGCGTTCAGTGCGGAAATAAACAGTCGCCGCCACTAATCCAATCGCGACGACATCTGTGAGCATATAAAACGGTAGAGGTTTGTGTTTTAGAATTGAAGAGCACGTTTGGCATTTAAAGCGCGTGTTCATGAATATCGATTTCCAATTTCGGATGAGCTCGACATCGTGAGAATGGCAGACAGGGCATGTAAGTAGCTTTTGTTGTTTCAAACTACAAACTCACTAGGCCTTTACAAACAGAAGATAAATCACTTTCATTTTTCTTCAGGCAACTTCGAACTTCTACATCCATCAAAGTCATTCCTGGACATTTTTCTTCAATATCATGAGAACAAACACTCAGTGTATTTTGTCTTGATTGCAATTGATTCAAGCAAGCAGCGCTTATTTTTTGATGATTTTCATACAAACATAAAGACATATTAAAAACGCCGCTTACTTTTGAACAGTATTTAGCTTGATCTTCTGAGCACACATCGGGTGAAGCAACTTGTGGAGGAACGTAAATATTTTCATGAGAACTATCATTAACAATTGGACTATTTTTCCAGCTCACCGATTGAAGTTTACGATCGATAAATAATGCTGAAACAATTGCAAAAGTAATAACGAGAAATAAGCAAAAATATTTTTTTAAGTCATTGACCATAATTGAAATCCATTCTTATTGTGCGTACGTAAAAATAATTTTTCCGTTACCAGACTGTCCTGCATCTACACCAGACGTGGTCACCTGATTCGTCCCTGAGACGAAAGAGCCACCGGCCCCGCCACTCACAGAAGCGTTTGCACCGCCTCCACCAGAGTATCCCCCACCTGCTCCACCGGCACCTTGGCAACAATGTTCACCACCAGAACCACCTCCGAAACCTCCAAGGCCTCCACCGGCCGCACACGTTCCACCTGTTCCTCCGGTTCCACCATTCGTGAAAGATTTTGGAGCTACGCCTGCGGTAACACAACTTGATGTTGCTCCGTTACCCGTTAAACCGGCGCCTCCGTGAGATCCACCTGCAGCAGTTCCTCCACTTCCTCCAGTCCCACCACTAGAACTTCCAGCTCCTCCGGTAGTCGTTATTAGACCTGCTTGCCCTGGAGTGCCTAGGGCCGATCCTCCGCCACCACCTGCAATAATAACTGCTGCGTTCGCCGAAGTTGTGACGAAAGATCCACCACCGCCTCCACCGTTATAAGTACTAATTCCACCTTTTTGACCAACGAGCGCTTTATAAACAGTTCCCGGAGTTGTAGTGAACGTTCCTTTGATGTACGCACCGAAACCTCCATTTTCTGCAGTATAGTTTACGGCATAACCACCTTTCGCCCCCCATGCTTCAATGGTCAGAGTATTACAACCTTCAGGTTGAGTGAAATTTACGATTGAACCTGT
This sequence comes from uncultured Bacteriovorax sp., assembly GCA_946480715.1. The sequence goes on along the minus strand of CAMLKK010000019.1, from coordinate 48,991 downwards.
GTAGGCAAGTGTTGTACTACCGGCCACACAAGCAACAGTAGTCAGAGACCACACGGTTGTAACTCCACCAACTGTAATAGTCGCCGATGTGGTTGTTGATAAAGAACTAGAACTGGTCATTCGCACAGCTAGTGTTTGACCTGCTGTAATCGCTCCAGAACTTGCCCATGCTCCTCCTGAAATCGAGAGCTGTGGATTACCATCGCCGGTTATGGTAATGGCTCCCGTTCCTGAACCAACAGTACCTACTGCTGTCGTCGTGATGAGAGTATTTGGGTTAACTAATCCCATAGTTGGTAACGTGAATTGAACTGAAGCCACAGAATTTATCTGAACAGGTGTCCACGTGCTTGTTGTCGGATGACAATACTCAAGTTGGTGGTTAGTTGAATTCGTCCGCATTTGATTATGAGAAGAAGCATTACATGTTGTAGCTCCGGATGCTCCAGTCATAGTGCCAGAAGTGCCACCAGACGGAAAAAATTGATTGAAGTTGGAGGCCTGTAACGAAGGTGCGCTCATTAACACAAAGATAAAAGCAACAATCAAAGAAAAGTCATTCGCACATTTCCAATTTGATTTCATTACTAAATTCTCCAATAGGCAATTTCGGCTATTGATTAATTGTCTGCTTTTCTCAAAAAATTGCAATTGCTAAAAAATGATTGGGCCAGGACGCTGAGCTGGCAAACGGGACACCATCGAAGTGCGGAAAAGATGTTTGTGGTGGATATGAAGAATGGATATGAAGAGTGAATATAAAGACAGGAAGAGTTCATCCCTGACTTTCAATTTGTTTTTCTCGATAAAAATTCAGAGGATAAAATAAAGCCACTCCAGCAACGAGAAAACCCAGGGCCGTGAGTAATGCGTGTTTGTCGCTAAAAGCGATAAGCAGAATGTTCGTTACTAATGCAAGCCACGGAATAATTTTGGGAATTCGAAAGCCTTCCTTTTCTGGTGATTCTTTTTTTATTTTGATAAGTGAGAGGTTTGTTGAACAAAATACCAACAAAATGAGCACGCTCGTTGTACCTGCTAAAAAACTCAAATGCCCTAGCGATGCCAGGATAAGCGCAACTGGCGAAACGGATAGAATGGCAACTGTTGGTGTTTTGTAACTTTTGTGAATTTTTTCGAAAACATCCGGAAGCAAATCTTGCTCTGCCATTCCATAAAGAAGTCTTGAGGCCGTGATAAAATTTAGCAGACAAGTATTCGCCACTGCAAAGAGTGCGATCCCTCCAAACAGCTTTAGAGGAAATGGAAACTTTGATTGCGCTACAATGTCAGTCATGGGATTTGCTGATTTTGAAAGCATTTCTGTCGACATAACTTGCGTGCTCATCCATCCGATAAAAACATAAAAGAGTCCTGCACCAATCAATGAACCAATGATGGCCATCGGTAAATTTCGTTCAGGATTTTTCACCTCTTCGGCCACATTGGCGAGATCTTCAAATCCAATAAATGCATAAAACGCTAGAGCAGCTCCCTGAACAATTCCAAGAAACGATAACGAAGAAACATTAACGTTCAATCGAGGAGTCGCTGTTGGCCGCTCATTGAGAAAATAAATCCCTGCAACGGCAACGACAATGAGACCAATGACCTCAATACTTGTACTGATAATATTGGCCGCTGATGATTGTTTTATACCTCGTAAATTTATAAGGGTGAGAATTGTAAAAAAAGCGGCCATGATAATGAGAGGTGAAATGGTCACACCCATTCCTTGCATATAACCATTGAAAGCATTGGCCAAAGTTGCCATCGAAACAATCGACACGCAAAGAAGCAACCAACCGACGACGAAAGCATAATTTTTTTTATCGAAAGCTTTCTGGGCAAAATAGGACGCACCACCACTACATGGATGGCGTGATGTTAACTCGGAATAACTGAGAGCAGTCAAAAGAGCGATGACTAGTGCGAGTGCAAAAGAAAGCCAGGCGTACGTTCCAGATTCCGCCGCAACTTTTCCTATCAAAGCGTAAATTCCCGCTCCTAAAATATCTCCGAGACCATAGAAAAAGAGTGCTACTGCGCCAATTGATCGATTTAATTTTCCCTTTTCCATATTGCCTCACTCCATATCCCCAATGCATTTGGCACAATGAGGATGATTGAATGATGAGCAAGATAGGGGCCGTTTATTGTGGGATTTGCTTACAAAATCGCTGAGGACTTTCTTGGTGATTACTACACATTTTTGCGTCTTCATCCCAACAACCACCGCTATCAAGGCACGAATCAATTTTAACCGCACGATAAAATAAAAATGAAAAAATGCAGAAATAAACAAGAGAGATTAAAAAGAAAATTCGCTTAAAATTCTTTGAGCTCCAATCATGAGCCGATCGTTCATTGTATTTTTTTAAATTGCCATTTCAACGTGATGGCATCCCAAATATAAAGTGGAATTCCAATGAGAGCGCCTCCCATTAAAAAAACCGAAAATAAGTTATCCCCTAATAATTTATGAATAGCGCCCGTATGAAATAGATCAAAAAAACATATTTGTGAAAGTCCAGTGGTTGCTAATAAGGCCACTCCTCGCTTCCAGTTTCTTAAGAAAAATTGATGAAGCCCGAGTGTTCCAGCGAGAAGCAATAAAAAATAGGCCGAAGCTAATGAGATTTTTTCGCGTGGGAAAATTTCTAGTTTGTTTTCTGAGTTCATATTCTCAATCATATCTTGGTCCTTAAAAAAGATTCAATTTTTTAATCACAACCTTGAAATTAAAAAAATCACCTGCTATAGTTTTTCCACAATTAAGGCCACCGCGCCAAAACAATCGCTTATTCCTCCTCGCCGCAGGGTTTTGGGCACGTTTTATAGGAGCCTTTTTTTATGTCACAAGAATCATCAAACTCACCCATCAAATTCGGAAGAACAGCACCAACCGTCCCTGTCTCGGATATCGAAAAAGCATTGCAGTTCTACACAGACATTCTCGGTATGAAGAAAGTTTTTGAAAACGGCTCTCCTGTCGGTTTCGTCATTCTCGAACGAGATGCTGCTGAAATTCATCTTACTCTCGCCAAAGGACACAAAGGATCTGAGCGCAATGTTTTGCACTTGATGATCAACGATGCCTACGCTCTTTATCAGCACCTCGAAAAAAACAACATTCGAATTATTAAGGGACTTCGCGATGCGGACTATGGTCTCAGACAATTTGTTTTTTGTGATCCAGATGGGAATCGCATTGATGTTGGACAAGATCTTTAAGAACTAAAAAACTCGCGGACGATTTGGAGGATGTTCTTGATCGTCCGCAAAGTCTAATGGTACAGAACCTCACTTAAAATGAAAGTTTGTACCCTTTATCTTTAACGAAATTTATATCTAGCGTTTCGCTTTCTAATCTTTTTAATTTTTCTTTGAGGGTGCTCATGAGCGCACTTGCTGAATCTTTGTAATAGCGACCTTCGCTTTCAATGAGGTATCCGATCTTTCTCGGATCGATGATCTGGCCGCTTTTTTTAGCGAGCATCATCATGATGTCGAGTTCTAAAGTGCTTAGTTGCAGGAGTTTTTCGCCGTAGACGAGAAGTCTTTGGCGAGTGTCGATTTCTAAATTTCCAAGTGTGAACGTCTTTGCGTTATCTTTGTTGTTACGGAGAAAATGATTCACTTTCATTTTTAACGTTCGGTAGCGGATAGGCTTAAGAAGATAATCGTAGTTTTCGTTCGAGAGGTTTTTGAGCATGACTTTGTCGAAATTCCCCTCTCCCATCATCATCACAGGAATGTGATTTCCTACCTGGCGTAGCGTTTTGTAGAGTGAAAGACCTGATTCGCTTTTAAGATTCGTATCGATCATGACGAATTCAAACTTGGTTTCAACGAGTGCATTCCATGCTTTTCGTGATTCATCTACTGCGGCCACGAAGATGTTGTTGAAAGTGAGAGTCTTTTCGATAATTTTTTGGGCCGCTTGATCATTGGTAACGAGGAGAATTTTCTTCATGTATTCACTCCATGGCGTTGTTGATAATGAGCAGGGGAACTAACAATGTCATAGGAGTGAATTTTAAGAAACCCTGGAGAAAATCATTCCGGCACGAAATTTTTGGGTCGTGAAATAGTTATTTTGTTGAATTACGAGAGGAAACACTTAAGTTTTTGAAGTAATTCTAGGCGTGTGGCCTTTGAAGAAATATATTTTTTTGAGATATATGGACTCACTTTTTTGCGATCAAAAAAGAAATTTCCGCTCTCAATATTTGTTTTTGTCAGTAACAACCAAATGATTGTGTCTGCTCCTTCATCACTCGTGCGCAATCGTCTTTCCATCCAACTAAAGAATTTTGTCAGAGCTCCTTTCAATCCTTCAGTCTTTACCCAACCTGGATGCATACTTGTCATAATAGTATTTCCCCAATGAGAATCGCGAGCAAGCTCTTCCACTAAAGTCACTTGAGCGCGTTTAACGTTGGCATAGGTATCAACTTTGTCGTAGTTGGGATTTTTAAATAGCGCCGATAGATCTAACTTCTTAAGATACATTCCTCCTGAACTCACCCATACAATTCGTGCATGTGTTTTTAGCTTTCCTAATTTTTTAAGTTCATGAATAAGTATATAGTGGCCAACGAGTTGAGAGGCACACTGGAATTCAACACCATTTTTATTTTCTGTATATTGATCGGGCATGCTTCCCGCATTGAGAACGACAAAATCCAATTCTTCACAATTTTTAGCGAGCATTTTTACCGCGTCCCAATCTGCTAAATCACATTGGATAAAACTGGGATCACCGCTCTCACGTCTGCCTGTGAAAAATACGTTCGCTTCACGGGATTTGAGAAAATTTACAACCGATTGACCGATTCCTGAGGTTCCCCCAGTGACGAGGGCCTTTTTATTTTTTAATGATGCTTTTGAAAAATCTTCTTCGAAATGTTTTTTATGGCGAAGAAAACCTGAGCGATCAAATGAAAAATAAATTGTTTTATCAAGGAAGTTTTCCCAATGATGAGTGTGATAAAAAAGTTTTAGAGATAGTGGAAAAAACGCTCCCCACATCACGGCACTAGATCCGGCATACAAAATTTCTTTTTCAGCGTGCATTTCAACGGCCCCCAATTTGGCGGCCGAGAGATAAGCAAAACTTCCACCAACGGCGCCTATGATTGCATTCATATATTTTGGCAGTTGTTCGAACTTATTAAAGATGTCTCCGTAATAAGCAAGAAACAGAATCCAAAGGGAGAGGAAACTCCATGTATAAGTTTCGCTTTTTAAGAGGGAAAAATTCATCAGCACACTGTCATGAAGAACTCCAGTCAGAACAAAAAGGATGAGGAGAAATATGTAATGCCCCAATGAGATTTTCGGCCTGAAGAGGTAAAAATTGATGAAAGAAAAAAGGACACTCCCTATAAGAAACAACTCCATCGGAAACGTTTTTCCGTAGAGAACTACAAAGAACCATAGACACTGGAGCACTAAAATTTTACATAGCATGAGCATAAGAACTCCCTCTTGATTCCATTTTAACGGACCATGAGGTAAAGTGCTCTCAGACGTTAGCTAGACATATTCCGACGGTTTTAGTTTTGTTCAAATCAAGCGTTTTTTTCAATTTTTTTTCATGAGTTACACCATATATACGACTGTGCCGTTGGCCGGTCCTACTATATATTGTGGTGGTGATCATCTGTTTTAAATAAAAAAATGATGAGATCGATCTGTATTTATAGATGACAGTTAAAATTAGATGGTAAAATTTAGATTGATAGGACCACTTCACTCAAATTTAACTTATGATAATGACACGTCTTCCAGTCATCTGCGAAAAATGATAAAATCATGGTAGCAACTCGCGCAAAAGCAGACCCTAGGAATTAGCTATTTTGAAACTTACCGCTTCTTGATATCTTTTAATCATAAAGTCATTCACATTTCGAAACGTCCTAAAGCGTGAACAAAAAGCGAAAAAGGAAAAAAAGAAAATGAAAAACTTTATCACACACACAACGAGACACAGACATTCAGGAGACTCACAATGGTAAAGGATGCCAAGTCAGCAATTCTAGCGCCGAACGACGACCGCTTCGTGCTATTTCCAATTAAATATCACCAGGTTTGGGAGATGTACAAAAAACACATGGCGGTTTTTTGGACAGCAGAAGAACTAGACCTTGTTCCCGATCTTAATGACTGGGAAACTAAACTTAACAAAGACGAAAAACATTTCATCTCGCACGTGCTTGCGTTTTTTGCGGCCAGTGACGGGATCGTGAATGAAAACCTGGCGATTCGTTTCATGAAAGATGTGCAAATTCCTGAAGCACGCGCTTTCTACGGATTCCAAATCGCCATGGAAAATATCCACAGCGAAACTTATTCACTTCTGATTGATACATATATCAAAGACGCGAAGGAAAAAGATTATCTCTTCCACGCTGCTCAGAACATGCCATGTGTAGCGAAAAAAGCTCAATGGGCGATCAACTGGATTGGATCGAAAAAATCATTCGCTCACCGTCTTGTTGCTTTCGCGGCCATCGAAGGAATTTTCTTCTCTGGATCTTTCTGTTCAATCTACTGGTTGAAAAAACGCGGATTGATGGCAGGACTTTGTACATCTAACGAATTTATTTCTCGCGATGAAGGTCTTCACTGCCAGTTCGCGGTTCTTATGCATTCAATGCTTGATAAAGAAGAGCAAATTTCTGCTGAAGAAATCACAGCGATCATTACAGAAGCTGTTGAGATCGAAAAAGAATTTATTCTTGAAGCTCTACCTGTTTCACTTATCGGTATGAATAAAGAAAGCATGGGACAATACATTGAGTTCGTTGCTGACCACTGGTTACAGCAATTGGGAGCTCCTGCTTATTACAAAACTAAAAACCCATTTGAATGGATGGAACTTATTTCACTTGAAGGAAAAACAAACTTCTTCGAAAAAAGAGTTTCTGAATATCAAAGACCAGGGGTTCTTGGAGAGAAGAATTCACACACATTCACACTAGACGCGGAGTTTTAAGATGTACGTAATCACAAGAAGTGGCGAGAGAGAGCCGATTAAGTTCGACAAAATCACGGAAAGAATCGAACAACTTTGTTTCGATTTAGATAGATCATTCATCGATCCAATGAAGATTGCAAAAAAAGTAATTGAAGGGATTTACGATGGAATCACAACAAAAGAATTAGATCAGCTAGCTGCTGAAACAGCTGCTTACTTATCTACTCAACACCCACAGTACGCGACTTTGGCGGGCCGTATTGCTGTATCAAACCTTCATAAAGAAACTCGCGGATGTTTTTCTGAAAACATTAAGCAAATGTATCACTTCGTTAATCCTGTAACAGGTGAACCTTCACCTCTCGTTTCAACAGAACTTTACGAAGCTGTTATGGCAAACGCGGAACTTCTCGACAAATCTGTTGTTGATAAGCGCGACTATAACTACGACTACTTCGGATACAAAACTCTTGAGAAATCATATCTCTTGAAAATGAACAACAAGATCGTTGAACGTCCAGGGCAAATGCTCATGAGAGTTTCTCTCGGTATTCATACAAATGATATCGAATCAGCAATCAAGACATACAACCTGATGAGCGAAAAATATTTCACTCACGCGTCTCCTACTCTCTTTAACTCTGGAACAAACAAAGCTCAGCTTTCTTCATGTTTCTTGTTAACGATGAAAGATGATTCAATCGACGGTATTTACGAAACACTAAAACAGACGGCCCTTATTTCTCAATCTGCAGGAGGAATTGGTCTTTCTATTCACAACATTCGCGCAAAAGGCTCTTTTATCAAGGGAACTAACGGGACTTCGAACGGAATCGTTCCAATGCTTAAAGTTTTCAACGATACAGCTCGCTACGTAGATCAAGGTGGTGGAAAGCGCAAAGGTGCTTTCGCTGTTTATCTTGAGCCATGGCATGCTGACGTGTTCGACTTCCTGGAAATGAAAAAGAATACAGGTAAAGAAGAGCAACGTGCACGTGACCTTTTCTACGCTCTTTGGATCCCGGATCTATTCATGAAGCGTGTGGAAGAAGATGGAATGTGGTCACTTTTCTGCCCACACGAAGCTCCAGGACTTGCAGACTGCTCAGGAAAAAAATTCGAAGAACTTTATAAATCATACGAAGAAAAAGGACTCGCTAAGCGCGTAGTACGTGCTCAGGATCTATGGTTTGCAGTTCTTGAATCACAAATTGAAACGGGTTCTCCTTACATGCTCTACAAAGATGCAGCTAACGAGAAATCAAATCAAAAAAATCTTGGTACAATCAAATCATCAAACCTTTGTACTGAAATTTTAGAGTACACAGCACCGGATGAAGTTGCTGTTTGTAACCTCGCTTCAGTAGCGCTTAACCGCTTTGTTGAAGATGGCCGTTACGATCACAAGAAATTGTATGATGTTGTTTATCAAATGACGGTTAACCTAAACCGCATTATCGACATCAACTTCTACCCGGTTCAAGAAGCAAAGAATTCAAACATGAGACACCGTCCAATTGGTCTTGGTGTTCAAGGTTTAGCAGATGCATTCTTCGAAATGAGAATTCCTTTCGAATCAAAGCAAGCTCTTAAACTAAACAACGACATCTTTGAAACAATTTACTTTGCGGCGATGACAGCTTCAAAAGATCTTGCAAAAAGAGATGGCGCTTACCAGACATATGCAGGATCGCCAGTATCAGAAGGAATTTTCCAATTTGATATGTGGGGAGTGACTCCAGATTCAGGAAACTGGGATTGGAAAGCATTAAAAGCAGAAGTAGCGAAATACGGTGTGAGAAACTCACTCCTCGTTGCTCCAATGCCAACAGCTTCAACTTCACAAATTCTTGGTAACAACGAGTGCTTCGAGCCAATCACTTCGAACATCTACGTTAGACGTGTTCTCTCTGGAGAATTCGCTGTCGTTAACCGTTACCTGGTAAACGATCTTATCAAGCTGAATCTATGGAATGATAAAATGAGAAATGAAATCATTGCGAACAATGGTTCAGTTCAAAACATTCAATCTATTCCAGATGAAGTTAAAGCGCTTTATAAAACGATTTGGGAAATTAAGCAGAAAGCTGTTATCGATATGTCAGCAGGCCGTGGCCCTTACATCGATCAAGGTCAATCGCTTAACGTTTTCATGGAAGACCCAAATTTTGGAAAACTTTCTTCGATGCACTTCTACGCTTGGAAAGCAGGTCTTAAAACAGGTATGTATTACCTAAGAACTCGCGCAGCGGTTAATGCTGTTCAGTTCACAGTTAAGAATGACGCTCCAGTTGTAACGAAAACAAAAGAAGAAGAAATGGCAGCAATGGTTTGTTCAATCGACAATCCAGAAGACTGTGTAATGTGCGGATCTTAATTTAAAATGAACGAGGCCAGCTTTATAGCTGGCCTTTTTTATTTGTGACCAATTTGAAGTAATTCTAGATGTCCATCACCATCGTCAAACTCCCAGATCGGAGGAGTCAATAAAGGTGCTCTGTTTTCCATCATCGCCACGTAATACTCAAGCATACGATTCACATTAATTGAGGTGCTCGGATCACCTGAATCATATGCAAGATCAAATGCCGAATAAAGATTTACATCACCAATTTGAGCGATTGTTTTACCTGCTGCTGCCGGATCATATGACTTATAAAACTTCCAAGTTTCTCCAGATCCACATGAGAGAATTGAAGAAAACTCTCCATCCGTTGTGATGGTCGGTCTGAAGATGAACGGATATTGAAGCGTTCCATTGTAAAAATAACTTTGAGGAATAAAAAGATCTGAATCGGCTGAAGAAGCAATCGTTAAAAATGCTGGCGGGCCTGAAAATTGAGCAACACTCCCAGTACATACAGAAGTCGTTCCATCTCCAATATAAGCACCAACGCTTTTTGAAATGTAAAATGAGTTTGACGTGTTACCTAAATCTCTACCACTAATCGCACCTGTGTAGGCCCCACCTGGTAGAGCAACGCCGCCATTATCAACAATCACGCGTCCAAGAGCAATCGAAGTCTCAAGTGATGAACCTGATTGATTGAAACCAACTATCCCCCCTACGCCCGTATGATTTAACGTTTCGATAGATGCGTCTTTACTAAATAGAGCATTTCTTACGATGCTATTATTATCTCCGACAATCCCACCAGTTGCTGCGGTTGTGGTCGCTGATGAAAATTTAATTTTCCCATCAAATTCAACTTGATCGATAAGTGCACTAGTTCCATTGTATCCAGCAATTCCGCCGAAACCAGAATAAGAAACGTTTGTATTTATGAGATCGGCCATGGAATAAGCACGAACAATTTTTGCTGACAACATGTTTGAACCGACAATACCACCAACACTTGTAACACCTTCAACATTTCCATATGAGAAAGAAACATTGTCGATTAAGCCTGTTGAAAGTTTATTTTCTCCAGCGATTCCTCCGACTTTTGAATTTCCACTTACTGTCGATCCAACGACATGAACATTTTGTATCTTACCTGTATTTGATCCAGTCAGTAGTCCAATAGAATAATCATCATCAGCGCCTTTAAGGGTGCTGTTATAAAAATTAATATCTTTAAAAGTACCTGTTAAATTTCCGACGAAACCAATGATGTCAACTCCATCATTATATCCGGAAAAATCTATTTGAAGATCATAGAGAGAATGATTGTCTCCTGAAAAAACTCCGGCAAAACTTCCTTTAAAAAGCGGATTTGCAGGGCTCCAGCTGCTAAGATTAATATCATCAATCAATTTAAAATGCTGAGAGCGATTGAGAATGTCTGACAGTTGGGTCGTATTACAAATAAGAATAGGATTTAAAGTTGAACCACGTCCTGCTGATATTTGAGTGCCAACAGAGGCCAGATTAGTTGCAAGTGAGCACGGATGATTTTCCCATTCTAAATGGGGATGAGTGCCGGCGAATCTGTGCCATTTTGGGTTGTTCACCCCAAAAGTTATTGTTGCCCCATCTTGTAAAATGTTTGAATTCCCCAACTGAGAGCATCCAGATATTACTGGATATCCAGCGAGGGCGAAACAATTGCTCGCGCTTGGACTTCCATTCCCTACGATTGCATTCATTGTAGGAGTTCCCGGTCCTCTATGAGCAAGAGATCCATAGAAAAAAACATCATTCAACGGCGCTGAAGAACTACCGGCCAGACCACCAATATAACTAGCACCATTATAAGAATTTTGGATTGATACAGTTGAATATGAATTTGAAATACTTCCCGTCGAGATGAATCCCACTAGTCCACCAACATTACTCGCACGTGAACTGATAAATCCTTTTGTGTACGATTGAGCTATTGTTCCACCCCCTTCATTTTTACCTGCAATACCACCAACATAATTGTTGCTCGAATTCTCATGAACAATTTGACCGTCGTAACCGGTTTTTAAAATTGTGCCGTAATTTTGTCCGACGATTCCACCCACCGTACCTTCGCTGCGGATTCTCGCTTTATTTATTTTAACTTTTTCTATTTTACTACCGTTACCTAATGAGCCTGCTATTCCGCCAGTGAGAGTACCGCTGCTTCCACCCATTTTTTTAGATTCAACTTCTAGTCCTTCAATGTTGATGTTTAATACTTGAGCCCCAGATCCACTGACAGTACCAACAACACCGCCAACTGATTCACCACCACGCACTTCTAAATTTTTAAAATTCAAATTTTTAACAATCGCACCACCATAAAGTTTTCTTACGAAACCGATATAATTGGCATCAACACCTTCAACTGCAATTCGAGCATTGGAAATAGTTTTATTATTTCCATTAAAAACGGCCTGAAATCCGTTATGGGCCATAAGATCATGGGGCGTACCGCACGCCGTTTCTACTGCCACAATTGGATTTAAGTTATGATGACGATCAAGCATCGAAGATGAACCTACACATGCGGGTTTTGCATAAGGCCCGAAATCTGTTTTATTCATATCGAGATCATTCATTAATTTAAATTGAGAGGTGTTATAGGTATTTGGCGCCCCGGCCTCCCCAATCTGATTTAACTGCCACTCTGTACATATTTTATATGGACGTGAAAGAGTTCCTGCTCCACCCGCAAAAGGATGAGCTCCAATCACTGCAGAGTAGTTTAAATAACGATCGCATAAAGCGGGTTTAGGAATAGAGATAATCTGTTTGATAGCAGGATTCGCAGGTGCAGAGATAGAGCATGAAGAGGCCGGTGCGAATCTCGTAACAAAAGAATAAACATTATTACAAGTACTGATGTTCCAATCGCCAATATAGCCATCACATAAATTGCGGTCTATCGTTGGGTCCGCTGTATAAGTTAAAGATGTGCAATTAGTTGATGATTGGACCAACTTACTATTCGGTGTTGAAGTAGTACTCAAACCATTTGGAAGAAAAACATTATAATTTCCTTTCAAGTCTGTAGTACTACAACTACCTGAACCGAGAAAAAGTTCAATACTGACAGCAAAAGGTGCAAGTCCGTTTCCGCTTGGAAAATTGACTGGCATACCTGCATCGAGAAGATGTCCTGCCGTTTTAGAAACTTGCTGACACTTCGATGTTATGACATCTGTTCCAAAAACAAACGGACTTGTTGCATTCTTTTTGAAGCTTTGAAATTTAATTCTATAGGAAAGAGCACTTCCGTGATTATCCTGTCCACAAAACCAACTCGCACTATTAATGTCATCACACTCATCAACAAAAAAATCAGCAAAACGAACGACACCAGCAGGTTGCTGATAACTTTTCCCACCAGAAAAATCTGCATCAGCACACATTGCATTTGTTAGAGACAAACTAATTGTTGCTTCACCACCAGTGAGTTTATTAACAGACTTTGCACAAAACGCTTTACCGTTCATAGGAGTTGCTGAGCTAGCAGTGTCCCACATAACGGCATAAAAGACCCAATCACCATTGGGAATATCAAGAGTTTCTTCTGTGAGAGCTACACTCTTTCCGAATATTTCACCTGCAGATGAGCGACCAAAAAGAATGGCCCCACCTGTCCCCACACCATTTGTGAGATTCACAATGCCAGAAAGTGATAGTTTTAATTTCGCTGCGGTTTTACCTGGTGCTTTTGAGCATGATCCCAAGACCAATAAGAAAGGTAGAAGTATTAAAAATGTTTTTTTCATTGGCGACATACCCTAAAATTGCACTCAGACAATACTAGAGTCATATCGGTTTTATATGGACTTTATTTGAGAAATTAACAATCTTTACGGATCTCGAAAAATCATTTTCTTAAAAAATGCCACATTTTTGTGCCAGTCCTTAGTCAACGATAAAAAGCTTAGGGTAATCTCCATCTCCCATTGTCCATTTTGGATAAGTCCCTGCAGTTGGTGGCTCGCCTGTTGACAACCAAGTAGCATAAGCATTTATCAAACGATTATACCCGCGTGTATTTGGTAAATCACCAGCTACATCATATTCTCCGGACGGACATGTGTAATCTTGATCTGTACTATATCCAGCGCCCGACGGGCAGAAAAAATTTATATTTTTAAATTCCTCGGGAAGCATCGTTGTTGCAAGTGCAAAGTTTCCATAGTTGGACACTCCATGAATGTTCCAACCACTCTGATATCCTGAACCAGCATCACAAGGGATAGTGAATTGAGAGCTATTCGCATTTATTGTTGTTGATCCATCATAGACACCAGTGATTCTTGCTGAAATGCTATTGTTCAAATTGTAATTTGGAAAATAAAAACCTTGAGAATAACTTCCTATAGTGAATGACCCTGAAAGGTAGTAACTATAAGATCCGGCAGTTCCTGAACATGTTGTGGTTGTAGGAGGATATGCCGTGGGATCATATGCAAAAACCGCATTATGAAGAGTATTTATTCTTTGAAGTGTGGCCCCAGCAACGTTTTCGCCAGATGTGTGATACACATTAACATATGTATTACCTTGAAGCGGTAATTCATTTGCGGCGACAATTCTTTTGCTGATGGATCCTGATCCAGTGTAACCAAAAATATGACCAACTCGAGGAGCAGCTTTTTCGATTTTCATACGAGCATATGGACGGATGAGAACATCCTCAATGACAGTCATTTGGTTCCCGGCAAAAGCTCCGATTCTTGATGCCGAATTATTGTTACCATTGGTTACATCGTTAATAACTTCCACACTTGTATCGACTTCTCGAATGGCGGCCGCGTTTTCACCAACAACACCACCTACATACATGGTCCTTGAAGAGTTATTGATGGCCACTTCGCCCTCGGCCCTCACACCATAAATAACAGCTGCACCGATGTTTTTCCCGGCCACTAAACCTGAATATGGTGTTTGTGTACTTGAATGTGCATTAACAGAAACATGCCTAATGATTCCACCATTGATGGCAGCAACAACTCCTGAATGAGAAACTGTATCACCTTGTGCAAGTAAATTTACAGAATCGAAGGAAGATTTCTCTATAACTCCTCCTGTATTTACAAGAGCTACAACGCCTATATCTGAAGATAATGAACCACCATAAATGTATCCAGCAGCAAACTTAACGTTACTAATTTTGCCAGCTACTTGTGAAAATAAAGCAGAGTGACCTGCAGAATTCCAAACATAAAAGCCAGAAAGAATCTTGCCCTTTCCATCAATGCTTCCTGAAAAATTTGTAATAGGACTAGCAAACAGCTCTCCTAGAACAATATTATCTCCAAGAACATAATGTTTGTTATTATAAGTATTGATTTCACTCCATTGCTCTTTATTACAGAGAACAATCGGATTTGATACGGTTCCTCTGCCAGCAATAACCTGACTAGCTACTGTAGCATTATTATTTGTTTGCACACAAAGGCCTGATTCACTTTTTAATCGAAGAAGTTTGCTTCCAACATCAACGTATTGACCTGAAGAAAGAAGTTCATTTTTGTATGTTGTTCCCTCAATAATGGCCGCTGTTGCTTGCTCTGATGGAGCAGTCGTATACCAAGCAGGATATAAAAGGCGACCAAAAGTTCTGGTATATGTTCCACCAGACGCAACAGAAATTGTATTCACCGTACAATAACTTGAACTTGTATCCAGGCACGGATGCATAATTGAACCATAATAGTAAGAATCATTAATAGTCGTCGATGTCGATTGATTTGCTAACAAACCACCTAATCGTGCACTACCAAAAGTGTTCTTATATGAAGACGGACCGATACTCATTTTAGAATAACTTTGATTGATAACAATCGTACTTGCACTCATGACACTAGCAACTAATCCAGCAGCATAAGCCCCGCCTGTCCCAGAAGAAAGAATGACCCCTGAAGAATAAGAATCATTGATTGTAAGCGATCCAGTTAAGCCTTGTTTTCCTAAAAGCCCGCCGAGACTTTCAGTTGATGAATTAGTTTTAATTAATCCTTCAAACGAAGAACTTTCAATGGTGAGATTGTTTACAGATGAGTATCCAATTAATCCACCTGCGTATGAAGCGCTCATTTCAACCATAACTTCAGAATCAATTACTTTATTCTTCGTGAAATTTAAATTTGAACCGTAAGTACCAACCACCCCACCAACTCGATCATTTCCGCTAATGTCTGCTTCAATAACCGTGATTCCAGAAATTTGACCAGTGGTACTTCCAACCACAGCACCAACATGACTATTGCCTTCGACTTCAATATTCTTTAATGTGAAATTTTTTAGTACTCCACTCGATTTGCGAGCGAATCCCATGTAGTCCACACTATTACTGTGATTTAATCGAATATTGGAAATCGTATAATTATTTCCATCAAAAGTTCCGCTGAAAGAATGAGAAGTAGGATTAATTTGATTGCATGATCCATCGAAGTCGGAAGCAAAAGGAACAAAATTGGCGCCGGGATCATTGTTGAAACAAGCTGGGCGTGGTTGTGTTCCAAAAGCGGACGTAGCATCCATATTTAAATTGGTATGAAGAGAGAAATTAAAATTCGCAGCTCCCATTTCCCCAATTTTATTTAATTGATATTCACGACAAACAGTATAGGGATTAGCTGTTGTACCATTCCCTGATGCAAACACATGCGGGAAAACAGCGCCTGGATCTATACGAGGTCCTGAACAAAGGACGCTGTCAGGAATGGTAGTAATGAATCCAATTCTTTTATCAATGGCCGTGTTTGTGTACACTTTAAGCATTTCGTCGCATTTAGATTTAGAGATATCAAAAGCAGCGCCAGCGGGAAGTGAACAACTCGAAGACCATGATCCTCCTAGTTCTAAACATTGGGCCTGTGAAATACCAGAAGTGTTACAGCTACCTTCACTCACGAATTTCAATGTATCAGAACGTGGTGTAGCATAAATTCCATTTTCATAGTTAACAACTACCGAGCCTTTAGGATCATTATCATCACACGTTGTACTCGTAAAAAAAGATTCAAGCGCTGTATGTATCGGAACAATGCCGTTTCCAGTAGGAAATTGTTCAGAGGTTAATGTCTGGTTGGATGCCATACACTCAGAAATAAGCCTTTGCCCATTTAAAACAAGTGGACCATCTTTGGGTTTATGAAATCCATTGAGATAAAAACGCTTACGAATTGATTTTGTTTTTGGAAACTGACCGCATCCTCTTCCTTTGTGATCCGATAATTGATTACATTCATACATTGAAATTTTTGGAAAATTATAAATTCCACTGCTGACATTAACGGTTGGAGAAAAATCAGGAATTGCACAAGTCGCATTCGTTAAATTAATATTTACTTGCACATCTGTGCCACTTAAATTAGCTACGGTCTTCGCACAACGAACCATACCCACTAAATTTTTTGAAGTTCCATTTCCTTGCCATGAAACGGCCCAAAAAGTCCATGATCCATTACCTAGAACCATTTCAAATGGAACAGAAGTTGAAATAACCGAACCAAAACTTTCGCCATTATCCGCTTTACCCCAAAGCATTGCACCGCCAGCGCTGTAACTTGAAATTCCGGAGATCGCAGCGAGACCAATTTTAAATTTCGCTTCTGTTTTTCCAGGCGCTTTTGAACATCCAGAAAGGATTAAAAGTGTAAGGAGTAATAGAATAGAGGTTTGTTTCATAATTCATCCAAATAAGCGTTTAAACTAGTCTAAACGCTTATCGGAACCAAGTATGATCTCATGAAAAATAAATGATTTCTAACTACGTTGTTAAATGCTGAAATTAAAAAACGCCCACTATTGTTTGCAGTCTCTACCCTTTGTATCTGTAGACTCTGATAT
This sequence comes from uncultured Bacteriovorax sp., assembly GCA_946480715.1. The sequence goes on along the minus strand of CAMLKK010000019.1, from coordinate 31,784 downwards.
CATACATTTGTACCTTTTCCAGATCGATCTCTGACTGGAATTCAGAAGTGATCTCTTCATATCCTCTCAAATCACACTCTGAATTTCTCAGGTAATAACGAACGACTACAATGGCACCGGGATTTAAGCCGGGCTTTATCTGATGCATGTACATCCGTTCGATCTCACCTCCAAAATATGAAGGAACATCGGATAGTGATGCAAAATCAAATTTTTGGTCACCTTTAGAAAGGGCCTTAATAAAATCTTCCTGGATATATGAAACCTTTGCTTTGGATTTTTTAATTCGTTCAATTGATTCTGCATTCGCTTCAACAGGAACTCCTGCAAGTGAATTAATTTTTCCATGAAAACAAAGATTAAGAAAAAAACTTTTCTGTGCAAGATCGCGCGTGAATAATCGATCGAACGCTTGAAAGTAATAGTCAAAATGAGAAAGTGGAGAATTCTTTTTAATAAAATCTCCTTTATATAAAAGCGCATTGAACATTGCTTTATTACCAAGCAAGTGAAGAAGGCCCTTCCAACGCTTCATGGGAAATTCATTTTGATAATAGTATTTTTGTTCTTCAAGAGAATCAAAACGCATGATCTTGTCATGATCAGGCGCTAAGAGGACCATATTGATTTTTGCAAAAAAAGCAAAAGTACGCTCCCACTTACCTAAATAGAGGAGTGATCCATAATTAATTTCGTGAAAGACCTGAGAGAAAAGAGCATAGGCCGCATCAGAGAGTTTCAGAGAAGTAAAAAGCTCGCGTCTTTTCGTTTTATGATTATCATCCCCGTAAGGATAATATCCCCAAAAAAGTAAAAAATCGTCATGTGAAAATTCTTTGTAAGTGTGATAGCGAAGCTCTGCAAGTAGAAGTTGCTCTTTTGATAGATCCCCAAGGGCAATTTGCTCACATTCATCATGCATTAAAGGCAATGAACGTCCCCCACTTCCGCAGATGGAGAAAATACTTTTAGGTTTATATTTTTTTATCATGGCGATTTCAACACTTGTATCTTCATTACCAAGTGTATAGTTCAAACCTGTAAAATACTTTTGTCCCATTCTATTATCCTTTTTTCTTTTTCGTTTTCAATTTATTGATCGCATGTTCACGACAAAGATTAAATTCTTCATCAGTGATAAAACCAGCATGCCCCATAATTTGCGAAAGACGCACACCATGCTCTTTCGCCATTTTGTCTATCTCTAAAACTTTTTCGTAATTTATATTACGTGAAAGTGTAAAAGATTCGAGTTTACCATCCATTGCCAAAAGAGCTGTCTCGGCAAGACAGGCGTAAACGATTTTTCCTTCAAGTCCAAGATCGCCTCGAATATTTACATCACCTGGAAGTGTGACTTCTCCACTGGCGATAACGAGTACATCAGGACGTTTGATGGCATCTTCTTCTCTGATATCAAACGGACGTGAGACATCACAAATCACACAACCAGGCTTTACTTTCATAATATCGAGTACAGTTTTTCCCTGACCAGATGTTGTTGTAATAATCAAGTCACACTTGTGAGAATAATTATCTGCATTGGTTGAGATTTCTATTTTTGCATTAGGATTAATGGCCAATATTTCATCTCTAAGCTCCATCAATTTATAGGCCCGTGGAGCTACAATAATAATTTCGTCCCATGAAAGAGCAAGAATTTTTGCTGATACAGCGCCAATACTTCCCGTTGCTCCAACAACCATGACTACGCCTTTAAATCGTGACTCTTCTTTTGTAACGAAACCGAGTTTTTCTACGGCCAACTTGGCCGCCCAAAGAGTAGAAGCTGCTGATAGCGAGTTTCCTGTTGTCACAGGTATTGGGCTCATGCGATCAATTGTTACACCAGCATCTCCAACGATTTTAGTGTAAGCTCCCAGACCAATAATTTTAGCGCCTTCTTGATCTGCTTTTTCACAAAGTTTCAAAATTTTCTTATAAACAACATCAGGTTTACTCTCCATTAATTTTTTTGGAGTTTCTGTAACGGTGTAGATAAGACCTTTTACTTTTTTTCCATTTTTTTCACTAACAACACCATCGATGTTTCCGTAAAAAAATCCTGGAATATAAGTCATTGCTTCTTCTGCAATTTTCTCAAGAGGCTTGGAATGGTTTTTCAAAAATTTTAAATAAGGATGTTTGAAAATATATTTCGCCGAAAGGGGGTGAATAACGAAAGCGAACTTAGTTTCTTCCTCGCTATTTTCGTTGAACACTCTTAACTCTGGAGTAAGCTTCATCTCCTCAACAACTTTAATAACGTCGTCTTGATTGACAAAATCACCAGCACTCTTCTTCAATTGTATAATGCCCTCAAGAATTGAATAATTGAGTTTCGGATTTTCTGTAAACTGAGGAAGACAAACAAGCGCATCATGCAGACCAGATTGTTTTAACTTCTGTTCAAATTGCGGTGAAACGATATCTATGATTAATGTTTTCCCCTTTAAGTGAGAAAGCTCCAGGAAATTTATATTCGCTTCATTTCCCACAAGTACATTACAGCTTAAAAACTCATCAAGGGCGCGGTTGAGTTTTCTATTTTTTTCGTTAAACTCTGGCACGAAAGTTTTTTGGACTTTCATCATTTTCAACACTGGAGCGAGCGTTTTTAAAAATCGCTCTAATGATGCCTGTCTGTGCAATGTGAGAGGAATTTTCAGAAGGAAGAATGGATCGGCCATGACGACTTCACCAAAGAGTTCAAAAAGTGGTTCAACGAAACTAATCTGCAACCCGGCCGAATACATCCCCACTTTTTTCTTATGAAAAAAATGCGGCTGTTTTAATTGAAACATTCTAAGCGCGTATGGAATGTAAACGTCTTTAATTATTTGCCCATCAACAATGGGCGTATATTTGGCCGCTGTTTTTAAACGATAACTATCAGGATGAAGGAAATTCCATTTTTTAAATTTAATTTTCTGTGGAATTCCTGAAAGACAAATAACATCGCAATGACCATCATACTTTTTGATCAGCTCTTCAGTAAGAGCGACGTCAAAGTTTGTCGAGTATTGAATCACACGATAGGTTTCACCGAAGAATGAGACTTCTTCATCGTAATTAAACTGATCCTGAGCAAATGCCAGAGAGAGAATTGTTTTCATAAAAATGTTCTACTGATAAAAACGTTTTTACTTCATCAAGATGTCTTTGAACTGCGAATAGTTGCATTCATCAAGTTCTGGTAAATCTTCTAAAGTACTCGTCTTATCGTAAGACAGTTTCGAAAACATAAACGATTCTACTTCTTTAGGTATACCCAACTTAGGAAGTAGGAATTTATTAAGAGGTGTGCGTGCTAGTGGTATATAAGTGGCCTTGAGCCCAAGGCTGCGATTAAGATCTTGAAGAAATTCATTGAGCGAAGGAGCATCTGGACTGATCAAATGATAGGTTTTCGTCTTCGCCGTGAAAGTGTCCCTGGTCACCAATAAGGCCATTAACCGAGCACAGTGATCAACAGGAATTAAAGGAATTTTAGTTCGTGGATTAAAAGAGAACGCCAGCATGGGAAGACGTTTTAAAAGTCCTGCATATTTTTTAGCAGCTTCAATAAAATAATACGGCCCATCTGTTTTTGGCATTTGATGGCCTCTTGTATCTCCTACGATGATTCCAGGACGCAAAATACGAGTTACATAACGATCATTTGTTTGTTCGCGAACTATAAGTTCGGCGAGATACTTAGTTTCTGAATAAAAATCATCAAAGCGAGAGCGTTTTGGTAATTGATCTTCTTCTAAAAAGAACTGATCAGGATCGCCAACCGCTATTGTCGAAACATGGTAAAATGCTTTCAACTTTTTCATCGAACTCATGAAGTGAATAATATTTTGTGTGCTTACAACATTTTGCATGAAGCAGTCAGCATAAGAAGCTTTCAAATCATAAAGAGCTGCAGCATGGAAAACGACTTCAACTTCGTCTATAACTTTATTTCTATCGCCTTCATTTGAAATGATATCAAGTGAAGTTAAATCACCTTGAACAAATCTAATAAGTGGTGATTCAGGAAACAGTTCTCTACATTTCGCTTCACTCTGACGAGAGTGAATATAAAGTTCATGCTCTGCTTTGAGCAGTTCTTCTACGAGTGTTTTACCTAAAAAACCAGTTGCTCCAGTCAGCAATATTTTCATGTAAGTGTCACTTGAACGTCTAGTCCGTCAATTCCGTGTTGATTGTGATCTTTAGGTGAATAAACATTTAGAAAATTAGCATAACATTTGATGTGCCAATTTTTTGCTTCTTCAAACGTCTCACCATCTCCGAAGAATTTCAAACCCTGTTCTTCGTCGAGAAGTTGAATTTGAACATCGTTCGTTTCGAAGCTGATATAATCAGGATCATTTGAAGGAAAATTTCCGCTTAGGATTTTCAAAAAACATGAAATGAGTTCCAAGCGGTTTGAGTGTTTTAAAATTGTCACATTAAAAGTACCATCCTGATGATTTGTTCCAGGAGCAACCTCAAAAGATCCGCCCACCATTGGTTGATTGTTAATGAGCACCAAGGGCGAATAAATTGTGTCATTAAATTCAGCAGAATTGATTCTGAATTTATATGATTTGAGATCGCGGTTAAGAAGTTTTTTAGCTACAAACATTGAGTAAATGTTCTTCCCTGAAAACTGCATGAACTTTTTGAATTGTGGAAATTGAACTCTGAGAAGATTAATTTCCTGGGCCACTTCAGCAGCAAAACCGAGACCGCCATTTGTCGCCATAAAGCGACCATTGATATTAATGAGGTCAATTTTCTTTTTAACGTTATTGCGAATTGTTTGGGTGATTTTTTTTACGTTTCCATCACTACCCATAGCTCCGGCCAAATCATTAGCTGTCCCGCCGGGAACAACGAGAAGTCCAATATCTGTGCCTGCTAATTTCTGAATGATTGTATGAACAGTTCCGTCCCCACCAACAGACAATATGGCATCAACAGATTTCTCAATATCTTCATCAAGAACTTTGTAGAGTTCATCCAAATCCGAAGGTGTTTTGTAATCAATCTGGCTTCTAAAAAGAGCTTGATTGATCTCACCTTGCCAGTTGTGAGAAGAGTTAGATGCTCTTTGGTTCAGATAGACTGAGATGTTTTGCATATTAAAACCCACCGATAATTTGTAGATTCATTTTACTCCCAAGAAGGCCTTATCTAGCTGGCCTTGTAAATTTTACAGTTAATGGTTAAAATTATTTACAGTTCATAAATATCTAGGAAGGACCCATGAAAATACTGTTAGTTACCAGTGAAGTCACATTCGTTCCCGAAAACTATAATCTTTTTCTTGAGAATTTTTTTAGAGAGACAGCTGGGATCGAAGGCCTGCAGATTGAGCTGGCAGTGTTTAAAAATAATACACCTATGTTAAGTCTTAGGGCCTTAGCGCTCATGGCGATGGGGGCCCGCCAAGTGGGATATCACCTCATGCGGAATTCATTTAAAGCACGTAATAAAGACCGTGATTTTTTGCGAACGAAGTATGGCGTAAAGATAACTGAATTTTTAGGTCCGAATGATCCCCTCTTCATTAGTTATGTAAAATCGCATGGCATAGATATAGTCATTAATGCCCGCACTCGCTTCATCTATAAGTCTCGAGCGCTAAAAGCACCAAAGCTTGCTTGTATCAATATTCATCATGGTCTCCTTCCTGATCATCGCGGAACAATGTGTGATCTCTGGGCACTCTATGAAGGAAGGCCGACAGGTTTTTCGATCCACTTTATGGAGAAAAAAATTGATGCTGGAAAAATCATCCGAGTAAAAGAGACTACTTCTCGGATTAAAGATGTGATCGATCATTATCCAGAGATTCTAAAGGCCAGTTCAGAAGTTGAAGGATTAGAACTTGCCGATCTCATTAAAGAAATTAAGCAAACTGGAAAAATCCCGATAGGGAGTGACAACCATACAACACGTGCCACGTACACGAAGAACCCTGATTTTTTCATGATCAGGAAGATGTTACAAAAAGGTATTAGATTATGAAGACGACGATTTGCTTACATCATGGATCACCTGGATCAGCTCAAGATTTTTTCCATCTCAATCTTTTACTACCTGATTGTAAAATGGTGGCCTACGATCGAGTTGAAAAAAAATATGATGATGTCGCAGATAAAGCGCTTATTCAGTTGGGATATTCATTCGGATGTGTTGAGGCCATCAACACGGCCGTAGAAAATCCGCATACTAAGTACGTCATTCTCATCGCACCTTTTTTATTTCCGCAAAAAAGACCAAGCGCTGTGATGAAATCACTTCTCAATATCAAACTTTTTAAAAATAAACTTCTTCCTAAACTTGCAAAGAAAAGCATTCACTCAATGCTCGTAACGAGCAGTTATCCTCATCAAGTTCCTGATCATTATAAAAGTGATTCACAAGCTTATTTATCTCCACAGAGGTTGAAACATTCAATCATCGAAAAAGATTTTGCTCATCAGGAGATCTTCTCTCAATTTCAAAAACTCGAAGATCGTGGTGTTCAGATTTATATTATTCTTGGAGAGCAGGACATGACTTCATCTAAAGAAGTTCAAATTGATCCGCTTAAACGTTTTAAAAATATTCATCTCCAAATTATTCCAAAAGCAGGACATGCCCTCCTTTGGACTCATACTGATTCTTGTGCAAGAAAGATAAAAGAAGTGTTAAAAGAACATCATAAAGAAAACGGAGCTCAACGTTTAGGTTATTATCCTGGTGTTGATCAAAGAAATAACGTTGCTAGTTTTTTATCAGCTCACTTGGAAAATTTTCCACAGAAAAAAATTTTAAGCTGGGTCGATCCAAAAGATGCTGAAAAACTGAAACACTGGCAAGGTGAAATGACTATCGAGTTGAAGCACCAGTCAGTTACGGTTGCTGAACTTGATCATTTGGTGGGAATTCTCGCACATGAATTTTCTCAACTTGGAATTGTTTCAGGTGATAGAGTTATTCTCTTTCTTCCAATGTCTCTTTATATGTATGCTTCAATGTTTGCTCTTCAAAAAATGGGCGCCGTTCCTACTTTCCTGGATTCCTGGGCGCGTAGAGATCAAATGGGGGTTTCGGCCCAAGTTGCAAACCCAAAGGCGATGATCAGTTCAGACCGTGCTTTTGGATATCTTATTGGTGTTGATGAAATTAAAAATATCGCTTTAAAAATTGTCGCGGGACCAATTGCTTCTGAAATTCCGTACACGGCAAAATTAGAAGAACTTCTAGCTGGAAAAACTAAAGCACCCATTACGGCAGTTGAAAAAGAACATACAGCACTCATCACCTTCACAACGGGTTCATCAGGAACTCCAAAAGGTGCAGACCGATCTCACCGTTTCTTAGCTGCCCAGCACTACGCTCTTAATCGCCATCTTCCATATGAAGCGCGCGATAAAGATTTACCAGTGTTCCCTATTTTTTCGCTTAATAATTTAGCGGCCGGAGTTGAAACAATTATCCCAGCTATTGATGTTGGTTCTCCAACTCCTCATGATGGAGCTCTCCTTTATCTACAAATGAAATCGGCGCACGTAACTTGTACTACTCTTTCACCTTCACTTTTTAATTCACTTTCAGCTTTCTGTTTGAAAAATAATTTGAAAGTTGATTTTTTAAAACGCGTAGTAACAGGTGGTGCTCCCATCTCGAAAGACGACGTTCAAAGAATGAGAGATGTAGCTCCTAATGCTGAAATCCTTGTTCTTTATGGATCAACAGAAGTCGAACCAATGGCCCATATTGAAGCTCATGAAATGCTCAGTGAACAGGCGCCAACTGATCCAGAAATGGTTGAACCTGGAGTGAACGTAGGCCGCTTGGACAGCGGTCTTAAAGCAAAATTCATTAAAATCGACAAAGAACCTGTCTACGTTAAATCACAAGATGACTGGAAAAAAGTTGAAGTCAAATCTTCTGAAGTTGGAGAGTTGATTGTTGCTGGAGAACACGTTTGTGAAAAATATTTTAACAATGAAGAAGCTTTCTTCAGAGCTAAAATTAAAGATCATGAAGGAGTTGTATGGCACCGTACAGGTGATTTAGGGTTTCTTGATCAACATCAGAACCTCTGGATTGTCGGACGTGTCCACAACGCTATTAAAAGAGGCGAAGAGTATTTCTTCCCGGTAAAAGCAGAAATTATTCTTAAGCGTTTCACATTTGTTAAAAAGGCTGCCTTTCTTGGTATGGAAGATAAAAAGCTTGGTGAAAAGACTGTTGCCGTTTTCAGCACAGCTGAAGTCGGTCTCGATATAGAAAAAGCAAAAAAAGAAATCAAGCGCGTTCTCGATAAGAATAAATTCAAAGTTGATCAGGTTATTCACGTCGATGACATACCAATGGACCCACGCCACCACAGTAAAGTTGAATACGGAATGCTAAAGAAAAAAATCCTGGAAGGCGCGTGAAAAAAGCAAGCAACTGGTGGCAATTCACTAAAGAGCGATTCCATCCGGCCTCACATATCATGATGATTGCGGTCTTCATCGCAACACACGTTCTCATCATGAAGAAAAACTATAATGCTCTTTTTGCAGCTAGTGATTTAGTGTTACTGTTTATTGCAGTCACAGCTTTCTATTTCAAACTTCGCCTTTATGATGAAATAAAAGACTATGAGTTAGACTGTGAAATCAATCCTCATCGCCCTCTTCCTCGCGGACTCCTCACACGCAGGGATATGTACAATGGGATGGGTGTTTGTATTTTAATTGAATCAGTGATTTTTGCTCTCAAGGGTATCAATCCGTTTATTTCAATGATCATTGCCATTCTTTACTCACTCATCATGTATAAAGAATTTTTTATTCGCGAAAAAATCCGACCTCATCTTACTACGTATGCACTTGTTCACACAATTGTCACAAGCTTTTTAAGTATTGCCATTTTCAGTTTTATTTCAGGTCTAAGCTTTAAAGAAGTCATTCGTGAAGAAAGACTTCTTTATTTTGCTCTAGCGAACTGGTTTCTCTTCAATTTGTTTGAATTCGGCAGAAAAAGTTTTGCAGAATCAGAAGAGCGTCCTGGAGTTGATTCCTATTCATCTTTGTTCGGCAAAGGTGGAGCGATGTTATTATCGCTCGTGCAAGTCCTCTTCGCCCATTTCCTCATCATGAAAACAGGTGGGTTGAACAATACGTTCATTCTTTTTAGCCATGGCGCACTTTTGGCCTTTTTCATCATGATCTCTCTAAATTACTATCTAAGCTCCAGAGTTTATGCAGCAAAATTATTCCGTAATATCTCATCAGTTTACATCATTCTTTTTTATATAACTCTTATCATTGCCATGATTTTTTAAGGATAGAAAATGAAACCGTCTTCGCTTTTGATTGTTACACCAAAGAGTACTCCTCACTTTGCAAAAGCAGAATCGGGAGGTAAAGGACATAATCTTTATCTTCTTCAAAATGCCGGCATCAATGTACCAACTTTCATTACGCTTCCTACTCATTTCTTTGAAACTTACAAAGAGCAAGAAGGAATTGGGGCCGCTCTTCATGATCTATTGACCGATGAAAAAGCGGATCTGCTTAAAGTTTCAGAAAAGATTCATACAAAAATCATGTTGCATGATTTTTCACCAGAATTAAAAAAGGCGATCGTTGAGGCCTATCAATCAGTTGTTAAAGCCGCTGGAGGTCCACTTGTTTCTGTTCGCTCCAGTGCACACGATGAAGATTCTGCTCTTCACTCATTTGCAGGCCAGCTAAGCAGCTTTCTCTATTTGAATGATGAAGAAAACGTTTTAAAGGCCGTTAAAGAATGCTGGGCCAGTGCTTATTCAGAACGCTCACTTCACTACCGCAAAATAAATAATCTAACGATGGTCGACATCAAAGTCTCAGTCATCATTCAGCAGATGATTGATCCTGATACAAGTGGAGTTTTCTTCACCTGTAATCCTATTAATGGAAAAAACGATCAAGTTGTTGTGAACTCTGTTTATGGAGTTGGTGAAGGTTTAGTTTCTGGTCTTCTCGATGCAGATACATTTGTCTTAGAGAAAAAAACAAACAAAGTCCTCGAAACAAATCTTGGTGAAAAAAATAAAAAACTTGTTCGTGATCAACGAAATCAAAAATGCGTAGAAGTTGAAGTTGAACAATCTCTTATCAATGCACCATCTCTTTCAGAAAAAGAACTTCTCACACTTGCAGATATGGCCGCAAAAATTGAAAAATTTTATGGACGTCCTCAAGACGTTGAATGGGCGATCAAGAATGGAACACTTTACATTCTTCAATCACGTCCAGTGACAACAGATGTAGAAAACAATTCGGGGATTCTCTACGTTTGGGATAATTCCAACATTGTCGAAAGTTATGGTGGATTAACAATGCCCTTAACATTTGGTTTCGCCCACTATGTTTATCACCAGGTATACGTTCAATTTTGCGAAATTCTGCTCGTTCCAAAAGAGCGAATCAAAGAAATGGATTACTTCTTAAAAAACATGTTAGGGCTTTTTTACGGACATGTTTATTACAACCTTCTCAACTGGTATAAACTGACAAGTATTCTTCCTGGTTACAAATACAATCGTCAATTCATGGAAACAATGATGGGGACCAATGAGGCCCTGCAAGACGAAATCGCAGAACGTGTAAAACCACCTGAATTTCACCATGGAATTGGTTCAAAATTTCGTCAATTCGTAACTGGATGTAAATTCTTTTGGTTCCACTTAACTATCCAATCAGTGGTTGATAATTTTTTAAGAGACTTCCACGTCGTCTACAACAAATTCAGAAAAATTCCATATCACCAACTTCCGAGTGATAAAATTTATGAATATTATCAATTGCTCGAAAAAGAGATGCTATGGAAGTGGCATGCACCGATCATCAACGATTATCTCTGCATGATTCACTATGGGATGTTTAAAACAATAACAAAAAAATGGCTCGGACATTTAGGGGATTCTTTCCACAATGATCTTCTTGCTGGGAATGGAAATCTTGAATCAGCAGAACCTACAAAACGTCTCATCGTGATGTCAGGTTATGTTTCAAAAAATGAAAAATTAAAAGAGTTAATTCTCAACACTCCAAACGCCAGAGTGCTCGAGGCCCTCAACCAGAGTGAACACAAAGAATTTTACAATATGGTACTCGACTATATCGATAAATACGGTTTCCGCTGTATGAGTGAAATGAAACTCGAACAAAAAGATCTGCACCAAGATCCTTCCCTCTTTTTTGTGTTTTTGAAAAACCTTATCAATTGCGGACAAACAGATCTGCATGAATATGAAAGACGTGAAAAAGAAATCAGAACAAACGCTGAATCTCTTCTTAATAAAAATTTAGGCGGCATTAAAAAGATCATCTACTCATGGTCACTTCACCATGCCCGTAAGGCCGTTATGAACCGCGAGAACACACGTTTTTGCCGTACACGCATCTACGGAGTCGTTAGAGCAATGTTCTATGCCATGGGAGAAGATTTCACGAAGAGAAACATCATTGATAAAAAAGAAGATATTTTCTTTCTTTCGCTCGATGAACTCAAAGGAGCTTTCGAAGGAACAAACAGCATTCAAAATCTTCGAAAATCAATTGAAGTGCGAAAAACAGAATACGAGTTCTATAAAGACAATGAACCATCTCCGCGTTTTGCAACTCGCGGACCGGTTTACTGGAACAATGCTCACTTTCCAAAAGAAGAAGTGCAAACAATCGATGAATCAACTCTCGCCGCCAACCAGATGGCCGGAATTCCATGCTCGCCAGGTGACGTCGTCGGAATCGTCAAAGTCATCATGGGACCTGAAGACGATATGACATTAAACGGAGAAATCCTCGTGACTGACAGAACAGATCCGGGATGGATTCCACTTTATCCGTCATTATCGGGCCTTCTCGTCGAGCGTGGAGGACTTCTCTCTCACTCAGCTATCGTTGCCCGTGAAATGGGATTACCGACGATCGTAGGGATCAAAGGACTCACGAAAAAACTGAAATCGGGGATGAAAATCCGGATGAATGGTGAGACGGGGTTAATCGAGATTCTCGAAGAGTAATTGACTAGAATTGCCTTCAATATTAGGCACGATGTAGAAATATTAATAACCTGAAATTTTTGTAAAAACAGAGCCTTTGCCTACTCCTCTCTGCTTAATTCATAGGGAGGAGAAATGATACACTTTTTAAGGTATACTGAGGAACTAGAAAAGGTAGGCTTTTCTACCGAGCAGGCCAAAAAGTCTGTGCAAATTTGGATGGATCTTATGGATCAAAATTTTGCAACGAAATCAGATTTTCGAGAATATTATCTGATGACGAAAAATGACATGAAAGATCTTGAACATCGTCTGACTGTGCGATTAGGAATAATGCTCGCCAGTAGCATAGGTCTCATATCCGCACTCATTACTTTCAAAAACTAATAAAAAAAAGGGGCCCTAAAGGCCCCTTTTTTTATTGAACTGAGATTAGACTTGGTAGAGGAAGAACAAGTTCACGTGGAACTTGAAAATATTTTCTCTCGCGAAGTTTATCGTTCACTGATTTTGGAAGGACATCAACTTTCGACTGAGCGATAGCTTTTGCTAAATCCATTGAGCGAGAAAGTTCAGCTGCGCGAATGGCGCGATCTTTGTTCACAAGACCTGATGTTGAAACCTTTCCTTTCAACCATGCTTTTACATCAACTGTTTCCATGATGATTTTTTTCATTTCACGTGCGCCCAGTTTTGGGTTTACGTCTTTGATAGCGCCAGCTACACCAGCAACATATGGAGCTGCTTGTGAAGTTCCAGAAACCGCAAGATATCCGTCTTGTGGGATTTGTGAAACGATACCAACACCAGGAGCTGCTACTTCAACATTCTTTTCACCATAGTTTGAGAAAGTTGCCAGAGCTTGATCACCAAGAGTTGCAGCAACAGAAATCTTGTTCTCACCTACAACGTTTGTTGGAGAAGTTGGAACAACATCGTTGTTTGATCCGTCGTTACCAGCAGCAAATACGAAAAGCGTTTTTGGAGCTGTCTTTAAGAAAACTTTTGCTTCTTCAATCGCCACAGCAAAGAAGTGATCTGTGTATGTTTTAAGTTCAGCAGCAGTTGCCGGCTTTCTGAAAATTCCTTCATAAAGCATTCCAATCACACCTTGGATTTGCTCGTAACCAGTTCCGAACGATCCGTTCATAACGTCAGCTTTGTGGCCGTTGATGTAAGCACCAATTTCGCCATAGATTGCCGATTGTTGTTTAGCTAATTGTCCGATCGCAACTTTTAACATTGTCTCTTTAAGACCTTTATCCGTCTTAAGCGTGAAAGCTTTATTTCCTGTTGTAATCGAAAGAGTATTCGATTTTTGGCCAGGAAGTTTAACTTCAGTTGGGATAAGTTTTACACCAAGTAGTTTAGCTTCTGCTGAAGCTTTAGCAGCGATCCCACCTACGTGGGTTCCGTGCATCCAGTTTCCGAAAACAGAAATATCTTTGATGAATTTTTCGTCTTTAAGTTTAGCGTTTGCCCATTCACGATCTTCTTGAGTAAGAGTTCCCAAGAAAGACTTTAGTTGAATATCAAAGAAGCGACGAACGTCAGCTGTGTTCGACCACGAGTAAGAATAATCGATCAACTGATTATTGCTTTCAGCGAAGTTCCATCCGTGCATATCATCTGGGTATCCGTTTTTATCTTCATCGCGATCGTTAGCTTCGATTTCAACCATGTTCTTCCAAGACTTGCTTGCAAGATCTTTGTGAAGCATATCGTTTCCTGAATCTACAATGGCAATCGTTGCTGCTTGGGCCGATCCGAGCGTCAATGCTAATGTAAGGGCCGAGCTTAAAATTTGAGATTTCATGATCTCATTCTCCTTGAAGTGTTATCACAAGAGATTATTATGACCCCCGATGAAAGAGCTTGCCTAGGAGAATGTTTCTGACACTTTCTTACTAAAAACAAAAAAGGCGCTCCATTTGGAGCGCCTTGCAGTATTTTTCGCCTAATTGCAGGTAAGTGAGAATTAAAGAATCGGTTTTTTAACAAGAAGACTTGGACGAACTGGCTTAATTTTTAGCGTCATCCCTTTAAGTTTGTTAACAAAAGATTTTTGAACAGGTACATCTGCGATGATTGCGCGTGCTTGAGAGATGGCCTGATCAAGTGGAATAGTTCTCGAAAGTTCCGCTGCTTTAAGAGCGCGAGCTTTATTAACAATCCCCGAAGTAACAACTTTTCCTTCTAACCATGATTTTTTATCAACAGTCGAAAGAATAATTTTCTTAATGGCCGCTGCTTTAAGCCCTGGGTTCATGTCTTTAACTTGAGCAATAGCATTCGTTACGAATGGTGCTGCCTGAGATGTTCCCGACATTGGAAGGTAGTTTTGAGCTGGAGCTGTTGAATCGATCGCAACACCTGGAGCAGCGACTTCAACTTTTGTAGCACCGTAGTTTGAGAATTCAGCAAGTGCTGAGTAACCCAAAGTTGCAGCAACAACGATTTTGTTTTCAGCTTCAATTGTTGATGGATAGTCTGGAAGTTTATCGTTATCAGATCCATCGTTACCAGCTGCTACGATGAAAAGTGTTTCAGAAGAGGCTTTGAAGATTTCTTCTCCAGAAGAAAGAAGAGTTCCAAAGTATGCAACATAAAGATCAACTAGTTCAGCTTCAGTTGGAACGCGCTTAATTGTTGAAACGAATGCAGAGTAAATCATGTTTACTGCTTGATTTGTACCAATACCAAATGATTGGTTAACAACATCAACTTTATGGTGAGCAAGGTATCCTGACATAGCTGCCATTTCACTTGTTTGTGAAAGAGCAACTTGAACTAATTCTTCTTTTAATTGTTCAATCGTCGTGTCTGTTTCGAAAAGTTCATATTGAAGAGGCTCTGCTGCAACAGGACCTAGAACTTCTTGGTAGACTGTTGGAAGAATTTTCATTGAAAGAACTTGTGCTTTCGCCACACCTTTAGCAGCGATACCAGCAACGTGAGTTCCGTGAGCGTATGAACCGATGAAGTCAGCTTGATTTCTGAATTTTTCATTTTCAGCAGCTGATTTCAACCAAGCGTATTCCATTTGGTTGATCGTTCCTAAATCCATCTTACCAATAAGTTGGTAGAATTTTTTTACATCTGAAGTAATGAGGTGATTGTATTTATCGTTGAAAACTTTTGGAGAATTTTCAGTGAAGTCCCAACCATTGATGTCACCAGGAAGACCTGAACCATCATTATCAACGTCGCTGCCCGCGATTTCTTTTTTGTTAACCCATGCTTTAGGAGCAAGTTCTTTGTGGGAAATATCTGTTCCCGAATCCATGATTGCGACGATCGAAGCGTTCGCTGTCGCCAATTGAAGTAAGGTTGCAGATAAGATTAATTTTTTCACTGTGGCTCCTTTCTCATTATTGAAACTTGAGGGATAATGTCCTTCAAAGTCGGGGCAAATTATCACCAATAGGTAAAAATCTCAATTTTTTTTAAGGTCCGACTATTTTTTATAGGCAAACAGAAAATACTTAATTAGGTCATACTATGAATAACGAAAAACGTGTTCTTATCACTCAAAAGATTCCCGCTATCGCTCGAGAATTGCTGGAGAAAGAAGGATATGAAGTCCTTTCTCACGAGGGCCATTGCCCGCTTACGCCAGACGAACTCAGAGCTCTCGCTTCACGCTCAATTGCGGTGATTTCCATGCTTACAGACAAACTGGATGCGGCTTTTTTTGAGACCAATAAACACCTACGTGTGGTCTCTAACTTTGCGGTGGGGACCAATAACATTGACGTAACCAAGGCTTCAGAAAAAGGCATTCTGGTAGGAAATACACCAGATGTTTTAACGGAAGCGACGGCCGAGATCGCCTTTGGCCTCATGGTCGCGTGTGCTCGAAACTTTAAGGCCGCGCAGATAAATGCCTCTGAAGGAGAATGGAAAAAATGGGAACCAATGGGCTTCCTGGGGCATGGTCTCCAAGGCAAAACATTAGGGGTCATAGGTCATGGGAGAATTGGAAAACGATTTGCGGAGATGTGTGTAGGCGCCTTCAAGATGAAAGTGCTTTCAGTGAGCAGTAAAAACATCGAAACAGATTTAGAAAATCTTTTACGTAACAGTGATTTCATTTCACTGCATACTCCCCTCACTGATCGAACTCGTAAACTTTTATCAACAAAAGAATTTGCCCTCATGAAATCAAATTGCATTCTGGTCAATACAGGTCGTGGTGAACTCATAGATCAAGACGCTCTCTACGATGCTTTAAAGACAAAAAAGATTTTTGCTGCAGGATTAGACGTCACAGAACCTGAACCGCTTCCAAAAGATCATAAACTCTTTACACTTGATAATTGCATGATCCTCCCCCACATTGGTTCAGCAACATTTGAAGCACGTCAGGCGATGGCCGAAAGGGCCGCTAAAAATATCATCAATGGATTAAAGGGAAATAAAGCAGAAGGCTTTTTCATTAACTAAAAGAAGCTGTAACCAACACCTAATCCAAAACGATTGATGGAAAGCTCATTGTCACCGCTGAAATTGTGCGATTTGAACATGGCGTGTGTAGACCATTTTTCATTCAACATATAATTCACAAAGAAAAGAATTTTATATCCACTGATATCAACTTCTCTTGTTGCGTTCGCCGCGCTCGAATTGTTAGTGATCAAACTTTTTGAAATGGAAGTCTTAAACATAAGCTTGCGGGCGAAAGCAGGTCTGAAATTTAAACCAGCGGTTAGATAGATCGCAGAATTGTTATCAACACTCACAGTGTTGCGAACTGTGATGTTTTCCAGATTGAAACTTGAAAAACTCTCGTAATCAATACCAGTGTAATACGAAATGCGATCTCGTGGAAAAAAAGTTCCATAAAGAGTAACACCATACTCTCCAGGAATGCTCACTGAACTATTGGCACCGTTAATTTGATTGGTCGCCGCTGAGATAGTCGAATAATAAACACTACCGTTGAAACTTAAATTATAGCGAAGAGGCGCATATGTATAGTTCACACCGAGAGAGAAAAAAGAAATTTGATTATACTTGACGGTAAAGCCCGTGGCGTTTGATTGAGAAAAATATCCAATGGAAGGAATACTAGAAATCGATAAGTGATGAGCAGATTTTTTCTTTGATTCAAAATAGTATTCTTTGAAACGTTTCGCATTCACGATCGTTGGATCAAAATAAATTTTAAAAACGGCATCGTTCGTGAGTGGATTCCAAACTTTGATGTCTGGATTTTTATACATCGTCATCTTCAGCGTTTTATTAGCTTTGTGATGAGGAAGACCTGGCTCTAAAAAATAAAGAATGATGCTTTTGAGTGAATCGCCGGCCTTCGCTGAATATGTGAGAGTCAGCCAATTTTCAGCGCGAGCTTCAGTAAATGAAACACAGATGAGCACAAAAAATGCTGCCAAAAATTTAACCATTAATTCATTGTAAACGAGGACTTAGGTAGTAACCAACAAGCGCACTATTTGCCTACAGTTATCTCAAGAAAAGCTAGAGCTGTATTGAGCGAAGTTCGATGATGTAGACGAGTTTCGAGTTGGGTGGAACAAGGCCGTCACCAGCACCAGTCGCTCCATATCCCATAGATGGTGCTATCGTTACTTTTCTCTGCCCGCCTGGCTTCATTCCTAAAAGGGCCTTATCAAGACCTGGAATAACTTGTTTTGCCCCTACAACGGCCTTCATGGGTTCATGTCGTTTGTATGACGAATCGAATTCGCGACCAAGATTTTGCGGGGCCTTTTCATCATAGAGAAATCCGCGATAATCAAAAACAACTGACTGTCCGTTTTGAACACCGGTAGAACCGATTCCTTCCAGACGTTCTTCAATGCGAACTTTTGAGAGTTCATATCCGTAGTAGCCGACCCCTGCGATAACAAGGAGGGCGACTGCGGATATGAATATTTTTTTCTTCGACATAAAACTTTTATCTCACGAGTAAATACAGGATCGATGAATAACTAAACGGAGTCGGAATTGTTTGAGCTAATGGACTTGTTCCATTCCCCATCTGACCACTTCCACCTGATCCCCAACAATAAATATTAGTCTGATCAGTACTGATCGCGCAAGAGTGATTCGAAGACGATCCAGTTCCCACAGAATTGGAAGTTAAATTACCAACGCCACCAAGGCCCACAACTTTTGTGGCCGCACCGGCATCGAGAGTTGAATTCAGTCCAAGCTGACCTAAGTTCCCTGCACCCCAACAGTACGTTTCACCAATACTTGTGATCGCACATGTATGTCGTGCACCGGAACTAAGTTGAGTCACTCCAGTAAGCGTAATGAAATCAGAGTTCATAACACCCACAGGATAACTCATGTCTTGAGTTGTTCCATTACCTAATTGTTGAGAAGAATTTAATCCCCAACAATATGTGATACCAGAAGCAAGGGCACATGTATGGTAAGAGCCTGCTGCAATAGCAGTTACGTTTGAAAGAGAACCAACACCAGAAACACTCACAACTTTCACTGGTGTATTCGATGATGGAACAGCGGTGTTCGCTCCTAATTGTCCATACTGATTGCTACCCCAACAATAAACGTTTCCTGATTTAAGAGCACACGTGTGCGCTCGACCAGCGGTGACTGCAGTTGCGCCTGAGAGATTTCCAACTCCATCGACACCAACAACTTTCGTGGCCGAACCCATAGTCATAGTTGAATCAATACCAAGCTGTCCGTTTGAGTTATAACCCCAACAGAAAACTTCACCGGATTTAACAACACAATTGTGACGGTAACCAACCGCTAAGCTTGTGGCCCCTGTGATGTAACCAATACCACCTTCACCTAATACTTTGATTGCTTTTGTTGTCGAAACAACCGAATTGTTTCCGAGGCGTCCGTAAGTGTTATCACCCCAACAATAAACTTCACCAATATTTGAAAGTGAACATGTATGAGTTGCACCTGCACTTACTGAAGTTTGACTAATGAGAAGAGAGTTATTTGATTGTACAAGAACTGGTGTTGGAGTAAGAGACGTTGTTCCGCCTGATCCAAGTGCCCCTGTTGTACTTGTTCCCCAGCATTGAGTGATACCATTTAAAATTCCGCATGTGTGTGCTTCACCGACTGTAATATTTGTCAGAGAGTTACTTGTACTCGGAGCGATTGCTACAATTGTTGGAACATAAATGTTACTTGCAGTACCAAAGTGGAACGTACCATAGCCATCATAACCCCAACAGTAGAGACTACCATTAGCTCTCAGAGCACAAAGTTTTGTGTAGTAATGTTGGCTGGCCGAAACGGAGACAATATCTTTTAAATTGGCCCCACCACTTCCACTGTAAGGATAAGTTGAAGCATAATTGTAACATTGAACAGATTTGTTTACGACAGCACATTGATCAAAGCCACCAGCAGATATACTAGTTACTCCCGATGCCCATCTAAGAGTTGGCGTATTTCCTAAAGTGGCACTGTAGCCTGCAGCCGAATAGTGATGCCCCCAACAATACCCTTGCGCTGTACTCGTTATAGCGCATGTTGAGTCCGCATTTGCATGTATATAAGTTACACCAGAAGTAAGTGTTGTAACGGGAGTTGGGACGTTTCGAGTCGTATTTGCACCATCACCTATCTGCCCTTGAGCTCCATATCCCCAGCAGAGAACGGCTCCTGCTGAATTGAGTCCGCAGGTATGATCTGCACTAGAATAATTTTTTCCTGTGGCTGCACTAATTTGGGTAAACACATGCCCACCTGGAATCAGACCAGGAGTAGATCTATTCGTAGAAGTTCCATCTCCGAGTTGTCCGTAATTGTTGTAACCCCAACAATAAGAACCTGTAGGTGTAACGGCACAAGTATGATTTCCAGAAGTAGACACATCTGTTGCATTTGTAATTCCAGAAACCTGAACAGGTGCACTTCTATTTGTTGTTGTTCCATCACCAAGCTGCCCGTATGTATTCACCCCCCAACAGTGAACTGTTCCCGCATTGAGAACGGCACACGCACTTGCCCAACCAGTAGAGACTTTTTTAACTCCACTTAATGTAGGGATTAAAGTAGGCATAGTTCTAGATGTTGATGTTCCATCACCTAGCTGCCCAGAAGTTCCTAATCCCCAACAATAAACTTTCTCATTTGAGATACCACACTGGAAGTTTTCACCTTCCGCTGATATTTGAGTGAACACAGAATTATTTTCTTTTACTTTTACCGGAATATTTCTTTGAGTTGTTGTTTGATCACCTAACTGCCAAGTCGTATTGAGTCCCCAACAATACATATATCCATCATCTGAAAGACCGCAAGTATTGCTTGAACCAGCGGAAACACTAATGATATTTGAGAGATTCGCCACACCGTCTGTCGCTCTAACCTGAACAGGCGCATTTCTTTGAGTTGTTGAGTTATCACCCAACTGTCCGTTGGTGTTTGTACCCCAACAGAAAACATTTCGAGAAGCATTCACTGCACATGTATGTGATGATCCAGCTATTGTACTCGTAGAAATTGAGATGACGTTATCAAGTGTTCCAGAACCACCTACACCTTTTACTTGAGTGGCCGTTGTCTTAGTTGCAACAGTGTTGTCACCCACGGCACCGTTCGTGTTCGCACCCCAACAATAAGCGGCTCCAGCATTTGTGACCGCACATGAGTGGACATCGCCGGCAGATATAGAAGTTACATTTGATAAACCTGTTACAACAACTGGAACTGATTTACTTACGTTTGTTCCATCACCCAACTGATAACTTGTACCCAATCCCCAACAGTAAGCTGTTCCTGAGCTTGAGCGCGCGCACGTATGGGCCTTACCTGCACTGATTGCAACTATCGATGCTAATGTACCAACGTTACCAACACCTTTAACTTGCACAGGAATTTGTTTCGCCACCGTCGTGTTATCACCTAACTGACCACTGGCATTTGTTCCCCAGCAGAAGACATCACCTGTTGTATTAACTGCGCAAGCGTGATCATTACCGGCAGAGATCGCCATAATATTTGAAAGATAACCAGTACCAGGAACATCTCTTACTTGAACTGGAATGTAGCGTATAGTTGTCGAGTTATCACCGAGTCGTCCGTTGGTATTTGTTCCCCAACAATAAACTGTTCTCGCAGTTGTTAAAGCACAACCGAAATTTAAACCGAGAGTAATGTCAGTCACACCACTTAAATTTCCTGTTCCGCTTGGATCGATAACTTCAGCAGGATAAGGAGTTTTCCCTGTTGAACCTTCTCCTAGTTGTGCATCTGTATTTTGTCCCCAACACTTGACACCGCCATTAATAAGACCACAAGTCGAGTCTCCGCGAGTGGCAATTTTAGAAGCTAAACTGACAAGCGTAATAGCATTTGAACACGCAGATGTGAGCCCTGGTGAAGTGGCCTTAAGATAAATCACTTCTTCTTTCGAATAAGTCACACTATTAAAAGTAGCAATACCACCAGTTGGATTAACTGTCGCATATTGAGTTGTTAAAGTTCCAGTCACTGGAGTTGTCGAACACCCACTATCCGTATAGGCACTTAATGTAATTGGATTTGTAGATGATCGAACTTGGTTATTGAAAGCATCTTGAACCATGACCGCTGGATTAGTGGCCAATGAAACATATACCTGCACAGTTGGTGATGGCTGCGTAGAAAAAATTAACTTACTAGGGGCACCACCATCAACAATAATCGCGGACGAACACGTCTCAAGTACTGTGTTGTCGGTTGTATCTGAAACTTTTAGAGACATCGTAGACGCTTCTGAGAAAACAATCGAATTAAATGTCGCTGTTCCTAAAGTTGTAGTGGCCGTATTACCTGTAATTGTCGATGTTGCTCCAGAACAATTAGAAGTCTTATAGGCCGTTAGAGATAAATTGTGAGTTGAAAGTGAAGCATTTCCGAACGAATCGTAAAGTCTTGCTGTTAATGAGAAGTTATCTCCCGCTTTACCTGATGATGCTGGTTGATAGTAAATCCCAATCTGATAAGCAGGCGCCGGACTCACTGTTATCCCGGAAGAACATGCAGAAGTTAATCCACTCGATGTTGCCTTCAAATAGATAGTGGAAGCAATGTTGTAATTAATCCCCGCAAACGTCGCAACACCAGAAGAAGGAATAATATTATTATTCGTTAAACCAAATGTTCCCGTTGCAAGAGTCGTACATGTTGAATCTGAATACGCTTGAACAGAAACAGAGTTAATCGCATTCGTCACAACTTGGTTCGTGTGGTTAAGCACAGACACTTGTGGTTGAGTTGAAAGCGCAACACCAGCTACTGCAGTTGTTGATGGCTGAGTTGTAAATGCCAGTTTCGCCGCAACCGAAGGATAAACTTGAATCGCTGTCGAACATGCAGAAGCAAGTCCCGGCGAAGAAGCGCGAAGGTAAACAACTTGCGCACTCGTAAGATTTACACCAGTAAAGTTGGCCACACCACCTGAAGCATTAATTGGATTTGAAGTCGCAGCGATCACCGCACCAGCAGACATCGTACATCCGCTATCGGTATACGCGCCAAGAGTGATTGTCGCTGAAGAAGTAAACGCAACGTTGTTGTTTGAGTCTTGAACAGTCACAATCGGCTGAGTGGCGAGTACTTCGTTTGTTGAGGCAACGGCTGATGGTTGAGCGGTAAATGCAAGTTTAACGGCTGGACCAGCTGTAGCACCGTTGGTTGCTGAAGATACACTTACTGGAAGTGTTCCATTAGAAAGACCACTCGATTGAGCGATGAAGATTAAATTTTGAACTGTCGCATTTTTATAATACACAGTTGAGTAACTTGCACCTGCTGAAACTGTTGTTGATCCAGAAGCTGAAGTTGTACAAGTATCATTAGTATAGAAATCACCCGCGCCATCACCGAGCAATGTAACTGTTGTATTCGCCGTTGCGTTTACGGAGTTACCATTCGAATCAGCAACTGAAATAATATAAGGGATACATTCATTCGTGATGATCGAAGTACTTCCCGCAAGTGTTAAGCGTGAAGCTGCTGCCGCATTTGTTGTACTCGTTACGGCTACCGGAAGTGTGTTGAGACTAGCTCCAGTAGCTGATGCCGAGAATACGAGGTTCTGAGCAGCGGCCGCTCGGTAGTAAATATACGCAAGTGATGTTCCGCTTGAAATAGTTGTTGTCGCTGAAGTTGTTGTACATCCAGAATCAGAGTAAAAATCTCCCGATCCTTTTCCGGCCATGGTAACCGTTGTGTTTGATGAAACGTTTGTTGAAACGCCACCCGCATCTGTTGTCATAACAGCATAAGGAACACACGTGTTTGTTGCAATGGAAGTTGAACCGCTGATTTTAAGCGCTAAACTCGCTGGTAAATTTGCGTTTGTAATCGCAACAGAAATTGTTCCGTTAGATAGACCTGTTGATTGAGCAACAAAGTTTACGTTTTGTGCAGAAGCGTTTTTGTAATAAATTCCTGTGTAGCTTGTTCCACTCGAGATCGTCACTGAACCAGATGCTGATGCCGTACATGTATCTTCTGTAAAGAAATCCCCTGTTCCTTTTCCAGATAATGTTACTGTGACGTTAGAAGACGCATTGACTGAGTTCCCGTTAGCGTCAGCAAGTGAGAGAATATAAGGAATACAAGCAGCTGTGTGAATAGATGTATTACCAGCAAGTGTTAAACGAGAAGGGCCACTTGTTGTTGCTGCTGAAACCGCAACCGGGAATGTATAAGCACTCGCTCCTGTAGCTGTAGCTGCAAAAACAAGGTTCTGTGGAGAGTTCGTTTGGTAATAAATATAAGATAAACTTGTACCGTTGTTGATTGTGACTGTTGAAGAAGATGTTGAACAACCACTATCAGAGTAGAATGTTCCTGTTCCGCCTCCACCAAGAGTAACAGACAAGTTGCTTGATACGTTTGTTGAAACGCCAGATGAATCTGTCGTCATGACTGCATAAGGAACACAATTATTAGTTGTGATACCGGCAGCACCATTGATTTTAAGTGCAAGTGTTGCGGATCCACCACTTGATGTAACGGTGATCGGTAGCACTGATGAAACAAGATCCGGCAATCCAGCATCATCAACAGTTAAGTTCGGCGTTTGAGCAGCAGTTGCTTTGTAATAAATTTGCGCTGTCGTTTGAGTGCTTGAAAGTGAAAGACTTGAAGCTGAAAGTAAACAGCTGCTGTCAGAATAAAAAGCACCTGCTAATCCACCAGAGAAGTTTAATGTTTTTGCTACTCCAGCTGGTGAAAGATTGTTTAATGTATCTTGAAGTGTAACTGAGTAAGGAGTACATGTTCCCGTTGTCGTTGTCGCCGATCCAGTCATGACTAATTTTGTTGGAGCATTTGGATTAACTGTAAATGCTTTTGTTCCATCAAAAAGCGAAGCGGCCTGTGAAGTTAAAGTGAAACTTCCTGGAACGTTTGAAGCAAACCAAACTTGCGCAGAAGAGTTACCGCTTAACACTGTTACAGTTGAAGTTACAACTGAACAAGCAGACGTTGTATAGAAACTTCCACTTCCATTTCCTGAAAGTGTGACGGCAACGTTTGATCCTTGAGCAATTGGGTTGTTAAGTTCATCTTGAATTGTCACTGTAACTGCATTACAGCTGCCAGCAAGCGCCGAGTTCGCCGCTGTCATAATAATTTTATTAGATGTTCCAGCGATGAGTGAAACTGCTTTTGAAGCAGCAGTTAATCCACCAGAACTAGCTCCAATAGTAATCGACTCTGCTGAAGTTCCTTTTAGATAAATTTGAGTAAGTGATGAAGCCGCAGGAATTGTGATACTGCTCGCGAGTGTCGTACAGTTTACATCTGAATAAAATCTCGCATTCGATAAACCAGAAAAGTTAACTGTTGTTGAACTGCTTGCCGGTGAAAGGTTTCCTAAGCTGTCTTCAAGTCTTAGATCATAACCAACACAACTTCCAACTGAGTTTGTTGCTGGTCCTGTTAAGATAAGTCTATTGTTAGCTGCTGCTGTAACAGATGCCGTCCAAGAATCTGATGTAAGCGCAGTTGCTGATAAACCTAAAGTCACGCTTTCAGCAACAGCATCCTTTACATAAATTGTAATAGAAGACTGGCCCATTGGGATTGTACTAGAAACAATCGGAGCAGCAAGACAGTTACTTGTATTATGGAAAGTTGCACTTCCCGTAGAAGAAAAGTTAACACCAACAGCACCTGTTGCTGTCGCTGTATTATTAAGTGAATCTTTTAATGAAACCGTAACCGCCGTACAAACGCCAGCTGTTAGTGCAGGTCTTGAAAAAACTACTTTTGTGTATGGAAGTGGATCAACAGTGACTCCAAATGTCCCTGTTGTTAGAACTCCAGAGTTATCTGCACTTAAAGTAACAGCAGCTGCAGATGGAGATTTGTAATAAAAAAGTGATGCCGTTTGACCAGCATTAATAATGAGTGAGCTTGTAGAAGTCACACATGATGAATCAGAATAAAAAGCTCCGGCACCAGCACCAGTTAAATTAACAGATGTTGGTGAACCAACTGCTGAAGCAAATCCGTTTGGATCTCTTGCTGTTACTGTATAAGCTCGGCACTCTCCAAGAGTCATTGTCGCTGAACCAGTCACTGCTAATTGTGATGGTGCATCCGGAACAATCGATACACTTGTTGAAGCGGGAGTTAATGGTCCAGCATCATCAACGTTGAAAACTAAGTTCGCTACGTTGTTACCTTTATAATAGAAAGGTTTTGATGAATCACCTGTTGCAAAAGAAAGTGATGAAATAGTTGTTGTACATCCAGAATCAGAATAAAAATCCCCTGATCCTTTACCACCAAGATTAACTGCAGTAAGTGCTGTTACTGCTGCTTCAACTCCTGATCCATTTGTTGTTTTAACGATGAATGCAGACGAACAATCTGTCGCTTGAACTGAAACTGGTCCACTGATTGTAAGCTTCACTGGAGCAGATCCAGATGATGCCGTTGCGGCCACACTCATTGAAGCATCTGTTAATGATGCCCCATCATCAGCTGCAAGAACATAGTTCCCTGCTGTTGCGACAATAAAATAAAAACTTGTTGAACTAGTTGCTGCATTAATTTGAGGTGAAGGAAGAGCAACAGTACAACTAGCATCACTAAAGATTGAAAAACCTGCGCCACCCGAAATGGTAAGTGGAAGATTCGCTGCTGTTACTGAAGAATTAAAAAGCCCATCAACTGAGCGAACAACTACAGGACCAGAACAAGCTCCGGCCGTTACTGAACTTGGTCCAGTTAAAACAAGTTGAGTTGGTGTTGATGTTGAAAGTGCCGCAATTTGAACACTAATGTTACCTGACTGAATATCACTTCCAGCAGGAGTATCTAAAACAAGGTTTACGTTTTCAGAAACAGTGTTCTTGTATGAGAAAGGAATAAAACTAGATCCACTTGCAATGCTAACTGTTGTAACAGGTGCTCCTGAACAGTTTGATCCTGAATAAAAAGATCCGCCTGTTCCCGCTCCACTCATGGCAAGCGCAATTGATGATGTTGCATTCTTATTCATGCCAGAAGCATTTTGCAGAGTCGCTACGTATGAACGACATTGACCTGCATTTAATGATGAAGGACCAGATACAGAAATTTTCAGCGCTTCAATATTAACCACTGGATTCGTAACTGAGAGAATAAAACTTACAGGTTTTACTAGAGCATCAGTTTCTTGAAGTTCAAAGATGTGACCTTGATTAGAAAGTGGACGAACATAAATAATTTTCGAAAGACTATTTTTGGCAATTGTTACTGACGAAGTCAGCATTGTTGAACATGATGAGTTTCCGTAAAGAGATGCAGTGTCACCTGAAACATTAACAGTGTAATTTGCTGGGGCCGCAACTTGTTCTCCATTAGCATTTTTTAGTGCGATCACAAGCGGCACACACTGATTCACTTCAACAACTGCGGGCGCAGACATTGCTAATGTGAGAGTTGTTGTATCAGTTTCTTCAACAAGTTTGTCGATTGCTTTTGATCCAGTTGCAGTAAGTGACGACATGTCCTTACATGACTGTAAAAGCAAAATAATGGTTACCAACAAAGTGTGATAAACAAAATGTCTCATAGTCTTTAACCTTTTTAGAGAGTTCAACCCGCTAACTTATCGGCACTACAAGGAATTTTAAGAGTATAAAGGGAGGGTAATAGCACAAAAAAGGTTATTACTTAGGATTTTAGGTGGTTATAAAAAATGAGTAATTTAGGTGATTTTTAAAATTCGGCACATCTTGCAGGCATTGGGCGTTTCATCTTAAGGTTGGGACATCAAATTGGAATATGAGCAAAAGAAAAAGGCCTCCATCCTTAGAGACCAAAAGGCAAAAAAAAAGGCCAGCTTAACGCCGGCCTCTTTTTTATTTTAGTAGATCTTTAATGATATTGATTCTCGTTACGTCTTCACCACGTCCACCATCTTGTGGGCGGTAAACTGATGCCATACATCCGTCTTGAGTACGAGTGTAGTCAGTATCTCCTCTTACAAGAATTCCTTCAACGATACCAGTTCTTGAATCAACAACAGCTGATCCTGAGTTTCCACCGTACGTGTCTGCGTTCGTTACGAAGTAGATTGGGTTCGTGTTGTTTCTCATGTCAGCAGCAGCAGTGATTTTTGTTGGAAGACCTGTTGGGTGACCAATAACTGTCATAACTGCATCGTTAGCTGGCTTTCCTTCTTTTCTGTATTTTAAAGGAGTGCGGCCAACAACTGGACGATCTAATTTTAATACAGCGTAGTCTGCCATAGTCATTGAATCTTTTTGTCTCTCAATGATTTTTGTACACTTGTACACTTGAGATTTATTCATTTTGAATTCTGATTTTTCTTCAGTTGTGTTTGCGTAGTCGAATACCCATGAGTGGCTTTCGCAATCAAAGTTGCTGTTGATACAGTGACCAGCAGTCACTAATTTATCTGGGGCAACTAAAAATCCAGAACAGTTTCCTGCAGCTACTTGCTGAGAAAATCTTTCGCTCTTACAGATTCCTGACTCTTCAAGAGTTTCAGCTTTGATTGTGATTGTGTCACCATCAACAACTAAATTTCTATCCATGATTTGAGCAGCTGTAGAAAGCGCTAATTCTTTCATTAAATTATCTGAACTCTCATAAACGTCCATTCTGTCATCTTGTCCGTAGATAACTTTTGTCGTGATTGGTGTTTTACCAGCAAATGCCGACAATGAAGTCAGTGTCAGTGTTGTGATGAGAAGGGCCTTAATTGTCATGAGAAACGTCCTTGTATGGAGTGTTTTTACGTCCAAAGATTAAAGAATAACTTAAGGCAAAAGCACACTTACAAAAACTTACTCTTGATCAAAACACTCGACTTTTAACTTACAATTTCTTACCGCTGATGAAGCATGCTTCCACACTTCCTGGGAACGTGACGTTCAAAAAGGGCGACCAAGCGGCCTTCGTTTTAAGCTTTTCTCGAGTGACAGTCGTTGGTTTTTTTAAGTTAAGAATTGAAAATGAGGCGGAAAAACCAGTCTCCAGAAACCCCATTCCCGCACCCCATCGCTTAAATGCAGCAGAGTGTCGATTGAGTTCAGAGAGGAATTGATTGAAGAATGCGCCAGGATTTTCGCTGCTGATTTTGGCAATGAGACGCGGATCAATTTTTTGATCGAGCATCAACCACGTCACAAAAGGTCCATAGGTATCAAGGCCTGGAAGTCCGCTCATCCCTTTCTTTTTTTCTTCAGGTGAATGAGGAGCGTGATCAGTAGCGAGATAATCAATCTCCCCTTTTTTAATCGCTTCTAATAAGGCGTGAGCATCAAGCTCGCTTCTAATAGGAGGATTCATTTGAAAAAAGATTTGTTCATCCTGAGGGATCTCTTTTTTTATTTTATCGACGGAGAAATAAAGATGTTGAGGCGTCACTTCCGTTGAAACATGCACTCCGCGCGCGCGGGCCTTTCTGATTTTTTCTAAACCTTCGCGAGCACTATAATGACAAAGCTTTCCTTTGAGGTTGTATTTTTCAATAAGAGTGAGCGCTACATCTGTCGCCATCACTTCAGCAATGACAGGTCTTCTCGTTTCATGCGTTGGTTGCGATTTATTCGCTTCTAAAATTTCCGGATCTTCACAGTGAAAACTCACATGTTGATTTTTGTAGTGTTTGAGAACAACATCGAGCTCTTCATTATTTTTAAAATAGAGTTCGCCGATTGAAGGCCCCATATAAACTTTGTAGGGAACAGTGAAACTCACAGGACGAGTATTAGGTCCAATTCCCGCATACAACAAAATAGGCAGCGGATGTTTGCCCGCCAGGTCCATTTTCGCTTTATAAGTTTCATCATCAACGGGTGCGATCGGATTGTTAGGCATGTCTGCTACATGAGCGACTCCACCATTAATGGCCGCGCAACATGTGCTGTGAAAATCTTCTTTATAAATATTTTTTTGTGAAACATCTTCGCGGGCGTGAATATGGATATCACCCATGCCTGCAAACAAAAGACAGTCATCATCGTAGTAATAATCGACTTCGGATTTATTTTTTTTTGCGTCTTCGACTTTTGTAATGAGACCAGTTGATTCATCAAAAGTAATGTCGAGACGTTTTTGAAATGAAGATGTCTGTGCGAGTGCTTGAATGGTTTTAGAAGTCATTTAATAAGTCCTTTGCTGGAAGATCAAATCGCCATGTTCTTCCATCAAAGTCTCTGAACTGCAACGAGTTCTCCTGACAATGCTCAACGAAACGAAACTTTTCGTTGTTAGGATCCTGGGCCTTTCTATAAAGAAAGAAATTAAATTTATCCAGGATTTCCTGCATCTGATCAGCGTCTTTAAGTTTGAAGGCGAACGTCACTCCTGAACTGACATGTTTGAAGTCAGGGCTGTCGACGAGCTTTACATTGAGGGACCCCTTCGAGAGACAATCACTTTCCATATCGACATCAAATTCGAATACGTCTGATAAAAAATCGGTCATCCGAAGCTTATCCTGACTGGAAAGAATAACGGGGCCTGAGATGTAGTCCATACATTTATGTTAAGAGCGAATGGACACTGATGCAATTAGATTTTTGGAATGTATTTCAGAGGAAGCACAGATGTTCTCTGCACGACTTCGCCTCTACATTCATCATCACGGCATTTTTTTGGACGCTGACAAATTAGATCGAGATTAAGTTCGAAATCGTCTTCACCACGAACAAGAATACCTTCAACCATTTTTGAATCACGGCCATAAATAGGTGAACCAGAATTGCCGGAGAAGGCGTCAGCATTTGTTTTGAAAGTGTACGTCAATGAGTTGTCACGAATCGTAATACGGTCACTGATGACTTTTGGAAGTCCCAACGGATGTCCGGCAAGAGCGAGCTCTTCATTTATCGCCACTTTCCCTACCCTGCGAATCGGAAGTGGTTTGCGATCATCTACTTTGCGATTAAGTCGAATCAGCGCGAAATCCAAACGCGGATTGTTTGACCAACTCACAAGCTCAGCGCATGAATACGATTTTGATTTTTGAAAAGAAACAGACCCAGAAGGAGCGATGAACTCTCCCCCATCGTTGTAATCAAGAACCCATGTCTGTTTTTTACAATCGTATTTGTCTTTTACACAATGACCGGCCGTAAGAATAAGATCAGGGGCCACAAGAAAAGCAGAGCAACTTGAAACTGACGGCGACTCAGTAAAGCGTTCATCAGGGCAATAATTTAATCCAGAACGAAGGTCTTTTGTTTTGATACTAATCACGTCATCAGCACTTGAATCGATTCTCCAATTTGGAATTTGCGCCAGAGTTGCATCGGAAACTTTGATTAAGTCAGCATCAAACTCAGTATCGAGTTCAGTATGAATACGGCGGTTGTCGTTACCGTAGATAACTTTGTACTCGACATCTGCATGCATCGGTTGAGCATTAGAAGAGACAGTGCTTAGAGCACATAGAATAAGAAATAGTGTTTTCATGCCCCCTAAATGCCAGAGAGCACTCAAAAAAGACAGCATGAGGGTAATAATTACAGACGTGAAAAAGTGTGGGCAAGTTCAACAATTATCGGATCATGGACGCGGTAAAGGCGGTGCGGTCCCTGCATTTTCATGAGACCAACCAGGCAATGGAAATGAAGGTGCTCACTTTCTTCAAAGGACTCGGTTCCCAGGGCCTTTCGGAGGAATGATTTTTTAGAAAGGCCAATGAGCATTGGGCCATCCGTATGGTCGAGGACTTCCTGAAAAGAATGAATCAACTGCCAGTTTTGTTCATAAGTTTTAGAAAAACCAAAACCTGGATCAACAATCAAACGGTCTTCCCATCTCCGCTTTTTAAAGGCATCCGTCGCCCGTTGAAAGTTTTTTATCGTGGCTTCCGTCACATCGGCCTTATTCAAAAAGCTCATATGATTTAAAACCAAGTCACGGGAAGGAATATGCGTAGAACTGTAGATATAGAGACAATCAATTTGAGAAAGAGCATTCCAAAGTGATTCATCTAAAACACCACTCACGTCATTCCAAATTAACTTCACCCCCGGATGCGCACCTTTAAAAGCGCGGGCCATACGAATGAAATTATCCGACTTATACGTATCAAAAGAAATTTTTTTTCCTTCGAATGAAAAATCTTTTGAAAGATTCAGAAAACTCTCAAATCGCGACCACTCTTCTTCATGTGTGATTGCTGAATTCATCGGTGCTGTTGATTCAAACCCCACATCGAGGATGAGATTGTTTCGCGCTAAAAAATTTTGTAGTTGAGTGCGGGCCGAATCCTCGTTTAAGAATTTACCGCGGTCTGAAAATGAATTGGGAGTCATATTTAAGACTCCCAATGTTTGAAACT
>CAMLKK010000018.1 GCA_946480715.1 uncultured Bacteriovorax sp. | reverse complement strand
ACGGGTCGAAGTAAACAAGCATTTCTTGAAGACCAAGGAAGTACCATGGAGCTTTCGCTGGGTTTGGTGCCCAAGTCGGGTTAGCTGGTTCTTCAAGTGGAGCTTTAAAGATAATCGCCCAAATAACGAGGAACGCTGTACAGGCGATAATCGCGAATAATTCTGTGTAAACTAAGTTAGGCCATGACCAAACTTTTTCTCTGTTTTCAGGAAGAGCTTCAATTGGTTCTAACCCTTGCTCAATACGCTTATCGTTTTCTGCAGCTTTATAAAGTGAAAACCATGTCGTAAAAGCAACGAGAATAAGTAGGATCCCGATAGGAATGTTATCTGGTGTTTTAATAATGAGGAAGAAGTTTGGATCAGCAAAAAACCAAGCCACTACTGGAATTGCAATGATTGTGGCCCAACATGCGAATTTTTTAGTTCCTACGACACGATAATATTTAACCATGTAATAGAATAAAATCGTCGTGATCGGAAACGAGATGATCGGATCGGCTAAACGGTTTACAAGTTCTTTTAACATTTTCTTATGTCCTTAAAATTTTAACTTTAGCTTAAAGCGGAGCTGAGATCCCACCGTCTTTTCTTACTCTCCAGAAGTGAACTGCAATCAGAACACCTACGACTAGCGGAATGAACACGCAGTGAAGAATGTAAAAACGAAGAAGAGCTGGCTCACCAACGAAACGTCCACCTAGAAGCTGGAAACGAACGTCGTTCTTGTCTGAAACCATAACGAAGTCACCAATACGAGCAAGCATTGCACCTGGACCACCGTGCCCCATGAATGGAGTCGCTTTCGCCATGTTCGATCCTACCGTGATCGCCCAAATAGCAAGCTGATCCCAAGGAAGAAGATATCCTGTGAACGAAAGAAGAAGAGTTAAAACGAGAAGGATAACACCAATACCCCAGTTGAATTCGCGAGGTGGTTTGTATGAACCTGTCATAAATACACGGAACATGTGAATCCACACAGTGATTACCATCGCGTGCGCTCCCCAACGGTGAATCTCACGCATAATTCCTAAAGGTACGTGTTCACGAAGGGCGATGATGTCGTTGAAAGCGTATTCAGCTGTTGGTCTGTAATAAAACATTAAGAGTAGACCAGTAACAGTTAGTGCAAGAAAGATAAAAAATGTAAGTCCACCCATACACCATGTGTATCCGAGTTGAACCCCTGATTTCTTTAATTTGATTGGGTGAAGGTGAAGGAACACGTTACCAGCAATAACAGCTGCTCTGTTACGAGCGTTATCTGGTGGACCATGTCTGAAAATTGATTTCCAAACCTGCGTGTCGCGAACTTTTTTTGCTAAACCATTTCCTGCCATTTTAAAAACCTTGTTCGAAAATATTTTTTAAGCTTATTAACAATTTTACTAATTACACAGGTAAGAAAGCATCTGGGTTATCCCACTCGCCTTTCTCTTGACGGAAAACTTTTGTCTTATCAACTTTGATTTTTCCATCTGGTTGAAGACCGATTTTGTAGCGCTCAAGTGGACGTGGAGCTGGGCCTTCGAAGTTAACACCTGACATGTAGTAACCTGAACCGTGACATGGACATTTGAATTTTAATTCAGCTGGAAGCCATGTTGGAATACAACCTAAGTGAGTACAGATGTTTGAAAGAGCAACAAGTCTTCCTTCTTGCTTAACCATCCATACACCGTATGCATTTTTAAAACGCTCATCTACGCCGTTTTGAAAATCACCAGGAGTTCCTGCAAGGAATTCCATCTCTGGATCGAAGTTTACGTTTGGATATGAAAATCTGAAGGCCAAGCTCGCAAGTCCTGCACATGCAGCTGTGAACATTACCCAACCAACAGTTATGTAACTAAAAAATTCACGACGATTTAAACTTTGTCTCGTTTCACTCATGACGAAATCCTCATTATAGACGCAAATAAGCCGGCACCATTTTTACACTTTTTGAAAAAGTGCTGGTCCAGCAAAGTTGTTAAAAAATTCAATAGTTAGATTATGCGAAGGATCGTCTATTTTTTCAATAGATTTAATACTTCTTTCGCTTTTGTCGCGACTGAAGTGTGAACGTCCTTATCTGCAACCTCTAAAATAGTCTTATTTAAAACGGCCCAATTATATTTTTGTAGAGTGGTTAATACACTCAACTTTAAATCTGTTATTTGCTGAGCATCCAACGCTGGTGGTTGAACTTTTGCACCCTTCTCTGGGTAAGCAAGCAATAAAATTTCATTAAGCGTACTTGCAGCTTCTTCATCTTTGTAAGCGATAAGGGCAATCGCCGTTGCATATTTAACAACTAAGCTTTGATCGCGAAGCAGCATTCTCATCTCTGTGTGAGCTTCAGGGACTTGGTGAGTCGCAAGCGCCATAACAGCAGCTTGTCTTAAGATGGCATGCTCTGATTTTAAGAGAGCGATAACCTTTGTCCAATCAAAGGAAAAGCCTTTAGGCATGTTGGCGAGTGAAACGATTGCGTGGAATTTTACGTCTATGTCTTGATCATCAAGAGCAAGTAGTAAAGTTGGAAGAGCAAGTTCTGTTCTCAAAGCACCGATGGCCGCGATGATGAAGCCTCTCGTTCTTGGATCAACAGAATTTTTATAAGCATCAGTCAGGTTTTCAATTAACCAAGGATAATCTGTCTGAGGAATCTGAGCACTGTTTATTTGTTTAGAAAGTTCGTAAGCTGCAACCCACTTGTTTCCAAAAGTCTTAGATTGAATTTCATTTACGAGGTCTTTGTATGATCTTTCTGCTGAAAGCATTTTAGTCACACCAAAAATAATCAATGCGCCTACAAGTACGATTGCTATAGGAACAACCAAGCTTCCCACGAAAGGATTCTCGAGAATTTTTTTCTGTGTTTGTGGCGGCTGATGACTTTCAGTGGACATGTTCAACACCCAAGACCTTTAGGCCTTATGTTTTTTATTCTTTTTGTTTCTTAGGAACGACGATAATGATAAATAGCAAATCTACATTATCATGACAATTAATTTGAACCCTTTTTAGTCTTATTTGAGAGAGAAAATATGGCCTATTTACTTCGTACCCTCATAGTCCTGATGGCCGTCAGTATTATGCTTACAGCAATGCTTGCGTTAAACTGGATCCAGCTTGATTACAGTCACATTCAATTGGCCATTCCTGCATTCATTTACACGATATTTGCTCAGGCCTTTGTCATGTTTTACTTTATTGGGGTTTCTCGTTTAACGAATAATGTTTATTCAATTGTTGCTTCAGGAACAAGTTTGAGCGAGCTCTTTGATAATCCGCCGTCGGATCTTACTCCATACATTGAGAAGACAAAAAAATTTGTTGAAGAAAGTGATCGTTGCAAACGTCAGACAATTCCGTGGACCATTCTCATGCTTGTTCTAGGGATGATCGCCTTTTTACTCGGCGGTGCGCACGATACAGGTCTTGTTCAAAAGACAACGCACTCTGGTGTCGTTCTAGGTTTCATCGTGGCGATGTTAATTGGATTTTTTAGACAGTGGTACTACTTAGGTAAATCGCACATTCTTCTGCGCAAGCTGAAAACTCTTTACGGAATGCCAGACGCTCAGATGTGATTGCTGATGTCGTTAGATCGACTTCACCATGATAAAAACGCGCGTTTTCCCTGGCACGTTTCGCACGTTCGACGTTGAACTTTCAAAAAGTTTACCCTGATTAATTTTCATTGTTTCAGACATAAAATCTTTGAAGTCAGTTCGTGGAATATAAATGTTGTAATAGACTCCACCAGGCACATCCATGCCGGGACGAGAATCACCTACTGGTTCACCTTTATATTTTTTAAGAAGCTCATTGATTTGATCACGAGTTGAATAAGCATTCGTGGAAGTCATCATCAAGCGATAAATTTTTGTCGTACCACCGCGAGTTTCGCGATATCCATTTGGATTTTCCGCATCACCTTCGTATTGAGAAGGTTCTTTATCCGCTTTAGTTAAATCGCGTGGAATATTTTCAAACGATGTTAACGTAACTTCCGTTTCTTCTTCATATTGTTCAGGATCAAAGAATTCGTTTACTTGTTCTGATTTAGAAATATCTTTGATCTCATTAAAGTTAAGTTTAAATTCTTTTGCTGGTTTTTTTTCAGCACCCTTGAAAACTAAACTTTTATTAAGCCAATTAAATTGCGGTTCATAAATACTAACTTTGTTGGCGAGATAACGTTCGTACCAAACATTTCCCTGGCGTACAAAATAAACGGTCAGAGTGAATAGTAGAAGGAGTATGGCCACATCTTGAACGAGTCTGATCTGTTTTAAAAATCCCGAGCGCTCTTTGATTTTTGTGAGATTAAAAGCGACGCTCGAAAAATCAGATTTCATTCTCTTTAAGAAAAAACTCCATTCATCAAAAAGTGTAACTTCCATCGAAGGCATGATTTCATCTTCACGCGAACCCGATGTTGGAGCGCTTACATTGATATCGAGACTGATTTTCTTAAATGTTGTCGATAAATTCGGGCTTAATATATTTCCGACTTGGAAAACTTCGCTAAAATATTGATCAAGGTGAGGAAATTCATCGAGAAGAAAATTGCGAAGAATAGTCGCTACGACGGAAGGACTCAAATCGGATTGATCCGAAATTTGAGCAATGCTCATTCCTTTGTAGATAAAAATATAACTTAAAAATTTATCACGAAGCCAAAGAAACCATGAAGACAATGAACCGATTTTTACTTGAGAATAAGCATAGTCGAATCGCTCGATGAGCTGTTTTAAAGTTAAACCATCTTTCCAGAAAGTATCCCAAAAAGATTCAAACTCTTTTTTAAATCTTCCCTGCCATGTGAGTCCATCTAAATTGAGATTGAGCCACTGACGGAAATGTTTATAGTCATCTGAATGAAAGATCATCTCTTCCATGGTTTTCCTTTAACAACGTTTCAATAGAACTGCGATCCCTTGCCCGCCACCGATGCAAGCTGATGCGATTCCATAATTTTTTCCAAAATGCTTAAGCTGTCTCGCAAGCGTGAAGCTAATTCGTACACCAGATGCAGCTAGTGGATGCCCCAGGGCAACAGCTCCTCCCCACAAATTAATTTTATCATGAGGAATCTCAACATCTTTCATGCATGAAAGCGTTTGGCCGGCGAACGCTTCGTTGATCTCAAACAAATCTATTTCTTTCAATGTCATTTTATTTTTTTTTAAAAGTAATTTGATCGCAGGGCTTGGTCCAATTCCCATTATTTTTGGATCAACTCCCACTACACATCCATCAATGATTTCTGCTATTGGAGTTAGGTTTTCTCTTTTAACAAATGATTCACTCGCAACGATAACAGCTGCGGCCCCATCAACAATTCCGGAAGCTGAAGCTGCTGTTACTACTCCATCCGGTTTAAAACTTGGTTTCAAGGATTTCATTTCATCTAATGAAGCATCATCTCGTAGGTGTTCATCGCGAGAGCACTCACCTTTCTTCAAAGGAAAAGGAGCAATCTCTCCCTGCAGATGACCATCTTTATAAGCTTTCGCCGCTCGCTCATGTGATTGAAAAGCAAAAGTATCACACTGCTCTTTTGTGACTTGAAATTTCTCCGCTAGATTTTCAGCGGTGATTCCCATTGGAGTTTGGGCATACTGATCTGTTAAAGCATCCAGAAGCATATCAACGGTTTTTAAAGAACCATATTTTGTTCCAAATCGTGATCCATAAACAAGGTGCGGAACCATCGACATATTTTCCGTACCTGCAGCTAAAACACACTGTGCTTCACCCGCCTTAATAAGCCGTGCCGCCTGTAGAATGGCTTCGATACCCGATCCACAAAGTCTGTTGAGAACTAGACCTGGAGTTTCTTGCCTACACCCTAATTTCAGGGCCAAATGGCGACCGCCATACATTGTATCTGTTGACGAAGGAACAACACTACCCAAGAGAACTTCATCAATCTTTTGAGCATCTAATTTAATTTCTGATAACAACGCCTTAGAAGCATGAACTGCAAGATCTACAGGAGTTACATCTTTAAGTGATCCACCAAATTTTCCAAATGGTGTTCTCTTTCCATGGACCAGGAATACCTTTTCCGCTTGGGACATATTTGCCTCCTACATTATTAAAATAAAGTCGTCGTATCATATATTAAGGTCAGCCCGAATTCTTGGCAAAGAATTAAAAGAAGGAAAGATATGTCCAACATTAGTGATCTCAAGGCGCAAAAGTATATCGAAGCCGAATCTAAAAGATTCGAGTCGGAGATTAAACAAATGCGTTCTGAAAGTGAAAGAACTTATGCCACTGAATCGAAGCAAAAAGATTTAGAACTAAAAAAAATGCGTGATGATTATGAATCTCGCTTGAGCAATATGAAAAATGATCAAGAGAGAAAATTAATTGAAATCAGACAAAGACAAAATAAAACAATCGCTGAAGAAACAGCAAGACTTAAACAAGAAATTGAAAACTTAAAAAAATCTCATCAAGACCAAGTTTCAGAAATTAAAGTTGGACAGCAAAATGAGTTAGAAGAAATCAATTCTTCTCACCAGAAAACTCTGGAAAATGCTCGCCAAAAATTTCTGAAAGAAAAATCTAAGATCGAAGCATAGTTTGAAGCAAAGTTAAAAAAGGGAAAAAATGGAAAACAACAATTCTGCAAGTGGCGTTTTTATCAATGGTAAAGCTCAAATTATCGAGATGCTTCAACACATGCCAAGAGAAGAGAGAACAAAACTTCTCAAAAATTTAAAAATTCGCAATCCACAATTAGCGGAAGAACTCACTGAACAATGTTTCACGTTTAATGATCTTGATAATCTCTCTGATCATGAACTTTCGATGATCTTCCAATACATCACTGCGCCGATTTTAGGTATGGCCCTAAAAAACATCGAGAGAAGCTTTCAAAGACGTCTCCTCTCTCTTTGTGCAAGAGAATACGCAGAAGAAGCTTTTCGTGTTCTAAAAACGCCTTATTCAACTGAAAAGCGCGACATCAAACGCGCTCAAAACAAGATTATTGAAATCTTGGTTTCATTGAAGAAAAGACGCCAAGTAAATTTCTAATTTTTTACGGATTCGAAAATTCTTTTATAGCTTTTAGGCACTTTTGTTCATCCTCTTTCGAGAGGATGACATCAGGATTCTTTTCACCGCTAAGAAGCTGGTGTTCATCGATAAAATCTTGTGTCGACTTCAAACGTTCGCATAATGTTTCGAAAATTTCAGGAACCCAAGATGGACTTGCTTTTAGAACGGCTTGAATATCTTTTTGTTCAACGAGTACCACTTCTACGTCAGTTTTCGTAATGGCCGCATACTCAGTTGGCTTTGACGTCAGAACACTCACTTCGTTTAAAATTTCACTTTCTTTACAAAGCTTAACGACTGAAAGTTTTTGTCCATTCATCTTCACTAAGCGGACTTGCCCTTTTTTTAACAGGTAGAGGTACTTTGAGTTTTGTCCTTGACCAAAAATAACTGTGCCGGCCTTAAAAAAGATTGTGGCATCAATTGATCTAACCGCTGATAAATTGCTCATCCAAAGCTCCTGACAGGACAGTTCCATAACGTAAACCGCGTGTTGATATCTTTAGATTAACAATATTTAATTTTTCTGCAATCTTTTGGGCAACTAGTGCTCCTGAGCTTACCATCGGAGCTCTTTTACCCAGGAATGGGAAGAGCAGTAGTAAATTTTCAACATTGGTCTTCTGCAGATCCTCAGAAAACTGCAGATAGTTAGCATAGCTAATAATCTTGCCTTCGATTTTTGAAGCACTGAACTCTGAAAGTCCCATATACATCGAAGCGAGGGCCGTCATGCTTCCTGCCACACAAACAAGATCTTTAGTTTCATAAGGCGAGAAATCTTTGCTGAGAAGTTCATTAATCTTGGTTTCAAATGTTCCTTCAGCTCTCCAATCCATGGCCCGAACACTTCCAACAGGAAGGCTGATCGTTTCAAGAATTTTAAAAGGTGATCGGGAAATTCTGATCAACTCTGTTGATGCTCCACCAATATCCATAATCACAATTGGTGAATCACTTTTTTCAAGTGAAGAGGCAACTCCCAGGGCCGTATAATAAGCTTCGCCTTGTGACGAGATTATTTGAGTGGTGAACCCAAAATCATTTTTGATTTTTGTATAAAACTCTTTTGAATTTTTTGCCACTCTACTTGCTTCAGTGGCAGTGACGATAGTTTCTTCAGGCTTCAGACCTTCTTTTTTTAAAAGAGAAGCATATCTTCCAAGCGCTTCATAAGTCGCTTTCATTGAATCACTGTGAAATACACCCGTTTTATCGAGGTCCTTACCAAGAGAAGTTATAGATGATTCATCAAGAATTTCTCTAATCAGCTGACCATCATGGGTAACTTCTGCGGCCAGCAGGAGTACGGAATTAGAACCAATATCTATGCTTGATCGAATCATGCTCTTCCTGCAATTCGTTTAACATTTTCTTTTGTTACGGGGTTGATGGCACCGTACTCGCAAAGTATTCCAGTAATACAATCATGATCGGTTACATCGAAACTTGGATTCAATGCTTTTGCATCCGGATGAGCAATGTGCATTTCCTTAAATTTTAGAATTTCATTTGGATCGCGAAGTTCAATTTCAATCTCGCTACCATTCTCCATATTCAAATCAAATGAACTCACAGGAGCAACTATGAAAAATGGGATTCCGTAATGTTTAGCGATAATCGACAAACTACTGGTTCCTACTTTGTTGGCCGTATCGCCGTTGGAAACAATACGGTCAGCTCCTGCAAAAATAGCATCGACCATTTTGTTTTTAAGAAGATAAGAAGCCGCACCTTCGACCACAATGTGGTGATCAATTCCTTCTTTGATGAGTTCATAACTTGTAAGTCTTGATCCTTGCAAATAAGGTCTTGTTTCAGAAGCAAAAACCGACTTCACTTTCTTTTGATGATGAAGATGAACAATAACTCCTAATGCAGTTCCTAAAACTCCACATGCGAGTGTTCCCGTATTACAGATCGTCATAATATTCAGTGGACGGTTTCCATAAATTTTTTCTAATTCGATCTCTGCGTATTTCGCCATCGAAAGATTTTTTTCGTAGAGATTATTCATTTCCTTGAGAGCATGATCGACTAATTTAGGATAGAGAGCGTTTAGATGTGTTTCTTGACGAGACATTTCTACTGTACGATCGATTTCATAGGCGAGATTTACAGCTGTTGGTCTTGCACTCTTCAAATATTCAGCTGCACGCTCAAACTGAGGATGAGTTGCTTTGGGATTATTTTTCAGAAAGAGGGCCATTCCCCAAATTCCCGTGAAACCAATTAGCGGCGCACCTCTAACAACCATGTCTTTAATAGCAACAAAACAATCTTCAATTGTTTTTGCCGTCATAAAGACTTCCTCTCCAGGAAGAAGTCTTTGATCAAGAAGTTTTAAAGTTTCGTTTTCATATTTTAAAGGCTCAATAACGTTTTTCATTTTTATCCTTATTTTTTCTTAAAAAATCCGTCTAACAAGCCTTTTACTTTTTCTCTGGCTTTTTCAGGTACGACTTTATCGATATTTTTATCAATGACTTTCTCTAATGCTTCTTTTCCTTTTGTCTTCATTGCACCTTTAGCGACTTTTCCTAAAGTGTAATCATATTCTGGTTTAAGCGTAAAACCAGGTCCACTTAGACGTAACGGCAACGTACGAGAG
Source organism: uncultured Bacteriovorax sp. (assembly GCA_946480715.1). Next base: position 49,859 of record CAMLKK010000018.1, on the reverse strand, counting down.
CCAATGTTTTTCTCAAGCGCGTCCCCTACTTTTCCTGCTGTTTCAGTAAAACTCACTTCCATTACTGATGTTTTAGCTGGTGTTGGGTGAAGAGTTCCGTTTCCATTGATTTCAACTTTTTTGTTGATTCCAATAAAATTGAAAGAAGTAATATTGTATGCATCCTGAGTAAATCGGCCTTTCATTGTCATTGTTTCAAAATTTCCATCCAATTTTAGAGAGTTTTCCGGAATCTTCTCTTTGGCCATTGGAATTTTGGCAAGAATTGGATTTACGTATTCCGAAATATTAAGTTTTTTGATTTCACCTTTTTTAGCGTCCACATTTACGTTTACGTCATATCGTGGAGGAGCTCCCGTATTTGACAACGTCGCCGTTCCATTAAATTGTCCACTTACAAGTCCTGTAAAGTTCTCGATAAATGGAGGAAGGAAAGCTTTAAATGAACCTAGGTTTAAATCTTTAACTTTAAAGGTGAAATTAGAATCATTGTTTTTAGTACCTAATTTCATTGTCTGATTAAGTTCACCAGTTCCACCGCCGAATTTAAAATTTAAACCATCAACTGCTAATGAGTTTGAACTCGTTACAATTCTGCCTCTACCAGAAAAATCTTCTCCGGCCACACTGATATTATTCCAAGACAGTGCAATGTTTGTGTTTACTAATTTAGGTGGTTCCCCAGATGCTTGAGCAGTTGCTCCAGTCGTTGATGATCCAGTTGAAACTGCGGGCTCTTCTCCCTCTGTCTTTTTTGCTTCAGCATTTTTTTCATTCGGTTTTTTAGACCATAATTTTTCACGAATAAGTTTTTCAGGAATTTTCATTCCGTTTGCTGCAACCTTAATATTTAGCTTTAGTGCATTCATATCAAACTTTTGATTTGGATCGAATTCTCCATCGATGGCCGTATTGATTTGCCCGTCCATCGCTTCAGTTTTCACTTTCACCGCAAGGGCTTTCTCTTTGAACGTTCCATTCACACTCGTCGTTGTAGAGAGGCCATCTTTCGAAAAACCAATTCCAGGTGCGATCGCAAAGTTTAGATCTGCATTTATTTTCTTATCTTCTGAAAGGTTTAATCCACCTTTCGCCGTTAATTTAGCTTTCGATAGATCAATTGAACGATCTAGTCCCATGATCATACCGACATCTTTTAGAACAATGTCTACATTGATGTCTGAAAGCGAAATTTCTTTAGTCATTTTAAAAGACGCAGCGATTTTATTTTGTGACTCAAACTGAGTTAAAATTTTTCCTGATAACTCGCCATCTTTTTTAAGAAGAATATCGAGATTAGTCGTAATTTCAGGAAATTTCCAATCTAGTCCAGTTTTGCTGATATTGTTAACTTTGATGATTACAGTGGAAGTTACAGAACCATTTTTTACAAGATCAGCGATATTGATTTCACCAATTGCAATGGTACTGAATGAAACTTTTGAATTATCTTTCATTACAAACTGAGAGTCGCTTGCAATTTCAAACGCAGTTGATGATTCGAAGTTTAATCCTTTAACAATAAAACGAGAGACATTAATTTGTCCGTTTGAATTATCTTTCAACGTGTATTTAACTGCGACATCAGAAAGCTTTACGTTGATTTTGCTTTTACCAAAAACATCTAATGCCTTTGCAGATTTTTCAGCATTCTTTTGAGCTTCAGCTGCTTTTTCTTCCGGTGTTTTTGCTTCCTCTTCTTTCTTGCCACCCATTGCATAAGTCCAGTTGTTACCTTCCTGGAATTCAGTGTAATTCATGAGAGGCTTATCAACTTGAATTTCAACTACACCACCATTAGTGATGATCGCCCAGATTGGAACTTTAACAACCATTTCATCAACGGCCATCATTTCAATCTTTGCTTTAGTAGTTGGATGAGATGTATTCAAAATAAACTTTTGCAGGTGAACTTTGAAATTAAGTCCCCATCCAATTTCAACCTGTCCCAATTCAACTGTTGCAAAAGGAAAGGCTTCTTGAGTTTTTTCAATTGCGATTTTTCGAATTTCTTCAGGATTTAATTTTGTTGAAGCGTAATAAAATAATCCGCCAGCAGCGACGAAAAACACGACCAGTGCCAGTAGAGCGATTTTTAATTTGTTGTTCTTCATAATTCTTACCTTTATTTAAATGACAAAATTGTTTCTTTTTTTGCAGCGATCGCAAGCATTTCGAGCAGAGGTTCAATGAGTGGATGTGATTGATTGAAGCGGTAAAGCCTCGATCGACCAACAACTCGCGACTCTAAAAAACCTGCTTCTTCAAATCTCTCACATTGTTTTTTTAAAGGATCGAGGGCCGTTTGATACATTTGGGCCATTGCTGAAGCATGCAATTCTTCATTCGCATAAAGCGCGAGCATGACTTTTTCAGCTGATTTATTTCCCAATAGTGTTTCAAGCATGTGAAAGATTATCGACTATAGAATAGTCATATTCAACTAGAAACTAGTTAATTCGCCCCGAAAAGAGGTCCTAACCCATAGAAAAAATTAGCCTGCGTTAAACTTTAGACACCCCCTTTCTGGACCCTATAAAAATTCCACTTTCCCCCAGAGAAAGCGCTCTAAAAGCTATAATCCAAACATATTTGCGTAAGGATAAAAACATGAAAACCATGAGCGACATCGTAAGACTAATTAAAGCTGCGGCCATTTGGACCAAACTTACGGTCCACAATACGTGGGGAATCATCAATGTGTTTAACATTGTTTGGATTCGTCCAATGAACGGTGGTCTTTTGTCGGCCGATCATCCAATGGCCACAGGAATTAATCCTCAGACAGGTAAACCTATCTGGCCGTCAAATATCATTTTCCAGTCTGTGCGTGATGAATCTGCTGGGTATGACAGCGATGAAGAAATCGTCTGTGAAGTTGGAAACTATATGCGCAAAATGGTTTTGGCATCAGCATCGAGTGAAGAATTTCCAATGGGAAAACCAGATCGTATGCCACCGGCCATTAACTATATTCATGGCTGCGTTCATTATAATGGCGGATTCTTGCTCTTTAATGATTTCAAAGACGCCATTTCACATTATAGCAACGTTGAGTTTCAAGAAAATTTCAAAAAATTTGTTCGTGAAGAAGGTAGAGAACCTGTCACGCTTTTCAGAAACAGAAATTATGATCGTGTTGAATACCTGGAGTTTGTTTGTTTTTTAAGAACGATCTTTCCTTGGTTCTCAAATACTAACGGCAATAAAAAGCGTATCGGTTGGGGTAACCCTGCACCATACCCTTCAGTAAACACCATTACAGGTTATTGGATGGATGACACCTACAAGATTTATACTCAGAAAGGTCGCGATTCTGTTTGTCGTCCTCCTATTTCAAAAAAATATTTCACGAAAACTGTCTACGTAGGTGAGCGCCAAACTGTTCTTCCAGAAGAAAAGTTCTTGGCTGATTTCACGAACAATAGAGTTGTCGCTCGTGGTCCTAAGGGAAACATGTTCTTTGTTGATTTAAGAAAGCTTTCTAAGGGATATAAATTTGATCCTGCAAACCTACCGAATATTTTTGATCGAATGCTTGAACGAGTATTAACAAAATTGAGTATTGGATAAGATGGAAGATCTAACTTACATTAACGTCTCTCATGAAGTGACCAAAGCTGACGGTTCTAACGACGGCATTTGGTATTTCGGTGATAGAATTAATTTAGAAGAAGATCTTATCATTGGATTATCTCCCACTAATTACCATTGTTTCGTCATATCAGGCGAACAAGAATTTCATGCCAGATTTAGTATCAACCCATGTAAGCTGCAACCTTCGAGAAAAGATAATATCAGGGCAGCGCTTTTTTTTCGATTCAAGGGAATACCAAAAGAAGATCTAAAAAAATTCCAAGATTTCCTTGTGGCCATGAAAAATAAAAGAACTCCTTCATGTCACGCTGGTCTTGTCCAAGTTCTTATACTTGGGTTAGGTCTTACTGTTCCTGGAACGACCGTTGGCAGAGTAACTCCCAAGACTTTTTTGAAAACTCTTTGGGAGAAAGGTTTATTTGATCGCAATGGCAACAAACTTCAATGTGAAGTGTACTCTACCCGCAATAAATCTCCTCAGACGATTTTTGCTGACATTGATCGAATCGAACTAAAATATTCTTGGGTCTTTTGGCTAAGCAAAATTCATTATTTCTTTTTAAAATTTTACAAACCAGAAATTACGGTGAGAAGACTCGCATGAGCGATAAAAACAAAAAGCTTTATCATCGTATTCTTCTTATCCTTTCGCTTCTGCTTCTAGTTGGATTGGGTTACTACGTTCATAAAAATGAATCTTCATTTGAAAAATTGAAATCAATTAACGTTGGTTATATTTTCATTTTAATGGCCATTCATTTTTTGAATTACACTCTTTTAGGTTTGACTCATAAACTTCCATTGCGAAAACATAATATAAATCTAAAATTTAAAGAGTGGTTCGGACTTTGTATGATTTCCGAACTTTTCAACATGCTTCTTCCGGCCAAAGGCGGAACGGGCATCCGAATGTTCTACATAAAGGATAAAAAAGGACTCGCTATGCGAGAATTCCTCTCAATGAGTTTTGCCATTGTCCTTACCGGTTTTACATTTTTAGGAATAGCTGGGACAGCCTATTGCCATTTCTTCCTGCAGAAATCTCATCCTGTCTTTGTTGCTCTTGAATCTCTATTCATCGCTCTTTCTGTCTCTGGACTGATCCTCATGTTTGCGACTGAAGCCATCTGCAAGCTCTTTAAGTTTGAAAGAAAATATTCGCCTAAAGTTTATTTGATGGATTTAAAATTAAGTTCTCTTGCGACTTTGTGCTGGATAGGAATGTTTTTATTATATCCTGTTAAAATCTATCTTTCATTTTTAGCAATTGGAATTGATCTTAATTTTACAGATAGCTTTGAAATAAGTTTGATTCTATTGGCAGCTTCAATGTTTCAAATATTACCTGGGAATATTGGCGTTAAGGAAATCATTACGGCTTATATTGGTAAACAATTTGGGCTTGATTTCGAGACTGCACTTTTAGCGAGTCTTATTGATCGTGCGATTCTTATGCTCTTTCTCTTTCCAGTGGGATTCTATTTTTATTGGCAATTGTTTCTTCAGGCGAGTTTGCCAGCAATTAACTTGGCCAAATGGGGAGCGTCTTCCCTAATCCCTCTCAAAAAACGACTTGTGAAAGTACGCTGACCATCTACACCTAGATAGAAAAATCCAGGTCTCTCAGCTGATTCGAAATCATCTTTTAGTTTGTCATGCAATCGTCTGTAGCCAGTTGCAAAAATTATGGCATCAATTTTTTCTTCGCCATCAGTGAACGTTATAGAGTCATTATTAATTTTTTTGATATCACCTTTGATATGAACATTTGTGAAATATTTTTTCACTGAACTATGCATAGGTATATCTGGACCTTTTTTGATTTTTAATTTTAGTGGCAACCACTCAAACCAATTTAAATTTCTTAGAAGTATTGAGAGAATGAACATTGGTGGACTGAACTTTAGTTTTGATCTTGTGGAAAGAAAGATTTGCTTATTAGGATCACTTTGCACCAACTCAGTTATTAATTGCCCAGCCGATAATCGTTTACCTACGATACAAATTCTTTCGTACTGTTTGAACTGCTCTCCATTTTTAAAATCATTAAAATGCAACATTAAAGGATGACTTTCGCTTTTTGGATATTTTGGTATCCACGGAAAACTGAAGTAGCCTGTGCAATCGACTACAAATTTTGCATTAATAATTTTCGATGTCCCATTGAGTGCAAATCCATGGACCTCAGCTTTTACGTTATCAACTTTAAAATCATAAACAACGTGAAGAGCATGTTCCGCAACCAGCGCTTTTAAAAAATTTTTAAATTCTTGAGCTGAGTGATCTTTGTACGGTGAAGACTTTTTGTTATCCTCTGGAAGTAGACAATTCGACTGCCACAAGGATATCAGATGAAGATGATCCGGCATTGATCCCCAGCTTTGACCTGCTTCAGGACCTTTTTCCAGGATAATGGACTCAATCCCTAATTTCTTGAGGTGTATAGCGAGGGTAATCCCAGCAGGGCCCGCACCGATAATCGCAACCGGATAATGAGAAGTGTTTTCCATTTGTTCATTTTAATTCACTCTGCCTTTTTCTTCATTATAATAATGAAATGACTATTCTCCCCACCATCCTTTCCGGAATTTTCTCACTTATACTTCTCATTCATTTTAGGAGAAGTTTTAAGCGGCATATATTAGATGCATTTATGCTGAGACACGAGTGGGTCTATCTATTTGATGCCGTTGCTGCATTCAGTGTTTTCACTCGCTTTTTATTAAGATTTGGAAATGAATTAATGAAAGGTCCGTGGTTGCACACGACAATCACCGCTAGTTATGTGGCCATGGGCTTTATCGGATTATTTATTCTCGTTCTAATGTTGTTTGATCTGGAAGATCTCTATCAATACATCGGAAGAAAATGGTTCAAGAGACCGGCGGAAGACTCTCCGTCATCTAGAAGACAATTTCTCAAAAAGAATTTAGCGTTTGCAACACTAGCTGGAAGCACTTTCGCAACTGGAGTTGGGGTGGCAAATTCTTTTGATCCTAAAATTGTCCCAATCACAATTCCATTAAGTGATTCTCATAAAAACCTGAAAGGATTAAAAATTGTTCAGCTTTCAGACATTCATATTGGTCCAACATTAAAGCGTGATTTTGCTGAAATGCTAGTTCAAAGGGTCAATGCTTTAAACCCGGATGTTATCGTCATTACGGGCGACCTGATTGATGGAACAGTTGCTGATATTGGTGAAGAATTACTTCCTTTTAAAAATTTCAAATCAAGATTAGGAACTTACTTTGTTACCGGTAATCACGAATACTATTGGTATGCACGCGAGTGGATTGAGTACACTAAAAAACTTGGCATGCATCCTCTCGTAAATGAAAATGTTCAACTCGAACATAATGGTTTCCCTTTTTTTCTGGCCGGCGTGAACGATGTTTATTCAAAAAGAGTTGACCCTGAATTCGCATGCGATCTAGTCAAGGCCCAGCAAACCATTCCTCAGGAAGCCTATTCAATTCTACTCTCACATCAACCAAAAACTTGTTTTGAAGCGACAAAGCTGAAATACAATCTTCAGCTTTCAGGCCATACTCATGGTGGACAAGGTTTCCCATGGAACTTAATTGTTCATTTGGTACAACCTTATGTAAAAGGACTTCACCTCGTTGAAGATATGCATTTGTATGTCAGCACCGGTTCAGGTTTTTGGGGACCTCCTAACAGATTTATGATTAACTCAGAAATAACAGAAATAACTTTTTCTTAAGTAGGTAATTATGCCAATGCTTCCCTTTGCGACGACATTGAAGAATTCAAAAATTGAACTTTCAAGAAATGCTGTTGAAACTCTTCAAATCAATCTTGGTAAACTTTGCAATCAAGCATGTCACCACTGTCATGTCGAAGCTGGCCCACTGAGAAGAGAAATTATGGAAGAAGAAACTGTTGATCGTCTTATTGAATTGATGACTAAGTCAAAAAATACTCTGAAGACTATCGATCTCACTGGTGGTGCACCTGAGATGAACCCTCATTTCCGTAAACTTGTTAAAGCAGCTCGCGCACTTAATATCGAAGTCATTGATCGTTGCAATCTTACAATCTTCTTTGAAAAAGGGTATGAAGACCTGCCTCAATTTTTAAAAGACAATAAAGTTCATGTTGTGGCTTCACTTCCTTGCTATACAAAAGATAATGTCGATAAACAACGAGGACGTGGAGTTTTTGATAAGAGTATTGAAGGTCTAAAAAAGCTTAATTCATTAGGTTACGGAATGCCTGGAACTGGATTGATTTTAGATCTTGTCTACAATCCAGGTGGTGCTTTTCTTCCGGGCAACCAAAAAAAACTGGAAGCAGATTATAAGCGAGAATTGAAACAATTCTTTAATCTTGAATTTAACAATCTCTTCACTATTACCAATATGCCTATCAAACGTTTTCTTGAAGATCTGGAACGTCAGGGAAAATACCAAGAGTATATGGAGCTATTGTTAAACAATTTCAATCCAGATGCAGCTCAATCAGTTATGTGTAAAAATTTAGTATCAGTTGGATGGAACGGTGTTATCTATGATTGCGACTTTAATCAGATGCTAGAGATCCCACTCAACTACCAAAAAACTAATTTGTGGGATATCTCAAACCTGGATGAACTTTCAAATAAAGCAATTGCTCTTGCCAATCATTGTTATGGTTGTACGGCCGGAGCTGGCAGCTCTTGCGGTGGAGCTTTAAAAGTTGAAGCCTAATCTCTCCATCATTATTCCGGTAAAAAAAGGAGAAGACACATGGAAGTCCCTCCTGAAGCAACTCGATGATCCTGCTCTTGAAATTATTTTTGTTGGCCCAGAGTTTGATGACAACATTGAAGGAAATCTCAAAACTCTCAAGTGCGTTGGTAATAGGGCTACTAAATTAAATTTGGGAGCTCTTCAAGCAGGTTGTTCTTCACTTTTTTTTCTGCATGCTGATTCAATCCTTCCATCAAACTTTCAACAAACAATATTAAATGCCCTAAAGAAAAATCCCAATAAGCTCTATCACTTTGAACTTGAATTTGATGGTTCACCACTTATGAAAATAAATTCATGGGGAGCGAACTGGCGAAGCAGGTATTTGAAAATGCCTTTTGGTGATCAGGGTTTTTTCACTACAAAAAAAGTGTTTTTCGAACTAGGTTTTTTTTCAGAAATTGCTCCCTATGGAGAAGACCATCTTCTTGTCTGGAGAGCTCATCAGCTTGGTATAAAAGTAGAATGCATAGATGAAAGAATCAAAACCAGTTCTCGAAAATATAAAAACGCTGGCTGGCTTACCACGACCGTAAAACACGTCTATTTAACTTACAAACAGGCCTTTCCTGAACTCCTCAAAATCCCTCTGAATCGATTTGAACAACATCCCTATGCCTTCGCTATATTTGTCAAAACGCCTGGGTTTTCATCGCTTAAAACACGGCTGGCCCAAACTATTGGAAAAGAAAAAGCTGAAGAATTTTTTACCTTGTCAGTAATGGCCACTGAAGAAGTTCTCGCGCATGTAACGAGAATGGGTCAGGGGAAAATAAAAGTCTATTGGGCCGTTAGTGAAGAAAACGCACTCGATCACGAATTATGGAAAAACTTCACCGCTATTCACCAGGGTGTTGGTGAACTTGGCGATCGCTTGCATACCATTCAAAAAAAATTGCGAGATAATCATCGTTATTATTTCTTTATTGGTGCTGACTCTCCCCATGTTCGTGCTCATATTTACCATGAAGCCACTTCCAAGCTGCAAACTCATGACCATGTGTTGGGCAAAACGGAAGACGGAGGGTTTTATCTCTACGCTTCCGATTGCGACCACCCTTTATCGTTCTGGAAAAGTATAAACTATAGTGTAGAGACAACTGCAGATGAGCTTGTTGCCAAAATACCCAAACACAAACTGACTTTTTTAGAAAATTTGTTCGATATTGATTACGTGGAAGACTTAAAAAGACTCGCGGCCGTAGACCAAGAAGATCTGCTTCCAGCTCAGAAAAGAGTCATCCAATGGGCCAAAAATTTAAGCTAGAGTGATTGGTGCAAACTTCACCATAAATTTTTTTCGATTTCCATCAGCAAATTTAATGAGTACTTTTTCATCAGCCCCAGATCCCTCAGAGTCCTCTACTTTTCCTGCGCCATAGAGAGAGTGAACGACTTTTGAACCTTTTGGAAATTTAGGTTGATGAAAGCTTTCTTTCACTTGGTAGACGACAGGCTCATCATCGTAATGCGATTCCTGGCTTTGGTCATATGGGTCGTATTCTTTGTAATTGTTAGCGTAGCTGCCAGCGGAGCTTGATCCGTATCTATCATGGTGACCAGAGGCATTCGCCAATTTTCTCCATGTATATAACTTCTCTGGGATTTCATCGACAAATCGGCTTGGCCCATTGAACTTGATTTGGCCAAAGAGCATCCTACCTTGAGCAAACGAAATATAGAGCTTAATCATCGCTCGAGTCATAGCTACATAGAAAAGTCTTCGCTCTTCTTCCATAGCGACTTCACCGCTATCTACACTTCTGTAACTTGGAAATACGTTTTCCTCAGCGCCAGAGACAAATGCGTGGGTAAATTCCAAACCTTTGGCCCCGTGAACCGTCATCAGGGAAACTTCGCCATTGTTTGATTGCGCGTCTTCATCGAATTCTGAACTCGTATCAAGCGTAATTGTCTCTAAGAATCCAGTTAATGAAGGTACTTCTTGTCCTTCTTCATACTGAGTGATTGCGTTTAAAAGTTCGTCTAAGTTTTCAAGACGAGCAAGTGTTTCATAATCTTTGTTGGCCTTTAAAAAAGCTGAATAGCCAGATTCATGCAAGGCCTTTTCATAAATTGTCGATGGCTTAATTTTATTTGAATCAAGATGGCGAAGTTCGTTGATAAGAGTTACAAATTCTGACAACGACGATTTAATCTTTGCCGACAATTTAATGTGAGCGAATTCATCACTATGATCAACAATTCTTTCGATTATTTCCCACAGCGAAGTATTTTGATTGATGGCTTCAATTTCTAATTTTCTCAGAGATGTCGCGCCAACACCTCTTGCCGGTACATTGATGATACGGCTAAGAGCGAGTGAATCTTTCGAATTAATAATGAGTCGAAGATAAGAAAGCATATCTTTGATTTCTTTTCGCTCATAGAATTTTACACCACCGATAACTCGATAATGGATTTTATATTTACGAAGAGAATCTTCGATTAGACGAGCTTGCGCATTTGAACGATAAAACACCGCCATGTCTTTGTAGGACACACCTTCTCGGTGAAGTTTAGCTGTTTCCTGTGCGATAAATTCCGCTTCATCTTTATCATTAAAGCATTCAACGATCTCGATAGCGTCCCCTTCTGGGTTTGCCGTCCACATATGCTTGCCCTTTCTCATTGTGTTTTTTTCAATAACACATGAAGCGGCTTCAATGATGGTTTTACTTGAACGGTAATTTTGTTCAAGTTTCAACACCTGCACATCAGGGAACACTTTTTCAAAGTCGAGAATGTTGCGAATATCAGCGCCTCGCCAAGAATAGATCGACTGATCTTCATCTCCAACGACACATATATTTCTGCGTTTTCCACAAAGAATGCGAATGAGTTCGAATTGCGCACGGTTTGTATCTTGATACTCATCTACCAAAACATATTTAAATCTTTCTTGATAGCGAGTGGCGACTTCCGGAAATTTTTCAAAGAGTTGAATAACAGCAGTAATTAGTCCGCCGAAATCAACGGCGTTGGCGCGATGAAGTTCCGATTCATATTCTTCAAAATAAGAAAAGAACTCATCTTGAGGATCAGCTCCGCCACCATCTGGCATTGCTCTACCTGGATAGTATCCATTATTTTTGAGGCCATCGATGTAAGTTAAAATTTCGTAAGGATTGATTTCTTTTGTCGAGATCCCTCTTCTTTCGAGGAGTGATTTCGCAATCGCTTTAGACTCACCTTCATCGTAAATAGTGAAGTTGCGGGATAGCCCTAAATAGTTCGCTTCTGAACGCAATAAACGCGCGCAGAAAGCGTGAAAAGTAGTAATTTGCAGTGAACCAACATCAAAAGAAACTTCTTGTCCGATACGCTCGCGCATTTCTCTTGCTGCTTTATTTGAAAACGTGAGCGCCAACAATTGATGAGGGCTGGTATTTTTTTCGAGAAGCAAATAAGTGATTCTCGTCACAAGAGTTTTTGTTTTTCCAGAACCAGCGCCGGCCAGAATCATGACTGGACCATCAGTCGTTAAAACGGCCTGCTTTTGAACAGGATTGAGGGAGTCGAGCGTTTTCATCATGCTAAAGTTTTAGCATACCGGATACAAAAAAGCCCCCAATTAAGGGGGCTTTTCATTACTCAACTGTTACTGATTTAGCTAAATTTCTTGGTTTGTCGATGTCAGTTCCTTTGAACTTCGCCATGTAATAAGCGAGAAGTTGGTTTACGACGTTGACATAAAGTGGAGCGAGTTCGTCCAGACCATCGAAGTCTAGTGGGATGTAGAAGTCTGATAGGCCTTGAAGCTCTTCATTTCCACGAGGGCCTACACCAACGATGATCCCTTTACGTGCTTTGATTTCTTGCACGTTTGAAATTGTTTTTTCAATAAGCTCAGGACCAACTAAGGCAATGTTAACCATTTCTTCGTCAATAAGAGCGATTGGTCCGTGTTTTAATTCTCCAGCTGCATATCCTTCAGCGTGAACGTAAGCAATTTCTTTAAGCTTAAGTGCGCCTTCAAGTGCGATTGGGAAGTAAGCTCCGCGACCTGTGTAGAAGAATCCTTTTTTGTTGTAGATGGATTCAGCAACAGACTTGATAATATCCGTTTGAGCGAGAAGCTTATCAACTCTCTCAGCTAGAAGGGCAAATTTTCCAGATAGAGAAACTTTTTTTCCTTCATCTTTTAAGTCACCTGAAAGTGCTGCAGATAAAAGTCTTCCTGTAAGAGCTTGTTGGGTGAATGCTTTAGTCGAAGCAACACCGATTTCTACGCCAGCGCGGATGAGAAGATTGTCATCGCAGTCACGGTAGAGAGTTGATCCATCAACGTTAACGATTGATAGAGTTTTAATTCCTGCTTTTTTACAAAGGGATTGAGCAGCAAGCGTGTCTGCCGTTTCACCAGATTGAGAAACGAAGATACCAACATCACCTTTTTTAAGAATTGGATTGCGGTAACGGAATTCACTCGCAAGTTCTACGTTCGCAGGAATGCGGTTTAATGTTTCAATGAAATCTCTAACAACTAGTCCAGCATATGCAGCTGTACCACAGGCAGAAAGATAAACTCTTTCTGGGTGATAATCAGAAACTCTTTGAAGAGCTTCTCTTCCTTCGCCTGCAAAATAATATGAAGTTAAATTACGGATCAATTCTGGTTGTTCGTGAATTTCTTTCAGCATGAAGTGTTCGTAGTCACCTTTTTCACTCACTTCAACTGACATATCTTGCTTCTTAGAAAGGTAACGAGTTGTCTTAGTTAAATCGAGTTCATAAAAGTTGATGAGGTTTTTATTCGCGCCTGAAATGTGAACCATAACTTCATCTTCAGGGAAGTAAAGCTTGTGAACGATACCAGCAAGAGCGTATGGATCTGATGAAACGAGAGCTTCGCTCGTCACTTCATTGATACCGCAAACAAGTGGAGCGCCTCTTTTGATTGCAAAGATTTCGCCCGTCTTTGGATAAAGAACAACAAAAGCAGAGTTTCCATGAATGCGTTTGAAAGATTGAGTGATTGCTGTTTGGATCTCAGTCCCTTTACGAAGTTCGAAAGTTACTAATTCCAAGAATGATTCAGAGTCAGTTTCTGATTTAAACTTTACTCCGTGACCCATTAATTCTTTTTTAATTTCGTTAGCGTTTTCAATGATCCCGTTGTGGATGATTGAGAGAATATCATTGCTGTGAGGGTGAGCATTGTTGTCTGTTACACCACCGTGAGTGGCCCAACGTGTGTGACCAATACATGTGCGAGCTACAACATCTTTACCTTCAAGTTCAGCTTTAAGGTTATCGAGTTTCCCTGCTTTTTTATAATTAATGAGTTCGTTTTTCTCATTAAGAAAACTCACACCAGCAGAATCATATCCACGATACTCAAGACGTCTTAGACCTTCTAAAACGATGCCTACTGAGTTTTGTGACGGACCAAAGTAACCTACAATTCCACACATACTAAACCTTCCACTTAAGGGTTAAAATCGAGAGGAAAGATACCATTTTGTTTGTTAAGTGTTTACACTTTTTTAGGTTCTTTCACTTTAATGAATTTTTTAGCCATTCCTTCTTTCGTGGTTTGTTTCCCTCGAGAAATGGCAAAAGCACCGTCAGGCATGCTCATGGTCACCGTCGTCGACGAAGCGACAAAGCAGTCATCCCCAATTTCCACCGGGGCAACTGTCTGAGAATCGGAGCCAATAAAGCAGTTTTTCCCGATCTTTGTGACATGTTTATGGGCACCGTCATAGTTGCAAGTGATGAATCCACAGCCAATATTCGTCTCTTCGCCAATAAAAGCATCGCCGACATAACTTAGGTGGGAAACCTTAACGCCTCGATCAAGGACGGACTTTTTGATCTCAACAAAATTACCAATTTTTGCTTCAGGACCAATATCAGACCCAGGGCGAAGACGGGCAAAGGGACCGGCATGAGCTTTTTCATGAAGCTTTGCGCCTTCTAAAATACTGTGAGAAAGAACTTTTGCACCATCAGCGATAAAAGAGTCAGTAATCTGAGCTCCCATCTCAATAACGACATTTTTGCCAATTTTAGTTTTACCAGTGATGTACGTATTAGGGTAAATGAGTGTGCCGGCCCCAACTTCCACTTCATCATCGATATAAACATTATTAGAATCAATGAAGCGCACCCCATTTTCTCTAAGCTCATTTATTTTTTTACGTCTAAGAATTGTTTCAACTTGCTCGAGTTGTTCGAGTGTATTGACACCTAAAAACGTTGAGCCGTTTGGAAAACAAAGCGCATGAACATTACGTCCATCTTTGAAAATATCTGTTAGATAAAATTCACCAGACTTGTTATTCGAATCAATTCCTTTCAAGTGCTCCATCACATAACTTGTTTTTACCAAGTAAAGACCAGAGTTAACTTCGGTAATTTTTCTTTGTTCATCAGTTGCATCTTTTTCTTCGACGATGTGAAAGCCTTTTGCCGTTTTAATAATACGTCCGTATCCCTTGGGATTAGATTCATTGAAACTGGCAGCAACTCCATCACAAACTTCTTTCTCTAAAAGAGTGAGCATTTGTGTGAGTTCTTTTTCTGAAACAACGGGAGTATCAGCACAAATCACGAGTGTGAAGTCGAACGATTGCGCTTCTTTTGAAGAATCAAAGTAAGCTCTTAAAGCATCGCCTGTGCCAAGTTGTTTTTCTTGTATAGCATATTGGACATCTGGGTAACGGCCTTCAATATAAGAGCGAACTTTCTCACGCTGATGACCAACGACAGCTGTGATTTTACCTTTCAGTTTATTCTGATCAAAAAACTTTTTTAATTCCCGAATAGGAAAGTCGACTAATTTTTTATCCAAACAAGGTGCGAGTGGCTTCGGTGAATCTAATTTCAACCTCTTTCCTTCTCCCGCTGCTAAGATAACTGCCCCTATGGTACCATTCATGCTCTATCTCCCTAGACAAGTCCTCAAGTAATCCCACCCATTTTCATTTAGAACGCTGATTATTGCAATCAAGTATGAGGAAAAAATGTGATTTATTCTTCTCGAATTAGCAATTTTTCTTAAAGAGTTTCTCCCGTTTCCCGATTTATACACATGAATGCAAAGGAAATTGCAAGCGCTATTTTTGGAGGATAAGTATGGTAACTAATTATGAGGGTGATAACATCGAGTTAAAAGATCATCTCCCTCTCCTGCCAATTAGGGACATCGTTGTTTACCCGTTTATGATTCTGCCGTTTTTTGTAGGAAGAGAATCCTCCATTTCTGCCGTAGATCATGCTCTCACTAAAACAGATCGCCTCATTCTTCTTGCCAGCCAAAAAGATATGAAAGCTGAAGCTCCTACTCCTGATGAAATTTATGAAGTAGGAACAATCGCCATGATCATGAGAATGAGAAAGCTTCCAGATGGAAGAATTAAAATTCTCGTTCAAGGTCTATCAAAAGCACGTATCACTGAATTCTCACAAGAAGCTCCATACTTCATGTGTAAGCTGATGAAGGTTTCTGATGTTCAGCTTGAAGAAAACAATGTTGCAGCCAATGCTCTAATGAGAAACATTCGCGAGCAGCTGGAAAAAGTAATTAACATGGGCAAAGTTCTTTCACCAGATATTTTGATGATCTTAGAAGACATCAAAGATCCAGGAAGACTTGCTGATTTAGTTGCATCAAATTTGAATCTCCATGTTGCTGAAGCGCAAGCGATCTTAGAGACGCTTGACCCAATGGAAAGACTTCACCGCATAAATGATATTCTGACGCGTGAATTAGAAATCCTAGCAATGCAAAATAAAATTAAAAGCACTGCTAAAGAAGAAATCACAAAGAATCAAAAAGAATATTTCCTTCGCGAACAAATCAAGGCGATCAAATCTGAACTTGGTGATGAAGGGCAAAAAGAAGGCGACGATGAGTTCGCTGAGCTAAGAGAAAAAATTAAAAAAGCAAAAATGAGTGAAGAAGCTGAAAAAGAATCACTCAAACAAATGGCCCGCTTGGAAAAAATGCACCCAGATTCTTCTGAGTCTTCAATCCTCAGAACATATCTTGAGTGGATGTGCGATCTTCCTTGGTCAAAAAAGAGCGAAGAAAAAATTGACCTCGATGCTGCTCTTGAAATTCTAAACGAAGATCACTTCGATTTATTTAAAGTTAAAGAAAGAATTTTAGAATACCTTGCCGTTAGACAACTAAAGGGTGAAGGAATGAAGGGACCAATCCTTTGCTTCTCTGGTCCTCCGGGAGTTGGTAAAACTTCTCTTGGTAAATCAATCGCCAAAGCATGTGGAAGAGAATTCGTTCGTATTTCACTTGGTGGTGTAAAAGATGAAGCAGAAATTCGCGGACACAGAAGAACTTACGTTGGTGCAATGCCAGGACGTTTTATCCAGGCGATGAAACAAGCTAAAACCAACAATCCAGTTATCCTTCTAGATGAAGTTGATAAAATGGGTGGAGACTTCAAAGGTGATCCATCATCAGCACTTCTTGAAGTATTAGATCCGGAACAAAACTGTAATTTCCGTGATCATTATCTGAATATTTCTTTTGATCTTTCAAACGTAATGTTCATCGCTACATCAAACGTTCTTGAACAAATTCCAGCTCCTCTTAGAGACAGAATGGAAGTCATCAATCTTTCTGGATATACACAGGAAGAAAAAGTGGCGATCTCTAAGAAATACATCATCCCTAAACAAATGGATGAAAACGGAATCACTGAAAAACACATCACATTTGCTGATGAAGGTGTAGCTGCTGTCATCAAAGGATACACAGCGGAAGCTGGTCTTCGTAACCTTGAAAGAAAAATCGGAGCCATCTGTAGAAAAGTAGCAATGAAAATTGCCAAAGGTGAAGCTGATAAAACTCACATCATGAGCGAAACAGTATTCAAACTTCTTGGACCTCCTGTTTATACAAAAGACGATGAAAAAGAATTAGATGAAGTTGGTGTTTCAACTGGTCTCGCCTGGACATCACATGGTGGAGAAGTTCTTTACATCGAAGCAACAAAGATGAAAGGAAGAGGACTTACTCTGACAGGCCAACTCGGTGAAGTCATGAAAGAGTCTGCTCAAACTGCGATTGGATACATCCGCTCTCAAGCACACGATCTGGGAATTGAAGATGATGTTTTCGAAAAACACGAAATGCACATCCACCTTCCTGCAGGTGCTACACCTAAAGACGGACCAAGTGCTGGTATCACACTTGCGACGACAATCGTTTCTCTTCTAACAAACACACCTGTTAGCAAAGATGTTGCGATGACTGGAGAAATTACTTTAACTGGTAAAGTTCTTCCAATCGGTGGTTTAAAAGAAAAAGCACTGGCTGCCATGAGAATGAATATCAAAACGATCATCATTCCTTGGAAAAATAAAAAAGACCTGGAAGACATTCCAGAAGAATACAGAGCTAAGTTAAATTTTGTTCCGGTAAAAACTATTGATGAAGTTCTTGAAGTTGCCCTTGTGGGATGGAAAGAAAAGAAAGCATCAATGAAGAAGAAAGCAGTTAAGTACAAAGAAACTCTGCCGCCTGCAGCAGCCTAGTTTCTGATAATTTTAGTCCGCTAAAAAGAGAAACCAACAGTATTGTTGGTTTTTCTTTTTTTACACCATGATTTTGTTATTATTAATTAATAGCAAAAAAATGGATAATCAATGAAACCTCCTCGCAATCACCAACTTTTAAAAATCCTTATCGTCGATGATTCGACATTCAATCGTCGAGCTATGTCTGACATTCTCACGGAAGAAGGTTTCAACGTTGTTGGTTCTGCATCGTCTGCTGAAGAGGCCATACAGATCGCTCATACTGCTAAGCCCAATCTTATTTTTATAGATATTGTTATGCCCGACATTTCTGGGCTTGAGCTAACAAAACACTTTCAGGAAAAAGCACAGGGTGAGAAATTCATTATTATGATGTCATCCCTCAATATTGAAAGCATGGTTATCGAATCGATCTCTCAAGGCGCTACAGATTTCCTGCAAAAGCCTTTTGAGAGAGGTGACCTCATCAAGGCCGTAGAGAAAATTGAAAGACTGGTAGAAAAAGAAAGCCGTTAATTTTTAAGAGGACCTATGTTTATCATCAGATTTGCATTCTACTTCACTTTGAGTTTTGCCATTCTTTGCATCCCAATTGGCAATGACCGCCAGCTTTTCGATAAACTTTTTTCGATGGTCACACCTTATGCAAGAGCGGCGGTAAAAACGACTAAGCAGAAGATTTCGACGACCAAACGTTATAGTAAGAAGCTTTATTCGAACTCGGATCCTGAGCAAGTTTTAAATGAAGATAGAGTTAAATCTAAGCAGTCTTCTGTTAAGAGAAAGAAGATTGAGCATGAGAATAAAGATCCGGAAGATACTTATACGGATGAAGAGCAAGAACGTTTACGACGTGTTTTGAGCGAAGACTAGGCAAAAAAAATGCAGCCGCAGCTGCATTTTTACTTGTTAGTTTTAAGAGTTTTGCCTAGTGAATTTTTAAATAAAAAAGCCCACCATTCGGTGGGCTTCATATTGGATCGAGAATTTTTACTTATGTCTTACTTAGATTTCGTTTCAGAAGCTCTTGGAGCTGGAGTTGAATTAACAACTGGCGCTTCAACAACTTTAGCTGCACGGTTAGATTGATCACCGTAAATACACTCACCTTTTTTATCTTCACCAACTTCGGCTGACATTGCTCTTAAAGAAAAGAAAACTAGTGATGCGATAATTAATGCTTTCATATGTACTCCCTAAAAAGGTTTTTTAAGCTTACTTGACTATTTAAGATGCACGCTCAATGCCAAAAAGATGTAATGAGTTTTTCAGTTCTTAGGTGGGTTTGCTGACCGCTTCCTGACTAATTTTTGGACAGCGGAGAGAATTTTTTACACATGAATTGATCACATTTAAGAACGGACAAAAAAAAAGCCCCGTGAATTCTCACGGGGCTTTTTTATTTAAGGATGAAAGCAGGAATTACTTAGATTTTGTTTCAGAAGCTTCTTTTCTTGTTTCTTGAACGACTAATGGTTGTTCAACAACTTTAGCAGCACGTCCTGATTGGTTTCCGAATTCACATTCACCTTTTTTGTCTTCGCCAACTTCTGCTGAAAAAACGTTAAGTGAAGTAAGAGCTATAAGAAATAAGATTGTTGTTTTCATAAAATCCCCTTTTGTTGTGTTGTTTTAGTAATTGCAGAGAGCATGCCAAAACCTTTGCTTGGGAAAATAAGGGGTTGATGAGAGGACAAATATGAAAGATGTTTAAGGAATTTACAGGATGTTTAAAATTTAGTCAGTGAAGGTTCATTGCTTATTTTATCACTTGAGAAGGGCCAGTTGATAGATGGAGTGAAAAAAAGAAAAGGACCGTCTAATGAATAGACGGTCCTTAGATTATGCATTCAAATTTTTAAGAGAGATTATCTTCCAGAAGTTCCAGTTCCTTTAGATGTGTCAGACTTAACAGCTGTATCACCAGACTTGCTAGCTGTCTGTCTTCCTGAATCATCACCTTCCACACATTTTGTAGCAACTGATGGATCAACAAGCATACATTTAACAGCTCTCTTGTCGTCGAATGAATATTTTGATCCATTCTTCTCAAGGGCCTTGCAATCAGATTCAGTCGTACACTCTTGTGGTTTATCACAAGCTGCCATGGCCGATCCAGCAATCATCATCGAAGCAAATACTGTTAATAATACTTTCATTTTCGTCTCCCTTGGAACTCGACCTTCACGGCCATTTTATTACATATTTAAGTTAACACCTGCAGGCTTAACAATGCTTAGTAAAGATTGGAACGCTTGAGTAACCTGAAGGGCCATCTTTGCTCCAGCTTTTGATTCAACTTTCTTAATCTCTCCGTAGTTGTCGTAAGCTACGTTGATGATTCCCACGTTCTCCATTTCAATTTCAACTGGTTTTCCAAGTGAATTGTATTTGAAAGAAAGCGTTCTTCTTGTTTTAGTATCGCCTTTTTCTTGATCGATCATTTTTGTGATTTTACCCATACGATCGTAAAGAAGAAGAACTGATTTACCAGAAGAGTTTACAGCTTGAGATAGGTTCCCAATTTTATCGTATTGGAAAGTTGTCCATCCTTCGTTGTTAACAACTTTTGTAATTTTGTTAATTTTGTCATCGTAAGCAAGCTCAACGTATTCACCACGAGTTGATGTTTTCTTAGTAAGAAGTCCTTTCGCATTGTATTCGAAAGTCGTTACATCTTTACCACGAGTGATTTTAAGCGGAAGTGAACAACACTCAGAGTAGATCGTTTCTGTCTTAATCCCATCTACGTCAGTAGCAATTCTATAAGTATATTGCTGCCCATCTGGTTTAGACTTGATTTCATACTCATAACGACTTGTTGTCTCAGGACCATCAATTGGTTTTTTAGCAACAGTTGTCCAGTAGTGCATGTCTGGATTTTTAGGATTACTTTCGTACTTGTATTTTGTAATTTCACCGTTACGTTCAATTACTTCAGTAGCGAATGAACTCTTGTCATACTTAACAACCATTTTCGTTGTATCAACGTAACTAATCTGAGTTAAGTTATGATTGGCATCGTAATCATACTTATAAACGTTCCCTGCAACGTCAGTACTAGAAACTAAGTTTCCTTTTGTGTCGTACACGTAGCTCGTCTTTTTATCACCAGCGTATGAAGCACTTTTAATTTTTCCATCTGGGTACCACTCAAGAAGAATTTGTTTTGCTTGAGTATCTTTGATGGCGTACAGCTGAGTCCCTTTGTATTCGAAAAGAATGCTGTATCCGTTTTTATCAGTAATTTTTGTTAGCTTTCCATCGTTATCAAAATAATCTGTTTTCCCATCAGCATTTGAACGCTTGTAACCAGTCTTCTCTTTAACGATTGTCTGGATACCACGGTCATTTGAATAAAGAACTGTTCCTTCTGGAAGATCAGTTTTGATATCATATTTTTTCGAGTAGAACTGACGAACTTCAGCGTCACTGTTAAGACGTTTAACAAGTGATTGAACAACTACATCACTCATTGGTTCTTTTTTCTTCATAGCATCTACGATTTTCATCGAAGCACTTTCAACGTTCACTGATTCTTTTGGAACGAATCTTGTCTTAGCACCTGAACCGTTTTCCATTACGAAAACAGATCCATCTGCAGAAACCATAAGTTTAGTTTCGTATAGTGATCCCCAACCAAATCCGAACCAACCATTATCAGTTGATTTAGAGTTATATGTTCTTGTGATTTCTAAATCGTGATCACCACCAGGCACGACAATATCCGTATACGTGATATAGAAGTTACCGTTCTTGAGGTTTACGCCACCGAAGGCGAGCGCCGGAAGGAGCGTTAGCGCGATTAACGATTTTTTTAAATTCATAACAAATCCCTTGTTAGTAATATCCATGTCCTTATTCGGACTAAATGACTTAATTCTTTAGATTTTAATTTTTACTATCTTCATAATAACGTAAATCCCCGCTATATCTAAGGTCATGGCCACGAAGAGCAGGATAAGGCCCACGGGAGTCGTAAAAAGGCCCATCATAGAGTCTGGATCTTGCATGAAGTATATGAAACCTAAGAGGTACGGCATCGCCCCGATGGTCATTCCTTGGAACATCCCCTGAGCTGTATAAGTGTCAATTTTCTGTTGCAGTCTCACGCGCTCACGGATGACCTCAACAATAGTGTCAAAAGTTTCGGCAAGATTACCACCGGTTTCGCGTAAAATATTGACAGAAGAAACGAACATATCGTTATCCTCGAGAGGAACTCTCTTCGCTAAATTTTCAAAACATTCTTCTAAGGGCATACCAATTCTATTCTGTTGAAGAATGATGTTGAATTCCTGCGAGATTGGAGGTGGCATCTCATCAACGATCATACCAATGGCCTGTGGTACAGATAAACCTGCTCTGATTCCGTTTGATAAAAGTTGAAGAGCATCTACCATTTGCATCGAATATGCTTTGATCCTTCTCTCTACGAGAAAATCAACAATCATACGTGGTGCTTTGAAACCGATAAACGCAAAAATACTTCCTAAAATACTTCCAAGAATCCATTTTCCGAAAACACTGAAGAGTAGAAGAATGAATAAGCCAAGTCCTACTGATGAAGCGAGAAGATAAATAGTTAACTTGTCTTGAGGAATTTCGATAAAAAGAAATTCTAATTTCTCACTGATGTATGCACGTGTTCCATAAGTTCTTTGTTCAACCCATTCGAAAATATTAATTGAATATCTATAACTCAAAAAGAAAATCATCATTCCCACCGCGAGAATGACTCCATTTCTTCCAAGAAGTGAGATAAAAAAACTCATAACTTCCCTATTTTTTCACTGGTGGTTTAGCTCCTGCCGCTGCTGTGGGAGCAGCTCCAGTAGTAGGTTTAGCAGCAGGATTTACACCGCTTGAAGCAGCTGAAGGTGTTGCCGGAGCAGCGGCTGGAGCAGCTTGAGGAGGTCTGTTGCTAAAAATACCGCGTGGAACGTTGTAACCTTTACGTTCAAGAACTTCGATGAATTTTGGAATGAAACCAGTCGCTTGAAATTCACCAATGATTTTTCCATTCTTATCAATTTCTTTTTGAATGAATAAGAAGATATCCTGAAGAATAACAGTATCTCCCTGCATCCCTCCGATCTCTGTAATGTACATAACTCGTCGTGAACCATCATCTAAACGCGACTGCTGAATGATCATGTGAACAGCGTTCGCAATCATTTCTTTAATCGCGCGAGGTGAAATTGATGTACCAGCATATTGAACAAGAGTTTCAAGACGGCCAATACATTCACGCGGGTTATTCGAGTGAACAGTCGTCATTGAACCATCGTGACCTGTACCCATCGCTTGTAACATGTCGAGCGTTTCACCACCACGACACTCACCAACGACAATTCTATCTGGACGCATACGGAGTGTTTGCTTTACAAGACAACGAATATCAATCGCACCATCACCTTCAAGTGAAGGAGGACGAGTTTCAAGTCTAACAATGTGTTCTTGAGGAAAGTTCAATTCAGCAGAGTCCTCACACGTGATGATACGTTCATTCGATTGAATGAAACCGCCTAATACGTTAATGAGCGTCGTCTTACCTGAACCAGTACCACCAGAAACGATAATATTTCTGTGTGCTTCAACAGCAATACGGAGGAAGTCGGCCATGTTTTCAGTCATTGATCCAAACTTCACGAGATCTTTATACGTTAGTCGTTTCTCAGGAAATTTACGAATTGTAATTGTACATCCATCAATTGATGATGGCGGAATAATCGCATGTACACGTGATCCGTCTTTTAAACGTGCATCTACATACGGTGTTTTTTCGTCAATACGTCTACCAATTGGAGCAACAATTCTCTCAATAACGTTGAGTACCTGTCTGTCATTGGTGAAAGTAACATCAGAAAGCCTAAGCTTTCCTCCCTGTTCAAAATAGATTTTGTGAGGTCCAACAACCATAACTTCAGAAATAGTTTTGTCTCTCAACATATCTTCCAGCGGACCTAATCCAAGAGCTTCATCAAGAATCTCTTTTACGATTTGGTTCATATCTTCACGGGAATTCAAAACACCTTTTGTGTCTTCCTTTCCTAACAAATCTACGACGACTTTCTTAGTTTGCTCTTTCAGAATAATTTGAGCTTTAGGATCGTTCTCATCTGCTTTCTTCAGATCCATTTCTTCAACAAGTGCGCGGTGAATCCTGGATTTTAAATCTGTCCAAGGACTCTTACCTCCGCGAACAGTTCCGCCATCTTTATTTTCTTCCGGCTTCTTCGCGCCAACATCAGCAGGTTTATTTAATTTTTCGAGAGCGCGGAGAATTTGTTTCTCATTGAGCTTTCTAAAAGTATCAACAATACCTTTTGCAAACGTACTATTTTTCGCTGCTAACATGACCGGTTTTTTATTATTCAGCGCGAGCACGCAGCTTTGATCATCGCGAGGAACTGAACTAAAAACAGGCTTACCAAGCGTTTTAGCAATTACATCTGCCGTAACCGGATGTCCTTGTTGAGCTTGATTCAAAAGAAATTGAATCATGTCTTTTGGAAACATCATTGTAACTAATTCAGAATATAATTTTTTTGTCTGATTGAGCGCTAAAATGTCTGGAGTAACGACTACGAAAATAAGTGTTGAAAACTCGAGAGCTTTGATCGCAAGAGGATTAAGTTCATTTCCAGCATCGATAATGGTGACTGGATAGATGTTTGTAACGGCCTTAAGAGTTCTCCCTAGCGCTTCTACTTCAATTCCATTTGCTGCCACTTGATCATTTGGCATACCAATGTAAAAAACATTCTGATTCATGTTTACGAATTGCTGAATGGTATTGGGATCAATCGCTCCTTTGAAATCAGCAAGCTCGCGCAAGTTTTTCTTTCCCTTCATACCTGTGATGAAGTCCTGATCACCACTCGCCTTTTGATCGAAATCCAAAAGCAGCGTTTTAACTTTCCCTTCAATGGCATAAGCAAATGCGAGGTTCGCCGCAATCTGAGACTTACCCAGACCACCTTTACCACCGATGATCGAAATTATGTGTCCTGCCACTATCGGCTCCTTTTTCTAAACTTACGTTCAATTTCACTCGCACCAGTTGAAGCAGACTCGATAAGTTCTGGCGTCACAAAAATAACAAACTGGGTGCGGCTCGATGAATACTTTTTTGATTTGAGAAATGAAAACAATGCAGAACCATTTTCAATTGTTTCTTGCACTGGTGGGTTACGATCGAAATCTGTTTGCGTTTTACTTGAAACGACACCACCAATAACAGCTGATTCTTGTGACTTCACCACAATTTGAGTTGTCACAGTATTATCTAAAGTAATGGGAGGCGTATCAGAAGATGCTGCGGAAACTTTCACTGTCATTTTCAAATTGATTCGTTCTTCTTGAAGCATGGTCGGCGTAATGTTCATGGTGAAACCAGCACTTGCTGAACCTGTTTTTAAATTGTCACCAGTTCCAAGTGCATAAGGAATCGTTGTCGATTTAACGATAACACCTTCAATGTTTTCTTTAACAATAACTACACCCGACTGAATAATTCTTGCGTGCCCGGCGTTTTTCGCTGAATTCAACTTAGGAAATAAATTTGAAATTGTAGCGGCAAGTGTTCCTTGTGAAGAAGTCGTCACTCCTCCACTTCCACTTTTACCAACTTGAATCTCACCGCCGCCTGATCCAATTGTTGGTGTCCAACTGAAACCGAATTCACGGTCATAAGATTTTGTGAGCTCAACAAATTGAGCTGTTAGTTTGAAAAGTTTTGGCAATGGCTCTTGTTTTGGTTTGGCATTGATTGTAAGCAAGTTTTCAAACAGAGGTTTTTTCGTCTGTTGAACAGCATCCGTACGACGAGCTAAGTTCTGAATCATGTCCGGCATGTAGGCGCGGGCGATTTGTTCAGCTTTATCACTTTCTTCTTTGGAGTTAACAACTCCTTCAATCCAAAAACTTCCATTAACAACTCGAACAGTAACGTCCTTTAAGTTACTCTTCTGCATTTCTTCTTGCATCTTCTTGGCAATAATTAATTGAGTTTGTGGGGAAAGTTCTACAAGTCTTAAAACTTCAGGATATTTGTCGAGAATGACAACGACTCGTCCTATATCAGCAGGAACAACAATCTGACCTCCGACATAAACCGAATCACCTTTAATACCGATTTCTAATCCTTCAACATCACTTAATAATTCCTTCAATTGAAGAACAATCTTGGACTGATCAGAAGCTGTAACCTTTAAAAGATAACGGGCCTTAATATCACCGGCAGTATCACGCAAAGTTAACGTTGTATCTCCAGCTTTCAAACCAGTTAAAAGAATTTCTCTTTTTTGAGGAACAAGCTGATAGCTCACCAAATTTTCATTTGCAATCTTTACGATACTATTTGGAATGAAATCCAATTTAATAATTTTTTCAAGACCAGCGATGACTTCAACTTCTTTCAGATTATCAGTAGTGTTCTCTGCCTCTTCTTGGGCAAAACTCATGTTGATAAATAATGTCGATAGGAGAACAATTAATATTTTATTGAGCATTTCTATTCTCTTTTAAATATTTCTCAGAGAAGAAAGCCTTAGCTTCATTAGCATCTTCGCCTAAGACATCATAAATTAAAGTTGCTCTTAAACGGACTGGTTCTTTATCTGAATTATTTCTCAAGGCCAACGTTACTGTTGAACCATAACCTTGAACGAATGCTAATTTCTGAACATCATAAGGATCTAATTCAAGCGTGATTGTGTTGTAGTTTGTGTAAGTGTTCAGGTTCATCGTTCGAATGACTTTTGGTGTTTCTACTCCGTAAATAGGAATAGAGTTTGTCATACTGATACCAGTCGAGAGAACAAGAACATCTTGAAGAAATGTTCTGGTTTTTTGTAAGTCTTTTCTCTGGCCTTGTGAAATATCAATCGTTGCAAGAACATCAACACGATCACCTGGCTTGATCAAACGACCAACGGCTTCTTTCTCAGTGATGTTAATAGCAACAGCTCTTTTTCCAACTGAAACCTGTCGTGATAAACCGGTTTTTATTCCGGGATAAGTTACTCGAGGTTTTGTGATTTGCTCACCTTTGATAATAGGAACTGTGGCAATTGTATTTTCCAATTCTTTTACTGATTTGAAATATCCTGGTGATAAAAAGTTATTTGGAACTGTACGTACTTCAACTTTTGAATCATCGATCAATTCCAATTCTTGAATATCAACCTTCGCTACAACGACAGAACTTTGAACACCGTATTCTTTAATCAATGCTGCTTTTTGATCATCAATGTATGTGTAAACCATCATCATCGCAAAACCTGCAATTACTATGGCCAGAGTTAGGGCGCGTGTATTCATTCGATCCACCTGTTGAAATAACTAGCTGTTTTTATTTTAACAAATATGGGGAATTTTTTTTATGTAGGAAGAAAGTGTCTACTCGAGAATGCAGCCGGCGGGATTATTCTGTAAGGCCGGATTGATGGCCATTCTTGGAGATCCATTAGGAATTGTATAAACAGGACCGCAAACACCATAAAAAGTGAAAATTCGGACAAAACTACTCGTTGGCCCGGAATCGCTATCCCCTCTGTCTTTCCCTTCGCAAGTTTCAGATGAGGATGAATCTTTTAACATTGAATTAAATTTAAAACAGGGAGCAATAGCACTCTTGCCTTGAGCTTTTTCTCGCCAACCAACAGCTGAGAATCCAATATGTCTCATTGAGCTTTCCGAAACAAATTCATCAACTTCTTTAGCAGTATTAACGTAAGAATTATTTTTCATCAGAGTGTAAAAATATCCACGCACAGCTTTTTGCTGATTGATCGATCCACTTATAGAATTTCCGACTGTATAAAAAATCGTAAAAAGAAAAATCAAAAATGGCATGAATATAATCAGTTCAAATAATGCCTGACCTTTTTGATTCTTAAGTGAGTTTTTTTGATCCACACTAACCTCCATTATCTTCCAGGGTAGTATGAACACTACAAGTATCTATTCCGGCACTATCTTTCATAGCATCGCATGTGAGATTCACACTCTCCGTGCGAGTAGGTTCCCGACCTAAGAAAGATTCAGAACGCAAATTAAGAGGAGTTGTCCCCCCAATAAATCCGAGTGAAAAACGGCTGGAAAATTCTGAGTACACACCAGTGAACGAAGGTTGATTTCCGTACGAAGGATGGCTGTATTTTAAAACAACGCCTGAAATTGAACTGATGAGTCCATCAGGTAAATAATAATCAAAGACTTGTTTTGCAAATTGTTCTGCTTTTTTATCATTAAGGGGATCCGTTTGCTCGAGACCATCATGGGCCATGTAAGCACGGCTTGCCATATAGGTCGCGTGGTGGACCATAAAGCCATTGGTGTAATTAACAGCAACTTTTAGAAATAAAAATATAAATCCCACTGCAACAGTGAACGTAAGAATAAACTCAATAGTTGATTGCCCTTTTTCGTTCTTCATTATTGTGGATATTTACCAGTTCCCGTGAAAAATCGAGTATCGTTTTGTTCGTTATTCCAATATGTATCGTGCTCTTTCGATTTGTATTCGAAATTCATCCCACGTTGATAGTCATCAGGATTTTTAAGATCTCTTCCATAACGATAAGAGTATTCAATACCCTTGATCATTGATTCAAAAAGACCTCTCCCTTTAACGAAATCTTTAAAGCGCGAGTTGTTCATGACTGTAAAAGTGAGGGCAGAGATGACGGCTAATAACATGATGTATTCGACGGCCGATTGACCCTCGTTTGGTTTAAAACTCTTTAAAAGAAAATGTTCTTTGAATTTATCCAACCGAACCACATCCATGCGATAAAGATAACTGGAGCGTAAGTAAACTTTTGTCCAAAGATTCTTCGAATTCCAGTGATGTCTCTCATTTTATAGAGAACAATGATTTTATCAAGATGCTTTAATGTACTGAAGAGCAAGAGTGTGCTTCCAACTAAAATAGTCGAATATAAAAGATAGATGAAAGTGACTTCTTGAAGAGGAATAGGAATGAGTAAATAGATGGATGAAAGATATTTCGAATCTCCCCCACCCATAATGTTCATAAGAAAAAGAATGAAGCCTACAACTAAGAAGGCAATGGGTATAAAAAAAGCTTGAATCGACCAGCTATAAATTTCAGGGAAAAGAAAATTCAAAACAATAAAAAAAATGAAATTGATCAACATCCACATGTTCGCAATCTTTCGAGTTTTGAAATCGATATAAGCTACGACGAGAAGTTGAAAGGCAATAAAAATATAAACGACTAAAGGAAGCACAATTTATTCCTGATTAATGTAGCCGTTGTAAAAACACATTTCTTTGCAAACACCAACTGTGAATTGTTCTGTTAATTCATACCCCAGAACACCCACGGATGTTGTCATCGTTTTTCCCAGTCCTTTGACCATATTGATGCCAATAAAAGTCATAAAACTGAAAATGAGAAGATATTCAATGAGGGCCTGACCTTTGGCCCCCATTTTATTTGATTGAATCATGTCTATTAGAATTGAAGATAGAGGAGTGTATGACAATAGCAGGAAAACAATGCCTATGATTGCTGATTACATTTCAAAACGAGAAGAATGAAGTTATTTATTCATCTCATTAACCATTGTATCTGCATTATCAAATACACCTTTGGTTAAGCTATCCAATCTCTCGCCAGCTGTTTTCTTAAACTTAAAAACAATCATCGCAACAACAGCTACCAGAAGAATATATTCTGTAGATGTTTGTCCGCTCTCATCTTTTAAATACTCAATCAGCTTTTTCATAAACTCTCCTGCATTCGAAATATTCGCAAAAGCCTCCTCGGTTAGTTTTTGCGAAAACTTTAGTCTCTGATCAATTTATTTTACCATTCTTCTCAACTATTTATTGAAGGTGTTTAAAAAACTCAGCTTTTTTGTCTGTAACCAGTTGAAATAAGGAGAATGATAAAATGTTCCCTAGAGTCCGAAGGCCTGCGGGTGTACAATAAAAGTGGGTCTAGGAGTTGGCATTAAGTTGGTTCCTCTATAAAGATTTATTCGGGAGCGGTCCCTGGTCACGGTGAGCAAGCTCATATTGAACCTTCGGGTTTTTTCAGTGAGAAGCCTAAAGAGACTACTAACTGCAGCCACCTATTCAAAAATGGGCGGAACCTCGATATAGTCCACCTCTTGGGCCCTTTTAATATTCTTGACAGCAAAGCTCCTTACGTCGATCCTAATTCTATGATCGATACTATTGTATACCAACCACTTAACTACTCTTGGATTGAAAATCTCGCCATGGACGAAATCAACATGGAAGAGTCAGGTATTGTTAATATCAATGGTCACCTCAACCCTTCTCTACTCTTAGAAGAAGCATCGATTGCACTAATGAATGATCTTCGTGATCGTTTTGAAGCTTACTTAACCAAGTTCAACGAATACCGCGGCCGCAATCACTCAAGTGCTGCGATTAAATTTTTCAAAATCTCAAACACAGTTAACGATTTCATGTTGTTTAGAAATTCATTGCGATTGATTTTTGCTCGTAAAGCAAATGATGTCATCTCGATTGGATTTTTAGCAAACGGAAAAGACATCTACGGTGCTCGTCTTTCTTTCAATGATCAATTCGGATCAACGAACATTCATGAGATTCGTGCGCACATTGGTCCATTCAATAAGATCACTTGGCGATTCAACAATGAAGTTGTGGATTTGGATGCGCTTGTTCGCCACTATCTTACAGAGTTCATTGTTAATAGCGCCCGCTAGATATACGACAGTCCCTCAGATTTATCTGAAGCTGATTTCGTTGTCTTCTTCACACCATTAAATCTTTTGAACGTAAACTCCATCGACTCACGGATGGTTGGCATTTTAATTTTGAGTAAACCTTCCACGTTCAGAACATCAAGTTTGAAATGTAGATTTTCATCCACTCTATCAACAGTTGCACTTTTTAGAATAGGAAGATGCCATTTTCCTTTATTGAGCAAACCGTCTGATTCGCCAAAAACTTCGGTATAGAGTTTCGCAAATTCATAATGAGTCATCGTATCTTGTGATGAGAAATGCAGCAATCGGTTGGAGATGTTTTTATCAATACACATCTTCAAAACCATTCCTAAGTAAAAGACATCAACGAAGCCTTGATGAATGAAATTGTCATAGATGGCACTGGTATTGTTTTTTAAATTCTTCTGCAGAATTTCAAAGAAATTATTCTTTATTGGACTCACGCCACGTCCGTAGAGCTTTGAACATCTCACGATTAAATAATTGAGAGATGATTTTTGCAGATAAAATTCCGAAGCGGCCTGCGATTTTCCATAGTGAGTGATGACGTCAGCATTATCCATCTCGTTATAGTTCTTATTCATTCCAGAGAAGACAAAGTGAGAAGAAAAATAAATAATACGAGCTCCGTAACGAGGAGCAAGCTCCGCAACGTTGAAAAGGCCTGAAGAGTTGAGAGCATCAGAAGCATTTGGCATTTCAGAGCATGTTTTCACTGAAGGTAAGCCGACACAATAAAGAACAATGTCAGGTTTAAAAGCATATAGAACAAGTTGAACTTCATCTTTATTGAGAACATCACAGGGCAGACTAAGAATTCCCGGTAGCGCTTGATTGCGACGGTGATATGTTCCTACTACTCGATAATCCTTACGAAAAAACTCAGCTAGGTTTGAACCTAAAAAAGAATTAATTCCCAGGATGAGAATTGTTTTACGCTTATCTGCTGATGTGGTTAGTTCGCTCATACATTCCTGCCTTTTCTTGATTATAAATGAAAAAAAGAAAAGTTGCTCCATTCGGAGCAACTTTTCAAATTATCAGTTGAGTAGTTTTAAGGCAGTGTTTGGCGCTTGATTCGCTTGCGATAGCACTGAAATACCAGCAGAAAGAAGAATATTATTCTTAGTCATGTCCGCTGTTTCAGAAGCTACATCAACATCTCTGATTCGCGAGTTAGCTGCTGAGAGGTTCTCATCACTAACTTCGAGATTGTTCGAAGTTGATTGCAATCTGTTCTGAAGGGCACCGAAGTTTGCTCTAACCCCGTTGATGTGCACGAGGGCATCATCAAGTTTTTTGAGCGCAGCTTGTGCTCCTTCTTTCGTAGACACCCCGTCAACCGCCAAACCAAGTGATTGAAGAGATGCGTCCGCTCCTGCTCCGTCGTAGTGAAGTCTATCGAGGACAGGATCATTTTTAATACCAACTTGGAATTCGAGTTTTCCGCCTGTTCCATCGAGAAGTTTGATTCCGTTAAATTCTGTAGACTTTGCAATTCTATCAATCTCTTCTTTGAGATTTTGGAATTCAATGTCTGAGAATCCCCTCTCAGTAGATCCCACTGTATCTGAAGCGGCTTGGACTGAAAGTTCTCTAAGTCTGATGATGATGTTTGAGATTTCATTCATTCCACCTTCTGCCGTTTGTAACATTGAGATAGCGTCGCCAGCATTTCTTTTGGCCTGTCTCATTCCTCTTATCTGTGCCTTCAAGTTTTCACTGATGGCTAAACCTGCTGCATCGTCACCTGAGCGTGTAATCCTTTCACCTGAAGACAACTTTCTTAAATTGTCATTCAAGTTTCTAGTATTGATCCCTAAAGATCTTTGAGCTGATAACGAAGGCACGTTTGTATTTATTCTTAAACCCATTGTTAATCTCCTTTCACGCTAAACCTCCTGTTTAATACTTCGAACATCTTGTTCGAAAAAAATTATTATTTGTTTATTAGTTTACTTAGTAACCACTATCAAAAAATCCAACCTTAAAAACTACTCAAAGGTTAATTTCACTTTCAACTGTTTTGCATCAACTCACACTTGCAGGCGTGCTTGAAGCTCAGAGGTTATTACCTCTGAGAAGCAGCTTGAATTAAGCTCAATGCATTGTTTGTACTAGAGTTCGCTTGCGCTAAAACTGATGTACCAGCAGTCATCAAGATGTTCTGTTTTGTTAGTTCCGCTGTCTCTGCAGCTACGTCTGTATCTCTTACACGAGAGTTTGCAGCAGCAAGGTTTTCAATACTTACTTGAATGTTGTTAACTGTTGACTGAAGACGGTTCTGAAGAGCACCGAAGTCTGCTCTGATCCCTGAAACAGAGATGATCGCCTGGTCAATCGACGTAAGTGAGTTCTGAGCTGAAATTTTATCTGAAACTGAAGCTAGGTTTAATCCTAGAGCAGCTACGTTTACGTCAGCAGAAGAAGCATCGAATGTTAAACGGTCAGAGATAGGATCGTTTCTTGTACCGATTTGAATATCAAATACAGCACCTGTACCGTTTAGAAGTGGAACGCGGTTAAATTCAGTTGAGTTTGCGATACGATCAACTTCAGAAGTTAATTGTTCGAATTCAACGTTAAGGAATTTTCTTTCTGTAGCACCGATAGTATCAGAAGCAGCTTGTACTGATAGTTCTCTTAATCTGATGAGGATGTTTGAAACTTCACCAAGAGCACCTTCAGCGATCTGAACGAGTGAAATACCGTCTTCAGCATTTCTTTCAGCTTGGCCTAGACCTTTAATTTGAGCTTTTAAGTTTTCTGAGATTGCGAGACCGGCAGCATCGTCACCAGCTCTGTTGATTCTTTGACCTGAAGAAAGTTTCTCCAGTGACTTGTTCATCGAGATTCTCGTTGAACCTAAGTTCCTTTGTGCGTTTAACGACGCAACGTTTGTGTTAATACGAAGTCCCATACATCCTCCTTGATTTCTGGCTTGAGAAACATCATGTTTCTCTGTGAGTGTTACCTCACGGCTTCATGCTTAACTGATCGTCGGCCCTAAAAATAACTTTAGAAAAAAATGACTATTTTTTAGACAATTTTTTCAACGTAACTACAAGAAAACATTGAAAAACGTGTAACGGAGTAAATCACTCCAGTTAAAAAAGTGGAAGAAATTTAGGCGAAAGCCAAATGATTGTCGTTAAAATAGACATATGAATGACTCCGCTTATGTTTTAACGACTCTCTCGAAGAATCCAGAATATTTTGAGCAAGTGATTGCTCTTATAGAAGAAGAATTTGGTTATAGTCCCAAGCAAGATTATGAAATCGATTTTGCTCCTCTCATGAATCCTTTTAATTTCGAAAATTGTTATTTGTACATTGAAGCTTCAACAGGAACACTGGCTGCTCATTTAGCAGTTTGTCCTCGAGTGCTCACTAAAAATGAATCAACTATGAATGTTGCTTTCATTGGTGGAATTGCTACTCACAAATTGCATCGTGGAAAAAATCTTTTTAGAAACTTGATGAATTTTGCTATTGAAGAACATAGTGAGAAGTGCGCATTATTTATTTTATGGAGTGATCTCGAAAATATTTACGAAAAGTTTTCATTTCATAGGGCCGGCGGTTTCTTTGAGACTGGAAATTCATTTTTTCCGCAAAATAGTTTTCCGGGATTTGAAAAAACTCACTTCTCTGAATTAAACAATGAAGACTTCTCGAAAATCAAAACGCTTTATAAACAATTTAACGAACGACAATTCTTTACTGTAAAAAGAGAAGAAATGGACTGGTCGCTCATTCGAGAAATGAAATCCGTTGATTTATACATCAAGCGCTTTGATAACAACATTGATCGCTATTTTTGCGTCAACAAAGGAAAGGATTTAACAGGCGTTATTCATGAAGTCTCTGCTTCAACGAAGACCATCTATCAAAATCTCATTAAGGAAATTGGAAGCTATAGAGTATGGTTACCTGAAACGGAACCTCATTCTGGAAAGGATATTTATTTCAGTGCTTTCTTTAGAATGGGATCTTTGAAAAAATTAAATGCCTTTTTAAAAGATGTTTCCAATGGAGATTTGAACATCGTTTCATCAATTGATGGAAAAGTGGTATTTGATTTCAATCTCAAACAATTTGAAGTTACTGAACGAGAATTTCTTCACTATCTTTTTGGTCCTAAGCCGTTAGTAGAATTTGCACCCTACTCTCTTTCACTTTATGTTTGTGGACTCGATAGCGTTTAAAATTCCTTCTTGCGAACAACTGTTGGTTTAAAAATAGAATTCACGTATCTTAATGCGATCTCGTAAGGGAAGTTTTGATTCTTAATTAAATGCATTTCACGTACAGTTTCTGCCTGAAGTTTTGACAGGTCCGCTCTATCCATAAAATTAAAATCAATTCCTCCCGGTTCTTTCTTTAAGAACAAGAATGATTCATCGGCAACCCTATAAGGAAAAATCGTCTGAAAACCAGCATAATGAAATGTGCTGGCAATTACGCTGTTGTTCATGATGTGACGATCGTTGAAGATTTGCGTAAGGATTTGTTTACCGTGATTCTTTTCATCAGAGTAATCCTCTTTGTTGTAAAAGGGTGCATCGAGCACAACAAAGCCTTCATCGTTCAAAGAATTCCGAACATACGTGTAAAATTCTATACTGTACAATCTAGCAAGATCATATGAATTGGGATAAGGGAAATCGATGAAAATAGCATCGTACTTCTTTTTCGAGTTTCTCAAATAATAAAAGCCATCATTGATTTGAGTTTTAACTTTTGGATTATCGAGTGAATGCTGATTAAGTTCAGCAAAACGTCCTTTAGCTAGATCGATCATTTTTGCATCAAGTTCGATGAAATCAATATTCTCAATTTGGTCATACTTCAGAAGTTCTCGTAGGAGAAGACCATCTCCCCCACCTAACAATAGAACTTGCTTAGGGACTTTCTGATTCATGACAATTGAAACGTGGGCAAAGGCTTGATGATAGTAAAATTCCGTTGCTGTATTGAACTGAAAATTTGTATCAAGAGTAAGAATAGTTGAATCTGTTGTTTCACCATCGAGTCTATTCGGATAAGTAAAAATATCTAAATATTGGTAGAGAGACTTCGAGCGTTCAATTGGTGGAAGTTCATCGATTCTTCTGACAAGATCATTTAAATCTTTATTGTTTTTCGCTAGCAAGCGAGGCATGTAGTAATATAACTTTAAATATCGTTGAGTTATCTGTTGTTCGTTTAAGCCAATGAGACATGCCAGTGAAAGAACGACTGCGCTCGTGATGAAATATTTGGACTTATCCTTTTTAAGATAGCGCTGGGCCGTGTAGAAACAAAGACCCAGATTGATCAAACCAACCGCTACCGAAGTTTTGATGACATCCAGTTTTGGCAAAAATAGATAGGCAAAGAAAATTGTTCCGCAAAGAGTACCAATATAATTTATTCCGAATATCTGATAGTCACTGTCTTCACCTAAACTTTCTTTCGCCACTCTCATCATCAACGGAATTTCAAAACCAGACAACAAACCTATAGCGAGTGTCAGTATTTGCGCGAAGACAAAAAACGTTGTTCTTAATACGAAGAGGTTCTGTAAATATACAGTCGAATGAAACTCACTCGTAAAATAAAAAAGATTATCGAGATATTTATACGAGCCATGGATAAGATAAATGTAGATGACCGAAATAATGCCAAGAAGGGAGAGAGCAATTTCTACTTTAACTATACTGGTAAAAGTATCTTTCAATTTATCAGAGAGATAGGCACCGAGACCAAGCCCACCAATATAAATACCAATTGTCATCGATTGCCACCAGATATAATTACCAGTAACAAGCGCTAGTGTGTTTGCTAATAATAGTTCGTAAATAATACTACAAAAGGCCATCAAGGCCGTAATGATTAATAATTCTGCTTTTAAGAATGTTCTAGACATAACTGATCCTAGTTTCCAAAATAGAATTTTTGCACTAACCATTGATTGAGAAGGTCAGCGTTTATAATGAACATGAGCCAAGCCACCAACATAATAAAACCAATGATGATGTAGGCTGTGTTTTTTATTTTCATCTTCACCATTACGACACCTGCAACGATGACGTTTAATGCTGAAACAATATATCCAATGGTAAAAATATGAAGATGCGGAAGAATAGCTATTGGAAAAAGTATTGCACCTAATAAAGTTCCCAAATAATCGTACGCTAAAACAAAATTTCCTTTTTGTTTGTCGAATTGCTTACCCATATCAATAAGTAATGGGAGCTCAAGTCCTGATAAAAATCCGATAATGATAATGAGTAAATGGTTCATTGCGAACAAAGGGATCTGAATTGTATCTGAAAAGAATGAAATATTAAATTCTCGAGCCACACTATTAAAAACATAATCATGCACGAGAACGAGAATTGGAGCGAGTGCACCAAAAAAAGAAAGGATCAACTCTACCTTTACGAATTCTTGAAAAAGTTCACGCTTAATAAGTTTGTGATATAAAAGTGCCCCCAACCCCATTGAAGCAATATAGAGCCCGATCGTTAAGTTGTACCTTAAGGCCGTATTTCCCATCGTCGTTGATAACGACTGGGCAAGAAGAAGCTCATAAAGGATACTCGCACATGCAACAATTGTTGTAATGAGATAAACAAATCCCAGTTCCCAACTCGCAGTTGGTGTTCCAATTTTTCCGCGACTAACAATTCGCTGATCTACCTTTTGAAAAGGAATTTTCTCCGCAATCTGGTCAACTATCTTGTTAAGATTGATATCCATATTGCAAATGTAAATATCCATAGAGATGAATTTATTTTCAGGATACGTATGAAGTGAAAAATGAGATTCCGCAAGAATGAATACGATGGTCTCACCTTGTGGAGTAAACTTATGTTCAATCTTATTAACAACAGTTAAATTTTTTTCAATAACGCTTTTAATATGATCAACATAATCGGCGCTTAATTCATGCTCTAAAACAGCATCGAACATTAAATGTTGGGACCTCGTGTCCATTAGCTACTATCCTTTTTGCTGCATTATTATTTCAAAAAGTCTGAATTTTTTAACGGCGTAACAAATAAGCAAGGTAATCGCCACATAGAGATAAATTTCCCCAATTGAAGCACCAAGAGTGAAGCTATAAACACTTCCAAGAAAAACGAAGAAAGGAGCAATAATTCTGACAAACAGAATGCGATGAAATCCGAAAATTAAAAGTGAGTTTTTACCTACCCAATTCACTACTGGTAGCTTGACTTGAATTTTTTTTCTTTCAAGCCATAGGAAAAATGAAATGACAAACACTTGAGCACCTAGAATATATAACATTCCGGTAAATGTTCTTGCGAGATCATGTTCCGTTCTCAAAAAGTCATCCATATCGACATGAAATTTATCACCAAATAAGAAATAAACGATCATCGCTAGTACACCGATAATCATGAAAGTCATGTCTTTATTATGAGCGAAACGTCTTTTGTGATAATGAATATGTCCCATTATAAAACCTAGACATCCCGACAATACGAAATACTCAAGTCGAGCGTCGTATTCAAATCCTGGATGGAGGTTTTGTCTGACAGTGTCCTGGAAAAGGTCCGAGAGAAGTTCAACAGGAACAACAAATCGAATGCATGATAAAAGCGTTAAGCCGACAACACCAGAAATACCAGCATAACGATAAAGCACTCCTAACATTCCGAGTACAACCATCCAGAGCATGATCGGATAAAAGGAAATCGCTTGTCCGAAGTTGGGTGCAACGATAAAATTTTCAGCGACAAAGAAAAGAAAAATCAATCCCATCATTTTTAACTTCGATGGTAATTCTTTTGTAAAAGAATCTTGATCTCTACGTGCAAGATTGAATGCAGCCATTGTCAGATAGATTTGACTAACCCACGGAGTGAAAGTTATCGCGAGAAAATGATTATAGACGTCACTTGCCACTTGCTGGCCAATCATCGGGAAGTGAACTTTGTAGGTCGAAGTTAGGGCAATGGCATCTCGAAAATATTCGATGTACCACATGTTTACGTAATAAGTGAAATGTTGATCGAGCGCGAGGATGATAAAAAACCCGCGGAGGAAATCCAAATTGGTTATCCGCGGGGTTTTGATTTCTTCTAGATTACTTGACTGGCTCAACGAGATCCTTGTCTTTTTTCTTGCTTAATACTTTGTCATAATTTCTTATGTAAGCATTAGTAACTTTCTCGAATAAAGTTTGACCATCTGAAGAGTCATACTTTCCTTTTGCTCTATTACGAGCATCGATAGCATCACTTAAACGTTTACGATCTTCATCACTCATTCCATTATAACCGGTTCCGCGTGAAGCTCCAGCTCCATTTGAGAGTTCTTTTCTACTACTGCTTCCGAATGATCCAGCACCATAGATACCAGAACCCACTCCAGAAGCGTCGGCTGCGCCTGCACCGCTCGCAAAGCTTGCTCCGTATCCAGCTCCAGCACCGGCCGCATTTTCACCTGAGTTTGCATTTGCTTCTGCTGCACCAACAGTATCAGCTAGACTTGATCCTAGACCGCTAGCTCCTGAACCTGAGCCGCTTGAACTTGGACTTGTAAATCTTTTTGAGAAACTTGCTGCTGCTCTGGCCACGCGTGAATCGCGATCTTTATTTCCACGAGCTGCAACTGCCTTCTTATAATGTTCATACTTCTTAAGTTGATTCTTTCTGTCTGTTCTTAATTTACCAACCGCTTGCATGTAAGCTTTATCTCCAGCAGAAAGACTAGCTCTACCAGACGCACCACCTTTAAAGTCACCGATGGCCTTATTCATTGCCCCTACAGAATCCATACTTGGGTTTGCGATCACTCCACTCACGAATTTCATGTTTTCAAGTTCGTTTTCTGCAGCATCAATTTCAGCCTTTAGAACTTGCTTAGTTGGTCCATCAGAAGTTGAAGCTTTGTCATAAGTGTTCAACGTATTGAGATAATCCTGTAGATATTGGGTATTGAGGTTGGTGAACCCAGTGTTTTGATTTCCAACTGCATTTACAGCATTAGCCGCTAAAGTACCGACTACTTTATTTGCAATTAAATCTACATAAGTTCTCAGACCCACTGTTGGGTAACCAATTTCATTAGAGCGTGAACGTTTCGGATAAACGAAGTGATATTGATAAGCATACTCAGCAAAGATTTCTAGATTTTCTTTATCGTCTTTTTCGAAAAATTTCTCTGCTAATGCGAACTCAATTGCAGCTTTCTTAATTTGTTGAATCGTTGCATTTTTAAGGAAATATTTTTCTTCAAGGTTTTGTCCCAATTGCGGTACGTATTTACCAACAAGTTCAGGATCAAGGAAAACTTCACTTAAGTAAGATTCTGGAACGAACTCTCCGCCACCTTTCTTACCGCCACCGCCAACGGCCATAGGATTTTTAGCAAGCATCGCTGCTTTAGCTAAGTTAAATCCTGCATCTAGTTTTTCAGCATATGTCGGACCATTAATAGAATCTTTAATAATAAGTTCTTTCGGAACTCCTGCTGGTACCCACGGGTCAACTAAAAATGTGCTTTCTTCAACGACAGCATCGCTGTCATTCTTTTTACCTTTTTCGCGGATAACGAGGAAGTCTTTCACACACGCGTTTGCTGAAGCGTTGATCTTACAAATGTTGTTGTATGGCTGAATAAGCTGACGAGAGTATTCAACACACGTTTCTTTTTTACCACAACCATAACTTCTAACATATTTATCTGCGATCTCTGGACGTTTTGCGATCCAAGCTCCTCTTAGAGACGAGATCATCCAAAGTCCACCAGCACCTGTTACAGCAGAAGCCGCGATGATTCCGGCAGCTCCCCAAGCCGTTAAGATTGAAGCTGTACCAAAACCTCCAAGTATAGCAATAACACCAGCTGCGAGGATTGATCCTAGAAGTGCCCCAAGTGCAGCTGAACTTCCAGATGGGTTTTTAATATTGAAATTAAAAAGTGTATGAGTTTTTTGTTCAGTCTCACTGAATTTTTGATCATCGCCCATCCACTCAAGAACTTTATCAACTTTTTCTTTAACTTTTGTGTGATCTACAGCAATTGTTTTATTGAAACCAGCAAGTTTATTTGTCCAGGCTACAATTAGTTTTTTACCTTTTACACCAGATGCATCTCCTGCAAGCTGATCTTTAGGAGTATCTGGATTTGTATATTTTGCGTATTCTGGACATTCTTTTTTAAAGAATTCTTTTTTTGCTTCATCTTTAATGCCGTCGATTCCTTTAACATCGAGACAGATACAAGTTAGTTCCTTGTTCGTTTTCTCAATTGTTGCGTGAAGCTCTTTTCTTTGTTCTCTACTTACAGTCGAAGCTTCTTTGAGGCGTTTGTAGATTGAACCATCCTGGCTTGTCCAATAATCATTTACACCATCACCAGACATGACAAAGTCAAATCCCAGTAGCGCCATTTCAAGTTCTAGAAGTTTATTGGCTTCTAAGTATGACATGAAGTCATCTTTAAACTTCATATCACATGTTTCGAAATTAGATTTTCTTGAAAGTTTTAAGGCAGCAGTCTTTTTAACGTCAGGAGTGAATGTATCGCTCTTGGCCTGAAATCCAGCTCCGTATTTATTTTCATTTCCTTTGATTGTTGAAACGATATCTGAACTATCAACCGGAGTGCTTCTCGTTTTAAGAAAACCGTCTTCTTCTTTTGCAATTTCCTCATCAGATTTTTTAGGGGCCATATCACCATCTTCAGCAACTGCTGGTTCATCTTTTGGTGCCGTACCGCTATCATCAGCAACTTGAGGATCAGCTGCTTGAGCACTACCCATCATGAAGTCGACTAAGCTGATAAATAATTTTTTAACAGGAGAAACTTTTACTTGTGGAATGATGAATGGAGGTAAGTCTGGAATACAAACTCCATTCTCACTTGGAATCAAACCTTCACAACATTTTTTACCGCGATCTGCTCTACTACCTCTCGGAACACAATCCTTGCAGGCAGAAAAATCTCTACACACTCTTCCATTACAAAAGCCAGAACAACAGTCAGCATTACTGTCACATGATCTTGCGTTCTCACGACATTCATCAACACCACCAGTTAAAGCATTAACTGGTAAACATGAACCTACAGCACAAACAGGATTGTTGTTACATGCTTGGTTTTCAGCGAGAGGTTTGAAACATCTATAAACATCTTCACAAACACGTCTTTTAGTTTTTGAATCTTCAATACACTCGCCTGAACAGCAATCAGTATCACCTTTACATTCAAGACCAGATTTCTGACATTGTTTACCGTAGTCTTGAACTGGATCTGGTGCACATTTTAGATCTTTCTCACAACCCCAGTTATTACAGATTTGTCCTTCTTTTAATTTTTCCAACGGTCTTTGATTAATTTCATTCAATTGGAATTCAAGAAATTTAAAGAAAGCAGCTTCTGCATTTTGTGGAGTAATAGATTTATCTTTAGAGAAGTTTTCAAAACGTTGTTTTAAAACAACAACTTCATCTCGTGTGAATTTTTCTTGTTCGAAAAGTTCATCCAGACCTTTATAGAATTCTGGCTTAATGATTTGAAGATTAACCTTCCCTCCATTTTCCAGTTTGTGTTGAGCAATCTCAACCTTCACTTCTTCTATAAATTTTTTTCTATCTGCTTCTTCAAATCGAGCTGCAAAAGCTAAATTAAAAGTTAATAGAAAAAAGAGTATTGCTTTTAACATACGTACCTCGATGCACTTATTGTATAGATAAATTTTAAGGGTTTATTGAATTGGGGTAAACCGCTTGCCTTTTTTTGCCCTTTAAGTACTTAAAAAGCATTGGATGGAAGTAATATTGTCAAGTTTTTAGACGGCCATTTTAGATGGCAATCAAGGCTTCTTTATATGAGAAGCACCGACAGAAAAAAAGATGACTGATAGACTCCACATAATCCAGGTCACAGTTGGAAGGTGTGACCAATGATCAATTTCTCGACCGTGAGTGAGATTTATTCCTGAGTAAAAGAATACAGCAGAAAGAAGAGCGAATCCCATAAAGACAAAAGCACCCGATAGCGCTCCGATTTCTTTTTCGTAACCCTGGTTCTTAACTTCGATGGCGTAACCCTTTTTAGCGAAGTCGCGAAGAAACCACTTAATGTGACG
Source organism: uncultured Bacteriovorax sp. (assembly GCA_946480715.1). The sequence continues at coordinate 7,125 of CAMLKK010000018.1, read as the reverse complement.
AGGAAGAACGCGTAATGAAGATGTGAGATCTCTTGCGGCCCAAGCCCCCTCTTCAATTAATTCATCTTTATTAAATGTACTTTGAATAATCTCTTCAATGTCATCTTCAAGAATACCAAAAATATTGAGATCAATTCCCAGAGATTTTCCTACTCCATCAAGAGTAATGAGAGCGCGGAAAACAATATACCATTCGCGAGGCAAATAAATTTGGTGTTTCTTGAGTGTATTTATAATGACTGTAAGTAAGTCCGAAAAATTTGTTTGTTTAACTGTTAAACCAACAAATGGACTCAAAGACTCTCGCACATCACGGATGAGACTCTCCATATCCGGTATATTGTCATATTCAGCAACATCTAAAAATTCATAAACTAAATTTTCATAGTTGTAAGAAAGGATCGCATAGATGATGGCAATAAAATGATGACGTCCGCTTTTGCTTAAACTGCCCATTAGGCCAAAATCAATGAGACCAATTCTTCCATCTTCTAGATAAAAGAAATTTCCACCGTGAAGATCTGCATGAAAGAAACCATCTTTAAGGAATGTTTTAAGAAAGAGCTTAACTCCGTACTCCATCTTAGGCACGATTTCGCTTCTCTTTCCTAAAATGGCTTCACTGTTACTAAAAGGAATACCTTTTAGTTCTTCGATTACAAGTAAGTTTTCTGTAGAAAGCTCTTTGAAGACTTTGGGAATATGATAAATGTTTTGAGTATCATGTTTTTCAATATTGCGTTTCAAACGTTCGCAATTAAGTGCTTCAACATTAAAATTTAATTCACGATGAAGAGTTAGAGCAAAATCATTCACTACGCGGGACAATCCAAGATATCTCAACTCAGCACTTACTCTTTCTGCTTGCTGAGAAAGAAACATCAAAATCGAAAAGTCTGTTTCAATTTCTTTTTCAACACCGGGCCGTCTGACTTTTAAGACAACAGGTGTTCCATCTAATAAAACCGCTTTAAAAACAACACCGATTGAAGCTGTTCCAATGGCAGTTTCATCAATATGTTTGAATACTTCGCTTAAAGGTTTTCCCATTGAAGCTTCGATTGAGGATCTGACGTCGTCAAAAGCCACGGGCTTAACTTTATCTCTAAGCATCTTCATTTCTTCAATGAAGGATGGGTGGAATAAATCTTCACGTGAACTAAGCAGCTGACCAAATTTAATAAAAGCTGGTCCAAGCTCTTCAAAGCATTTTCTTAATCGGAAGCCTAAAACTTGGTTCCAATCTTTTTCAGATTTATTGGCCAGTTCATCTCGAATTTTTTTCTTAGATTTTGGAAGAACAAAATTAGGAATTTTGTTTGTAGCCCCTTTCGTTATAAATTCATCAAAGCCATGGCGTGCAAAAACGAGAATGATTTCTTGCAATCGCCCTACGTTTCTAATTGTTTTCGAAATTCCAATTCCTGCTTTAATCAAATCCATGAAAAAACCTTTTGAATGAGATACCTCTATATTATAATCAAAAAAAGTCTTTTGAGGTTCTAATTGCGCACAATAATCAAGTCTCTCATATTTTCGGCCTCTCTTTTCTTCATGCTTAATCTTCAAAACGTTTCAGCTGTTGAAACTTGTAGTCGCGTTGCAATCATAAACTTCCAGGAAGTGCTGGTTGATTCCAATACATCTGAAAAGGGAGAAGGTCTTCGCTACCATTTAGAAAAAGATCCAGTGGCAAAAGAGTATTTAGATATCTATCAAAAAAACTCGGCCATTAGATGGCCAAGTGCAATTTTAGGGACGGCGGGAACAGGTCTCATGCTTTTTGGTTTTTTTAACTCGGACACTGAAGATAGAAGATTATATTTAATTGCCGGTGGCGCAACAATTCTCGTGAACTTTTTGGTTACCAGAACACTTGAAATAACCAATGAAGCGAACTTAAATCGTTCGATCGACGAATATAATAAGCGTAATCTTCCTAAAATTTTTTTCAATCCGGAAGAAACGCAAGGTCAGATTGATTTTTCTAAGGTAAAGTTAGGGCTTGTGCAGCAATGGTCTTTTTAATGGTTGAGTAAATGAGTACAAGTTTTAATTGCTATCATTGTCAAAAATCTATTCCGGTACTAGGTCAGTTCAAAATCACTCGCACTGAAGAGTGTCCTTATTGCAGTACCAGTTTGCATTGCTGTAGAATGTGTAAATTCTATGACGCCAAAGTTTATAACGAATGTCACGAATCCAATGCAGATCGCATTGTAGATAAAGAAAAGTCCAATTTTTGTGACTACTTTGTTTTATCAGATGGAAAAAATGCAACACAGGCCAAGGAAGAACTTATTAACCTGGCCGATTCATTGTTCAAAAAATAGCGCAGGAATTTAAATATGGAAGAACTACCAATCACTTTAGCCGGCAAGCAGAAATTAGAAGCCGAACTTGATCATCTTGTGAAAGTTGAGCGAGAAGAACTAAAAGTCACAATTGCTGAAGCTCGTGATTTGGGTGACCTTAAAGAAAATGCTGAATACCATGCTGCTAAAGAGAAACAAGGGCTCATCGAAGGTCGTATAGCTCAACTTCAAGGAATTCTTGCACGTTCACGCGTCGTTGAAGTTTCAAAAATCAAAAGCACGAAAGTAGTTTTTGGTGCCACTGTTACTATTCTTGATACAAACAAAGACCAATCTTTTACTTATAAAATTGTAGGTGAAGACGAATCAGATCTTAAAAGTTTGAAAATTTCTTATAACAGTCCTCTAGGTAGAGCCCTTATCGGAAAAGAAGTTGGCGATACGGTCATCGTCAAAGCTCCTAAAGGGGATGTTGAATATGAAATCGAAGCCCTTGAATTCGTCGACTAGCAAATCCAAAAAAACACTTCAATGGAACTCATCCCTCGAAGAGATGATGGGAAAAGCTTCTCAGAAAACTACTGAGAAATTAAACAACGCTGGATTTTTAAATCTATCTGATTTGTTGTGGATCTTCCCGTTAAGAGTTGTTGAATTACCTCCCCTACGCAGTTTTGATCATATCGAAGAAGGAAGACTGTTCATTGGTCGCGCGAAAATACTGAATGTTCAAGCAAAGCCAAATTTCCGCATAAGAGGAAGAGGCAAGGCTCTCCTCTACAATATCATGGTCCATGTTCAAGATGCTCTTTCAGATAAAATCCTGACTCTAAAATGGTTTAATTCTTATGGGTCAGTTACTTCAAAAATTTCGAAATGCACATATATTGAATTCTTAGGTGAAGCGTCGCTCTTCAATGGACAGCCGCAATTTGCTAATCCGGAATTTCATCCAATAGAAAGCTTAGAAAGCGAATCTTCCTTTGTTACTCTCTCCCAAGAATTGAAAATTCAATATCCAACAGTGAATACAATCCCAGGTGTGCAGATAAAAAAGATTATGGATAAAATTCCAGCACAGCTGTGGAATGAAATTCCTGAAACACTTCCAAAAAAAATTCTCGATTCTAATTCATTCCTGTCACTTTCAGATTCATTTAAAGTCATTCACGGCAAGCTTAAGCCTACTCCCGAACTTGAATCGCGAGCTGAAAAGCGTTTGATCTATGAAGAGTTTTTTGAAGATCAAATCAAAATCTATCTTCGCAGGCAATATTTCAAAAAACCCAAAGCTGATAAATTTTCAATAGCTGAAGAACAGTTTAAAAAATATCTGTCTCTATACCCTTATGCCCTCACATCAGATCAAGAGAAAACGCTTAATGAAATCCGTAAGGATTTAGTGGCCGAACATCCTATGATGAGACTTGTACAAGGTGATGTTGGATGCGGAAAAACCACAGTGGCGATGTTAGCTGCAACTATAGTTATCAATGGTGGTGCTCAAGTCGCCTTTATGTGTCCAACAGAAGCACTGGCCATGCAACATTTTGCAAGTGCTGAAGAGCTTTTCCAAAATCAAAAGATCGCATGTAAACTCCTTTTGGGCTCAACATCTGCTAAAGAAAAAAAACAAATCGCTGAAGATCTTCGCTCTGGCAAAATTCAGCTGATCATTGGAACTCACTCCCTTATTCAAACAACTGTTGAGTTTCAAAAATTGGGCCTTGCGATTATTGATGAACAACATAAATTTGGAGTTGATCAAAGAATTAAACTGACGAGCAAAGGCCAAGGAACTCATTGTTTGATAATGTCGGCGACACCTATTCCGCGCTCACTCAGTCTCACTCAGTATGGCGATCTTGATATTTCCACTATCAAAACTATGCCTGCCGGCCGCAAGGGACATAAAACGAGAATTGTAACGGAAGAAACTTATCCTCAATTTCTTAACTTTATTAAAACAAGACTAAGCTTAGGTGAACAAATTTATGTCGTAGTTCCCGCTATCAATGAAAGTGCCGAACAGGAGTTTCACAATCTCACCGACACACTTGAGCGCTTTAAAAAATATTTTCCGGAGTATATTGTTGAGGGACTGCATGGACAAATGAAAGCCGATGAAAAAGCAAAGATGTTCACCGCCTTTAAACATCATGACGTCCAAATTCTGGTCGCTACCAGTGTTATTGAAGTTGGTATAAACGTAATCAATGCAACAGTGATGGCCATCATAAATCCGGAAAGATTTGGATTAAGTTCACTTCACCAGTTGCGTGGACGAGTAGGTCGAGGTGAAAAACCAGGGTTTTGTTTTCTGGTAAATGATAAAAAGATTTCTGCCCTAAGTATGGAACGCCTTAAGGTCATTGAAAACAATACCGATGGTTTTAAGATAGCGGAAGAGGATCTAAAACTTCGCGGAGAAGGTGATCTTTTCGGAACTGATCAATCTGGATCTCAGGCCCAAAAACGCATGGCCAACGTTATCCTCCATGCTGATGTCCTTTATCAAGCGCGAGAGGATGCCTTTAAGTTAATTGAAGCAAAAGATTCAGATATAGAACGTATGCTTGAACGCTTCTCCCAAGATGAACGAATTTTCACTACGGTTTAATTTCCAAAAATTTGATACCATAGAATAATGATCACCATAGAAGTTCAAAAAAGCAGCGACGAAACGGCCATAGGTTTGTATGAGTTTAATTACGATGTCCTATTTATTGGACGGTCGTTAAAAAATGATCTCATCTTTCAGGATCGTGAACTTCCTCTCAAATACATCCAACTCAAAATTGTCGATGACTTCGGTGTTCCTACCATCCTTATAAAAAGTTTAAAAACTGAGCCTTTCTTTTTTGTTAATGGAAAAAAGATAAGTGGAAGTTTAAAAATTCGGCCTGGCGATGTGATTGCATTTGGAAAAAATCAGTTTAAAGTCGTTTCTTTTGAAAAAACCCAAAACGAAATCGACCTTGCTGAAGCTTTTGAACGCTTCGAAAAAACGGCACCTGAATTGAGATTTGCTCTCGACTATATCGAAGAAGTTCTTATCGAACAGGAATCAAAACAAGATGTTTAAGAAAAATCATCCGAACTATTTTTACACGAGTGATGGTACTCGACTTTTTTATAATACCAACTTTCCCATCGAGCAGCTTTCACCGGAGAAACCAGTCATCGTTTTTATTTATGGTCTTCTTTGTAGTAACAACCATTTTAAATATCAAATTCCTTATTTTGAAGAACAAGGTTACCAAATTCTTCTCCATGACTATCGCTTCCATTTTGCTTCTTCACAAGAAGGCGACATCGAGACTTGTACCTTTCCGAATATTGCACGCGATCTCCATGAATTATTGTCCCAATTAGGTATTAAACATACTCTCTTTTTAGGTCACAGCATGGGAGTCAATATATGTCTGGAGCATGCGAGAAGATATCCAGAAGATGTAACGGCCATGGTTCTCATTTCTGGAACAGTTGTTCCTCCACAGGACATCATGTTCGATTCGAACTTAGTCGATCTCACTCTGCCCTATATAGAAACTCTCACTAAAAAATTTCCGGAACTTTACAAAAGTTTTTGGAAACATTCTTATAAAAACCCAATTGCTCAGTATGCAATCTTTGATGGTGGATTTAATAAGAAACAAGTTGAAATGGAATTTATTCAGCTTTACATGAAAAAGATCAGTGAACTACCCGAGTCTCTTTTTTTTCATCTTTTAAAACTCATGCACGATCATGATGTCATCAACCATCTCGAGTCTATCAAAACACCTACTCTTGTTATTGGTGGTGATAAAGACAAAATCATTCCTAATTATTTGCAAAGGATTCTTACGAAAAACCTTCCCAATAGTCAGTTGTATATTGTTAAAGATGGAAGCCACGTTCCCCAGGCCGATTTTCCTGAATTGATTAATCATAGAATCATGCAATTCATGAAAAAAATGCGCCCACTTAAGCCTGAAAAAAATCTTTAATTAAAGCTGGATATTTTTATATTCGAGCAGCGGCTTAAAAACGCGCTTGAGTGCAGACTGCACTTGCTGTCTTTTATACTCTTGGTGAGAAGCTTCACCTTGTGAGTTTTCTCGGAAGGCTTCTTGATCTACAACTTGAATTTCATAGGGATAAAAGAAACGAATATCTCTGGCCACTAATGAAATGTCCATGCTGAGTACTCGACGAGCGAGTTCATTTTCTTCTGGTGATGAACCCTTGGCAATTCTTCTGAGTTCATTGAATTCTTGCAAGAAAGGATTTTTGTATTCAATCAATTGTCGGCACGTGAACTGAATTGATTGATATGCTTTTGATGTAAATTTATTTCTCTCACTTTCGTGAGATTTTAACTGGCAATCCGCAATCGCCCGATCCATGGCCGCAATAAATCTTTCTTCTGAAAGATTATTTCGAATCGCCATCTTGAGAATCTTTTGATGCTCTTCTTTAAACTTCGGAAGATCGATCATGGTGTTGATCGCACGACTTGGCTTATTATTATGAGGAATAACGATATTCTTTTGCAGAAGAAAACGCACTAATCGAAGCGTATCAAATCGGCTGTGAGTGATGAAGCGCACCCCTACTCGATCGAAAAGTTCTTCAGCGACGTTCTCTGCTTTATGCAGAAGTTTGATAATAATACTGTCGCGAGTTTTTTTTGATTTTGTTTCAAAGTCTACAAGCTGAACATAATCACCTGAACCCTTCACTCCCATGAAAAGTTTCCCATCTTCATCGCGGAAAACATATTTATAGAAGCGATCGAAAATCTGAGTCTGAACAATATTGAAAT
>CAMLKK010000017.1 GCA_946480715.1 uncultured Bacteriovorax sp. | reverse complement strand
TCGATGGTTCGCAAAGTATCAACAAACGTCAGGAACAAGTTGATCAATTCCAATCCGGAAAAACACCAATCTTCCTAATCTCACTTAAGGCCGGTGGTGTGGGTCTGAACTTAACGGCGGCTTCATATGTATTCATCATGGACCCTTGGTGGAACCCAGCTGTTGAATCGCAAGCGATTGACCGCGCACACAGAATTGGCCAAAAAAACACGCTGACGGTTTATCGTCCTATCATCAAAGATTCAGTCGAAGAAAAAGTTCTCAAGTTACAAGAAGAAAAGAAACAATTGTTCTCCGACCTTCTATCAACTGACGATGATCAAGTCTTCTCAGGCCGACTCACAATGAAAGATTTTGAAATGTTATTTAGCTAGAAGTGATTGAAACTCTGGAACAAGAGTTTCAATGGCCGGTGTATTTCTTAAATTTTCAAATTGTCTGATTAGTTTTTTAAACTCTTCAAAACTTTTTTCATCCCAAGGTTCTTCAATCGAACGTTTTAAATAAGATGTAATCTGATTGATTCTTTCGAGGCATTGCCCGTCTGTGAATGCTCGCTTGGCAAAATATGTTTCCAATTTTTCGAGCGCAGCTTGTTTCAGTTCTGCTGGTAATACACTTAAATGTAGCCAGTTCGGCTGATCCATCCAGATGTGGAAAGGAAGTTTAGGAATATTGGGAATTGTATCGATCCATTCATAAAGTGCAGGCAATTGAAAAACGTTCAGTGCTTGAATGGTCGTGTGAACTTCACAATGAGTTTTGGGATGATTTACCATCATGGCCACATTTTTTTCAACATCGGCCCATTTGGTTTTGAAGCGGATATATTCATTTAGAGGGCCAAAAGCATCAATACTGAAGTGAATAGAAACTGATTCGAAATGATTCCAAAGTTCAAAAAGTTTATCGTTTCTCACTGTACAGTTCGTGTGATAGCTCAAACGAACCTCCGATGCTCTTCCACTCGCTACAATCAATTCCAGAATTCTGAAATGTTCTTTACTTAAAAAAGGCTCGCCACCTGTTGTGAGAAATTGGCGTAAATCTTTTGCCACCTCAGGCATCACTCGATCGATAGCACTTGTATCTTTCCAATTGTTGCGGGCCCCTTCTACAAACTCATCATAAAAAGGAAGTCCTAGCTTAGCGTAGTCCTCTTTGATCGGATAAGAAGCTGAAGGTGAACACATGATACATTTCAAGTTACAGTTGTTCGAAAGACTTAAATCCAGAGATTGAACTTTCGGTTCAATATGCCCTGTATTTTTGTCAGTTTTCAACAATTGCAGGGCCCACTTCTCATCGTTCAGATAATAGTCCAGATAATCTTGTCTGACTGAACGACTACCATATTTTTCAATTTCATAACATTTGTTGCAGGATTGAGGTTTCTCACCTTTGAGCATTTGAGCGCGGATATTTTTGTAATAATCGAGATTAAAGTAGCTATCTAGGTCCTTAACATCGGAAAGTTTCAGCGTTTTGCCGTCATTATCCAATATGAAACCTGTTCCATCGGTATTACAACAAATTCGCATTGTAGAATCCAAATGGGCACTAAAATGCAGCCATGGGAGTGGACAGATAGATGTAAGGAAATCTCTTTTCATTCTTCTGATATAATAATTAAATATTAGTAAAAGCACAAATCAAGAGCGACTTAAGCTATGGCCGAGAATTCGATACAGAAATTAAAATGCAATCCCTCATTCTGTGTAAAAGCGTTTACTTCTCTTGCCATTACTCCATCTGGTGCTGTTCTTCCCTGTTGTTTGTTTGAAAAATCTATTCGTGATGAAAACAATGTTCCCTATAACATTTCTCAGCACCACATTGATGAATTTTACAATTCCGACATGATGAAAGACATCCGTGAAAAGATGATCAACGGTGAAAAAGTTGATGGTTGTCGACAATGTTATCAGGTTGAAGCAAATGGTGGTGATTCTCAAAGGGTCTATAGCAATGAAGAACAAATCGAATACGCTGACGTTTACGATTCTAAACATAAATACCGACCAGTCATTCTTGATTTAAAACTCAACAACATTTGCAACATCAGATGTAGAATGTGTCAGCCCCGCGACTCTAATCAGGTTCATAATGAATTTAAAAAAATTGTCACTAAAGTAGAGTCATTCCAAAATTTTTCGAATACAAGTTTTGTCGATGCCGACCTTGGCATTTCTCTTGATGACATTACTACATGGGAAAATCATCCAAAATTTTTAGAATCTTTCAACTCGCTTATTCCTAGCTTGAGAAAAATTTCAGTTGTTGGCGGTGAACCTCTGTTGTCTGAAGGTTTCTACAACATCATGGATCTTTGCATATTGAATAATGTGGCAAGAAACATTTTCATTTGTGTGACCACTAATCTCACTAAAGTGAATTTCCAAAAAATTCAAAAATATCAAAGCGGTTTTTTTGCTTTCACCATTAATATCAGTATGGACGCGACAGACGAGGCATTTCACTATATTCGTTATCCTTCGCAATTTGATGTTGTAATGAAAAATTTCCGTGAAGTTTATGCAGGACGGCCGCTTAATAAATTACTGTTTTATCAATTCTCACCGACCATACAGGTCTATAACATTCTTTCAGTTGATAAAGTTTATACGTTGGTAGAATCGCTTCTAAATGAAGGATTTAATTTCTCCGAGACGCCAATTCACGTTACATTTTTAGAATTCCCTATGCATTTAAACATCAGGATACTTCCTCAAAATGTTCGTGATGCTGCTATTATAAAACTCGAAGCTGTTAAAAAGAATTGTCCCCGTTTAATGGCCATCGAAGTCACAAGACACAATCTTGAATCAATTATCACAGCTCTCAAGAATGACTTCCATCCTGACAGTGAACAACTTCTAAAGAATTTTAAATTTTATACAGATGTTTTGGATAAAGAGAGAAATCAATCTTTCGCTCACGCTCTCCCTGAATTAGCAGCACTGCTTTCTGAAGTAGAAGCTCAAGCCCCGGGAGATTTTTTCTACAAACGTCGGGAACGTGGCTGGAAACTCGCGGCTGAACAAAAATACCTAGAGGCCATAGCTCTGTTCGAAAGTGCTGTTAAAGATAGTGATGATAAAAGTGTAGATTACAGAGAGATTGCCTGGATGAAACTACACATCCGTGACTTTGAAGGTGCTCGCCTTGCTTATGAATCTGGACTCGCTCTAAAACCAACTGATCCGTTTATGCTGAAAGGGCTCACGCTGACTTATTTTGCTCTTTTAAATATCCCAAAATGCCAAAGCTCCCTTCCTGCTGCTCAAGAAGCAAATCCAAATGATCCTGAATTAATGTGGATGGAAGAAAAATTGAAAACTATGTAAGAGACCAATTGATGGTCTTTTTATTTTTTGTTTTTAGATAATCATTACATTGTGAAAAATGTTTGCAGCCAAAAAAACCGCGATATGAAGAAAGTGGTGAAGGATGAACAGTCTTTAAAACAAGATGTTTCTTTCCATCTACGTTTTTAGCTTTATTGTGTGCAGGACTTCCCCACAACATAAAAACAAGATTCTCTTTTTTCGTATTGAGAATTTCAATCACACGATCAGTAAATTTATCCCAACCAAAATCTTTGTGGGCCATCGGACTTCCATCTTCGACTGAAAGAAGTGCATTTAAAAGCAGAACACCTTCTCTTGCCCACTCTTCCAGATAGCCGTGCTCAGGCATCTTTAAGCCTAAATCGCTCTCAACTTCTTTGTAGATATTTTTGAGTGATGGCGGAACCTTCACACCTTTTTGCACAGAAAAGCAAAGTCCATGCGCCTGACCTGGTCCGTGATAGGGATCTTGTCCTAAGATAACAACTTCAACTTTTTCAAAGGGAGTGAGATTGAAAGCAGCAAAAAGATTTTCAACAGAGGGATACACCGTCCCCTCTTTACATGCCTTCTCTAGTTTTTTTTCGAGTTCTTTGAAATAAGGAGCTTGAAATTCATCTTTTAAAACTTCAAGCCATCCCGGATCTTTAAGATATTGAACCAGATTCATTATTTGATTTTACATTTAGGAAGAGCAGCAATCGCTTTAAGAAGTTCAATCTTGCAAGAGAACATATCCATCACGCCCGAAGTAGTTTCGCGCGCAACGATTTTATTAGAATCAGTTTCAACAATTCTCACTGTCGTCTGAGCAAGAATACCGAAGTAAGTTGAGTTGCAATCAACTGAGCCGTCTGCAATGAATTCAAAATTTTTCATTTCTTTTGGAGACTTCAATTCTGTTGGATAAAAACCTTTTGCTTCGAAGGCCGTAAAAATCTCATCACGTCTCTCAGCAAGAACCATAGTGCTTCCAAGCGGAAGAACACCAAGTGAACATGTGTTGGCATTAATTGTTGCTGCGTTCGTTTCCGCAGAATAAAGGGCAACAACAGCGAGAAGAATTTGAGCGATTTTCTTGATAAGCATGAGGACTCCGAGCATGATTGAATTGATCAGAGTTTTATAGGCCTCTTAAAGATCTGTCAAAAGGTAAAACTTCTGATTTTTGCAATCGACACGCCGTGCAATGAATAGCTGTGTGGTAATCTAAATTAAATGTCGAATTAAGGTATTAAAATGCCCAAAATTGAAGAAATTAAGAAGGGAGAAAGAGTCAACTGGCTAATTATTCCCGGCGGCCCTGGACTCAGTCCTCAATACCTTTCAAGTATTTTTTCTTCAATAGGATTAGAAGGCAGCATCCATAGCCTTACTTTCGATCATTTTAATGATTACAAATCTGACGAAGAAGTCATTCCTCTGGCACAAAATAAAATTCAAAGATTCATCGATGAAACTGAAAACGTTATTTTGTTAGGACATTCATTTGGTGGAATGTTTTTACAATGCCTCAATTTAAACAATTATTTGAATATTATTCTTCTATGTTCATCACCTGACACAAAATGCTTTGAACAAGCGTTGATTAACTACGAACATTTCTCATCGACCGAAAAAGAATTAATTGAAGATGCTCAAATGATTTATGAAAAGCACAAGAACAACGAGACTTTTAAAAATCTATTTCTTGCGTGGAGACCTTACTATGAGCCTAGAGTCCACGGTGAACTATATGCGAGCATGATTAGTGAGTGCACATTCGATTGGCAATTCTATGAGTGGGGCAATCGATATTTTCATTCATATTTTTCAATCAACGGAAAAATTCCTGACCATGCTTTGATTGTGAATTCTAAAAACGATAAAATTTGTCCAAGTTCACTTTTCAATGCAGTTGATGAAATAATTGAAGGATCAAGTCATTTCCCATGGCTTGAAAGTAAAACGCAGTTTAGTAATTTGATGAAAAAAATAGAAGTAGAGATATTAAAGGAAAGCTTTTATTGAAATGTCTTCATCTAATGCTGCCCAGTGAATTCCGTAACCAGACGGACTTATATGAAACTGCTTTGCTAAATCGCTGTTTGAAGAATTCATTACCGAATGCAGTTTAGGAAACTTTCGTAATGGAATCGAAATAATTCTTTCATCGTTTAGATGAGCGGTTAATAAATCAAGAGTAATTTCAACTTTCAAAATCTGAAGAGATGTTTGGAAATCTTTAAATGCTTCACTCATAAAATTTATTCCACTGATCAAGAAAGTGATTTTTTTGTTTTTTTACAATTTTAAGAATTAACCTTCGATCAGAAATCTTAAATCCAAAATTATTTTCAATGACCAAATTGCTGAGCCATATTTTAAGTTCACAATCACCTTTTGCAACGTGCACATGAGGTGGTTCGTTTCCTTCATTACTATAAAAGAAAAACCTGAATCATTCAAATCTGTAAATCGTTGGCATATTGGCTATGCCATTCATGTTTCAGTTTTAATTGAGAAATTTAAATCATTAGATTTATTAAGCCCGCATCACCCCATTCTTCTGATAACGAGCATCGCGAACCGCAAGTTGCACGAGTCCCACAGTGGGAATGCCGAGAGATTCAAGCTTTTTCCCGATGTGCAGAACGAGTTGTGGTGAAGGAATGTGAGCGCCAGTTTCGAGTTCATCAAGCGCCTTAAGAGTCATGCCTAGCTTTGAGGCCATATCTTCTTTAGATATTTTTGCACTTTCGCGAAGAGCTTTTATCATCCACGCGAAACTAAGCGGCCCGTAGAGATTGTCGATTTTTTGTGAGTATGATGGAGTTTTAGTTCGTCTCATAAATTATGCACCCTCAATACATTGATGAAGTTCTTTTAAGTTTGATCCTGTTGAGTTTTGCAATGGACCGAAGTGATTGTATGCCCAACCTGCGTAGAAGTATGGAGTCACACAACGGTCGGCCGGAGCTTTTAGTCCACTACTCGTTTTGTTCGAGGGATGGGTGGCAGAGGCGTTTTTCGTGTAAGCTTGAATAGCAAATGTCTCTACCACTTTGTGTACTCCACAGAAAGCGTTGAAGCTTTGCTGTGAGCTTCCCAAGATCTTAATCAAGTCTGCGCGGTTTCCACTTTGAGAAACTTTACAGCTCGTTGATTGAGAGTTCATCGCGTTCCATGCTTTTAAACATGTTCGCACATTGCCTGCACTGTTAGGAGTGAACTGGTACATGCCGATGTTCAAACGCGATACGAGTGGCTGAAGTTTATCTTCATAAAACTTAACTCCCGGTGGTTTCTCATAGTCTGCGGGAGCGTATCGACCGGAGACAGAGCGCGAAGTTGCAGTGTCTGAAGTATTCAGCGATTCAGAGTAACTAAGACAACTAAAAACTTTAGTCCATTTTTTCTGTAATTCTGCTTTAGCATTTACATCACCAAGTTGAGCGCGCTCACGCAACTCATTCATCTGCTGAGTAAATTTATTCATTTTTTCAATTGTTGCCGCTGAAGGAACTTGCTTCAACGTTTTCTTCAAAGAAGCTGGAGTCACTTCACATAAACGATGACTCATTAATGATGATGGATCATAATCTTCATCGCTCACCGGAGCTCCATAAAGCGCTCCAATTCCGCCAACACTTACGGGAGTTGGTTCAAGCATTGATGAAACGTGATGACTGATTTGATCAGCGAATTTATCCATACTCGTTCCTGTTTTTTCCATCGTACATTGATCGACAGAATCTTCATTCACAAGATCACGAGTTTTTAATAATTGATTACTGCCTTTGAAATCATCAACAGAAGCACCTACTGATTGTGAAACTTCTGCAACGACTGTTTGATCTACTGCTGGAGCTGCGTATTCACTTGAAGCACCTTCTCCTCCCCCGCCGCCACCGCAAGCTTGAAAAAGAACGAGTGAAGAAAACGCAAGTGTATTTACTAGGCGCGAACGCCTTATAGAAGAAATATGCTTCATCCTGAAGCTCCTTAAAATTTTGAGTTTTTATTGGACAACCAATTCCGTGGTATGTCCTGTTTAAGTGCAGTGAGTATGCCAAGCTCTCATTGGGGGAAACAGTTGAAATGATACTTCTTGCCGGTCGCAGAGTGATCCTGAATCCGTTACTAGGTTAGAAACGCACTCTTACTAACTAGTTTTAAAGTCACTGAGCGTTTCATTTGGAGAACTTGAGTAGAGCATTTTAATTCTCAACTCTTTATGAGTACAGCAAGTATTGACGTCATTATTGTTGCAGTGGCAACTATAATTCCACCAAGCTTCGTGATTAAATCAAATCGTAAACTCTTTATTTGCCCTTCCAAATCAGAACGAAGATCTTTAATTTGTCCTTCCAAATCAGAACGAAGATCTTTAATTTGTCCTTCCAAATCAGAACGAAGATCTTTAATTTGTCCTTCCAAATCAGATCGTAGATCTTTAATTTGTCCTTCCAAATCAGATCGTAGATCTTTTATTTGTCCTTCCAAACCAGTACGAAGATCTTTAACTTGTCCTTCTAGCTCAGATCGAAGGTTGCGATTATCGTTTTGCATGCTGATTTGCAAATCTCGCAAGTCACTCTTGTTAATGAGTTGAAACTCTCGGAAATCTGATTTAGTTGCAAAATTATCGTTAACTAAACTCATCCAGGTATCCACCGATTTTTTAGCCTGCTCTGGAGTAAAGCCGGCCTTTTCCAATTCGTCAGTAAATCTTATAACATTGATCATAACATCTCCTTAATGCTTAATTAAAAATAAGGAGGTTGCAGAACCAATCATAAGTCGGTCGAATTTAAGATCGTGTAATTACATCTGCAAAAAATACTAAAAACGCAAATTCAGACCCAATGAAGGCTGCAATTCATAATCTTTAAGATTGGGATCGTCTGTTGGAGTATAGGTGGCCAGCAGATCAGCGGAAAGAGAAAAGTATTGAAGCAGTTTTATTTCTAATCCTGTACCCACATAAGGTTGAACTTTGCTCGATTTTTTTGAAGTAGAAGTGAGACCGTTTACTGTTTCGGTGTGTTCGTTCTTACGTCCTTGAGCTCCACCTCTGATATAGTATCCCAGGAAACTGCCCGCATTGAAACTTCCACGAAGACCTACTCTTAGTTTGTCTTCAGCATCTTCATATTTTGTTGTGCCAATAACTTCATCATCTTCTGCATGAGTGTATTCAACTTCTAATGAAGAAATAGGAAATTTATAAACAGCACGAGCACCAAGAATCGTTCTTGTTTCCATTCTTGATGTTGGATAAATTTTTTGTACGCGCTCAACTCCAACGATTGGAGTAATTGTTAATCTTCCTGCTACGGACTGAGCGAAAGATGAAAGAGGTAATAGTAGTGATGTTGCTAGCAATAATTTTTTCATAAATTAATCTCCTAGAGCTGAGAGTAAATTTTTTCTAATCCATCGATCATTGAGCGAAGTGAGAATTTTTCCGAAACTCTTGTTCGTGCTTTATTGATCATCGAGACCAAGTTGTATTGACCAAGAAAAGCATTCTCAAAAATTACGACATATTGATCAACACTATTGTCTGTATTGATGAGACCCGTATCGTGTGTCACGACTTCCTTTAATCCACCAACTTGAGAACATATAACTGGAATCCCAATCGCCATTGCTTCAACAGGTACATAGCCGAAAGATTCAAAACGAGAAGGGTGAACGACAAAATCATATTTCATCATTGAGTTTTCAACATCGCCTGAGTAATTATAGAGAGTGATCTCCTGCTCTAAATCTAATTTTGCAATCAGATTTTTTAGCTCTTGATAGAACTCACCTTCTCCGTAGATATCGTATTGAAAAGGAATTTTTTTATCTTTCAAAATTCTGCAAGCACTAATGATAATGTCATGACCTTTCAAATGGCGATAAAGTCCGAAACTAGCAAGCTTGAGTTTTGCACCAGGAGTGTAAGCCTCTTTCGGTGAAAATTCTTTCAAGGCCACACCATTCAGATTTACAATCGCTTTAGATTTTGGATTATGAACATTCTGGGCGAACATGGCTTTTGAGTATTCAGATTCGAAGACAAAGTGATTTGTCAGTGGACTTAAAATTTTTTCGATAAAATCATAGAGAGTGTTTTTCAGTTTTCCGTGAACTCGATGGAGACTACCTCCATGAGGTGTGTATACACTTTTTGCTCGCAAAGGAATCTTTAGTAAACGAGCATATAATCCGCCTTTTGCACCATGTCCGTGGAGAACATCTATTTTCCTTTTTCTAAGATAAAGAAAGATTTGGAACATAATAGTTAAATCTTTCATTGAAGGTTTTTCTTGAATGGGAAGATTGATAAACTCAACGTTGTAAGCTTGCTGGAGATAGTTGATGTCTATGTCAGATTCAGTAAAGTTGGATATAAACAATGACGTAAACTTAGTGCGATCGATATTTTCAAGTATATCAACAACGTGCTTTCTAATTCCCCCAGCGGGTGCTCTTAGAATCTGAACGACAGTTTTCATACAGGCTGCCTCTTAAGCAGAGTTAGCAGTTTAATCCCCAGAATACTCATACCAAACTTCAAATGCCATTTCGATTGAAACATTTTTCGAATGACTAACATTAAATCAAATCGCAATTCAGCGGGATAAGGAGTCGCTTGTTTATTACGAATTATATTTAGACTTCTTAAGGCCTGATCTTTGAGCAAGAGAAATCTGTAATCGTCTTCAACCGTAGAATCACGGTACTGATCTAGTACTAAGAAAAGATCATGTCTTGTTATTCTTTTCTTGGCGATTCTAAAACTATGGCTGGCTTCAGCGACTCTGTAATTAATAAGCGGTTCTGGAATCGCGACGAGAGATCCAAGAGATGCCAACCTCATCCAGACATCAAGATCTGCTGAAGATTTAAATTGCTGCCCATTCCATGTTTTAATTTTTTCGCGATAGATATCCGCTCTCGCCATGACTGATGGGCAAGTAATAAAATTGCCATAGCGATAAACAAGTTTTTTAAGATTCTTTAATTCCAATTTTGATTCTTGCTGAAGTTCGTAGGGCTTGAATCGCTCGCTTATAATCTTCCCTTCACCATCAATCTCATTTGCATGACAAAAACTTGCGACAGCATCTGGATTCTTCTCCAGACTATCCACCGATTTTTTTATGTAGTCATGATGATAGATATCATCAGCGTGAACAATGGCACAGTAGTCGCCTTCAGCAGCTTGCAGGCACAGAGTGAAGTTCCCTTCAGCGCCAACGTTTTTTTCATTGATAATTAGTTCAATCGATGGATGTTTTTGAGCGATAGTTTTTACGACTTCAACAGAGCAATCTGTGGATTGATTGTCGAAAACTTTAATTTTGAATGCTGGATAAGTTTGAGCTAAAAGGGATTCTAGGGTGGCTGCAATAGTAGTTTCGCTATTATAAAGCGGAATGCAGAGGCAGACTTTCTTCATGCTACTTCTCGTGCTTTATAAGATTTAAATAACAGGGCCAATAAATATAATCCATATACTACGGCGATAACGAGCGAGAGAGTTAGACTTTGGCTCATATTTTTTAAAAAAATGGCTGAAAGAAAGACCCCTCCGAAAAGCACGCTTGATAACAAATGTCCGAACGAAATTTTAAGACTTAAAATATTTTGAACATTTCTCCATAAAAGAATAACGGCAATGAACTGTCCTCCCATTAACACAAAAGGAGTCCATTCAACCCATTGCGGTTGATGACTGATAATGAGAATAGAGATGATTGTAAACGTACCACCACTCAAATATGGAATGATGGCTTTATCGGTTTTCATTTCAGACTGAGTGGCCATGTTGAAAATATTTCCAGTCATTCTCAGTATCTCAACGAACGCTCCAAGTGCTAAAAACTTTGCAGCGTTAGCAAATTTAATGTCGGCTAATATTCGCATGATGAAAGGAGATAAACCAACCATAAAAAAGGTCACGTAAATGTATGAAGGCATAACTTTATCAAATAGAGCGCTCCAAGCTTTTGCCTTATCAGCACTCGGAACACTAATTTGTTTATAAAAATCTGGAAAAAATAATTGGTGGAAGAGATATTCGACAGCCACGCAAAGTGAAGTGGCTAATCCTAATCCAAAGGCAAGCTCGCCTAATTGAATGGAGTCAACATGTCCTTTATAAAAAAAGCGGAAGGATTGAGCAAGAATCCATACTGCCAAGTTAGTAACAACGATGGGTGAAGCGAATTTCCATACGCGCTCTAAGCTCTCACCTTTTAGTGATGGTTGAGATCCAGATTGAAAATTATTTTTCGGGATAAAAAACATTCCAATAAGAGCAAAAATAGAAAAACCAATTGCTTGGCCTATAAGCCAATAAAGTGGCTGTGAAGGATGGATTTTTACTAAGTAATATGAAAATCCAAGGCCAACCAAACTCGTGAGAAAGCTCAAAACCACAAATCTCGTATACTGACCTAGTAAATTTAGTGCTGGAACAATTGTACCATTGAATGAACTTGAAAAGACATAGAATACCAACGTTGAGAGAACCATCCATGGACTGCTCAAACTAACATTCAGCTTTTCATCAAATATAAAAAGAAAAGGAATTGTGAGAATACTGCCGAATAGAAGTATGCCCGTGAAAATCTTTAAATTTCGATTCAAAACTCCATGCTCTTGCCATGAGTGAAGCATGCGATTGGCATACATTCCTAGTGGATTCGCAAAAATGAGTCCAAATCCAGCAGAGATTGATAGCAGGAAATAATAAATCCCCATGTCCTCTACTGAAAGAGCTATGCTGAGCACTCTGTAAGTGATGAACATAATCGCCATCTGAGCGACTCTTCCTAATGTGATGATAAAGAGTTTTTTATTTTTCAAAGATATTCCTGATTATGTTTTCAGCAAAAAAATCGTCCGAAAAAACTGAGTATCTTTCACTCGAGAGAAATTTATTTATATTGCTTTGATATTGAAGATAATCTTCATTACTCATCTTTGTAAGAAATGTAAAAAGTTCTTCATGCGATTTAAATCGACGACGATCTATAAAACAATTTTCAGGGATGAATTTCGTACTGTTGTCAGGTCCCCAATAAACAGGAACACAACCAGCAAAGAAACAATCAAAGATTTTTTCAGTAATATAACCGTTTATCTCTTTAGCGTTTTCATAACAAATAGCGAATTTATACTTTTGAAGCGCTTCATGCTTAGAAGCTACTTTGCCTTTGAAACAAACACTGTTATTCTTTGGAATAAAATTTAGTAGTTTTAATTTTCTAAATACTTTTTGCCAGCGTAGATCCCATTTAAAATCCCATCCGACACCATAATAATGAAAATCATCGGGATGATTATTTTCAAACCATTTTATAGTTTTCACTCTTTCGCTATAGAGTTCTTTAGGATGGGAACTTGTTTTATTTCCAGAAATCAGTGTCGCTAGTGTTTTTCTTTTTTCTAAACCGGGTGCTGTTATCTTAAGTGAGTTTGGAAAATTAAACTTGATGTATTTTTTCCCATCAATCAAATTATCATTCCACGTAAAAACTTTTTCAAATGACTTATGCTTTTCACGATCCCAATTATCCGGTCTGATTAATTCTGATTCAAAAATCATGAGGTAGGAATTTTCTTTCTTAATCCCTGAAGGAAATGGCTTAGGCATTTCGTTATAGAGAATGATTTCTGAGTCTGCAGGAGTATGAGAATCATGCGTTTTGAGATTGTAACCCTTTTCTGCAAACTTCTGCTTCAATAGGAAAAAAGGATACAAACAATTATCGCGATTCAGAATTGGATCAGAGAGATCGAAAAGTCGGTCTTGAATGTAATCTTTTGTGACAACGATGGAAGCTTTTTTCACTTTGCTTTCTCTCGTTTACTAAATTCATTAAGAACGTGCTCAATTTGAGATTTATAAGTGAACCCTTGTCGTGCTTTCTTCATTCCTTCATCACGTATATGTTCTCGCTCTTCAGGATTCGCCAGGTAATGATTGATAAGGAGTATGGCTTCATCTGGATTCGAGTAACAAGCGAGATCTTTCCCGATGACGTAATAATCTTCCAGACCTGGTACATAATCTGCTAATTGAAACCCAGCAAAGTAATTAATTTCAAAATTGCGAGCTTTGATTTGACTCGCATGTTTTTTTGAATGAAATGTATGAGCAATATTTTTTGGATTTTTTAACAAATAACGAAGATCGAAACTTGCTGAGTTAGAAAGATTTAAATTAATTTTAGAACTGGCAAAAAGCTCAATCATCTTTTCGTTACTTAGAGATCCATTGGGCCAGCCATGGCCAAAACATTCGACTTTAATTCCATTTTTTTGAAGATAGCTCACCAACCACTTTCGATATTGGTTCGCTCCACCAACAAAAGAAACATCGTATTTGTAAGGAAGCGGAGAGATTATTTCATGATGATCAATCGCGGCCCATTGAGCACGAATGACGTTTTGAACACCCAATGCTTTATATTTTGGAAGCGAGAACTTATCTGTGGTTACACAATAGGAAAAATGGGTAGCAAATTTACTTGTGAATCCATCAAAGCGCCAAGTGTCGTCCCCAAACCAATTCATGGTTTTGTATTTCGAACTCAGGTAATCAAGAGTATCAAAAGTAAATTGATCGCGAAAAAGCATGAAAAAGATGAGATCTGGTTTAACTTCATCAGCCTTCGCTTTCAAATCAATCTGCAGCTTGGATAGGTCACCTTTTAAATAAGAGTCGTAGTAGAAGGGCACAACGGTATGACCCAATCGTTCGAAACTGGCCTTAAAACCCAGCTGGCCTATAGCATTTGGTCCACGCGATTTTTCGCCATAGTCATATTCTATATCCACGAACAAGATCTTCATTTTCTCTTTCCAAGTCAGCTGCTTAAGCAGTAAAATTTTTTTTCAATTAATGGTAGTTAAAAAAGACATGTTTGGACAAAAAAATCGACAATTAAGTACCATTCTTATTGCAAATTCATTGCTATCACTCGCTTATGGCTATTTTATTTCTTTTAATGGTCCACTCTTCAATAATATACTAACTATTTCCTACATAATCGTATCATTCGTTATTCTCATAAAAAGTTTTACAGCTGTGACGCACGAAGACCATGAACGAAATACAATTAAATTTTTAATTTCCTTAGCGTTCTCTGTACATCTCTTTGTTATTCTCGGAACGGCTTTGGCATCTCCTAAAGACGCTTTATTTTGGGTCGTCGATTCATACGAAATGCATATTCCTGGTTCTGTGAGAATAATGAAAGCGCTAACAGGTGAAACTGGTTTCGATTTTGTGAGAACAAGTATTTATGACAGAACTTATATCGCTCATATTTTCGGTGCAATTTTTTTCATTATTTTTGGTGTAAACCACATTGCAAGCTCACTTTCTCTAATCATTCCCAAACTCATTTGTTGCTACTTTATTTTTAAAGCTACGAAAGAGTTCTTGGGTTATGAAGAAGCTAAAATAGCCACTCTTATTTATATTTTTCTTCCAACAGCAATTTTTTATACAACTACTTTCTACAAAGAAGCTTCTTTACAAATGTTAGTTGCCATAATTTATTATGTCATGATTTTGGCTTATAAAAACTTCAAGCTAAAATATCTTTTGATATTGGCTTTTCTTTTTTTACTTCTTGGAAACGAACGACATTATCTTGTGCCGTGCTTTGCAGTTTCGGCATTGGCATTTGCCATCATATCCGATCAAGTAAAATGGTTTGCGAAAGTTTCAATATTTCTTTGTTGCTTGGCTGGATATTTTATATTCACTAGCTATTATTATGACATCAGTCTCTCAACTCTCAAATATACTATTGTCACATATAAAACACGCTACTCGTCTTATTCTGACGTAAACCCAATTAATAATAGTCTTCCATACCCTTTACTCGTAGTTAAATTTTTATTCACTCCTTTTTTGAACAACATCAAGATTTCAACTTACACCCACTATGCATCACTAATTACTTGGGGGAGTATTCCCTATCAATTAATCATCAGCATATTCTGCTTTAGTGTTTTTCAATTAAGTAACTTAAAAATATACAGAAATTTATTGATAATTTTGGTGACACCATTTTTAATTTTTATTTTATTTTTCGGATATGTGGCCCCATACAACGGACGACTAAGAGATAGTTTTTTACCCCTCATAGTAATGGTATCTAGTTATGCAGTTGTAAAATTCAAAAATCGTATCAATCTACATTGGAAGAAGAATGCTTAGACAAAAAAAACAAGCGCAGCTCACCGACAACCTTAGCCTTATATCTCAGGCATTTGATTCATTAGGTGTGAGTATTGTAGGAATAGTTTGTTATTTTTTATATGAACGCACTAATGATTTACCTGGAGAATATGTAACTGTGTTCATTTTGAATTCGTTACTAATTTTCACACTGTTTCCAAACTTTGACTTGTACTATTCTTGGCGTGGCAAGAGCCGCTTCAAACGAAGTGCATCTGTTGGCTATGCATGGATGTCAGTTTTAACGGCTCTTGTATTCATCTCATTCGCGACAAAAAATTCAGCAGCATATTCCAGAGTGTGGTTTTTTTCCTGGGCACTTTCCGGCTTCGTCTATCTAACTGTTTATAGACTTATTTTCGATTCTATTCTTGATAAATTGCGCTCAAAAGGAGTCAATCGCAAAAAAATTATAGTATTTGGTGCAGGAGAAGTAGGTAAATACATTTCTTCAAAGCTCAAGGAACACAATGAGATTGGATTTGATATTTCTGCTTTTGTTGATGACAATCAATCGCTTCATGGACAAACACTAGATGGTGTGAAAATCGACTCTCCAGAACTTTTAGTGGAACGTCTTAAAGATGCTCACGAGCTATGGATCGCATTACCATTGAGAGCTGAGAAACGAGTGTTAGATATACTCCATCAAACTCGCCATCTAACTTCAGTCATTAGATATATTCCAGATATTTTTAATTTTAGATTGTTAAATCATTCTATTACTGAGATTGCTGATATCCCCATCATCGAAATTAATGGAACAGCACTAAGTCCACAAGCACGCTTACTGAAAAGAATAGAAGACATAATACTTTCATCTATAATTGCAATTCTCATCTCACCAATTGTTTTAGTAGTAGCTGTTTTAATAAAATTGACGAGTAAGGGGCCAATTCTCTACAAACAAGAAAGGCATGGCTTTAATGGGAAAACGATAAAAATTTACAAGTTTCGCAGCATGTACTTTCGTGAGAAAGATGAGTTCAAACAAGCAACCAAAAATGATTCTCGTATTACACCCATTGGGCAATTCATTCGGAAAACAAGTATCGATGAGTTTCCACAGTTTTTGAACGTGCTTCAAGGAAGAATGTCTCTGGTTGGCCCAAGGCCTCATGCGGTTTCGATGAACCATGACTATAAAGATAAAATTGATAACTATATGCAGAGGCATAAAGTTAAACCTGGTATTACTGGTTGGGCGCAAGTAAATGGTTTTAGAGGTGAAACTGATACTATTGAGAAAATGGAAAAAAGAATAGAGTATGATCTTTATTATATCCAGAACTGGTCACTATGGTTTGACTTGAAGATCATCTTCCTAACGATCTTTAAAGGTTTCATCGGAAAGAATGCTTATTAAAACGGCCTAGCATTTATTGATGAATCAATATTAGCAAGTCGATAATGCGTAAATTCAGGAACCAACTCTTTAATCAAATAAATAACGGAATCAAGTTCATGAGATTTTAAATTTAAAAGATTATTTAATTTTTCATTAAATGAGTTATCTAATTGTCTCTGAAGCGCTTTGCGAATTTTACCATGTACTGTGAATTCGTAATCTTCCTTATCGGAAAATAGTTCTTCAAATAGTTTTTCGCCAGGTCTCAAGCCAGTGAAAGTTATTTTTATATCACGCCCTTCTCTAAGCCCTGCCAGTTTGATCATCTCACGTGCTAGATCGACAATTTTAACCGGTTCGCCCATATCCAAAACAAAAATTTCGCCACCAGAACCGATCGCACCGGCCTGGAGTACAAGCTGGCATGCTTCAGGAATCGACATGAAATATCTTATGATATCCGGGTGGGTGACAGTTATATCTTTTCTTTCTTCGATTAATTTTCTAAAAAGTGGAATAACTGAACCATTGCTTCCAAGAACATTGCCGAATCTTACTGAAATAAACTGAGTAAAATCGCTTTTTTTCGATAAATCAGTAATAACCATTTCAGCAACTCGTTTAGATGCCCCCATGACATTTGTAGGATTAACGGCTTTATCAGTAGAGATCATGACGAATTTTTCGACAGAATGCCTTAAAGCTGCTTCAGCAACAATCTTTGTGCCTTTTACATTAGTACCAATTGCTTCTGTAGGATTGTACTCCATCATTGGTACATGTTTATAAGCAGCTGCATGAAAAACTAATTGTGGCTTGTATTCAGAAAAAACTTGATCTACTTTCGACTCATTTCTTATATCCAAAATTTTTGGATAAAAAGAAATTTCTGGAAACTCATCTTTGAACTTCATTTCAAGTTCATACATGAACAGTTCACAAAAATCGGCCATCACAATTAATTTAGGATTAAACTTAGCAATCTGTGAGCACAACTCTGATCCAATAGAACCGCCTGCCCCTGTCACCATAACGACTTTATTTCTTATCATCCCTGATAGATGTTCTGAATCGAGTTGGACCTGATCTCTACCAAGCAAGTCTTCAATATTTAGGTTTCTAAGCAATGAAAATCCCAATTGAGGAGATAGGAGAACATCCATTTTTGGTAAAATCTTGATTTCTGCACTAGTTTGATCACAGTAATTTACGATTCTTTTAACATCTTCCCCACTTGCTGAAGGAATCGCGATAAATATTTTATCAACATCGTATTTGTTAACCACGGCAGGAATAAGTTCAACTCCACCAAAAACTTTTACATTATGAATGAGTGCGTTTTTTTTGAATCTATCATCGTCTAATATACCTACGACTTTAAGCTGAAGATCTGGTGTAGCATTGATATCGCGAAGTAACTTCTCACCTGCTCTACCAGCACCAACAATAAGAACCTTTTTATAAGCATCAGAGCCAGAGATTACCGCACTAAGATCCATTCGATCTTTGAGAAATCTGTAAACAAATCGTCCTCCACCTAAGCCTACGACTAAAAGTAAAAACTCAATTAAGAACATTGAACGTGGAACACCATCCAATCTTGTCATATAGAAACAAACAACTAGTGATGTCACAACTCCAACAGCAGAAGCATACATAACCCGTATGAGATCGTGCATGCTACTAAATCGCCAAACGCCTTTATACATACCGACTGTCACGAAACTAGTAGCTTGAATGACTATTGAAATAAAAAAGAAACGATTAAATGCAAGATCATTAACTAATGGAATATCTAATGAGTCAAAACGCAAATAAAGTGCAAACCAAAAAGACAATGAGGCGATAAGCAAATCGTAAATAAAAGCTAATAGAACACGAGGGTTTCTAAAATTTAAAAACAAATTAGCCATAGTTCTCTCTTATAAATTAAGAAAAAGAATCATATAATTGCTTATTATCAATGTCATGAGAGAACTAATGGCCATCCGCGTCTTTAATGTTTTATTTAGCATAATCGCGATCATTGTATTCGCTATCCCATTTTTCATTGTTTGGATAATCGTTAAGTTTACGAGTCCTGGACCTGCCATCCATTGGTCAAAAAGAATCGGAATAAATAATGAAATCTTTTTAATGCCAAAATTTAGAACGATGCGCATCAATACACCACAAGTGGCAACTCATTTACTTAGTAACGGAAAAAGTTTTCTTACTCCTGTTGGATCATTATTAAGAAAAACAAGCCTTGATGAGCTTCCCCAGCTTTGGTCAGTACTCAAAGGTGATATGAATATCGTTGGGCCACGGCCCGCCCTCTACAATCAATATGACTTAATGGAATTAAGAACTAAAGTCGGAGTTCACCTTATTCCTCCTGGTGTTACAGGATGGGCGCAAATAAACGGAAGAGACGAGTTAGAAATTCCAGAGAAGGTTAAATATGATCAATACTACTTGGAAAATAGATCTTTATTATTTGATTTGAAAATAATCTTCTTAACAGTTTATAAAGTTATCAGCAGGTCAAACATTCAGCATTAATTGTCTTTGAAAGTAGATAGAAAATCATGCTTTGGTCTCCATCCTAATAAATTTTTGGTTTTACTAATTTCAACATGCAAATTTCCAAACATTCTATCAGAGTAGCTTTTTTTACCTATAGACTTTAAAGCTAATGTCATTAAAAAAACTGGTACAGAAATTAGGTGAGCTTCCTTCTTCAAAGTTTTTCCCAATAAGATGACCATGTCCTTTAAGCTATAGTCCACATCATCTGACACTAGAAAAATTTCTCCAGCTGCTTTTGGATGTTCAATACAGGTTGTTACGAGATCACACAAATTATATACTGAAACTAAACTTCTACGATTTAAAACACTTCCAAACGGAAGTGGCATCCCTTTTTTTACTAGCTGAGAAAGTCTCTCAAAATTTGCTTTTACTCCAGGTCCATAAACTAATGGCGGCCTAATAATTACAACTTCAAAAATGTTGGGTTCATGCAATTTTAAAAGCTCTAACTCTGCATTAAGTTTTGAACAACCATATTCGTCTTGAGGGTTTGGTTTATCGCTTGCTGAAAATGGTGAATCAAAAGTCATCTCTCCGTTAACCTTCACACTGCTAAGGAAAATGAATCTTTTTACACCTGCTAACTTTGCCGCAAGAGCAATTTTTTTAGATGCTTCAACGTTAATATTGTCAAATTCTGCTTGAGGATCAACAGCGTTCTCAGACATAACATGAACTCTTGCAGCCAAATGCACTACTGCATAACAACCCTGTACAAATTTTGCCCAATTTTTTTGATCTTGAAGTTCTCCGTAAAGATCGCGAGTACCTTCGATTACATCATAAGAATGTTTCGCTAGCTCTTTTACTAAAACCTTACCTACAAAACCATTAGCTCCGGTGACAAAAATTTTACGCATGCTCTGCTCGGTGAACAACATCTTCTGCAAGTTTATACATAATTTGATTTCTGCTAAATCGATCCACAAAATCTTTGCGATTAATATGATTCAAATTTAACGAATTGAATGCAGAAATGGCTTCAGATGAATTACATGGACTGAAGAGTGCAATGTTATCAATATTGTTTTTTGAAAATTGATAAGAGTATCCAGATAAACCGGCCCATATGGGTTTTCCTGTTGCCGCGTACTCGAATAGCTTAGACGGCAATACTTTTTCAAAAGCTGAGAAATTATTCAAATGCAAAAAAAGAACATCCGCTTCCTTATATTCAAAAAGTAACATCTCTCGATCTACTGGCTCACAGAATTCTATATTTTTTAAATTCAAACTCGCGAAAGACTCTAGAAGTTTTGCTTTTCTTCCTCCATTTCCAATCACTTTAATTTGAATTCTATCTTTTAACTTTGTGCATATTTCTGGAAGAATGTTATGAAGCCCCTGACCTTCACCAATGTTACCTGCATACAAAACCTTGATCATTTTTCTATCAGTATCAACTTTATTGAAATTAAAATTTAAAAAATGTTCATCAATACCATTAGTATAAAAACTAAGCTTCTTGTTTGGATATTTTTTATCAAAGTATGGCTTAAATCCTTCAGAAACAAGATTGATTTTTTTAGCTTGATTAAAAGTAAATTTTTCTATGAGTGAAAATAATGGCAATACCATTTTTGCTTTTCTTGAAAAAACATCTTGAATGGTATCAAGAAAAAGGTCTCTAATATCTAGATAAAGATCAATTGATTTGAACTTTGAAATAACTGCTCCTAGAAACGCAGTCATCAATCTTGATGAAGTTGCAAAAACTAAATCATATTTTTGAGATTTAATTATTTTGATGGCATTCATTGCATAGATTAAAAATGCCTTCGACTGATCAATCAGTCCACTTTGATGTTCTGGTAATTCTATTCTGTGAATAATTATGTTTTTTGAAGCTTCATAAGAAAGCGCTGATTTTTTAAAATCTTTATAACGATTAGGCATCGTCGTTACTATATGAATTTCAGCATCATGAGGAATTGCCGATTGTAATTTGGGAATGAATGCTTCCATTCTGAATGAGCCAGCACAAAGATCTGGAGGATAATAAAAACTGAGAACTAAAATTTTCATAATTTTAATTCATTCTGAAGTTTAATAGACCATCGTGAAACTTCAAAAATTTCCTCCAAACTAACTGGTGCTTTTCCACTATTTAAAGATTCTTTAAAGAACTTTATCTCGTTTTCATGACCTTTATCTTGAGACTTAAGTATGTATTTAAGACTTTTGAAACCAATACCTTCAAGCTTTTTAAAATTATCCAAGAGAATTATTTTTCCAGCCACAAAGACTTCAAGTCTCTCTTTTGAGAATGCTTTATTACCGTTCGCCAAATAATGAATAGTTCCTATGTCTCCATTAGTGAATGACAATTGAATAGTAAAAGTATCTTTTGACTCTGAATTCATGGCTTTTACACTTGCATCTTTAATCGAAGATCCCGCTAAGAAACGTAATAAATCGATAAAATGGCAACCTTCACCGACCAGTCGTCCCCCTCCAATGCTAAGGTCTTGTGTCCAATGCTTAGAAGGAATTGCACCGGCATTCACTGTCATAATGAAAACTTTTGAAGATTTGATTTTATCAATATGTTTTTTCAAATCCAAAGTGAGAGGTGAGAAACGACGATTAAATCCAACCATAAGAATTGGAGAAATCTTCGTTTCATTTTTAAAGAAATTTTCTATTGAATCGACTTCTTCCAGACTGAGTGCCAAGGGCTTTTCGACAAATACATTTTTTCCTTTATTTAATGCTTCTAATACTAGTTTTCCATGCGAGTTGTGCCTTGTTGTTATTACAACTGTTTTTACAGTTTCATCGATTAAAATTTCACTGTAGTCACTTGTTAGGGATTCAAAATTAAATTTCTTCCGTAAATGCGGTCCAAGTGAACTTGAAGACCGACTCCCCAATTTTTTAAAATGGAATCCATTTTTCTGGAAACCTGGTAGAATAACCGCGCCAGCGAACTGCCCTGCTCCAATCATTGAAACCGAGTTTGAGGTATCTGCATTTGAATATTGAGAAGATGCAAAACTGATACTCTTTTTAATATCTTCATGCGCGAGAGAGTACTCAATCACAATACCTAATTCAGATCCGGCATTTGAAAGCTCTGAATATAATAAAGGCGCATTTTCAAATTTGACCCTCGTTGTGATTAATTCATCAACCTCAAGACGTTTATGTAGCAAACTATCCAAAACGGCTTCAAAATTTCTTTGTTCTGTCCATCGTACAAAACCTATAGGGTAATCAAAACCTTGATCTTCATATCG
Organism: uncultured Bacteriovorax sp.; assembly: GCA_946480715.1. The sequence goes on along the minus strand of CAMLKK010000017.1, from coordinate 40,619 downwards.
AGAATCGTATCGACCTGGGCCGTATGAACATGAAACTTGAAACGTAATTTCTTTCTCATAAAAATCTGAACGTTTAATATCCAAGCCGACTACGCCTACCAAAACAATTCTTCCTCTAGGTCTTGTCATTTGTGCCGCTTGAGAAATAACTTCATCACTTTTGGTAGATGCAGTTATGATTACTGCATCGACTCCCGTACCATTTGTAAGATTCAACGATTCGGCAACTGGATCAACTAATTCACTTAATGCAAATGCATGAGCACCATAAATACGAGCTCTTTTTACTTTATCTTCATCGAAATCATATCCAATAACATTGCATCCACTTGCTTTCAAAAGTTGGACTGTCAGCAAACCGATTAAACCAAGTCCAACAACGACAACAGTTTCCCCCAAACTAGGATTAACTAACCTAATTCCCTGCAGGCCAATGGCCCCAACAACTGTAAAAACTGCGGATTCATCAGAAACGCCGTCTGGAATCTTCGCGACTAAATTACGTGGAACGGCGACATATTCAGCATGAGGACCATTTGAAACTACTCGATCCCCAGGTTTCAGGTCAGAGATGTTTTTACCAACTTCTAAAACGACACCCACGGAAGAATAACCTAAAGGTAAGGGCTGCTCTAATTTTGTTTTTACTGCATTCAATGTAGGTATTAAACCATCGGTTTTAATTTTGGTTAAAACCTGCTGAACTTTATCAGGTTGTTGTTTTATTTTGTTCAAGAGATTTGCTTTTCCAAAATTTAGAAGCATTTTTTCAGTGCCTAGAGACACAAGCGTTTTTGAAGTTTTCACAAGAACTTGTCCAGGCCCACAAGATGGTACTGGCAATTCTTCCAGATTAACTTCACCTGATTTTAAACTTTGAAAAAGTTGTTTCATTCTGCTTTACTCTCTTAGTTATAAATTTTTTACAATTCTGGTTTGCAATGACTTTAGGACAATATTTTAGACGCGCAATTTCACTTCCGCCTCACATTCTTTTACTTAAAATCTACCAATTGGCATTATTTAGATTCAATTCATATTGGATACAAATAAAAGATACTTTACTAACCACTTACTCATCACACAACAGAAATGATGAATTCACACCTCTCTTTAAAAGCGCTCCTAATCCTTTTCTCATCGATGAAGCGTTTCCAGAATTAAAAGCTCTTCTAGAAAAGACAGCAAATCACGAATTTAATTTACTCGCTTCGGACTGGCAAAAAGTCTTTTATGGGATGAAAGCGCCTGGAATTAACAGTGTAAAATACGAAATGAATGGCTCAATCAAGCCAATGCCAGGAAGTTTTGAATGGATCAATCATTTAATTAATTTTTCAAATCGCGCAAGCTCGAAAAATGTTTGGAAGCATATCTCTGGAAGCTATCAACCTATTGATTGGCACATTGATTTTAAATCTGGATATCGTTGGAATTCTAAAACTTGGTGGTTCAGAGTCCCTTATGGTCATAAGCCTGGGGTTGACATAAAGGTTCCCTGGGAGCTCTCTCGATGTCAGCATATGCCATGGTTGGCACTTGGCTTTGCAATGTTCAAAGAAAGTAAAGATATGCCCAAAGCAAATGAACTTGCTTTGGAATTTCAAAACACGATTTTAGATTTCATTGCGACCAATCCACCTAAATATGGTGTGAATTGGCGATGCGCAATGGATGTTGCTTTTCGGGCTTCCAGTTGGGTTTTAACATACGATTTTTTTAGACTTTATGGCTGGACACCGAAGAAGGAAATTCAAAACATAATTGAAAATTCTCTTTATGATCATGGTGAGTATATTTTTTCGAATCTGGAAATTGGAAAAGATGGGTTCAGAGGAAATCATTATCTAGCAGATGTTTGTGGTTTAGCTTTTATTTCTTCGTTCTTGGGAGTGAATAAGACAACCGTCAAATGGCTTCAATTTGCTCATAAGGCTTTAGTAGAGGAAATGGATTATCAATTTCATGACGATGGAGCTAATTTTGAAGGATCGACGGCTTACCATAAAATGTCATCAGAGATGATGCTCTATACTACCCTCGTTTTTGAAAACCTTCCTGAAAAGAAAAAAGTAAATCTACCAAAACAGCTTTTTAGTACAAAATATTACCAAAAGCTATACAGCATAACTCAGTTCTCAGAACACATTACAAGACCTGATAAAAGAATATGCCAAATCGGTGATAATGACAGTGGTCGTTTTTTTAAAATTAAACCGGTGTTTATGGACCAATCTTTAGAAGAAGATCATCTTGCTCAACATGATTTGATTTCTTTAATCAAGGCCTTTTTTAAAAATGAAAATAAAGGTTTAGTAGAAGACTGGATATATCAAAATTCGAACTTCAACTCGACGATTGAATTGTCCAAATTGCCAACTAGTTTAAATCGACTTGAAAAATTCAAAGACATTTTGCCTCTAGAATTGAATAATTATTTAGAAAAAGTCTGCGTTGAGAACCAATCCTCATCAATTGATAAGAATTTCTCACAGGTCGAGCAATCTTTTCCAATCCCTGAAAATGTTAAGCCAAAGTTGATTATATTTGAACGATTTGGACTCTATATATGGAAAGATAATAACTTTTTTATGAGTTTTCGTTGCGGTCCCGTAGGCCAAAAGGAACGTGGTGGGCACGATCACAATGATCAGCTTTCAATAGAGCTCATAACTCCCGAGTTAAAATTGGAAGATCCTGGAACAGGTATTTACACTCCATTTCCTACAATTAGAAATAAGTACAGAAGCGCCTCTGCTCATTTTGGTCCGCAAGTGTTCAGAAAAGATGGCACTCAAGTCGAACCCGGTGATCTCAATCAAGGATTATTTTCACTCAACTCGGATCAAGGTAGTTCAGTAATTTTTGCAAATGAAAAAATACTTGTTGGGTTCAACAAAAAGTTAGCAACCCTAAGAATTATTAATCTTGGGCAAAGTAAAAAATTATTAATCCAAGATATTTGTCTCAACTATAATTTTACCCTACAGTTAAGTAGTAAGAATATTCCTTCATACTCTAGAGGATATGGTTTTTTCGAAGAGAGAAAAACTTGATCTCACAAATTATAAAAAAAATGAGGTCCATTGAAAATGGGACACTTATTTTATACATACTTACCGTAGCAATCATTGCACTCCCAAATATTCTTTGGCTGAATGAACACCATAGTTTTACATATTTCAAATTCACATATGATGAAGATTATTATTTCCAGTTGGCTAAAAACAATATGCCACTGGGTAGAATATTTTCATTTTTGATTCTGAAATTATTAAATTTATTATTTTCTAATAACTTCTTTTTAAATTTAGCACTTGATATAGGTTCTTTGACGATACTTTTTATTTTAGGAAATTCAATTTTAACCAAATTAAATTATAGAGGTAATTCTAAATACCTACTAATGATTTTACTGCTATTCCCTTTCGATATTTTGGCCCTTGCTAATATTAACTTTAATTCACTCTTGCATATTTCAAGCTTAAGAAATATTACGCATTATAACCTGGATAAAATTATTCCAGATACAAGTGTGAGCTTTTTGATTCTAAACAGATCTCCAGAGCCGCAATTAAGCCTAATCCTTTTGTTTGTAATATTTTTAGTGACGTTAAATCTCGCCAATTTAAATGCGAGCCATAGAAAAGGAACAATTTTGTTTCTGACATTAGGTCTAGTTAGCGGTATCTCATATTCATTTATTGCAATTCCGATTTCACTATTCTTATCACTCTATATTTTTTTCGTTTATTGTTTTGAAAAAAAAATATTGCTTGAACCTTTAGCCTATTTCCCAGCTTTCATCTTGATGTTTTATATCAATATTCATTTTTTCAATTCATCCAATTCTCCAAGTTTTATTTTTCATTCTCGCCTCATATCCCTATCTCCAAGTGTCATTTTGTCAGTAGCTTTCATTTTCATAGCTATTAAGCAGTTTAGATTTTTACAAAAATCTTCAGTTCGACACATTTCGACACTAGCTTGTTGCTCGATTGTGATGCCGATAATTTTACTTAATCAGCAACTGATAACGGGAATAATGGTTTCTACAAGAGATTGGGAACGTTATACTAATTATTATTTTTTGATATTCGGCCTTATCTGTTTTTACAGCATTTCTAAAATCCAACTGAACTCGAAATTGACAAGACTTACGTCGTTTCTTCAGCTCGGTTTGTGTGGACTGCTTGTTATCAAACTTATCGACTCACAAATCAAAACATTCGACGATTGGGTCAATCAGAACAAGATTGCACTCGAGGCATGTAAACTTTTAAGACCCGAATTAAAAGAAATACAATTGCATAAACTTCATTTAATCGTGCATCAAATGGATATGCAACTAATCAAACAACATTGCGAAGATGTTCCAATTTATAACATTCCAACAGAACATTTTTTAAATGCAATACCTAATTTAGGCGACAGCAACAAGTTGCAAAAAATTCATTATTATTACATAAATAAACTTTTTAATTACGCATGGGCTTTAAATCTAACGAAAGAGCAACTGAAAGATATACTTATGACTGAGATTAGTTATAAATCAGGATATCACTTGAACTACATTTTCAGTTTACAAGATTCATGGTATCCGATTACTGATTCACGAAATTTGAACTTGCTCAGCATTTCTTTATTATTGGAAGAAATCCTTCAGAAATATAACGACAAAAAATCACCCACTGAGAAATTTCTATTAATTACAAAGAATGATGTCGAAGTTAACTTAAAAGACTTTGTACTTAAAACTAAATCACCCCATTTGAGTCTTTTCATAAGCGAATGAGAAGATTAAGTGTCCATCTCACTATAAAAAGAAAATATCAAATCAGTGATATGAAAAACTTCATTCTCTGAAAGATCATAAAATAGTGGTAATCTGACGAGCCTCTCACTTTCCTTGGTTGTAAAATTATCACTACCTTCAAATCTTCCATATTTCAAACCAGCAGGTGCACTATGGAGAGGGATATAGTGACTTACAACTTGTACTCCGAAATTTTTCATATAAGAAATAAAATTACTTCGTTCATTAAAAGATTTGCATTTGATATAAAACAAATGTGCATTATGTGTGCAATTTGACGGCAAGTAGGGCAATTCAATTAATTTTTTTTCTGCCAATATCTTTAATTTTTCATAATACAAAGACCAAATTCTTAGCCTTTTCATGTTAATTTTTTCTGAATCGATAAGCTGTGGGTATAAATAAGCTGCATTAAGCTCACTCGTTAAATAGCTAGAACCTATAGCTTGCCAAGTATACTTATCCAACTCTCCCCTTAAAAAGGAAGATCTGTCAGTTCCTTTCTCTCTCATGATCTCAGCTTTTTTAAAAAGTTTTTCATCATTAATAATTAAGAGTCCACCTTCTCCACAGTGATAGTTTTTAGTTTCATGAAAAGAATAGGTACCCAAATGGCCAATTGTACCTAGCTGTCTTCCATTGTGCGTACTCATCATTCCCTGAGCTGCATCTTCTAAAAGAAAGATGTTATGTTTTTTTGCTAGTATTTCGAATTTTTCCATGTCACATGCGACGCCAGCATAATGCACAACCACTATGGCTTTCGTTTTTTCAGTTATGGCCTTTTCAGCAAGATGAGGGTCAAGGTTCATTGTCTTAGGATCAATATCTACGAATACAATTTTTGCACCCCTCAGTGCGAAAGCATTGGCAGTTGATACAAAGGTATAACTCGGTAAAATAACTTCATCTCCCTCTGCAATGTCAATCAAGAGGGCCATCATTTCAAGAGCATGTGTACATGAAGTAGTCATTAAAACTTTTGAGGCTAATTTTTGTTCAAACCAAAAATTACATTTTTTAGTCCAAGGACCATCCCCTGAAAATTTACGAGTATCTTTTAAACTTTCAGCAAATTTTTCCACTGGGACTGTGAAGGGTATATTAAATGGTATCTGATTCATTCTTTACTCCCTTGTTTGCGAGCTACGGCAATACAACTCCCACCAAATGGCAATGAAAGACCTTTTTCAAGTAAGGTCAATTCTATTTTTAAAAGGAATTTTATAATTAACTGGCTTTTTCCAATAGTGTGGTCTTTCTCATCAATTGCGTTTTTTGAAGTTTTATTTCTTCTTAGTCTTGATGGAATTGATCTTAATAAAAAAATTGGTAAAACTAAAAAAACAAAAAAATATGAGATTGCACAGACTTCAAAGCCATTTTTCTCCAATATTTTTTTAAGACCCTTTTTTGTATAACGACGAAAATGACCTGCATCTCTGTCTTCATCTGACCAAAGAAATTGATATGCTGGTACTGTTAAAAAAATATATCCATCATCTTTAATTAGTGAATGTAACTCTCTAAGAAATTCTTCATCATTTTCAATGTGCTCTATAACATCAAATAGCCCCACAGCTTCAACCGAACTAGATTCCAATCGTGCATCCTGCAAGGTCGAACAAATCAAATTCTCAATTCCTCTTTTCTTAGCGTTTAATATTCCTGTAATTCCTGGCTCTAAAAGTGCAACTTCGCATAAACCAGCTTGAATAATACCTTTAGCAACATAACCGTTACCACCGCCGATATCGATCAAAACTCCATTTGGAGGAAATCGTTTTAAATATTCTTGGATACAAAGATTTCTGTGTTTGAACCAAAAACTATTATCTTCAATTCTAAAACATTCAGAATTTCCATCTGAAGGATAAGAAATTGTTGAATTGGATTTAGAAAACCAGATGTCATTATCTTTTATTAAATTTTTTGAAATTTTCTCAATGTTCATCTTGTTTATAACCAGTGAAACGAGTTCTAAATTTTTTTAAAGGTAACAAATTATCGCCACTCACATATGACTCTAATTTTTTAATTTTTAACAATCCTTTTCCACAGACGACAATTGGATAATCACCGTCCATGTAAAGTACTTTTCCACATACTCGATTGCCTATTTCTACATCATCCAAAGGAACTGAATCCATCAATCTTGCTCTGACATTATTTACATAGACTTGAGCGCCATCATAGGGCATTCCTAGCGCATCAACACTTCGTGCAATTGTCCATGCATCTAATGTCCAATCGATAAAATAATCCAGCTCGTCTCTCCATAAGCTGAATGAAGCCAAAGATTCATCCTGCTTTCGTGCAATTAAAGTTTCACCCTTCTTAAGAGATTGTAAAATTTCAAGAGTAATTGCGGAATAAAGCTCATTGACGAGTAAAATGCATTGAAAAATTTTTAACGGATATGTAATTGAAGTTTTTTTTTGAATTATTATATCGCCGGTATCGTAAGCCTCAGCAGCAAATAAAGCGGTTACCCCGACCTCCGAATCACCATTAATGAGAGCCGTGACTAGAGGATTAAACCCCCTGTACTTGGGCAATAATGAATCATGCAGAACAATTAAATTTGATTCTTCACTAATTAAATATCTCCAACCAATAGCGAGAGCATGTGAATTATTAAAGTGAGGAACATTTTTAGCAGTGTAGAATTCAATTCCGGCACTTGAGCAAATATTTCTAATTTCTTCAAATTTATCATCTCTTACATTTTGATCTTTAGCTCCTACCACAGAATCGATCAGCAAGGTAAGATTTGCTGATATTAACTCAGATAATACATGCAAGCCTTTTTCGCCAGCTAAATAGAGTCTAACTTTAATCAAGGGATTCCTCAAAAATATATATGGGTCGTTTTTTTACAGATTCGAAAATTTTGCCAATATATATACCAACAATTCCCAAGCATAAAATTATCAACCCAGTTGAAAAGAAAATTAAAATTATTAAACTTGCCCATCCCTGAATCGCTAACTTATGAAAAAGCGCTAACCACAAATAATATAAACCCAGTATAAAAGCTCCAGTGGCAATTAGAACACCTGTAACAATCATTGCTTTAAGCGGTTTTTCTGAAAACGAAATTATAATCTCAAAAGCCAAATTAAATAATTTTTTCAAATTATAGGAACTATTGCCATGGGTTCTTTCGCCATGGTCGACATCTAAGTATTCTGTTTCGAAGCCAACCCAATATGCCATTGCTGGAAAATACTTGATTCTATCTTCCATATTTAGAACTGCTTCAATCATTTGATTATGATAAATTCCAAAGTTTGCAACAGAACTGTCTAATTTAGCTCCACTGAGAATGGCCAATAACTTATAAAATAATTTTGAACCCCATCGTTTTACCAAACTATCCTTTCTCTCAATTCGTCTGGCCAAAATTTTTTTCGAATTTCCTTGAAGTGCTTTTTTATAAAGATTTGGTATCTCTTTGGGATCATCTTGTAGGTCCCCGTCCATAACAATAATCCATTCGCCTTTTGCTTTTGATAATCCTGCAAAGATAGCTGGGTGTTGTCCGAAATTCTTTGAAAGCTTGAAGCCTTTAACTTGTTCATCATTTTTTACAAGCTCTTTAACAATTTCCCAATCATTCATAGGGCTGCAATCATCAACAAAAATTAGTTCATAACTATCACCCACGATGATATCAAGATTCTTTTTTAATTGAGTGTAAAGTTCACGTAGTGATTTTTCACATCTGTATAGAGGTATGCAAACTGAAATTTTTAAGGGAAAAGATTTTTTCATTTATTTCCAATAAGGTTCATAAGATATTGACCGTAATGGTTATTTTTGAGTTTTTTCCCAAAATTCACTAGATCGTTATCTGTCAACCAACCATTTCTCCAGGCGATTTCTTCTAAACATGCCACCATCATCCCCTGTCTCTTTTGAACAGTTTCGACAAATGATGAAGCTTCACTCAATGAATCATGCGTTCCAGTATCAAGCCATGCAAATCCTCTTCCTAATAGTTCTACCTTCAGGCTGTTATCCTCAAGATACATTTGATTTATAGATGTAATTTCGAGCTCACCTCGATCAGAAGGTTCTACTCTTTTTGCATATTCCACGACTTTCTTGTCGTAAAAATATAACCCAGTGACTGCCCAATTTGATTTAGGCTTAGTTGGCTTTTCTTCAATTGAGATTGCTTTTTGGTTCTCATCAAATTCTACTACTCCAAATCGCTCAGAATCCATAACCTGATAAGCAAAAATTGTAGCACCCTCTTTGCGTTCTACTGCTGCCTTTAATTTTGGAGTGAACCCTTGTCCAAAAAATAAATTGTCTCCCAAAACTAATGAACATCTGTCATCACCAATAAATTCTTCTCCAATGATAAATGCTTGAGCGAGTCCTTCAGGTCTGGGTTGAATTGCATAACTCAAGTTGATTCCAAATTCCTCGCCAGTTCCAAGTAATCTTTTAAAGGAGTTTTGATCTTCCGGAGTCGTTATAACCAAAATATCTCTAATTCCTGAGAGCATTAAAGTTGAGAGCGAATAATAAATAAGTGGTTTATCGTAAATTGGAAGTAATTGCTTAGATACTCCTTTCGTCGCTGGATACAATCTGGTTCCAGAGCCACCGGCCAAGACAATTCCTCTCATTGATTTTCTCCCAATCCGTACCTCGTCCTATAAGTTCCGTCTTTGACCTTTAAAACCCAGTCATTGTTATTGAGATACCATTCAACTGTTTTTCTTATGCCAGTCTCGAAGCTTTCAAGTGGCTGCCAACCAAGCTCTCGTTTAATTTTACTACTATCGATCGCATACCTCTTGTCATGCCCCGGTCTATCTTGGACAAAAGTGATGAGGTCGCTGAAAAGTGATTTGCTGGAATCATCTTTAAGTATTTCATCTAAAATACTACATATCTCTTTAACCACATCGATGTTTCTTTTTTCATTGAGTCCACCAATATTGTATGTTTCACCAACCTTTCCAGTTGTTAATACTAGATAAAGGGCTCGAACATGGTCATCGACAAATAGCCAATCTCTTATTTGATTGCCAGTTCCATATATTGGAATGTTTTTATTTTCGATAGCGTTTAGAATAGTTAATGGTATCAGCTTCTCTGGAAATTGATAAGGCCCATAGTTATTTGAACAATTTGTAATAAGTGTTGGGAGGCCATAGGTTCTTAACCAAGCCCTCACTAGATGATCTGATGATGCCTTACTTGCGGAATAAGGGCTACTAGGAGCATACGGCGTATTCTCTTTAAAAAAATCGTTCTCATTTTCTAAATCTCCATAGACTTCATCGGTGGAAATGTGATGAAAGCGAAAATTAAGTTTTTTTGCTCCATTTAGACTTTGCCAATATTGCTTAGAAAGCATTAAGAGATTGAAAGTACCAATTACATTCGTCTGGATAAAAGTTGAAGGCGAATCTATAGATCTATCAACATGAGACTCTGCTGCGAGATGCATCACACAATCCGGTGAATGCTTTTCGAAAACTTTTTCTAATTTTTCCGCATCACAAATATCAATTTGCTCAAAAAAATATCGGTTACTTAATGCAATATCACCTAGTGAATGTAAATTACCTGCATACGTCAGTTTATCAACATTAATAACCTGATCATTCGTATGATTGTAGATAAATCTGATCAACGCGGAACCTATAAAGCCAGCTCCACCAGTAATTAAAATCTTCATAATTTCCTGAATTAAATATTCTGCAAAAAATATATGGACATTATGCTAGATTGGAAACAATAAAGTTTGTGAGAATAATAGAATAGTTAAAAGAGAACCAAGCTTTCAAATTTTTTAAATTTTTGCACGCCAATCAATTAAACTTCACTTAAACTTCACTCTCAAGCCATTCAAATAGGAACTTGGAAATGACGCTTTTCCGAAAACAATTTATTTTAACACACATTTTCAATGTTTTAATAAGTTTGATTCTTGCCCTAACCGCATACCACTATGCTTCTCTTTACCAAAAAGATACTAAAATAATTCCACAATGGTATCAATCTTATGCAACACCTTACATCATGGCCTACTGCGGACAAGGCTTTGTTCTCCCAAAAATAAAAAATAAAGAATTGATAAATTTCTTAGACCAAAAGGCTGACTCGATTACCTGTGAGACAGCACTTAGAAATTCAGGTGGTATTGTCCCCAGGAACGAATACGTTTCTAATGAATATCCGGTCTCAATAGGCTCAATGTATCTTGGAGAGGCAATTGTTTTGCTATGGAAATTTGAAGGAAAAATTTCATGGACATCAACTGCGAAGCTAGGATTGTTACTCTTTGCTGCTACTATTGTTGCATCTTACTGGTTTTTTATTCTATTTTTTCATCAATTGATGGCCTTATTAGGTTCTCTGCTTTTCATGTCTTCAACAATGCATTTGTCTAACTTCCCACATTTACGCGACTATGGAAAAGCCCCTTTTTTCGTAACCTCATTTTTATTACTCGTATACATCTATAAAAATAAAGATGATTATGGCAAAAGTATTTGGTTAACAATTATTCTGGGCATTGTTTCTGGAGTTGGTTATGGGTTCAGGGTCGATCTAGCTATATTCTTACCTGCAGCATATCTCATATTTTTGATTAGTCATTTACAACTCATAAATTTTAAAACTAATGATTTAAAAGTAATTTTAAAGACTATCGCAAAGTGGATCTCGTTATGTCTGATTATGACGCTGGTTTTCAAGCTTATAACTTTACCAATAACTTCTAAAATCAATTTTGATGGAAAAGATTTTTCACCAAAAGCTCCTCTTTATCATGTAACACTTCTAGGTTTGACTCCTCTTGATACAGATACAAATAAAGAAATCTTAATTGAAAATGGCTACTTGGAACTACTCGCTTCTTATAATGATATCTATTTAGCTGCGAAAATCGATTCATCGTCGTTGCATCACTATAAAAAAGAAACAAAATTCTTAAACGACTCATATGCAAAGTCGGCCTTTGATTTTCTAATCGCTGTTTTGGTGAATTTCCCTGATACTCTTTTAAAAAGAGGGATTAAAAGTGCTTTTACAATAATAAAACTTCCTTATGAGTCTGCAAATCGTTTCTTACCTACCTCATCTAGACTAGTTCATGAGGCCAATGCTTACGCCATTAAGTTCTTTACTATTGTAAAAAATATCAATCCTATAATCATATTCTCAATTGCAGGCTTACTGGTCAGCATTTTCTACTCACAGCAAATTTTAGTAATTTCAATTTTTTCTTACATTTTTTTCTTATCTTATCCTGCAATACAATTTAATATTCGCCATTACTTCCAAATGGAAATTTTAGCGATTTTGACTCTATTATTCATAATAAGAGAAGTTCTCTATAGGGTGTTTCTTTTACCTACTTTTATAAGAAAGAGAACCTTTTTTGAAAACTTTTCAAAGTTTAAACTAAAAGAAGCACTTACTAGTTTTTCAATTTTTTCTATGGTTGTAGCAATAGTGCTTATTCCACTAAAACAATACCAACACAATAAATTAAAATCTTTAGTTGAAGAAAACTTCTTGAAGGCAAAGACAGAAAAACTAAAAGCCGTTGTCTTGACAAATAACTTAGATACGACTTTGAATTTAAATCTCAAATTTAGTCAAAACTTTGAGTACATTGTTGTTGAATTTAAAAACACACACTCTTGTTCAACTGGAATGTCAAAACTCAAAATCAATTATAAAGAGCCTGAAAAATACTTCGAAAGAAGCCCTGAAATAAATTTTGCAAAACTTTCAAAAATTTACTACCCAGTTTATCCAAATAATTTTTTAGGCTTAAAAATCAATTCTAAAGTTGCCCACTGTATTGATAACATCTCAAGAATTAACACTATTGATTACAATCTAAAATTTCAACCTTATATATTCATTAATCGAGCTTAACAAAATTGATGAGACAACCAAAAACCACATGAAAATAAAAATTAAAAAACTATGATCAATTTAAAGCTGGGAGTTACTAATATTTTTTTTCGACAAATATTACAAACTATTTTCACTCGATTCTCTGTGCAATTTATCTCAATAATCGGAAGTATTTTTATAATTCGAGAACTCGGAGTTTTTGAAAGAGGACAATTTGCCTTTGCGGCTTCTGTCATTTCAATCGGGGTGCAGTTTGCAAATTTAGGATTTCATTCCGTTAATACAATTCATCTTTCAAAAAAACCCGAATTACTCCACTCCATACTCGCCAACAATGCATTAATCATTTTTTTAGGATCTATATTATTCTGTTTAATATTCTTGATTGTTTATTTTATGTTTTATTCATCGAATATTGAAGCAACAGAATCGATCGCAATCAGTTTGATCTGTGTACCAATGGGCCTCATTTCATTATTTAATCAGAATATATTAATTGCACTGGGTAAAATTAAAGAATTTAATATGTCTGAGTTGCTACAAAAACTATCATTTTTGTTGGCGGCTGTTCCGGCCGCATTTATATTTAAAACTGCTGAAGCCGTATTATTTTGCAGCTTTCTCTCATTCGTAGTCACTTATCTTTATACAAAAAAAATATTTTCCAATAAACTTTCAGATTTTAAGAAAATGTTGAATCTTCAACTTCTAAAGCAATCTACCGGAACTGCTGCTCGCTTGTATTTTGTATGTCTATTGATGTTTTTAATTTTGAAGATTGATATTTGGATGATCGAAGCCATCCTGGGTACAAAGGCGACAGGCATATATTCAGTCGCAAGTTCACTAACGGATTCATTGCTTATTGTTCCATCTATTGTTGGCCAACTAATTTTTCCCAAATTCATTAAAAATGTTGGGCAAGGGAGAAAAGACCTTTGGCAGACTGTCGGAATGATATTTGGATTTATGGTCCCGATTTGCATATTTGTTTTCATTTTTAGTGACGATATAATCTCCCTTATTTTTGGGAAGCAATTTATTGAGTCAGCAAAATCTCTTAAGTGGTTAACTATCGCTGTATCATTCCTAGGGGCTAACACAATTTTAATGAATTACTTATCTGCACGAAAAATACCTTTATTTGTATTCTCATCACTTATTTCAAGTTGTTTTTTAAATGTTATTCTGAATTATTATCTTTTATTAGAAATCGGAGTTCATGCCGCTGCGATTTCCTCTCTCGCTGCTTATTTTGCAATATTTATTTTAAACGTGGTTTATATATTATTTTTTGATAACAACGACAAAAAGGACCCTTCACTTGAAGACAACAATACTATCTGTACATCAACCAATTGCTAGCGAGAAAAAATACTTAGAAAATTCACTTCATTTACATGGCAACGATGTTAATTATTTGTCAATTTTTGAGCTGAAACACTCACATGGATTTTCGGGCATAATCAAGCTGATTCAAAAAAGTAGAAGTAACGATTTTATTCTGAATTTAAAAGGAGAAAACACCGATTACCTTGAGTATATTTTGCTTTGTTTCGGTATATTTGCATTCAAAACCCATTATAAAGTTTTGAAGGAAAATAAAATCGTGCATATGTATTTCCCAGAGATTTTTTTCAGGTCTTTAGGAATACTTTTTTATTCTTTCGTTAATTACATAAACTACCTAAAAACGAACATATTACTGTCAGCCTTGAAACCTAGTCCGACTACTTTAAATTTCGAAGCGGTCTCTGAAATTTTTTATTTAAAAACTAATATGTGGTTTGGTATCAAGGCAGGCGGTTCAATTGGGCACATTTCAGGGGTTGTAAACTCCCTCGTTAAAAAATTTAACGTCAAATACGTAACCTGTGAAAGCCCTATTATGATTGATGAAAAAGTACATATTGTTGATCTCAACAAATCGTACAAAATTCGATTTGCTGCTCCTTATGAGCTTAATCAATTACAGCTTTCAAACATGTTTTTTAAATATTTGAAAAATCTAAAAACCAAACCTAAATGTATTTATCAACGTTTAACAATTTATAACTATTCCGGAGCACTCGCTTCAAAGTTATTTAATATTCCTCTTATCGTAGAATATAATGGATCTGAGGTTTGGATACAAAAAAATTGGTCGAAAGGTTTAAAGTATCCCCAACTAGCTCAAAAAATTGAAGACTTTTGTCTAGGTCAAGCTTCTCGAATAGTAACCATCTCTAAAGTTCTTGAAGATGAACTTCTAGACAGGGGAATTCCCAAATCAAAAATAGTGACTTATCCCAATTGCATTGATCCTAAAAAGTATGATTACAAGAACCACGAAATCCACACTAGGGAAAAAATTAGAAAAGATCTCAATATTAGTAATGATGAGCTCGTGTTCACTTTTATCGGTACTTTTGGAGCTTGGCACGGTGTTGAGTTTTTAGCTGACGCAATCAAGGTCTTCATTGATCGCAAGAACAATCCAAACAAAAAATTCAAATTTCTTATGATCGGAAACGGTGTTCTTTACAACAACGTTGTAAACTCGCTTTCTGAGGAAAGATATTCAAAGCACGTAATTTTCACTGGTATTATCCCTCAATCAGAAGCACCCGATTATCTGTATGCCTCAGATGTTTTTCTAAGTCCTCACATTAAAAGAGAAGGTGAAGCATTTTTTGGCTCTCCAACAAAGCTATTTGAATATATGGCATACAAAAAACCGATCATTGCATCTGCACTTTACCAAATCAAAGATGTATTTCAAAAGCCGCTGTATCTTTATAAAAAAGAAAAGCCTGAATCCATCGATTTTGATGGATTATTATTCGAGCCAAATGATGTGGAGCAATTCGTCCAATGCTTAGAGTACTGCTTAGATGAAAAGAACAATGAAATTCTTTCTAAGGTCGGAGTGAACTCTTATCAAAACTGTATGCAAAATTACACATGGGATACACATGTAGATAAAATAATTAACTTGTAATTCTTTTTTTAAGACTGGTAATGATCAAAATAAATTGAACCAATGCCAGTCCCCACATTATTCCGTATGAAGTGGAAATGGAGTTAACAAATGAATCCATCGTTATATACATCATAAAAATAAGTAATAAAGAAGATTGAACAATTCGCTCAGGACTTGGAACTCCCTGTTTGAAATAGTTCCAACAAATGCCTGTAAAGCACCCTAAAACCACAAAGCAAAGTATTGAGCCCCAGACACCAACTTGAGAATAAAAAATAAAATTTGCAGGAGCGCTTGCATTCCCCCAGTTATGTCCCGGCCACATTAATTTATATACATCGACATTATCTGTTGGAGAATTAGCTTTAAATGGATAATGAAATTCTTCATATGGATATATTTCTGGATAAGCTTGAACATAAAACAATGCGGGCAGAGAAACTCTAAAGAAAAGACTTCCAATAGCTGACACTGAAACTCTTTCAGTAAATTTCATTTCATTTACTAGTTGGGTAGCATTCTTCCTAAACTCACGTTTAGCCAATACTTTCTCTTGTTTACCGGCATCTACTTTATTAGGACTTACTAGTTTAGTTTTCTTGATTTCTAATGAAGGCAATAAGACCAACAGCAAATAAACTAAAAAAATGAATAGAATGCTCAGAGCACCTGCAAATAAATACTTGAAACTTTTTTTGTAGATAACAAAAGAAGCTAAATAAATAAGTAAAAAAATCATTAGTGGACGTTTCTGAAAAACCAACATTTCAATCACAACTGCTGGTATGAGAATAGCTAAACTCATAATTAACTTATTTGTTTTTGCATATGTCTTTAAAGATATGATGACAGTTAATGTTGGCAACAGAATATAGATATTTACAAACTCATACACTCCAATTGTAGTAAGAACTTTGTATCTAGCTGCAATCCATTCATCATAGCTAGCGAGCCAGGTCGCTGCATTCTCAAATGCATCAGCTCTCTTGAGCGCAACTATCGCCATCACGAAAGATATGGCCCAAAAAGAAACAAGTAATTTAAAGTTGGACTCTTCTTCGAAGACAAAAGGAATTTTTCTTTTCTTAAAAAAACTATTAGTTAATACGTAAGAAGTGACAAATGCTACAGGAGGAATCAACAGAACCATCAAAAAGGTATCATGCTTGGATGAAGTTAGCTCTATAAAGCTAACGCCCGAGATGATATAGTAGATCTCAGCAAGTAACGAATTTTTATCCAGTATAAACCACGTACCAGAAAGAACAAAAAATACATAAATAAACAGATAAGTTATGATCGGAAAATTATTTTCGATCACACTGTATGTTGATTCTGAGTTAAAAATCTTTTTTAATTCTTGTAGTCGCATAATGCCTAATTTTTTAGATTAAGATCATTCCATTCTAAAAAGTTAAGCATATACCAAAGATTTGTATTATCTTTCTTTTCAAATTTATCTTTTACATTTTCTAAAGAAAAATATTGTTCCGAGTTTTTACTTAGTAACTTTCCTTTAGCGTATGTACCCAGTTGATCCATAAACCAATCGTGAACAGGTGCTCCGAATCCTTGTTTTTTTCTGTAAATAATTTCATGAGGAAGTAATGGTTCCACAGCTTTTTTCAGGATGTATTTTGAGACGTTATCTTTAGATCTCAGCTCTGACGGAACGCTCAGAGCATATTCTACAAACTTGTGGTCTAAAAAAGGAACGCGTGCTTCAAGTGAAACAGCCATTCCCATTTTATCAACTCTCATAAGTAGAAGTTCAGGTAATCTCAATTTTAAATCTGAGTACGCCATCCAATTCAAAAAACTAGGCTCAGGACAACGTTCTTCAAATTTTTTTCTAAAATCCTTAATAACTTCATAAGAAGAATAGCCTTTAAATTCTTTTAAGAAATCCGCATTAAGTAATTTTCGCTTCTCTGCTTCAGTAAACGCTTCAGCGCCACTCCAAAATATGGGTTCGCCTTCAACACCTCTTCTTAAAAATTCAAATTGCTTTCCAGTTTTTCCTGCCAGCTTTGAACCTTCTAGAAGCATTTTCTTAAATGGCCACGTCCCAGGAATTTTATTAAAACTATTTAATTTGCTAAATGTTTTCCAACTCTCATACCCCCAAAAAAGCTCATCACTTCCTTCACCAACTTGGCAAACGATGACACCATTTTCTCTAGCAAGTTTAGAAACTTCATAGACAGGAAAACAAACAGGATCTGCAATTGGCTCATCTTGGTGATGAATAAGCTTAGGTATAAAATCAATAAACATTTCTTGCGTTAGTTCTTTTTCGTGATACTGAGCTCCGATACTCTTTGCCATTAATCGAGCATATTCAAATTCATTTTTGTAAGTCGTTAGCTGATCATCGTTTTTATAACCAACTGAAAAACACTTAACCTTGTCAGGACTAAGTTGAGAAAACAACTTAGCATTCAAACTTGAATCGATACCACCTGAAAGGAAAACACCAACAGGAACATCTGCGGCCATGTGAAGTGAAACGCTTTCTTTGAGTTCTGAAATTAACTCTTCTTTTATTTGCTCTTCACTTTTACCCTTTAGATCTTTCCAATTATCGAAAACATCCCAATATTCTTTTAATGGAAACACTTTTCCTTTTTCAATCATTAACATATGACCAGCAGGAATTTTGTGGATGCTTTTAAATAATGTATCTGGCGCTGGCACAGTCAAAAAAGAAAGATAATCGTAAAGACCTTTCTTATTGAGCTCTTTGGGAATACTTGAATCAGCAAGAATCGCTTTAATTTCACTTGCAAAATAGAGTCTGTTTTTCTGTATTGTATAATAGAGTGGCTTAATTCCTGTCCTATCTCGGACCATAAGCACTCGATCATTACGCTCATCCCATATTACAATTGCGAACATTCCTCTTAATTTATAGACGAAATCCACACCCCATTTTTCATAAGCATAAAGTGTTGTCTCAGTGTCTGAGTGGTTAGTCCTAAATACGTATCCGTCTTTGATCAATTCGTCTTTGATCTCTTGATGATTGTATATTTCACCATTGAAAGTAATGAAAATATTTTTAGCAGGATTTGCCATCGGCTGTCCTGCTGCCAAGTCTAAATCTAAAATCGAAAGACGACGATGAGCTAAATACACTCTTCTATGTTTTGGTTTAGAAAAATTTGTGACAATGTTTTTTCTACCTTCAAGCGATTTTGAAATTTGGTCAATGTTCAAATCAGTCGAAAAATAAAATCCCTCGCCGTCTGGACCGCGATGAACCATTGTATCGTTCATTTTTATAAACGTTTCAGGGGATAGGAAGTCTTCTCTTTTTTCTAGTTCTACTACGCCTAAAATTCCACACATATTTTTACACCAATTTTTTGTCTACAGAAAATGCCATCTCGGAAACTTGGAACTGCTGCCATAATGGAATCGGCCATTCTGCCTTACCATTAATTGCATCAGCAAACGCCACGATTTCTTCCATTTGACCTTTTTCAGGTGAAGTTGAAGAGTGAATTAATTTTCCACCATGCACTTCAAGTTTTTTATAATCATTAAGATTAACAACTAGACCATCACAGAAAATTTCCATTGTTTCCTTTGGAAAATCCTTACTTCCTATGGCCACATAAGTAAGTGTTGCAACAGATCCGTCTTTAAATTTAAAAGTTGCTACAAAATTATCTTTACCAGAGTAGTGAGATGTCTCTGGGGTAATATTTTGAACATTTACATCGGCAACTTCTGAATTTGTTAAAAAAGTGAAAACATCATAAATATGACAAGCTTCACCTAAATTTCTTCCGCCCCCTTCATCTGGACTAAGTGTCCAATGATCTTTAGGTAAAAATCCGGCGTTCATTTTGTAATTTATGATCATCGGATTAGTTCTGTTTTTTAGAAGGTTCTGGATTTTTTGAATGTAAGGTGAGAAGCGTCGATTATAGCCTGTTAACAAGATTGGTGTTTTCGAATTACTTTCAAAATAATTTTTAATATCTTTAAGTTCATTTTCTGAAATTGTTAATGGCTTCTCTAGTAGAACATTTTTTCCAGCCTTAAGAGCATCTAGGGCCATTGAACCATGTAAATTGTGTCTAGTTGCTATTACAACTGCGTTTACATCTTTGTCTGCCAATACGTCGTTAAAGTTTGAACTAGAATATTCAGCGCCAAATTGCTTAGCTGTAGCAATGGCATTGTGTCCAGTACGACTCACAATAGCCTTTAGTGAATAAAGATCGCTACGTTTTTGAATATTTGGTAAGTGCATCCCCTTAGCAAATCCACCAGCTCCAACTATTGCGAGCTTCACTTTTCCTTTTGATGGTGAATCAAAGAGTGGATTTTCAACTCGTGTCTTAAGTTTTTCCACGAGTGTCTTTTGTGGGTACGTGAGTAACACCATTAGAGACTTTGAACCCTCGCCTTTCAAATCATCATAAGCAGCCGATGCTTCTTCCAGCGGATAGGTTTTTGAGACCATGCTTTTTACATTCACTTTATTTTGAGAAATGAGTGAAAGGTATTGGCCCATATTTCTATTTTCAGTCCATCTAACAAATGGCAATGGATAATCTAATCCTTTCTCTTCATAAAGATTGTCATATCTACCGGGACCATAAGAACAAGAAATGAAGAAATCTATTTCTTTTGCATAAAAGTCACCACGATTTAAATCAAGTCCAACATCGCCCACTAAGACAACGCGACCTTTTTTTCGAGTCATTTTGAAAGCTTGGCTAATAACTTCATCTGATGAGGTAGCTGCAGTGATAATGACACCATCGGCTCCATTGCCATCAGTAAGTCGAGCGACTTGATCTATATTTGAACCAAAGTCTTTAGAAATTCCGAAATCCATTCCATGTTTAAGAGCGACTTCTACTCTTGAACTATCAAGGTCAACTCCGATGACTCTGCATCCATTCGCTTTTAAAAATTGAACAGTTAATTGTCCCAAAACTCCGAGTCCAACAACAACAAAGCTTTCACCTAAAGTTGGTGAAGCTCGTCTTACTCCTTGAAGAGCAATGGCTCCTAAAGTGACAGTAGAGGCTTCCTCGACTGAAACATTATCAGGAATTTTAACGGTTAAGTTTTGAGGTACTCGAATTATTTCTGCATGATGCGCACATTGAGCACCTGCACACGCAACACGGTCACCAGGAGCAAAACCTTCTACTCCTGCGCCCACTGCAAGAACTCTCCCTGAAGCTGAGTATCCAGTGGCATTTCCAGCAGAAAGCTTACCTTTGACCAAACTCATTGTTCGAGTCACGCCTTGTTGGGCTACAGACTCTAAAACTTTTTTAACATTTTCAGGCTGTTGCATCGCTCTCTTCCATAGGGGAAGGGCAGATGTTTTTACACCTGACATTTCAGTACCAATTGAAATACATGATGCTTGAACTTCAACTAAAACTGTTCCTGCTTCCAATTGTGGAGTTGGTACATCATCTACCACAACTCCTCCGCCTCTAATTACAACTTGTTTCACTTCCAAATTCCTCTTGTATCGATCACAACTTTTAACATCACTTTTGATTTATCAATTTCTTTAAACTCATCGTGATCTACTAATAGAACTAAAATATCCGCGGCTTCAATGGCTTCACTTGTATTCATTTTAGCAACTTTAAGATCGCCCAAATGGACAGGTAGATTTTCCACAAATGGCTCCACAGCAACAACATTACCTAAACCTTTTTTGGCAAATGCAGTAACAATTTCCATAGCAGGAGATTCTCTTAAGTCATCAATGTTAGGTTTAAAAGCTAAACCAAAAAATGCAATTGTAGGCTTTTTAAATTTTTCAGCAGCAGCTTCAACCTTCTTTAATACATGGTGAGGCTTGTAATCGTTTACAAGTCTTGCTGTATGAATAAGCTTTGCATACTCCGGTGATTGGTGAACTAGGAACCATGGGTCTACTGAAATACAATGGCCACCAACTCCAGGTCCTGGTTGAAGAATTTTTACACGTGGGTGTCTGTTAGCAAGTTTGATTAATTCCCAGACATTAATATTAAATTGATCACAAAGTAGAGAGAGTTCATTAGCAAAAGCAATGTTCACATCACGAAATGAATTCTCTGTAAGCTTAGTCATTTCAGCTGTTCTGGCATTTGTGATGATACATTCACCTTCGACAAAAGTTTTGTAGAAATCTTTCGCTTTCTCTGCAGAAATTTTATTAATACCACCAATAACTCTATCGTTTTCAATCAATTCTTTGAGAACATGTCCTGGCAAAACTCTTTCTGGGCAATAAGCTAAGTAAACATCACACTCTTCACTATTTTCAGAAGCGAAAGTGAGATCTTTTCTAACGTCTTTTAACCATCCTCTCATCAGATCAGTAGTTCCTACTGGAGATGTTGATTCAAGAATAATCAAATCACCTTTTTCCAATACAGGCGCTATGGCCATTGCTGCAGACTTTACATATGAAACATCTGGTTCATGATTTGCTTTAAAAGGAGTTGGAACAGCAATTAAATAAGCGTTTGCATGTTCAGCTTTTAATGAAGCTCTCAGGTTTCCTGCACCAACAGATGATCTAACGACAACATCCAATCCAGGTTCAACAATGTGGATATCGCCTTTATTAATTGTTTCAACTACACGTTGATTAACATCTAATCCGAGAACTTCAATTCCTCGACTTGCTAATACTGCTGCTGTTGGAAGACCAATATAACCTAGTCCAACAACCGAAACTTTTTTAAATTCTGATTTCACCATTTAATATCTCCAGGATTCTTTCACATGCCAAGCCATCACCATAAGGATTAATGGTCATTTTCATTCGTTGATATTCAGTTTCATTTGTTAATAAATTTGTAGCTTCGGTAAAAATACGAGAACCACTTGCGCCAACCAGCTTTACTGTTCCAGCTTCAACTGCTTCCGGGCGTTCCGTTGTTTCTCTCATTACTAAAACAGGCTTACCAAGCGATGGCGCCTCTTCCTGAACCCCGCCTGAGTCTGTAATTATGAGATGTGATCTCTTCATTAAATACACAAATGGAAGATATTCTTGAGGTTCAATTAGGAAAATATTCTTAGTGTCACCAAGAACATCATTAACTGGTTTTTGAACATTCGGATTTAAATGTACTGGATAGACAATTTGCACATCATGTTCAATTGCAATTTTTTTCAATCCATGACAAATGTCTAAGAAGGCGTCTCCAAAATTTTCTCTTCGGTGACCGGTTACGAGAATCATTCTCTTAGTGGAATCCAGAAACTTAAACTGCTCTGCCAACTTAGTCTTTAATTCAGAATCATTTTCAATTTTCTTAATTACTACTTGGAGTGCATCTATGACTGTATTTCCAGTTATAAAAACAGAAGCACTTGGTACATTTTCACTTAACAAATTTTCAGAACTTTTGATTGTTGGAGCGAAGTGCCAAGTAGAGAGCAATCCTGCAACTCTCCTATTCATTTCTTCTGGCCATGGAGATTGTAGATTGTATGTACGAAGTCCTGCTTCTACGTGAGCAATAGGAACTTTTTTATGGAATGCAGTTAAGCTGGCGGCCATCGTTGTCGATGTGTCACCGTGCACCAAAACACAATCAAAATGCTCTGCCGACAAAATAGAATCCAATCCTTCTATAACTTGTCTAGTGACATCATTTAGCGTTTGATTAGGTTTCATTAGGTTCATATCAAAATCAGACTTAATGCCAAAAATTGATAAAACTTGATCAAGCATTTGACGATGCTGTCCAGTGACGCAAATCTTAACGTCAAAATTTATGTCGTCTCGAGCCTTCAATACAAGAGGCGCCATTTTAATAGCTTCAGGACGAGTTCCAAAAACAAAGAGTAATTTCTTTTTACGCATAAAATAGTTGAGCTCAAAAAACGGGGAAGCAAAATTTATTTGAAATAATATCCTCCCTAAGCTGACGCTTTGGCAATCTGTACCGGGAATTTGTTTGAATAATTCGCAAAAAAAGTTTGAAATTGATCTCTAATAATTAAAACGTTTCATTTCCATCAACTCTAAGTAAGATAGTCACTCATTTCATTTGTCTGAGGATTTTTTCTGAGAATCGATAAGTATCTTTCTCTAAGCATTTTTCTCCCTCTTTTATGCTTTATAACTGGCATATTTTACATTTTGGGCATGAAAAATTTCGATGTAGTTGTTCAGAACAGCAATAGTGTCGGATTCATCTTATTTACTTTTGTCCTCATTTATCTAAATTTAAACATAAGACCGAAATGTAGAAACTTAGTCAGTTTATATGGGCAACTATTTGCTTTGACTTTGGGTATAGCCATGGGTGGATACTTATTTAATATACACACTGACTATTTTTGGGTTCAAGACTCAGTATACACGCACCTTCCACAATCACTCTCCCTAATAGAAATGATAAAAAAAGGGACTTTGAGCCTACATGAATTGAATGCAGTCTCCGGAAGAAGCACTCACCTTGTTACTGCTCTTATGATTTCAGTTTTCGGTAAAAATGTATTTGCCACAACAATGGCCCAAGCAGTTTTTAAAATGTTTACGCTTTTCTGTATTCATAAAATTGCTCAAAAATTATGGGATGAAGAAATCGCATTTCTCGCAGTTCTTATTTATGGTCTATGTCCTACGATTTTTTTCTATACACTTGTTTTTTACAAAGAAAGTGCCGTTCAGTTTTATGTTTCTTTAATTATTTTAAGCTTGTTGAAAATTTTTATAGATAAGCGATATCTTTACTCTTTACCCCTAATTATAAGCTTAATTTTACTACTAAATGAAAGGTTCTACATTTCAGCTCTCTTTATTCCTTGTTTTTTAGGTATTTATTTAACCCAATTTGTAAGATCTACTCTTAGAAACTTAATAACTTTTTTTTCAATATCTGCATTCTTGCTATTTACATTTATCCTATTTTTGCCCAAAGAATACAGAATGCTTTTAGA
The DNA here is from genome assembly GCA_946480715.1 of uncultured Bacteriovorax sp. The sequence continues at coordinate 16,008 of CAMLKK010000017.1, read as the reverse complement.
AAAGATAGAGCAACAAAGATCTTATCATTCTTCCTTTTCTGACATAATTAATCAGTTCAATTACATGATTCCATATCCAGTTGCATTCATAAAAATCTTGTTCTCACCTTATTTCAGTAACAATAAGTTCAGCATTTTTACGGGACCAAGCTCCCTATTAACCTGGGGCTCGTTCATCAATCAGGTGATTATCATTTCTGCAATTGCTGGGCTCTTAAAAAACTTCAAAAAAAGTTCCGTTCATTTTTACTTGTGGTTACCATTGTTGATATTTTTACTTTTTGCTGCCTACATAAGCCCCTGGAGCGGTCGACTACGCGATAGCTTTTACCCACTCATCGCTTGCTATGCCGCTTACTATCTATACAATAATAAATATTTCAGAAAAATTTTTAGGATAACTGATGACAACTCCCAAAGATCTTAGAAAAACAATTCTCCGCATGGCTTTTAACGCAAAATCCGTTCACATCGGATGTTCGTTTTCGCTTGTTGAAATTGTTAGTGTGATTTATTCAAAATTCGTTGATCTAAAAAAATTAAAGGCATTCGACAAAGACCGTGACTATGTTTGTTTAAGCAAAGGCCACGGTGTAATGGCCACCTACTCTTCACTCCACGCTCTAGGCATGATCAAAGATGAAGAAATCGAAAACTATTTCAGCGACGGATCTTCACTAACAGGTCTCGCCGATTCTCACGTTCCCGGAATAGAAGTATCTGGAGGATCTCTCGGTCAAGGAATTACAGTCGCCACTGGTATCGCTCTTTCAAAAAAAATAGATAAAGCTCCTTCAAAAATTTTCTGCATCGTTGGCGATGGAGAATTAAATGAGGGAAGTGCGTGGGAATCAATTATGATTGCCGCTCATCAACAGCTCAGCAATTTTATTCTCGTAATCGACGCCAACAGCTTTCAGGCCATGGGACGCTGTCACCATGTTCTCAACATGGAACCATTTAAAGCCAAGTTCGAAGCATTTAACTATGAAGTTTTAGAATGTGATGGTCACGATGTTAATGCACTCGAAAACGCTTTAAACACACTAACAAAAAGCACTTCATCAAAACCAAAAGCTCTCATAGCTAGAACAATGAAAGGAAAGGGCGTCTCTTTCATGGAAGATGATAATATTTGGCACTACACACGCCTCACTGAAGAAACTTACAAAAAAGCATTAAGCGAGTTGAACTAATGAGAGAAGTACTATCAAATTTTCTTGCAACCAAAGCGACTGAAGATAAAAACTTTTTCGTTATGTCAGGTGATCATGGCTACGCTCTGTTTGACGAAATCAGAAAAAAAGCGCCAGACCAATTCTATAACACTGGTGTAACTGAACAAGCACTTGTTGGTGCAGCTGGTGGAATGGCCAAAACTGGTAAAAAGATGGTCATTTACGGACTCGCGTGCTTCGTTCCTATGCGTGTTCTTGAATTTATCAAAATGAGTATTTGTTATGAGAATCTTCCAGTCATAATTCTTGGAGATGGAGCAGGTACTGTTTATACAACTCTTGGGGCCAGCCACCAATGCGGGGAAGACGTTGCTGCTTTAAGAACGCTTCCAATTAAAATCTTCTCGCCTGCTGATAAATTTGAAATGAAATTGTGTCTGGAACAAGCTTTCAAAGAAAAAATGCCGACATACATTCGTATCGGTAAATCTGATAAACCCGCTGTACATAATGTTAGTGACAATGTTCAGCTCTCATCTGCAATTCCGGTTATAGAAAATAAAGGTTCAATTGCAATTTTTGCTACTGGCTCCATGGTTAGTACAGGCGTCGAGCTAGCAAAAAAATATAATCTATCGCTTTATTCTTGCCCAATTTTGAGTTTCACCGACAATAAAGACCTGGCCTCAAAGATGAGTAAGTATACTCAAATTATTTCTCTCGAAGAACATTCCGTTCATGGTGGATTAGGATCAAGTCTAGCGGACATCATTGCTGAGAACGGGCTTTCGATAAAACTTAGAAAACATGGTATTCGCGATTATTTCACAAAAGGCTGTGGTAGTTACGAATATGCCATTCGCTTTCATAAATTAGACGAAGCTTCTCTTTCTGAAGCTATTCAAACTTACTTGTAATCCGAACAAGATTATTACACCTAGAAAAAATATGTTAAAGGCGATGACCTTTACCCATAAACTTTTGTTAAAATCAAAAGTAATTTCCGTACCAATAGGAGCACTTATCAAACGAATTCCTCCAGGAAGATTTTTTTCTAATCCTCGAGAATTTAGTTTAAATGAACTCATATTCTGTAAAACTAAAGTGTGGTTACTTTGAGTTTTAAATCTTAAGCTATCCATTTTGAAATCAATTGTAGTAATGGTCTGAAGGCATTTATTTTTTTCTACCATCTGAAGCAGATCATCACGATAAGCTTCAAGATATTTATTATCATTTTCCGGATAAGACTTGCGGTCCTTGATTACATACTCTCCATTCATACAAAGAGGGATGACAATATTTTTTGTAATCTCATGTCCTTTTAGATACCAAAAAATTGGGTGTACGGAATTGTTATATCCATCCATTGTTGGTTTTTTTGTGTAAAGCCAGGTGCGATCATGCCAAACATAATCACCAAATTTAGAAGGTAAACGTTCATTTTGATTTAATTGAAGTATAAGCTCACGATTCTTAACTAGAGGTTTCTCGAGGTGCGCAGGAACGTTGTTAAAGTGAAAAGACTTTGTCGTGTAATACAAAGTTAAGGCCCATACTCCAAAGATTACCCATTCCGGTTTCTTGATAAAAGAATATATAAGCCACAAAACTATCACAATTTGATAAAGCGCCTTTGGATTAGATGTTTTCCAGAACATGAGCGCAGAAAGCACTATTGTAACGATGCTCACTACCTTAGTTTGATTTTTTGAGACTTGTTCCCATTTGATTGGATATAGAAAAATAAAGAGAAGATAAAATATCTGCGAGAAATAAACGTACGAAAAGGCCCAGCGAAAACTTTTTATCAATGGTAGTGCATTGTGAAGTGAATTGAAAGATCCTCTAGCCACAAACATGGTAAAAACCATAAAGAAAAGAAGCGCACTCTTTTCTTTAGCTTTTTCTTTTTGAGTAACGAGCAATGAGAATTGAACAAAAAAAAGAAAAACGAGACCGATGTTGAATCCTTTGGTCCATGCTCCACCGGTAATGATTTTATTATCGATAATATCACCCATCACACTAATGATTGAAGAATTATAGAAAACTTGCTCGGGTACGAGAGACCTTAGACGAGGTTCTGGTGACACGAAACTACCCAAGAGATCAGATAGCGATGTTTTTAAATAAAAGAGAATGGGAAAAGTAATAACTATATAGCTTAATGAAACTATCCCTAGTAAAAGCACGAGCTTCTTCGGAGACATTTTATAAAACTTAATAAGGCCAAAGAAAGAGAGAAGCATAAAAAATGGAATGAAGAAATAATAGCTTTTAATTAAAAAGCTAACTGCAAACACCAATGAAGCTGCAAGTGAGAGCTTCTTTTTAGTCTCAGCTAAAATCGGGAACGGAAAAATCATAAAGGCCAAAAAAACAAAAGCATAAAAGAATGGCAACTGCCCCGCTACAGGAAACAGCATTCCAGTGGAATAACATAATCCGCCTAGTATTGAATAAGCTTGATCGTTGTTAATCCTCAAGAAGAAGCGATAAATCCAATATCCACTCAAAGCAGCTAGAATAGGAAATTGAAGTTGGAAAATGAATAATGGCGACAGAACTGTTGATATTAGTGCCAAAAAAATATCGATGGGATTAAGAAGAAATGCCGTGAAAAAATTCTCACCAAAAGAAAATCCTCCCTGGATCAGAGGATTGTAATAAGGAAGCGAAAAATTCTTGAAAGCATCCACCATATACAGAAAGTGAGGAAAAATGGCATCTAGACTATCCCAACCGATCATCTTATTAGCGAATAAAATTTCTCTATACTGAACGAGAGACGCAACGATAAAGATAATTGATGGATTCTTCGATAGAAAATTTTTCATTTGCTGATCACTTTTTAAATAAATAGAATGAATATACTATCACGCACTTCTGAGAAATAAATGATGAAAAAGATTAGTATCGTATCTCCATGTTACAATGAAGAAAAAAACTTACATGCGGTTTACCAGGAAGTTAAGGCTCAGTTTGAACAACATTTAAAAGAATACGACTACGAGCATATTTTTATCGATAACAGTTCTACTGATAAATCTCAGGAGATTTTAAGAGAGCTTGCCTCTCAAGATCAAAGAGTAAAAGTCATTCTCAATAGTCGCAACTTTGGACATATTAGATCTCCGGCTTACGGCCTTTTCCAGGCAAGTGGTGATGCGGTCATTTTGCTAGTTTCAGACCTGCAAGATCCACCGAACCTTATTCCGACTTTGATCAAAAAATGGGAAGAAGGTAATAAAGTCGTTGTTGCCATTAAGAAGGAAAGTGAAGAATCCGCCGTTATGTTTGCTATCCGCACACTTTATTACAATATCATCAACAAAATTTCTGAAACCAAACTTGCGAAGAATTATACGGGCTTTGGGATTTACGACAAAAAAGTCATCAATGTACTTAAGAGCTTCGACGATCCCTATCCATACCTACGCGGTCTCATTTTTAAAGTGGGATTTAAAACAGATCATATCTATTACGTTCAACCAAAACGTAAACGTGGCGTAACGTCGAATAACTTTTATACTCTTTATGATTTGGCGATGCTCGGAATTTGCACTCACTCGAAAGTGCCACTAAGATTTTTTACTATATCTGGATTTACGATTGGAGCGCTTTCACTACTAGCTTCATTCATCTATTTACTCTTAAAACTCATTTTCTGGAATTCTTTTCAGTTGGGAATGGCGCCTTTAATCATCGGGCTCTTCTTCTTCTCTGCTGTCCAAATCTTCTCTATAGGCATTATTGGAGAATACATCGGAGTGATTTTAACTAAGATTACAAAAGAGCCTCTAGTGATCGAAAAAGAGCGGATAAACTTTTAGTTTACCAGCTCTTCCACTTAGCTTTTCCGTTATCCCACATCTCATTAAGCTGGTTCTTATCACGGAGTGTATCCATACATTTCCAAAAGCCTTCGTGCTTGAACGAATAAAGCTCACCTTCTTGAGCGAGTCTTTCAAGTGGCTCACGCTCAAAAATTGTTTCATCATTTTGAATGTAGTTGAGCACAGACGGTTCACAGACAAAGAATCCGCCATTAATCCATGCTCCATCTCCCTTAGGTTTCTCTAAGAAGCTTGAGATTTTGTTATCACCTTCAATCTTAAGGGCACCAAAACGTCCTTCCGGTTGAATAGAAGTCATCGTGATTTTGTTGCCATGAGATTTGTGGAACTCGAGAAGTTCTTTCAAATTAACATCTGAAACACCATCGCCATATGTAAGCATGAATGGTTGGTTTCCAATGAAATCTTTAGCTCTTTTAACACGTCCACCTGTCATCGTGTGAAGGCCAGTGTCTAGAAGTGTGATCTTCCAGTTTTCAGAATAGTTATTATGAATTTCCATTGTCTGGTTAGCAGTATCAATCGTGACATCAGAATTGTGGAGATAATAATTCGCAAAGTATTCTTTAATCACATAGCTTTTATAACCAAGAAGAATAACAAATTCATTAAAGCCGTAGCTCGAATAGTGCTTCATAATGTGCCAAAGGATTGGTTTACCACCAATATCAATCATCGGCTTTGGTTTGATATCACTCTCTTCAGAAATTCTAGTTCCAAATCCACCAGCTAAAATTAATACTTTCATTACAGACCTAATCCTTCTTTAAGTTTATCAGCAATATAATTCATGTGAGATTCATCAAGGGCCGGATAAATACCTACCCAGAATGTATTGTTCATAATGGTGTCTGTATTTTTCAACTCGCCTACGACTCTATAGTTCGTTCCTTTATAAAGCGGCTGACGAATGAGATTTCCCGCAAACAATAGACGCGTTCCGATTTTATTTTTTTCCAGGAAAGTAACTAGATCCTTTCTCTTTCCTTGCTTGAGAGTAATGGCGAACCCAAACCAACTCGCTTGAGCTCCTTCAATTTCTGTCGGCAACATCAAATAGTCATTGTAGTTAGGAATTTTCTCTTTAATGAGTCTGATCAAAGTTTTTGTGTTCTTGTTTCTTTTTTCAATAAAACCTGGAAGTTTGTTTAACTGCGAACAGCCAATTGCCGCCTGCATATCAGAGACTTTTAGGTTATATCCTACGTGCGAATAAACATATTTATGATCATACCCTTCTGGAAGATCGGCAAACTGTTGATCAAATCTTTTTCCACAAGTATCGTCTTTACCTGGAGGACACCAACAGTCTCTTCCCCAGTCTCTGAAGCTTTCTGCAATTTTTTTCAGGCGTGGATTTGACGTAAGGACGGCTCCCCCCTCTCCCATCGTCATATGGTGAGCTGGATAAAAACTTACCGTAGCGATATCGCCATATGTTCCAACGAGCTTATCTTCAAACTTCGCACCTACAGCATCACAACAATCTTCAACCAACCATAGGTTGTGTTTTGTACAAAATTCTTTAACTGTTTTTACATCGAATGGGTTTCCAAGCGTGTGCGCAACCATGACAGCTTTCGTCTTTGGAGAAAGAGCTTTTTCGAGAAGGGAAACATCAATTCCATAATCAGGAAGAGTAACGTCTACGAAAACAGGAATAGCACCATGCTGAACAATTGGATTAACTGTTGTTGGGAATCCTGCTGCTACAGTTATAACTTCATCTCCCGCTTTAATCTGACGATCTTTAAGGAGTGGCGATGTTAATGCAGCAAAAGCAACTAAGTTTGCACTTGAACCAGAGTTCACAAGAAGACAAAACTTTTGGTTCATGAATTCTGCAAATCGTTTTTCAAACTCAACTGCAAATCTTCCGGCCGTTAACCAGAGATCCAAACTTGATTCAAGAAGATTTGTTAAGTCTTCTGCATCCAGTACTTTTCCCGATGGTGGAATATAATTTACTCCAGGAACAATAGTGGCCTTGAAGTTATTCTTTTGGAATTTATCTGCAATTCTTTCTACGATTGAACTCATATTGATCCTTTATTAAAATCCAACATTTTTTTTAATGATTGTTCGAGAGTTATTTTTTGTTCAAGATGAAGCACTTTTTTGGCTTTATCTACATTAGGAATATATCTATTGGTGGAAAGTGAAGCTGACGATTGATTTTGAATATTTACTTTCGTTTCGCCATTAAGCTTCGCAATTAATTCTGCCAATTGTTTCATAGAAACTTCGTGATCAGAACCAACGTTGAAAATTTCACCATTATCGGCTTTTAAGAGAATAGTTATAAGCCATTCCACTAAATCATTAGCATCCAGGTACGAGCGTATCGCTGTTCCGTCACCCTTTACCTGAATTTCTTTATTTGTGAGAGCATCACGTACAAAATTTCCTATGGCCAGATGACCATCCAGTTGAAGTTGTTTTCCGGAAAACGCAAAACAACGAGCCACGCTTGCATGATTGTTTCCTTTTTTTGCCCAATCAAGCACTAATAATTCACTGATACGTTTGCCGGTGCCGTAGGCATTTTTAGAATCATAGAATGGACTCTTGAGCGATTCATTTTCTGAAATTTTATGAACCGATTCTGGTTGAGCTCCGTAAACGGCTCCCGAACTAATGTGCAGAATTCTTTTGCACCCTACTCTTGAAGCGTAATCTAGAACATTTTGAGTTCCATTAACGATAACATTCATCGTTGAATCAAACTCTCCATTTGTCGTTACAGGTGTAGCTGCATGAATAATGTAATCTACTTGTTCAGAAATTTTGAATGGTAGTGAAACATCTTGTTCAACAAAATTCACGTCGGCTAGAGCAACATGCTTTCTCGCCACAGTGTAAACACTTAGCTTTAAATCATATTGTGAATTTAATCCACAAAGATACTCGCAAAGATTCTTACCGAAGAAACCAGTGCCTCCGGTTATAAGAATTTTTTTATTTTTTAAGTGGTATAAAAGTTCAGAATTCAATTAACTACCTTAAAGCTTTTTCCAACAAATCGATTTGTGCCCTGATATCAACTTGGTTGTTTCCAACAAATAGACCATTCTTATCGATCCATTGAGCGTTCTTCAGTTCACCAAAAATTTCGTGGTTGAAAAACTTCACAACTTCATTTTTAGCAAAGTTACCGGCAACAATTGGACGAGATTCAATTTTATGTTGATCAAGAATTTTTACGATATCTTTTCTGTTAACATTTGCTTCTGGCTTAAACACCATTGAGAATCCAAACCAACTTGATTCGCCAATTTCTTTTTGAATGAAAAACTTTGGATGGTTTCTGAAAACTTCTTGAAAGTGAACAGCATTATCTCTTCTTTCTTTAATGAAAGACGGCAGTTTTTTTAATTGTTCTTTACCAATGGCCCCTTCCATTTCAATTGGACGAACATTGTATCCTGGAAGAACAAATCTAAATGATTCTTCGAAAGCATCATCAGACTTCGTTCCACAAACTAAATTTTCTTTTGGAAGATTTCTTGTCCAGCCATGAGCTCTTAAACAAAGAAGAATGTGGTGAAGCTCCTGATCATCAGTGACAACCATTCCGCCTTCCATCGTTGCGATGTGATGGCTGAAGAAACTTGAAAAAGTTCCCATCACTCCAAAAGTTCCAGCTTGTTTGCCTTTGTAAACAGCACCAAGAGACTCACAGTTATCTTCAAGTAGAGTGATGTCCTTACCTTTAATCATGTTTTGGATTCTTTCGAATTCATTTGGATTACCAAGAAGGTTTACAGCAAGAATACCTCTTGTCTGTGGTGTGATGGCCTTCTCAAGCGCGTTTAAATCAAAGTTTAAAGTCTCAAGATCAATATCAACGAACTTAATCTTTAAACCATATTGGTAAAGCGGATAATAAGTTGTCGGCCATGAAACAGCAGGAACGATGACTTCGTCTCCGATTTTCCATGGATTATTTTTTTTATAGAACATGGCCCCGACCATCACAAGATTTGCTGATGAACCAGAGTTAACCATTACGCAATATTTGCTGCCAGTATATTTTGCGAACTCTTCTTCAAATGAAAAAACTTCTTTTCCCATTGAAAAATTTCCAGAAGCAATAACTCTATTGATGGCATCAACTTCTTTATGATCCCAACTTGGTGTTGCTAGAGGGTAAGTCATACATTCTCCTTTGCTTCTACATTTTCTTTAAAAAATTCGTAAGTTTTTTTGATACCTGCTTCAAGTGATGTTGAAGCTTTCCATCCCAGTGATTCTGTTTTCGCCACACTCACCAATTTACGTTTCATGCCTTCTGGTTTCGTAATGTCGTGATTGAATTCACCTGTATATCCCAAGATCGTTGAGACAGCTTTATAGTAATCATTGATTGAGTGATCGAATCCCAGACCAACGTTAATCACTTCGGGAATTTTTTCCCAATTTGAAAGAGCGAAGAAAACGAAATCGGCCAGGTCAGCTGCGTACATAAATTCACGACGAGCATTTCCCGTTCCCCACACTTCTACCGAATTTTCATTATTCTTGATGGCCTTGTGGATTTTGCGAATGACGGCTGGAACCATGTGAGAGTTCTGTTCGCCAAATTTATCCCAACGTCCATAAAGATTGCATGGGATGAGAGTTTTATACGTTAGTTGATTCGTTTCTTTATTGATGTACTGGCCTAATCTCATAGTCATGATTTTTGCCAGAGCATAACCTTCATTCGTTGGTTCTAATGGTCCAGTCAGAATTAATTCTTCAGACAGTAGCCCATCATAATCTTTGGGATACATGCATGAACTGGCCATGTTCAAAAATTGTTTCACTCCCACTTCGCGAGAAGCGAGAACAACATTTCTTCCCATGTCTGAATTTTCTACTAAGAATCGAACGGGTTCTTTCATGTTGGCCTGAATGCCACCAACAAGCCCAGCACAATGAATAACAATATCCGGCTGAATTTTCTTAAAGAACGCCGAAACATCTTGTGCACTTAAAAGATTAAGGTCGCGACTTCCCGGAGTGATAAATTCATATTTTGAAGCACTCGCATGCTCCAAAATATTCTTTCCTACCATTCCATTAGAACCTGTTAGAAGAATCTTCACTTAAAGTACCCTTAGTCCTTTACCATGAAGTTTTACTTCTCTCTTCGTGAGTTCTAAATCAGCAAGGGCCATTTCTTTTACAAGATCATCGAAAGAAATTTTTGGAGTCCATCCAAGTTTCTCTCTCGCTTTAGTTGCATCTCCAAGAAGTGTTTCTACTTCTGCTGGACGGAAATATTTTGGATCTACACAAACGACAACGTTTCCGTTTTCATCGTAAGCTTTTTCATCAATACCTGATCCTTCCCAGCGAAGTTTCATTTCAAGAATTTCAGCTGAACGTTTAACAAATTCACGTACAGTGAATTGTTGTCCTGTAGCGATAACAAAATCCTCTGGATTATCTTGTTGAAGCATCAACCATTGCATTTCAACGTAATCTTTAGCGTGCCCCCAGTCGCGTTTTGCGTCCATGTTTCCAAGATAAAGACATTTATCCAAACCAAGTTTGATACGAGCAAGACCGCGTGTGATTTTTCTTGTAACGAACGTTTCACCTCTAAGTGGTGATTCGTGGTTGAAGAGAATTCCGTTACAAGCATAAAGTCCGTAAGCTTCACGGTAATTAACAGTAATCCAGTATGCGTAAAGTTTTGCAACAGCGTATGGTGAACGAGGATAAAATGGAGTCGTTTCTCTTTGTGGAATTTCTTGAACAAGACCATATAATTCTGAAGTCGACGCCTGATAGAATTTAGATTTTTTTTCTAATCCTAAAATGCGGATGGCCTCAAGAATTCTAAGCGCACCTAATCCATCTGAGTTTGCAGTGTACTCTGGTTCCTCAAAAGAAACTTGAACGTGCGATTGAGCTGCGAGGTTGTAAACTTCATCCGGTTGAACTTTTTGGATAATTCTCATGAGAGAACTTGAATCCGTCATGTCACCGTGGTGAAGAAAAAGTTTTACATTTTTCTCATGCGGATCTTTGAACAAGTGATCGATACGATCTGTATTGAATAACGAAGTTCTTCTTTTGATACCGTGAACTTCGTAACCTTTGCTTAATAAAAACTCTGCGAGATAAGCGCCATCTTGACCGGTAATACCGGTTATTAATGCAACCTTTGTCATTGGGTAAACTCCTAGTAGTAAAAACTACAGAATTTTACACATTTTTTCATAGGAGGGCTATAAACTCTTGGAGATTATCTCGAGTGATCGTCTTGTTATTCAGGTAATAATCTTTGTACCAATTCACCGTCATTTCAGTGGCCTTTTTAGAGGACCATTTTGGTGTCCACTTAAGAAGCTCTCTTGATTTTGTAATATCAAGCTTTAAGAGACCTGCTTCGTGTTTTTGGTGTTTTTCAGGGATAAAATCTGCGCGAATATCCGCCCAATTAGAGTTCGCAAGTTTACACATTTCGTCCACGCTCGCTACGTCATGAGCGTCAGGACCAAAGTTAAAACTTGTGCAGAATTCTTTTTTATTTTGAAGAAGTTTCTCGCCCAGCATTAAATAGCCGTTCAAAGGTTCAAGCACGTGCTGCCAAGGACGTACCGAATGCGGATTTCGAATAGGTGTAATCTTTTTTTGACTCGCATTTCTAACGAGATCAGGAATTAAACGATCTTTCGCCCAATCCCCACCACCGATCACGTTTCCAGCTCTCGCAGTCGCTAGCAACATTTGATCTTGATGAAGAAAAGATTTTCGAAATGAATCTGTCATCAACTCTACACATGCTTTCGATGAACTGTATGGATCATGGCCGCCAAGTTGATCATTTTCACGGTATCCCCAAAGCCATTCGTGATTTTCATAAACTTTGTCAGTTGTAATACTCACGAGACATGGAACATTAGCTTTGAGAGCAGCGAGATAAACTTTCATTGAACCAATGACATTGGTTTCATATGTTCCAATCGGATCATCGTAAGAATCGCGTACCAGCGGTTGAGCTGCTAAATGGAAAACAATATCAGGTTTAGATTCTTGAATAGCTTTCGTAAGTGAAGCTTCGTCATTGATATTTTGAAAATAGTTTTTTACTGGGAGGTTAAGTAGATTGAAGTGACTCAACTCATCTGGAGCGAGTGAGTAACCACTAACTTCTGCACCCAGTTGGTGCAACCACATTGTTAGCCATGAACCTTTGAATCCTGAGTGTCCGGTGATGAAAACTTTTTTATTTTTATAAATTTCAAAAGCCATATGCTGTCCTTTAACGTTCTTGTTTTTTCAAAATGAAAGGGAAAATTCCAAACAAGCTTACAATCAAAAGCATAATCCAGTAAACATTATAGAGTGAAGCTCCGTTCGAATGATGAATAAAATTAAAAAGTGAAGCAAAAGCCGCGTGTCCTACTCCAATTCCTCCCGGAGAAATCGGAATGACTACAGCAAGTTGCCCTAATGGAATAAGCGTCGCTAGATATTTGAGCTTAATGGGTTGTTCAAAAAATGGAATGTTCACAATGTAAAAAGCTAGAACTCCCAATAAGTGACCAATTATGCTGGCAATATAAGCCCATAAGAAATTTTTAAAATGAGTTTTAAGTTTCCAAATTTCAACCGCTAAATCTTTCAACTTCTTTGAAGGAATAATTTTCAAAAGTTTCTTTTGATTTTTTTCGTTAAGAAATATGAGATTCATTCCAAATAAAGAAATGAGAAATAGAAATATGTTAACAAAAATTATTTTTCCCATCATAGGATGTAGTTCAATTAATTCACTGTAAAAAATTAGACTTGTCATTCCAGCCACGAAAAGCAATGAATTAAGCCCTATGATTCGATCGATGAATATTGAGAATAAAATATATGCTTTCGAAACTTGCGGATCATTTTTATTAATGTATCCGATCTTTATAAGATCGCTGGTGAAAGCCCCTGGAAGAATCGTGGAAAATAATTGGCTGATCCAATGCATGCTGAAATATGAACTGGTTTTAATTTTGTTTGTTTTTATACGAATCAAAAATGCAAATCTATAGGCAGCTATGAATAATTGAAATGCGATTAAGGTTGCAGCGATAATTAAATATTGCGGATTTCTAAAGGTGTCCAAAACTAATTTGAAATCAAGTTTACCTTGAACAATTAGCCAGTAAAGAATTCCTGCCGCTAGGATGATTTTAAGAAGGGTTTTTAACATTCAGCTGTCCAATCGTAAAAACGGCCATGATAAAAAAGAGGTTCACTCCCAGCGATATTGTGGATTGAGTAAGACCGCTAACCACAAATGTTGTGATAAAAGGAACACAAATTAAAGCAACTAAATCTTCTCTTTTATACATTTCCCAAAACCATAAAACCAACCAACCAAGAAAAGCAGTGAACCCTAGAATCCCCGTCGAAGCCAACATTTCGAGAAAGTTATTATGAGCATGCCCACCAAATTGATATTCACCGATATTATATCTATGTTTTATATCTACAGAGTGGCGTTCAAAGTTCAGGTAACCGTAACCAAGAAGTGGTCTTTCTTGAAATGCCTTACTTGCGGCAATCCATTGACTAATTCTTTCTCTATCCGATGCAGGTCTCAGAATACTTTTTCCAGTTGAAAAATAAATAACCGCTGCAATTAGCGCAATTGTGCCCCCAATTGCAAAAAATCTAAGTTTATTTTTTTTGAAGAAATACATAGGAGTTCCAACTATAAGAGCAAGTATCGCCCCTCTAGTGAAACTTAAATAAAGTCCGATTAAATTTATAACAAAAATAATAACCATGAAGCGATTACTGACGATTTCATTTAATTTCTTACGATAAATAATCAATCCTAATAGTATAATTTGGAAGAAAGCCAAATTATGGGCATAGTTGAGTACCATCCCGGAAAGCCCTGCATTTCTTAGCAGGCCTACTTTTCTCCAAGAAATGTAATTGAAACCTGTTTTCATACCAATGATTCCTGCAATTGTTGCAATCGTCGTTGCCACACAAAAAGCATAAATCAAAACTTTAAATTTCTTTTCGCTCCAATGATTCTTAAAAAACCAAGAGAGAGGTGCAATTGAAAGTAAGCCAAATAAAAAATACTTCACTTTCCAAACAGATTTAAAACCAGTTTCTATGATGTCCTGATTAAACACTACAGATAGAACTATCGCGATAGACATTACTAACAATGCCCATGAACTTTTTGAAAAATGCGTATTTCTCACTTTGCAAAGAAAATAAACCGACGGGATGGCGATACAAATGTGGTAAAGCGAGAGAATAGTAGTTGAAGTCACCAATCCTAAAACGAGGGCCCACAACGATCCATAAAGTAAGAATTCAAATGTCTTATCAAGCTTTGCGTTTAAATTTTCCATGCATCAGATTCTAGGGAACTCTAGCGAGATTAGCAAATTTAGTGCATAATGAATGCTCAACATAGGAAACAATAATGTCCAAAAAAATTCTCATCACTGGCGGTGCCGGTTTTCTCGGCTCTCACCTCTCAGAAAGACTTTTAAAAGAAGGTAACGAAATTATCTGTCTCGATAATTTTTTCACAGGAAGAAAACAAAATATTCAACATCTCATGGACCATAAAAACTTCGAACTGGTTCGCCATGACATCGTTGAGCCATATATGTGCGAAGTGGATGAAATTTACAATCTAGCTTGTCCAGCAAGCCCGGTTCATTACCAATTCAATCCGATCAAAACCATGAAGACTTCAGTTCTTGGCTCACTCAATATGTTGGGCCTCGCTAAAAGAACGGGAGCTAAAATTTTTCAAGCTTCTACCAGTGAAGTTTATGGGGATCCACATGTGCATCCACAACAAGAATCTTATTGGGGAAATGTAAACCCGATTGGAATTCGCTCTTGTTATGATGAAGGAAAAAGAACTGCAGAAACTTTGTTCATGGATTATCACCGTCAACATAATCTCAAAATTAAGATCATTCGTATTTTTAATACCTATGGACCAAACATGCATCCGGAAGACGGACGTGTTGTAAGTAACTTCATTGTTCAAGCGCTTAAAGGACAAGACATCACTGTTTATGGTCAGGGAAACCAGACTCGCAGCTTCTGTTACGCTAGCGATCTAATTGATGGATTCGTGAGACTTATGAATTCAGATGATTCGATCACTGGTCCAATTAACTGTGGAAATCCAAATGAATTTACCATTTTGGAACTTGCAGAAAAGGTCATTAAGCTTACTAATTCAAAATCAAAGATCGTCTACAAACCACTTCCTTCAGACGATCCTATGCAAAGAAAGCCAGACATCTCGAAGGCAAAACAATTGCTTGGATGGGAACCTAAAATTCAGTTGGAAGAAGGACTACTGAAGACAATTGAATATTTTAAAAAAGAGATTTAATTAAAGACTATGGCCGAACTTTTTCAACATAAGTTCGGCTTTCTCCCAAGACCCACAACACTCAGGACTCAAAGAAATCGTCAGTACTTTAATCATCGAATTCCTCTGCCCAAGCTCAATCGCATGTTTTAAACCCAAAAGTACTTCATCACTAAAAAGCTCAAACTTCTCCGGAGCAGCAGAAAAAAAGTAATCAAGATCAAGATTCACAATCCAGGGAAGATCGTTCACGAATCGTTGACCACTAAAAACCGCGTTCATGAATTTTGGTAAAAAAAACGGATTGATTTCTTCCGCCAGCTCTTTATCCGAACCTTGATGATGAGTCGCTGAAAACGTCGCTCCGATCTGTTCAGGATACCTCTTCAAAAAAATTTCAAGGTAGTTGTCCCAGCGAAAAAGAGGAACATTAATATCTTTCTGTAAAACAGTACGATAATCATCCAAACTCATCGACCACAAATCATGATTAAAATGCGGCAGAGCTGATTCACTCATATCCGGATGAGCGTCGATATGAAGAAGATTGTATCTTTGACCCCGCACCATTTTTTGAAACCAACACCAAAGGGCAAGGCGATGGTTATCCATGATGAAAGTA
>CAMLKK010000016.1 GCA_946480715.1 uncultured Bacteriovorax sp. | reverse complement strand
TAAATCCTTCTTGATGAGCATGTTTCAAATAAGACAGCAGTGAGTCAAAAAATCCAGTTTGATTAAAAATGTAACAAGGTTTGTTGTGATATTTAAGCTGGGCCCACGTGAGGATTTCAAACATTTCATCCAACGTTCCCATGCCGCCTGGAAGCGAGATGAATGCGTCCGACAATTCATACATCATGGCCTTTCTCTCATGCATACCACTTACAACATGAAGTTCAGTAAGACCTGGATGAGCAATTTCATAATCAACGAGTGATTGAGGGATGACGCCAATAACCTTTCCGCCTTTATTGAGGACCCCGTCTGCAACTGCGCCCATTACGCCAATAGTGGCTCCGCCATAGACAAGAGTGATATTATTTTCAGCGAGCATTTCACCCAAGCGACGTGCGAGAGCTACATACTCAGGAGATTTTCCAGGAGCTGATCCACAAAATACACACAGACTTTTCATTTAGCGCCTCTATCAAAATAAAAAAAGTATTCCTTGTTGCCGTTTTTTCCCAATATAGGTGAATCACATTGTCCGCTGACTGCAAACCCTTGTGAGCGACACCACTCTTTTAATTCGTGAAGCATGACTAGACGATGTCCTTCACTTTTTACAATGCCATTTTTATCAACACCAGAAGGACCCACTTCAAACTGAGGTTTAACAAGTGCAATGACTTTCCCATTTGGCTTAACGAGATCAAAAATGTTTTTCAACACGAGCTTTAAAGAGATGAAAGAAAGATCAACCACTGCTAGGTCTACTTTTTCTTTGAGCTCAAAAGGAAATTTGATATTTACACCTTCGTGATTTTCAACTCGAGGATCACTTTTTAATGAAGCGGCCAATTGATCATGACCAACGTCAATGCAGTAAACTTTTTTAGCGCCATTTTTTAAAATGTAGTCTGTAAAACCACCAGTTGAGGCACCAACATCGGCCACTACGAGATCTTTTACATCTACTCCAAAACGTGCGAGTGCTCCTTCCATTTTATGTGCTCCTCGAGATACATACTGTGTCTCTTTTCTCACTTCTAAACCATCGGCTTCAACCTGCTGTGAAGCTTTTTCAACTTTTTTGTCTTGATAAAAAACGACTCCCTCTTCAATGAGAAGAGCAGCTTGCGAACGAGTGCTGACTAGACCGGCCTCAACTAAAACTTTGTCAGCGCGATCTTTTGTCATGCCAAGAATTCCTTAAAGGGAAACGGGAGTGATAATAATTTCGATTTGTTCAGCATTACGCTCAACGTGGGTAATTGATTTTGTCTGCCCCAGATAAATATCGAGGTTTGGCTCATTCAATGTCTTAACGATTTTTCCCTGAACATTGTAGAGATCACCTTTAATACGAACAAAACCAGATGGTCCGTACTCATGAACACTTTGAACATAGAAGGCAGAGATATCGGCCTTAATCCCATTCTTCATTTGAATCATCACCTGCTCGCGATCATCCACTTGCTGAATGCTATGTTGCTCAGTTGAAAGGAAGAAACCTTTTCCAATACCTTTTTTATAAATCAAACTCACTTTGAGTCCGATTTTTGCTTCGGCCGTTGAAACAAGGACAAATGACTGCAGAATCACCGCAGCGCTAAGAATGAAAAAAGCTCTTATCATGAGGAAAAGTTTAAGGCAGAAAGCATTCGTCTTCAATCTTTATGATTGAAAAAAGGGCCTCCAAGGGATACCATTCAGACTGTTTTGTACCATTATTGGGTCAATAGCTCAGTTGGTTAGAGCTCCCGGCTCATAACCGGGTGGTCCTGGGTTCAAGTCCCGGTTGACCCACCAATTATAAAAGGCCAGTCACTAGCCGCAAACTAAGACTGGCCTTTTTTATTTCAGTTCACTCATCCCCGATTCAACAACTTTTGTCGTTTGCTCTCGCCAGAGATTTCTCGCCCAATAGAATAATCCAAAAAAAGAAACCAAAAGGATCGCACCGCCAATTGTTTGGAAGAAGAGAGGCAAGCTTAGTTTTTTTCCTATTGCCAGTCCCCATGGATGAAAAAGGTAAAACCACAAACAGAATAAAGAGATCATTTTAAACTGTGCTTTTGATAAAAACGAAAAATAAAAACCACTTACTTGAATGATAAGCACACAATAACTTAGGGCCATCAACGGCTGACCAAAAACAAATTTGTCCTGCGGATTTAGACGCCCTAACAAAAAGATCGCTATTAAATTTAACAAAACGAGAAGTGGCCGTTTTAAAAAATGTATTAAATGTTGAGACCCTTTTTTGATTTGCCAAAAAGCACAGAGCGCCCCTAATGAAAGTGCATCCGCCCTTGTTTCGAATGAATTATAAAGATAGCTCGTGCTTCCCCACCCTTTTAAAGCAAGAGAGGCCCTGTAGGCGATGGAAAAAGCCGCGAGAAAAATGAGGGCAATTTGAATTTTGGATTCAGACTTCTGCCATTTAAAGATGATCGGAAACAATAAACAAAACTGCATATTGACGGCCAGGGCCCAGAGATGTCCCAGTCCGTTTTGCTGATGTCCAAAAAGTGCGTTGTGATAATTGGAGGTGAAACTTATTGCTGACAGGATTTGAACAACATCGATAGGCATTGCTTTAAACCATTTCGTTATGAGAGTCAGAACAAGCAGTACACACAGAGCGGGATAAATTTTTTTCACACGTGTATTAAAAAAAATTAAAATAGATAAATCCTTGTCGGCCAAATGAAATTGTTTAACGAAAAGATAACCAGACAATACTAAGAAAAAAACAGCTCCATATCCTCCACCGAATTTAAGTTCGCTGTGACCTAGATAAATCAGAAACAACGAAAAAATTCGTAATCCTAGAATCGGTAATGAATGTTGTTCGTTTGTATTCTTCATCGCCGAACTTTTAACCATCAGAACATTTGTTGGTAAATTAAAGTTCAGTTTAATTTTTTTACTTTTGACTGAGTCATGAAGCTTTATTATCTACTTCATTCCTATTAGACTTTTTAACATTAACTTTAACCTTCAGGAGAAAATAGAATGTCTGACATTGGTGATGCTATTAGTGAATCAATTGAACAAGCAAGTGAGAGTAAATTGAATTCGAAGATCGCAATGTTTGTTGCCATAACCGCTACGTTCATGGCCATTTGTAGCATCAAAGGCGGAAACATCGGACAAAACATGTCCAAAGCGCAGTCGAAAGCCGTTAACAATTGGGCCTATTTTCAATCTAAAAGCACAAAACAAAATATTACAGAAAGCACAGTCAACATTCTTGAAAACCAATTGGCGACTACTCCCGCAGGAGTAAAACAAGAAGAGCTCAAACTAACGATCAAAAAATATAAAGAGAAAATCGATCGTTATGAAAAAGAAAAAAATGAAATCAAAGCAACAGCTGAGGCTGAAGAAAAGGCCTATGACGAGATGAACGTTTTTGATGATCAGTTTGATATGACTGAAGCGCTGTTAACAATTGCCATTGCCATGTTCGGTTTGACAGCACTCACCCAGAAAAAACAGCTCTTCATTTTTGCTTTAACGTTAAGTGCTGGTGGGTTTCTTTTAGGTATTACGGCCTTTTTAAAAATTTCTCTTCACTCTGAATTCGTTTCAAACATTCTCGGATAAATCAAAATAAACAATTCGTTTGTCGTGCAGTAAAAAAAATTACTGCACGATTCTGTTCACAACATGTAAAAAAATTAAGTTTCCCTTATGTGGAGCTTTCACAAATCGTGATGGTACTGACTTAAGAAATTAACTTCAATAACGGAGTTATGATTTAAAAGGATGTATCTATGAAAGCTTCTCTTCTACTCACACTAGGACTTTTTCTTTCAACTGCAACTGCCATGGCCGGTGAAGTAAATTATTCAAACACAGCTGATCTTCCAGGGACTGCTACTCAATTCAAACTGGATTCAGCTCAATACAAAATTATTCCTACAAAAGTAAGAACAGAAAGAATTCCTGGATGTATCGATTATGGGGAAGGTTCTTCATTTCCATGTACTCGTGAAGTCGTTGTGGAAAGTGAACCAGTAGTTCAGGCACAAGTTTCATACAAGGATTCACTTTGGTCTGGCGGCGAAGGTGATAATGGAACGAGGTGGCTGACACTCAACTTCAGACTTTCTGATTTTTCGGCCGACGATGTAGCGGCGTTAAAAGCAGCTTATCCACAATGGAAACATCCTTTTTCAAAAGCACCTAAATGGTTTGCTGCAAGAAATTTAGATCTCGCTGTTTGCAAAGAAAGCAGAACTATTAAAGTAGTCGACGTTAGAAGATCAAAACTTTGCCCAATCGGTGAGTCAGGAGAACCAGCTCCAGGATGCAGAGAGCACATTGTTTACAAAGAAGTTGAAACAACTGTTAAAGAAGTTACAGTTAATGTAAAATAGAATTTATTCGAGAGGCCAAGTTATGCTTGGTCTCTCTTTGTTAAATGCGTTAATTTTTTCATCCGACTTTAAAGAGTTGTCACAAATTAACTATCAGAAATTTCTAAGAGACTTAAAAGTTCCACTGTACTAGCTAAAGAAATCTTAATAAGACTTGAGCCGTGCATTCATGTAGACAATGGTCGGAAGGTGGTCGCAATGATTTGTAAAAAACATACAGTATTTATCATCGAAGATGACAAAGATATACGTGAGACTCTTTGCGAATATTTGCAAAGTGAAGGCTTCGATGTCATTCAATCGCCGAATGGTAAAGATGCCATTAAAAAATTAGACGAGATGGAATCTACTCCATGTCTCTTTCTGCTCGATCTTTTTATGCCAGTGATGAACGGCAATCAATTCCTGGAGACGATAAAAGCCGATAAAAGCAGAAACGCTCATGTACCTGTTCTCGTTTTTTCCGCAGCTCCTCAAGAAGATGAAGAAGTAAAAAAAGTTTATAAATGGGTTACAGGTGTATTGAAGAAGCCTTTTGATATTGATGAAGTTCTCTCTTCCGTTAACCGCAACTGTCTATAAACTTAACACCTCCTGAATTTTTTTCACTCTCCATTCTCCGCGATGCTGGCCTTCGATTATGATGAGAACTATGAAAAAAATAATCCTCGCATCACTACTTTTCTCTCCGTCACTCTATTCTGCTGAAGCTGATAACTTCACAGCACGAAAATTGGTCGTTGAAGATGTTCGTGAAGAAGTGAATGCTCTCGCCAATGCTTATCTGGAAAAAGCCGTCAGAAGCTTATCTCAAAGCTCTAAATGCGATCAGGAACAACTCTACACAGAACTTAGAAAGTATTTCGCGAACCATAGTAAAGGTGAACTGGTAAAAGAAATTCTCTACAAAGAAACGATTGCAAAAAGCTCGCTACCGCTTAAAGAATCTGTTTATGGTGAATGGTCTGTTACAAATGGATATTTATTAGGAAACAAAAAAGCAGCGCTTAGCCCTCTCGCTCTTTCCCCGCTTATTCGAATTGGTGAACATAGTATCGGAGTAGATAAACTCGAACATATGTTTGGAATGGGATTTAGCTATTTCACTAAACATCACTTAAAAAACAAATCGATCAACTCAGTTCTCAGTCGCGGTGTTCTCGCAGAAAAAACAATCTTAGGTGGAAATATCATCGCAACTGGCGTGTTTTCTTATGCTGATCTTTCGGCGAATTTCAATGGGATGCGTTTTTGGAATCATATGCTTTTAAAAAATAACGATATTTTAGGTGCTGAATATAATCGTGGTCCATTCATAAAATGTGAAGATAACAAATGGGCCGTGAATACAGAGAAGGCCATTGATTTCGCGGATTATGTAGATGCTTCATTTGATGAAAGTCTTAACTGTTCTAAATTTGCGAGCAAAAAAGGCGCTAAGAAATTCGCTAAGGCCATCAATGTTTTAAGCTTTTCTGGCTGCCCTGTGGATTCGTCACGCATTCCGGAAATGATGAAAAAATACGAGGCCCACAAAATTAACAAGTTCATCATTAACGATGAAGGTCTAGGGACAGTCTCGTACATAAACGAGATTTAAGGTCCAATAATTCCCCGAGCACATGTGCCTAAATTGACGAGCTAAAAGCTAACGGCTTGAAAGGTCATTTGTCGCAATAATATGGACTATTTGTGTCGCGATAGACCTGATTTAGGCCCGTTAATGTAACTCTCCATAATATTAGAACCCCTGTCAAAAGTTTCAACACGCACTAAGTTTTAGTCAAAAATGACAGCACCTTTCATAGGCTTAACAGTCCAGATTTGGCCCGGTCCGTGCACTTTTAGAGAGTGCGGGGGCAACATGAAAACACTAAGAATCTTTACAGTTTTAACCATCACTTCACTCTTCTCTTTTACAGCAATGCCAAAGAGTTTTTCAAAGAGAGAAATGAGAACTTACAACATGAAATTGATTTCTCAGATGATCAAAGCTGTATCTCCAGAATTGAATGCAAAGAAAAGAGACAGAATTGCAATGTCACTTTATCAAGCATCAAAGCAATATATGGTTGATCCAAAAATCATTATTGCGATCATTGATACTGAAAGTGATTTTAGACAAAATGTTGTTTCAAGCACAGGTGACTTATCACTTGCTCAAATCAACACTGAAATCTGGAATAAAGAATTCGTAAGAATGGGTCTTGATAAAATTAACGTAAAACTTCTTAAGAAAGACGAAGCGTACGCTTTAAGTAAAATGGGAAAAATTCTCAATATTCTTAAAACTCGTCACGCTGGTTCTGATTCTCAGTGGTATGCAAGATATCACTCGCATACAAAATCGTTGAAGAACATCTACCAAAAGAAAGTTGAAACTCGTTTAAGAAAAATTGCGAGTGTTGAAGTAGCTGGACTGTAATTAGATCTGAATTTTTCCTTCAAATATTTTTTCGACTTTTCCACAGAGGAAGACTTCGCTGAAATCTTTTGAGAAACGAACCGCAAGTCTTCCTCCAAGTGTTTCGAGCACAACTTCATCTTTCCAGCCAAAAAATTTAGCGGCGGCAAGTGCTGTGGCCGTGGCTCCCGTTCCGCAAGAGAGCGTTTCGTTCTCCACACCACGTTCATAAGTCCTGATGCGAACTTTTTGAGGAGCTACCACTTCAAAAAAGTTGGCATTACTTCCTTTTGGAAAACGTTTATCGTAACGAACAAGTTTTCCATTTTCAAAAACGTTGTAGTTTAGAATATCTTTCACTTCAAACACAGAATGAGGAACACCTGTGTTCATGTATAGTGATTTCGTCGCATTCGTTGGCATATCTGTTAGATCGATTTTTCCGATATCGTAAAGTTCAGTCATCTTAAGTTGATAACCAAATTCTTTATCGAGTCCACAGGAATAAACTCCGTTCATCGTTTCGAACTTATAATCAGTTTTTTCCAGGCCTGTAACTTCATGAGCGAATGCTGTAATTGTTCGCGCACCATTGCCACACATTTCAACTTCACCACCGTCGGCATTGATATATCTCATTTTGAAATCGTGCTCTTTAGATTTTTCCAGGAGCAAAACACCGTCGGCCCCAATTCCAGTTTTCAATGCACACAACTTGCTCCAGAGTTTTTGATCTGCCGCATCCCACTCCATCGAGCGATTATCAATCACAATAAAGTCATTTCCAGTTGCGTTGTATTTTGCGAAATTAAGAGTTTTCATCTTCGGTGGCCCTTAAAGTTTGATCAATCAAACACTTTCATTATAAGATCATGTCACCTAAAAATCATGAAGGATCTTACATGAAAAGAACAATTTTATTTCTAGCATTTCTCATTAGCTCATCGGTGAACGCAACCATGGTTTTCATGCGCGAAAACACCTTGAATGATCAAGCAATAAAACACATTTGGATTCAAAAGAACAATGGATCTTTTGAACAATTAACTTCAGGAACGAACGCTCACCTCTATCCAGATATCAGCGCAGACGGGCAAAAAGTTGCTTACGTGGAAGGAACTATTGATCAAGGAAAAACGGATCTGCATTTAACTATTCATTCCTTAGGAGCTGATCATGTTCAGCGTTTAAAAGTAAATGGCATCAATGGAATGATTCTTCATCCGAAATTTACAAAGAATGGTGAGAGACTTTATTTTTCTGCCCCATCACCAAAGTTAGCGGGAAAAAATTCTATCTATTCAGTAAATGTAAAATCATCGCCCGTTGTTCAGGCGCTCGATGAAAATGAAGAACAATATTTTCCACGCCCTTCGGCGGACGGACAATTTATTGTCTATCAAAGAAATGTTGGAAAAGTCCGCGAGATCGTTCTCTACGATTCACTTGAAAATACTAAAACAGTTATTGATCAAGGCATGAGTCCAACACTCTCTTTTGATGAAATCACTATCGCCTACACTGCTAAAAAAAATGGCAGCTGGGATATCTATCAATACAATCGCTTTTCAAAAAAAATCTCTCGTGTAACTAATGATGATCAAGCTGATGAAATGGCCCCAACGTTCAATGCAAAAAACGAAATGTTTTTTGCTTCAAATAAAGACGGACATTTTCATCTTTATAAGTTTGGTGAAAACAACTGGACTAAAATTACTGATACCGATGCTGATGATTACGCTCCTCAGTTCTCTGGTGAAACTTCTTTCAAACAAGGAACACTTCCATCATTCATGGAACCTCTCCGTTCATCATTTGGAACATTAAACCACAACGGAAAGATTTATATGTGCGGAGGACATCAAGGCCCAGAACATACTTATCCGAAAGAATCATTCACAGATAATTTTAACGTCTACGATCCTGCCACGAAAACTTGGAGTGAACTTGCTCCGCGACTCCACAAAGCTCATGGTTTCCAAATCACAGGACACGGAAAATATATTTATGCTTTTGGTGGATTTGCTTATTCAGAAGATCACAAACCAAATTGGAAATCTTTAGATGTTATCGAAAGATACGATATCGAAAAAAATGAGTGGAAAGTCATTGGTAAACTTCCACGTGCCCGCTCTTCAAACGTCGCTGTAACAATTGGCTCAAAAGTTTATTTAGTAGGCGGTTGGGATAGTACACCTAAATTTCCAAAAGATTATGACGGAACTTTCCATTCTCAGATCGACATTTTTGATATGGAGACGGAAACCGTAACGACTGCTCCCTTTCAAATGCCGCTTCCTCTTCGTCGCGCACTAACAGGTATGGAACATGAGGGAAAAATTCTACTAGTTGGTGGATTAGGTGTGGGAGCAAGTCACTTTGAACTTGTGTCTAATGTAACAGCGATTGATCCGCAAACAGGTGCTTCAACAGAATATCCTCAACTTCCTTTTGCTACGTTTGCACCGGCCGCAGAAAAATTAGGAAATGAACTTTTTGTATTTGGTGGGATGTTTAAATTTTCAGAAGAAAGTTATGAGTATGTTCCGCACATCTATGGATACGATTTTAAAACTGGAACGTGGAGACATACAGGTCGTTACGTTAAAGAGAGCAAAGGTTTCTCACAAGTTTTTAAGTTGGATGACTTCACGCTTGGAATTTTAGGTGGCCACCGCTACATGCAAGGTGAGGACAAACCGGTCAATACGTTCGAGTTTTTCACCAGTCCAGTGACAAAAAGACTACGAAAGTCCTTCAAATAATTCAATTTGGTGCCAAACTGAGACCGATTTAGTCGGTTTTGTTTGGCACCCTGCTTGCTCTCTCGTGATTGCCTGTGTTCTCAGGCTTTTTTCTGAGGGGGAAAAATGAATCTTAAAAAACTCATCGTCGGTACACTTCTGCTATCACTCTCATCTGCTGCTCTCGCTGACATCCGTCCGATCCAAGACCCACGTCGTCCTGGAAGAGAAGATCGTAATCCTATTCCTCCTTCACCCAATGATCCTTGGGATAATCGTGATCCTTGGGATTCACGTGATCCGTGGGAATCAGATCGTGAAGAGCGCGAAGTTCGCAAAGAAGAACTTCAAGTCAGACAATATTTTCAAGGGCAAAGTCGCCTTGATCTTCTTGCTGATTCATATACTCGTCTACGCCTTCAAGGAGCTCAAATCAGACGCGTTGTTATTCACGCATCGTCTGAAATGGGTAACGGCCAAGCGCGACTTCTTGCTAATGGCCAAGTGACTGCTGAAGGAGCTGTGACATTACCAAGAGCAATGGAAAAACATGCTTTCAAATTGGATCCGTTTGCGAATACGATGGGAAGGTCTCTCCGTACACTAGATTTAGAAATGAAGGGGCGTATTTATGTTGAGAAGGTTGTCTTTCATGTTTCTGAAGCTCAGTTTCCTCCTGGTCCTGGCCCAGTTGATCCAGGAAGGCCACAAGTGGAAGTTGTCAGACAACAGCTTAATGAAACTATCCAAGGTGAAGGTGGCCAGAATCTGTTCAGATTGTTCAATCTAGCTGCTGAAAGACAAGGTCAATCACTACTCAGAGTAACTGTTCTTGCTCGTGCTCAATGGGGATCAGCGACTGCTGAACTTCACTTGAACAGCCAGAGTGCAGGAGCTGCTCAGTACATTGGTTCAACTTCAACAAGACTTTCGTTCGAAACTTACGGACAAAAAATTGGTCAACAGATCCAAGCTCTAAGACTTCAGGTTCGTGGAAATGTTGTGATTGAAGAAATCTCGCTTGAAATCGAAAACAGATCAGTACCAGGTCCAGGTCCAGGTTTTCCACAAGAGCGTAGACTTGAACAAGTGATCAACCAACGTCTATACGATACATCTGGTGTTCTTCTTTCAGACCTTATGAGATTGGAGCGCAGACACGAAGAAAGACTTGTTGAATCAGTTGAGCTAGTTTTAAGAAATGCTGACATGGCCTCTAAAGTGAAACTATGCCAGATTGTTGCAGGACAATTTCAAGCAGTGAACTGTGGAGCTCCAACAACACTTTCTTCGGGATCACAAATTGTAAGATTGCAGTCGGTGAACTTTGCAAAACTAAAAGAAGTCTCTCTCTCAGTGAGAATGGGTATGATTGACATCGATCGTATTATCATCAACCTCAGATAATAGACTTTCCACACACATTTTTCTCAAGAGCCCTCCTGGAATGGAGGGCTTTTTTTTGGCAAAAATCCTGCTTGTTATAAAAGGAGAAGATAACAAGGGAGGTCTTATGCCTAACCGTCATGATCATGATCGTAACTTTAATGATGATCTTTACTGGACTGGAAATCCTTATGGAAATGCTTTTCCAAACGAATCAGAGCGTGAAGATGCTGAAGATGAGGCACTAGCGGGTGAGCTGAATGCACCAGTGGGAAGAACTTTTGTCGGTGTTGGGCCTAAAGGCTATCGCCGCTCAGATGATAAAATTAAAGAAGAAGTTTGTCGTTTGCTTTATCACAATCATGATGTTGATGCCTCTCACATCGAAGTTGATGTAGTTGAAGGTTGTGTAGATTTGAAAGGACGAGTTCCATTAACAGGAATGCGAGGAGCTGCTGAAGATCTCGTTAGAGAAATTTCAGGAGTAAAAGATGTTCATAATCATCTGCACGTTGATTCAGTCATGTAGTCAGAGTTTGAACGAGAAGTGAAGTACATCTACTAATTCGTTCATTGAAGAAAGCTCTTTTGTTTCTTCGAGATTCACGAACTTAATTTTTTCACCTTCTATGATGAAACGTCTAGGTTTGCATTTAAAAAAGCGGTAAAGCGGAAGATCTTTTTCACTTTCAAGAATGGAGAATGCATCGACACCAAAATAATTGCAAAGTCCTTCTGCGAACAAATTGTTTGTAATCACACCTTGCATTTTACCTAACATATAGATCATCTCTTTTGGATCAGATCCGCGATGCATGTAAAGATTATTTTTCCCAAGATCGATACTTGCAAACAAATCTGAAATTACACCTTCATCTTCTTTTGTCCAGATAGCAAACTTTTGGTTTTCAAAAGAATCAAAAAATTTTTTCCAGATATCTATTTGTCTTGAGACATTGGTGAAATTGTCCAACATAATCATAATAAATTTTGGTGGCTCAACTTGTTTAAAAAGTGCCTCAATCGCTTCGACTTGAGTTCCGTAATCTTTATCTTTTAAAATTCGTACTGTAGAAAAATTTTGTTGCAGGTAAAGCTCTAAAAGCTTGAGAGAATTTTCTTCTACAGAACCTCCCATTGGGGCTGGATACCTTTTAGTAAGTAAATATTTATTCCATTTAACTTCATATCCTACGCGTTCCTTTGCTCTAAAATTGAATCCCATAAAAGCAGAGTTTAAAGAATTTTCGAGGTCCAGAAAAAGATCAATGTTGAAAACATCATTTAAATTCGCGCAATAGTGATGAGTCTCGATAAGACTAGTCTTCGTCACTGGTCTTTCAAAAATTTTTACTTTAAAAGGCAAATAAGCGAGAGCGGCACTACCTCCATCTTCAACGATAAGATTAATTTCAGCTTTCGGAAATTCTTCACTCAGTGTGATGAGAAAAGGATATGTTTCAAACAACTCATTATTGTTTTTTGGCATCTTCACCAAAATTTTTCTTACGTCACTCAATTCCATTACACTTCCTCAAATCTAAATTGATAAAGATCTTCAAAGTCACTCAATTGCGGGTTTAATGGTACTGATCTCACCATTTTTTTTAACTCTTGCCACTTTAAGCTTTCATTTAAAAGCGAACTCTCAACATGCAATTTTTCACATCGTTCAAATTTCTGTTTGGCCTTATTGAGCATTCCAGTTGCTCCCGTAAGATTTTCCTGACGATAATGAAACATTGATGCCGCCACTTGGATCACGGCCCAATAAACGTTTCGCTCCGGACCTGGCTCTTCCATCCAGCAATCTTCCAGAAATTCATGACACTCCCAATATTTCTGAGCGTTAAAGAGCTTAATCCCCTCACGCATGAGTTCTAAATGTTCTTTGCTAAATTGGGCCATCTTGCTATCTTAAAGGGGTATCTTAAATTCAACTATTATCCCTATTGTATCCCTAAACGAGAACAAAGTTATGTCGGAAATTTCTGATCAAATTCAAACTTTAGTACCTGAGTATGTTCGTAACCTACAAGTCTATCAGGCCGGTAAACCCATCGATGAACTTACTCGCGAAAGAGGCCTTACAAATATTTCTAAATTAGCAAGCAATGAAAATCCATTGGGACCTTCACCGTATGCTATAAAGCAGATGACTATGGCCTTATGGGATGTCCATCGCTATCCCGATATGAATGCCTATCAATTAAAGACTTCACTTTCTAAGCTATACAAACTAAAAAATGAAAATATTATTTTAGGAAATGGTTCAGAGGGTATCATGGCCTACATTGCGCGCGCTTTCGTGCAACCAGGACATGAAATCTTAACAAGCGAACACACTTTTATCGGATTCTCCATTATTGCAAGAAGTGTTGGTGCTCATTTAAAAACAGTGCCTCTCACTCGCGACTATAGATTCGATGTTGAAGCCCTTGCCAAGAACATTACTGCAAAAACTAAAGTCATCTACATTTGCAATCCTAACAATCCGACAGGTACATACATTACTAAAAAGGAATTTGATTATTTAATGTCTCACGTTCCATCTCACGTACTTGTTATTCTGGATGAAGCTTATTTTGAATTTGCTTGTGAAACTCCGGATTATCCAAATTCAATGGACTATCGTTATGACAACGTCATAACACTTAGAACATTCTCAAAGGCCTATGGCCTTTCAGGTATTAGAATTGGATATGGTTTTGGTCACGAAGATTTGATCGCCAATCTCACAAAAGTTAAATTGCCTTTTGAACCAGGCCTCATTGCACAAATGGGCGCTATTGGTGCGGTAAACGATAAGCCACATCTACGTCGTACGGTTGCCAACAATCGCCGCCGTTACGAAGAAACTTTTGCTTTTCTTACGAAACATGAATTCAATCCTATTAAATCAGTGACTAATTTTATTGCTTTCAAAACAGGCTCGGAAGCTGCTTCTCGCGATCTTTTCGAACGATTGCTCGATCACGGTGTCATCATTCGTCAATTAAAAGCGAATGAAATGCCGGACTACGTTCGTGTCTCACTTGGTACGAAAAAAGAAATGAAACATTTCTTTTCCGCGATGGAAGACGTCCTGCCTGAATACAATAAGAGATATGGGAGACCAAAAGCATGAAAGTCGTTACCTATCGCTATCAACATCAATACGGAACAGAGACGCGTCTAGGTTTACTTGTTGATGATGTCACTATCCTTGATCCCAATCTCGCGTTTGCATGTGATTTCGAACGTGAAGGTCGTTTTAATCCGCGTGAACGTGCTAACGACTATTGCCCGCCTTCACTTAATCGCTTGCTGCGCTTAAAAGAGAATCCACTCGATATTTTGCATGAAGCTTCAGGTCTCATGATCTTTCTGGAGAAATGCGGAACGATGCAAATGAAAGATGGAACTCAATATCTTCGCAAGCTCGACAACAAAATCATCAGTCTTGCAGCTCCACTTGATAAAATTGAAACGTATCGAGATTTTTATGCTCATGAAAAACATGTGGCCGTGGGATTTAAAAAACGCAACGAAAAAATTCCAGATGCCTGGTATGAAATCCCTGCTTATTACAAAGGTGCAACAGCAGGTTTTATTGGGCCACATGATGAAATTTTATGGCCAAGTTACACTGATGTTCTCGATTATGAATTAGAGTTAGGATTAGTCATTGGAAAAGATGGCTACAACATCAAATCAAAAGAAGCTCACAAACACGTTTTTGGTTTCACCATTCTGAATGATATTTCAGCTCGTGATATTCAGAAAAAAGAAATGAGCATTCGTCTTGGACCTGCGAAAGGAAAAGATTTTTGTTCAATCATCGGCCCTGTGATTACTACTGTAGATGAATTTGAATCGATTGAACCAAATCTTCTGATGACTGCAAAAGTGAACGGTGTTGAATGGTCGCGTGGATTTTCTGCTGATTCTCATTTCAGTTGGGAACAAATGATCACACATGTAGCTAAAGACGAATGGTTGTTAGCGGGTGATCTTTTAGGTTCAGGTACAGTTGGAACTGGATGTGGACTCGAGCTCGACAAATGGATCAAACCAGGTGACAAGCTCGAGTTAGAAATAGAAAAAATTGGAAAACTTGTAAACGTCGTCGGATCAAAGCAGAAGTTCTAGTTAGCTTTACCTAGAACTTCTCTTTCAATTGTTGAAACAATTTGTTTCAATTCTCCAACTTGCAAATTTAGTTTCTGAGCACTCGTTTCGGTTTCTTGTGATAGACCCAATCCATAATGAACACCTTCATCAATTTGTCCAATCGCTTTTGTTATTTCCGAGTAACCTTTTGTTTGTTCGGTTAATGCAAGTGAAACATCATTCATCATCGCTGATAAATCCGAAATGTTTTCTACAATCTCATTTAACGAATCTACACATTCGGTAGTAATTTGTTCACCAGAAGCCAGTTCTTCCTGAGCTTGTTTTGTGAGCATTTCTACTCTGGTGCTCATATTTTTAATAATGCTCTCAACTTGAGTCGTTGCCTTCACAAGAATGTCATTAATTTCTTTTGCTGAATTACCACTAATAAGAGCTAGTTTTCCTATCTCTTCGGCTACAACAGCAAAACCTTTTCCATGCTCACCAGCTCTCGCCGCTTCAACTGAAGCGTTGAAGGAAAGGAGTCGCGTTTGAAAAACAATGTCATTAATCACTTTAGTGCGATCACCAATATCTGAGATGATCGTTACAATGGTACGAAGCTCTTCGTTGCTTGTTTGAATTTCTGTAAAAAACTTTTGATTAGTATCTGAGATATTTTTAATTGTATAGGCCATCTTATCGATGGCCTGCTTGCCGAGAAGGGCGCGCTCTTTCCCTATCAACGTTTTTTTAGCAGACTCTTCGATACTTGCTGAATTTTTTTCAGACATTGAATTGATCTCATAAAGTGAACTAACTGTTTCTTGTACTGCTGATGCCTGCTGAGAAGAGACTGAAGATAAATTCGTTGAAGTTTCCGTTAATTTTTCACTCGCTTCAGCGTTAACGCTAACTGCACTTATCAATTGGCCTAAAGCTGATGCAATTTTAGATGTACCATTACGAAAATTGCGAGAGGTGAAAAGAGAAACCATTAGGGCAAGCATGACAGCGGCAATTCCAATCGCCATGGCCTTATTTCGAGAGCCAATAATGGCTTCAACTCTTGTATTGAGAATGTTGGATAAAGTCTGATTAGTAAGAAGATAAAATTCCTGTGTCGATGTGATCAGACCATCTGTTAAAGTCAACGCCTGAGACGCTTTGGCTTTATCACCTTTAGAAAGCGCTTCCAATACTGAGTATAGATTGCTGTACTCGCCATTGATTTTCTCTAATTCAGATTTTACAGGTCCTTGAAGAGTGGCATCTGTTCCATAGAAATTTTTATCTTCGTTTATCGCAGTCGTTGTGGACGCATAAATTCTTCCCCAATCCGACTCACGAACCATTGCGAGCATAACTGCAGTCTGAATTTTTTCTTCTTCTGTCATCGCTTGAGCAGCATTTGTTTGATAGCCGTTAAGCATGGATCTTAAACTATAGAGACGATCACTAATTTGAGGAGCAACAATCAAAGTAACATCCATCAAATAATATGAATCTAAATCAGGATCAAGAATAAGATTGGATGTATCACCCGTATGAATAATAAGTTCACGGAGATCTTTGATCATCTTAGCGGAATCTACTTTTCCTACTTTATAGAGATTGTAAGTTTCTTCGAGATTCACTTGTTGAATCATTTCTCTTTTTCGAGCTGCTAAAGAGGCATCATCAAGTAGGAGCTCTGTTTGATATTTGAGATAATCTTTTTTAACCGCAGTATAAAGAACGTCCATATCAGCTGTGTATTTATTCTGCTTAATAACTGAATGCAAAAGATGCATTGTAGAACGTTGAATCTCATTTCCCAGTACTTCTTTTTGTGAAAATTGAAGCTCTTTGTTGTAGGAGCTAAACATCAAATAAATCAAAACCATAATAGGAATGGCGTAAAAAATATTATTGATAAATAGCTTTGTTGAAAGAGAAAAATTTAATTTCATCGGTCATCCTTATACATTTGAGTAATCTTAAGATAACGTAAATGAATAAAATTTAAAGAGTGACAAATCATTCCTGAGCTTTTCAATCGGTTTAGCTTCAGAGAAGATAGTTCTAAGAGGTTACCTATGGAAAATTTTAAAACATCCGGATTGCACACCAAACAAGCACACGTAAAAGTACCCGAAGGCCACTTCGAAGAGGAGCACGGTAGGGACGGTTTTTTTGGCCGCGTCTCCCATCTTTATCATCAACAACCTCCAGTCAGCTGGACGAACATCGAAGGTGAATTAAAACCTCAATGTCAGCCGCCGATGTTTAATGACAAACTTACCAAGAATACATTCCAGCCTATACTTTCGAATGATGATCTTGTTATCAATATTGGTCACTACACTAAATCTTTTGAAAATTTTTATCGAAGCGCTGATTTTGATGAAATGTATTTCATTCACGATGGAACAGGAACTCTCGAAACTATTTATGGCCATCTCGACTACGTCAAAGGTGACTACATTGTTATTCCGAGAGGAACGACTTATAAGCTCTACTTAAAAACAGAAACAAAAATTTTGAAAGTAGAATCGCGTAGCGAATTTGAGCAACCGGATCGAGGAATGCTCGGACCAAATGCTCTTTATGATCAAACGGCATTGGTCGTTCCAACTGCTGCGAATGGAAGCGAACAAGACAAAAAAGAATATAAAGTTGAAATCAAAAGATTAGGCAAAATTACCACGGTAACTTATCCGCACAATCCTCTTTGCGTTTCAGGTTGGAAAGGTTCAGTTTACCCATTTAAATTATCGATCTATGATTTCTGTCCGGTGATCAGCCACCGCTACCACATGCCACCAAGTGCACACACGACTTTTGTGTGCAAAAACTTTGTCATCTGCTCATTTGTAGAAAGACCATTAGAAGATTCCAAACATGGTGTTTTAAAAGTCCCTTTCTACCATTCAAATATAGATTTCGATGAAGTCCTTTTCTACCATCAGGGGAATTTTTTCTCGCGCGATAATATCGATGCCGGCGCTTTAACTTTTCACCCACAAGGAATACATCACGGACCACATCCAAAAGCGTTTAAAGCAAGCGATGCCAAAACACATACTGACGAATTCGCCGTGATGATCGATGCCAAGCGTCCTCTCATACCTTCTGATTGGTTTTCAAAAAATGAAAATAAAGACTATTGGAAATCTTGGATGGTTTAAGTAATAGGACGATAGTGAGCAGTGATCAGTTCATGAACTTCACTGCTCAATGTGTACTTATCTTTTTCTATGCTTGAAACAAAATCAAGCAACGTAATTTTAATCAGTAGCTCATCCTGCGAAAATAATTTCATCGCATGCGAAAAAAATGGCATATCGCCATACCAGAAAACAGTATCACGATTTTTAAGTGTGATGGGTTCACCCTCTAACGTTGTATAGTTCAATACAATTGGGAGAATCGCTGCTTCGGCATTAATGGCCGCTTGAAAAAGCGGCTTACGAAAAGGATAGATTTGTTCACCGTTATGACTTGTGGCCTCTGGAAAAATAGTCACAGGAATTTTTGCTCTTAAGGCTTCTGCCAACTGTTCTACTTCTCCGCCTAACTTTCTTCTATTTTTTCTATCGACAAAAAGACATCCCCCAAACTGACAAAGCTGTCCTAAAAAAGGAGTTCGCTTCATCTCAAGTGAAGTTACAAAACTCGTGGGAAACAATGAACTAATGGCAAGAACATCAATGTAACCGAGATGATTGGCCACAATAAGAATTTTTTTGTCATCAATATCGACTTTTTTATTAGTCTCAACTTTGATGTTGAAAATGGTAAGTCCACAGCGGCACGTCCATGCGATTAACTCTGTGAGGGAGTGACGGGCCCGGTCAAAACTAAATCCCGCCAAACAAAAGAATACAAAGGCGATGGAAAAATAAACAACAAGTACGCATGCGAAAAAAAGAACTCTAAAAAATAAGCGGATTTGTCTCATTGGTTCTATACTAATAAGGATTATTGATCTTGTAACTGAGGTTTTCCATGCAGATGAAATCTTTTAATACTGACGGCGCTTTTACCGACAATTATAAATTTTTAATTGGCGGCATATTACCCAGACCTATCGCTGTAGTCTCAACGATCAACTCGAATGGAACCAACAATCTCGCACCCTTTTCATTTTTCACGGCCGTTTCAGCTAAGCCGATGATCATCGCATTTTGTCCGCTTATTCGCTCAAGTACGGGCCTCATGAAAGATACTCCTATCAACATTCTTAGAGAGAAAGAATTTGTGGTGAATATTGTTAGCGAGGATATCGTTGAGCAAATCAACACTGCTTCAACTGAACTTCCATATGGAGAAGATGAATTTGTTCTTTCCGGCTTAACTCCTATTGATTCGGAAAAGGTAAAAGCGAAACGAATAAAAGAAAGCCTGGTGCATTTCGAATGTATTTTTCGCGATCAACTAAGTTACGGCGATCAACCGGGTGCAGGTCAAATCATTACTGGTGAAGTTGTGAAAGTTCATGTGGCAGAAGAAATTTTGGAACAAGGAAGAATTATCACTCCAAAATTAAAACCTGTTGGCAGAGGGGCAGGCAACGATTGGTTCCGTTGCCATGACATTTTTACTCTTGAGCGTCTAATGAAAGCGCAAATTCAAAAATAAACTATTCTTTGAATGAACTTTCTTTGAATGAACTTTCTTTGAAGAAATCTTTTAATTCAACGAAGAGTCCAATATTGCATCCCTCATAGAGTTCCGCACCGATAACAGTAGTACCAACATCAACAAGAATCATCTCTGCTGTCTGGTCTACGTTTTTACATTCCACCGAATGCATCTCGAACCACGCAACTGGAACTCCGCCTGCAATAAAATCTAGAACCTCAAATTGCTGGCCGGCCTTAAATGTAGCGCCATTATCAAATACGATATCTTGTGTAAGCGTATAACGATTATAAAGATCAATATCGTTCCATTGAAGGTTAGCGGCGAATGCTGAAGTCGTGAGTAATAGTGATAATGCTACAGTTAAAATTTTCATAAACACCTCAGTGTTTATTCTAGCGCCTTAAAAAAGTGAGGAAAAGATTTTTCTACACAATCGTATTCGTAAAGCTCTCCCCCATTATTGGCGCGCATAAAAAGATAGGCGGCCATAACCATGCGGTGATCACGAGGCGGATTAAAACTAACGTGTGGATAACGTCCGGGTTCGGCACCGGTAATAGTCAGAGTACTGCCTGATTGTTTATAGGTCACTTTAAAGCTTTCTAGGAGACGGATTGTCTCGGCCAGCCGATCACTTTCTTTATGCTTGAGAATTTCTAAGTCACTAAATGAACAATCGCCAGAAGAATGGGCTGCCAAAAAAGCCAGAGTTGGAAAAAGATCGGGCGCTTGCTTCACAGAAAAATCAAACTTTTGAATTTTATTTTTCTGAGAAATACACAATCCGGATGAAAGCCATTCAACTTCAGCCCCACATTTTTTTAGGAGATCCATAAAAACCGAATCGGCCTGATAACGATCACTCTCAAAACTATTTGTGACGAGAAGTTTACCTTGAAGTGCCGCTAAAGCTGCTGGATATCCAAGAGAACTGAAATCAACTGGAACGGTATAACTGTTTTCTTTAACTGTCTTTGAGAGAATGTGCTCTGTCATTTCAAGATATGTTTGAGAGGCATCTACATTCTCATATTTAATCGTTAGAGGAAGATTTGAAAAAGCGAGTCTCATGGCCGAAGCAAATTGCGTGCTTTTATGGCAGTTAATGCTAATGACCGATGTATTGATCATCGTTGCTGGACCTTGAAGTTTAAGCCAGCAGTCTGCATCTTTATCAATCTTAACTTCCAGAAGTTTGAGAGGATCAATTAAATCATCCATTGGTCTTTCGCTCATTTTTTCAGCTGGAAAAAATCTATATGTTTTTTTTCCACGAGCACACAAGGCCATTAGAAATCTATTGGTTGTTCCACCATCTCCAGTTTTTAAATCTATAACATCTGAATTTGTATTATTCTCACAGGCAGGAAATGAATTTTTGAAAATTAAAGTTGTGCCTGCTTTTTCAATAATCAGTCCCATCGTTTCAAGGCATGCAATTAAATTTAATACATCCGTTGAGTCTGGGACCTGATGAACCTTAAAATTTTGTCCACGAAGCGCTCCTATGATGAGAGCGCGATTCGCATGCGATTTACTTGTCGGAATAGACAGTGTTTTTTCAAAAACCTTAGAAGCATTAACCTTATAGGGTAAACTTTTTGAGTTCATCTTTGTTGGCCTCTAACGTTGCCTGGATTTCATCGAAAGTTTTTGTTTCGATGACTGCATTTCCAATATCTCTGACGATGACTAAATCTAGTGAACTTAGAGCACTAATTTTTTTATCTTTTGATAAATACATCATGATTTTTTCAATCGGAAATTCTTTGTTTAACCAAGGAGCACTGTTAGACGGGAAGTTCAGAACTTTTTTCAAAGCGATAATGTCGTTAAGATTTTTTTCTGTTCCAAAAAGTTTAAAGACGAGTGCCATTCCCCACATGACGGCTTCTCCGTGAGGGATGTTGTAGATAAATTCAACTGCATGACCAAATGAGTGGCCTAAATTTAGAATTTTTCTAATACCAGTTTCTTTAAAATCTTCATCTGTGAGCTTTTGTTTAAACATCGCACATGCATTGATGATTTCTTCGATGGGTGCCTTCTTAATAGCTAGATCGTAGATTGAATAGTCGAGGAAGCAATACTTAAGAACTTCACCCAAGCCACTCTCTCTTTCGCTCTGAGGAAGAGTATCCAAAAATTTGGGACAAATTAAAACTTGTGTCGGCATGTGGAATGCACCAATGAGGTTTTTTCCGGAGCGAGAGTTGATGGCAACTTTTCCACCAATACTTGCATCCACCATAGAAAGAAGTGTCGTTGGAATTACACTCCATGAAATACCACGTAAAATTGTTGCTGCCACAAAGCCAGCAAAATCAGAAACAGCGCCACCACCAATAACAACCAAGTGGGCATTTCTGTGAATCCCCTTGTCCAGAAAGAATTCAATAGCATTTTGAAAATCAGTTACGTTCTTAACCTTTTCACCATCTGGAGATTTCCAAAAAATAACTTTTTTGTTTTCAATTTTTTCAATTGCTAAATCTTTTGAATAATGTGACCAGATCTGGTGATCCACAATTAAGAGAATTGTATCTGTATCAATTTTGCTGATTTCATCAACGATAGAGGCAAGTTCGATATTTTTGATTAATGTTTTCATAATTTTTCTCTAAGTTTTTTAGTTTTGATAAGCTTTCTGACGAAGATAATGATCGGCCAATACTATCTTCACCATCGATTCTACAACCGGGATAGCTCGAGGAATAATGCAAGGGTCATGTCTGCCTTCTCGCGCTTTTTCACCAACTGTCGATGTTGGTTTAAAGGTGATCGACATGATTAGACGCTCACCATTGGAGATGCCGCCCTCCATACCACCAAATGCATTTTCAGAGTTTGAAACTTGGGATCCACTTAAGTTGGCCATTTCTTCACCAAGACCAAAAGAAAATGAAACAACTGCACCAATACTCATCAGGCCTTTTGCAAGGTCAGCTTTTAATTTATCGAAAGCTGGCTCACCTAAGCCCATTGGACATTGATCAACAACTATTTTAACTTTTCCGCCAACTGATTCACCATTTTTTTTCAATGATTCTAAATAGGTTTCAATCTCTTTATTTTTTTCTGTTAAAGGAAAAGAGTAAGGACTTAAATCTTTTTTTAAATCGGCCAGCTCAGAAGTATATTCAAAAGGACCTAGTTTAGTGACATAGGCCTTAACAACTAATTGCGGAAGAATTAATTGGGCGAAATATCCGCCAATCACTCTGGCCAATGTTTCGCGACCTGAAGCTCTACCGCCTCCTCTATGATCACGTATGCCATATTTTAGAAGTGTTGTTTTATCTGCATGTCCAGGACGATGCTCTTCTTTTAAAGAATCGTAGTCTGAACTCTTTTGATTTTCATTATGAACGATGATGGCTATTGGAGTTCCTAAAGTTTTATTTTCAAAAATTCCCGAAAGAACAACGGCCTTATCACTTTCTTTTCTTGCAGTTGTTCCCGCAATTTTTCCAGGTGCCCGTTTATCAAGTTCTGCCTGCAAATTTTCTAGTGAAAAATTGAGTCCTGGTGGAACGCCATCGAGAACAACACCCATAGCAGGTCCGTGAGACTCGCCAAAACTGGATAAAGAAAACATTTTACCAAAACTATTTCCACGCATATGATCCCATTATACTCAAAGGGTAAGGGTAAAAACAAGGAAGGATCGGTCATGTTCCTAGAGAGCTTTAGGCATATTATCGAAAGAGAAGCTCTGAAGAAGCAAAACAACGACAATCTTAGGAGAATCTCAAGTGAAAACAAGAGAATATCCGACTTAGTTGAGCGTCGTAAGAAAACAGAAATTTCCCTTGAAAATTTAAAAAATGAAATTGCTGATCTTAAGCTTGAAGAGACTCAAGCACTAATCGAAAATTTTCAAAGTCGACTTAATAAATTGAAAGCTCAATCTAACTCTGCCATCACTGAAAAAGAACAGATCGCATTTGAATCTCAAATAGAATCCGTTTCAAAAGAATTAGAATCTGCAGAAGAAAAATATTTTAATAACCTGGAAAAGAGTGAAGAGCTCACAGAAGAACGTGAACAACTCAAAGAGTTTTTACATGGCTCAGTTGAAACACTTAAAATAATTTCAGATGAAGTCGCCTTGCAAATTGCAAAAGAAGAAAAAGAAATTCAGGGACGCACGCAGAGAATGAACTCTCTAATTGATCTGCTTCATCCAAGTGTTCGCAGTCTTTATCAACAATGTGAAAATAATAAAGCGCGACTTCCCACTATTGCATTTTTGATGGATCGCAAATGTTCTGAATGTCACATTCAAGTTGACTCCACTCTTAAATCTTCATTAGATCAAGGCGCATCCATTGAGACTTGTCCTAACTGTGGAAGATTTCTTATTCCTGAAACGGCAAAAATCTACAGCTAACACTCAATAAAAATTGGAGTTTGCCTCTTGAAGCCAGCAGTCTTTAGCGGGTAAGTTTTATACTGTAGGCTGTTTATTCAACATGATCATGTTACCTAACTCCGGATAGAGAGATTGGAAAAATGAATGTGAATAAATGGCTTCTTACCGTTATGTTATTGTCAAAAACCAGCTTGGTTTTTTCAGAGTCTTTGGACTTAATTGTTGATAAAGGTTTTAGAGTGCCTTTAGAAATTATTTCACAAGACTATACACTTTTAGAAATTTCACCAGATCATCAGCATCTCAAAAAACATATCCAGAAAGTTAATTACAAAGTATCACATCAAGACGCAGAAGAAATCGCAACTAACATTATTCAAATCAGCCGCTGCTTGGATGTCGATCCCTGGATCATGACTGGTCTCATTCATAAAGAATCATCTTTTATTAAAACAGCAGTTAGTCCGACTGGTGCGGCTGGGCTGACTCAATTCACTGCAATTGGACTCAAAGAGGTCAACGATCAATTCGGACTGCGTGGAAAAATGGGTGCACCTGAAATCGTCACACTTTATTTTTTAACACAGACGCGTTCGTGTATTGATTCAGAGTGGGTTGAACTATGGAGAAAGATTGACGTTCAAGAAACAGATCCTACTTTCTATCCCCTACTCAAAGAACAGCTTAAACAGGATACTGCAAATGCAGTGTTATATGGTGCTGTTCTATTAAAGGTTTATTTGGGTGTAATCACTAACCGCAACAACCTTGAAGCAGAAGCCCTATCTCTTTCTGAAACCTATTTCCAGGCCTTACAAATGTATAACGGCGAAGAAGGCGATGCTCGTGTGAAATATGCTAAAAATGTCTTTAAAAACGTGCAAATTGCTTATCCTGAACCCATCGATTTCCCAAACATCAAAGAGTAATTTTTACATTCCAATCAAATCTTAACCAAGTAACGCTTGAGTTCCATCCTGAGCATGGTAAAAGTTCTCATAACTTTTTTTAGGAGTCTTTATGAAACTTGCTTCTGCACTTGTATTGGCCCTTTCAATTTCGACAGCTTCAGCATTTGAATGTACTCAAAATGAAGCTCAATTTATCGGTGAAGTAAAAGAAGTAAGAGTCATTCAAATCGATCAAGGTATTAGAGATTGTGCCTACACATTAAAATTCAAACTTTTCAATCCAAGCATCATTTGTCCAATTGATTCTGTAACTGCAGAACAAACTGAGATTATCGATTTTGACTGTCGTTTAAATGCACAAGCTGGCGATGTTCTTTCTGGAATCTTATTGCAAGGAATGAACGGTAATCTGGTGATCGAACAATAAGCAATGTTTTAATCAGGGACCTGATGAAGGTCCCTATTGCCCTAGAAGCAGTCTAAAGTAACTAAAGAGCATTTCTAAATCAAACCCTCTATTTTTAGTCGAAGCGTGAATCGACATCAAAAAGGTATAAATCAAAATATAACTCATCAAAAAAACCGGCCTTAAAAGTCGAGGTGTTTTCATGCGATGTTTATCGCAATAAACACTCACACAAATTATGGATGCCATTGCTGAATCATAGAAAATTCGGCTTATGAAAAGATTGTAGAGATCATCTGCTTTCCAGGAAACCAACTGATAAAAGTGCGAAATGGATTGATGAATGATTCCGCCGAAAAAAATCATAAGCCAAATGGCGATGTATTTTCGAATTTTTATATCGTTGTAAAAATTTAATAACTGTAAACAATATGGATAAATGAACGTGCGGTAAAAATGCGCTAAATAAACATGGATACGCCTAAAGAAGTCTGCAAAGCTCGTCGCTTTCAATGGATTGTGCGCACCTAGTTCAATGAAAAAACCAAAGAACCATAGAATACAAATTTTCTGATTTTCCTGAAGTACTTTTCTCGCCAGCCAACTTATATCTCTTAATATAAGCATTGTTGTAAACTTAGCACTCTCAATTTTCATTTCAAGGACAGCAAAGCGTGGAAGAGTTTTGAAATGTTTTAAATCGATGAGTTCGAACATTGGCAAATTCAGACGCGCAAGGTATTCGATATCAATTCCCAAAAAAAGATATTCTATTAAATCAGCAGCAACTTTCAACCCAAGACAAACCGCTAAAACCTTTAAGGCATGTTTTTTAATTTTAATTAATTCGTGGTTCTCAGTGATTTTCGACGAAAGAAGATGGTTTATTCCACGTGGTGAGAGTTGTGTCCCAACTTGGGGCATATAAGACGCATGCAAAGTATTCAAAAGCAAAAAACGCTTGAAGATGTTTACCGATTTATAATGTCCCACGTCTCTTAGTTCATAAACCATAATGACAAATGCATTAGCAAAGAAGATATAAACAATCATCCAGGTGATTTGTGCATAAACATTTGGATAATAATTCTGAATGCACTTTTCGATTGTATGGATAAAAAGAAAGAAACTTATCGCAAACAATAATGGATGATTCTTTTCTCGATCGACTCTCTTGTAGACATTTATGGCGAGCCAATAGAGGGCAAAACAAACAATAAGCGAAAAAAGAATATATAAAATTGTCTCCGGTAAATTCCAGTTCATTTTTTCAAATGAATAAAGCAGTCCCCTCTTATTTTCAAACCTTGATATTTCAAACAGACCGTAGATCCAAAAAACGGGAGAAAATAGATAAAGGAACGTTAGAGGTCTATGAACAAACTTATTAATGAAAACCACACCACCCAATACCCACCAGAGTGGCATATCTAAAAAATAGAGAAGAATGGTAAATAAAATTTCCAGCACTCTTTTAATGTCCTAATAACAAAATTTTCTTAATGTAATTTATCTTAAGTTCTAATGGAATCATTCGGTAATACCCCTCAAATAAAGAGCGACCGATCAGGAAAATAATAAAATAAAAAGTGATCATTACTTGCGTGAACATTTTTGGAATTCTAAATTTTAAATTATCCGAGACAACACATGTGGCTCCGATAATAATAAAATAAGCATAGAAAGATGTATTTTTAAAAAAGACATCTAATGATTCCAAACTAAAGAAATATTTCAAATAGACAAAATCTTTGTTGATGTGAAATAGAGCTCCACCTAAAGCTACTCCCAAGAAAGTTGCCAACGGCAAACTAAACTTTGTTCGCTTTTTTGTAATATCGAGAAAGAATTTATAAAACTCGATAACAAAAATGCGATAGAGTATCAAAGAATAAATATAAAAGAGATTAAAGAGAAAAGAAGTCCAGCTCTTGGCCTTTAAAAAATTCTGATAACTGACAGGAAATCGAAATCCCATCATCAATCCTGGTATAAAGAAGATCATTGAATCAAGCAAGATGTGCTTCACTATCCCGCCGAATACGCCTTGTGTGAAATAACAAGCAAGCTCTTTTCCAAGTGCGCGACCTGGAGAAATATTCCAAATTTCTCCAAAAACAATATTCTTGCATGCTAAGTTTAAAGAATATGGATTAATGATGGAAAACGAATTAAAAATGCCATTAACCTGATATTGGAATTGAAAGTAAAAGCAGTAGAGAATAATAAAAAGAACTGAGAGTTTTACGCCTAACCAGTAATTATCACTCGAAGGCTGATGATACTCTTCAAGTTTAAATTTTTCTCTGAAGGCAGCTGCCGGTGCAACCACTCCTCCAAAAGATTCAAGCCATCCAACTTTTCCATGTTGTGTTTCGAGTGCCAGCAAAAAAATAATCCACATCTTTTTAGAAACGAGACCAACCCAGGCCACAACAATAAAACCCAAATAATTATTTTGATCAATGGCCACCACCAATAATTTCATCAGTATAAAAAGCAGCCCCATAAAGAAAGGGATAGTGAGATACGTTTTTATTTGGCGAAGCCAGACAAGTATTTTAGCCAAATACACCATGGATACTAAGAACAAGAAAGCAATGATGGGTGTGCTATAGATATATTCCAGATGCTCATAGCGATTAAAAAAAAGATCGACCGACGTGAAATTAAAAGATGAATTAAAAAGTGTGTAACTATATTTGTAATCAAAACAAAAAAAGAGCAACGTAACAATGATCTTTGATTTCAGCGTCAAATTAAAGAACATAAATATCAGCGGAAGAAGTGCTAACGTTAAATTCAAATTGGATGAGACAGAGAGATAGATCAGATAAAAAAGGTATCCAACGAGTCTTGTGATGATTGAATCTCGCATAAGTCGAGCGCTAATGAAGTTCAGGCAAAATCCATTTTGTCAGTGCTTTCGCCAGCACGTTATTATTTTCAACAACTCTCATTTTAAATTCAGCATTAATAGACCATGATTCCAGTTTTAAAGCAGGAACAGATGGTACGACAATTAATGGAAGTTCAGCCTTTGAAAAAAAACTTTCAAGCATTGAATCGGTAATGATCTGATTCTTCACTAACTTTTTAACTGCATGACATCCAGGAATTTGATTAACCAAAGCTTCAGTATGAATAGATCCACCGACCCAGAATATTTTATTAGGAGGGATTGGCCCCA
Source organism: uncultured Bacteriovorax sp. (assembly GCA_946480715.1). Next base: position 36,716 of record CAMLKK010000016.1, on the reverse strand, counting down.
TTGCTCTAAAAAGTGACAATGATGAACTATACAGGAGTTCGTATGGTTCATTGCGATTGAGTAACATCATATCGACTATCGGGCACATCTCAATCAACTTATTGGCAGCAAAATACGATGTCGCTAAGTGGGTCTCTCCTCCGTATACGAACAGTGAAAGATGAGGGCGATAGAATTTTTTCAGAGTTGCGATTTTTCTCTCAAACAATAAAGCTGAACTATTTCTAATTCCCGCATTGATGATAACAATCTCTTTCCCTGTTTGTTTTTTTAACTCTTGTTCTAAAAAAGCGTTTACACGTTCTTGCGGTTCCAAAAACTCTCCTGAAATGAGTGAATCGCCCATCAGGAGTATTCGAATTTGTTTTGGATTCTCTTCATCTAATTTGTGATCGGTACCAATAACTCCCAGATCGCTGTATTTCGCACCTAAACTTTGACGATATACGCATTCAGAAATGTTGGTATAACCTCGCCAGGTCATTTCCTGACATGGCAAAAGTGGTCTTTGAAGACATGAACTCAACATAAACAGACAGAATATAAATCCGAAGACGTTGAGAGTTTTGAATTTAGCCATGTAAACTCTATCCGAGTGTTTGGAGATTCTAAATAAAAATATTATCCAGTCATTCAAAACTTATGTCAAACTAAGGTAATGGATATAAAAAGAGCACTCACCTTTTTCTATTGCGGGATTCTCTTAATTGCAGTCTTGCTGCAATTATTTATTTCAACACCAAAGCTTCCCCGTTTCGCTCTTTTGGGGGGCTTTGCGATTCGGATGAACCCTTACAACTTAGAAAAGAGTTACACTCGTTATAACATCTATGCCATTTCTTCGAATAGTGAGATTCGCGAAATCAGAAGTTCATCACTTATGGAGCCCACTTTTCCTGTCTATTTGCTTGGAAGTTTTAAATATTTTTATCGTGAGAAAACAACGACTCCTCTTCATCATCAAATCGCCAAGCGATTCTGTAAACTCATTGAAGAAAAGGAACATTTCAAAGCTGATCAATTAGTCATTAAATACATGAAAGATAATCGTCAGGTGGCAAAAGAATTTAAATGTTAAAAAAAATATTAACAATCGAAAGAATTACTTTTCTATTTCTGAGTTTTTACTTGATCGGCCATTTTGTTTATAATAAATGGATCGCCTTCACTGTTAATTCTTATCTCGCTTATTCAATTTTGATTCTTGGGTTAGCTGCAAGCCTCTACAGTTTGTATCGATTGCACTGGTTTCCACTATTGCTACAGTTTATCATCTGGTCTTCACTTACACTTCTCAATCCATTTGTATCCTACGTTTCCTACCCGATCATGTCTGTCCTGCTTTTTTTAATATTCGCTGAACATTTTTTTGATGATAAAAATAAAAAAATTGTGTTCACGGCTTCGCTTTTATTCGTTACTTTTCACTATACCTATATTGGCCTCAATAAACTGCTTAACCCTGTCTGGATGGATGGATCCATTCTCCATCAACTTATGTTTGTTTCACCTGAATTTATTTTTTTAAAAAAATTCGCAAATGTTCAATGGTTGCCTTTCATCTTTGCTGGATTTACGGCCATCTTAGAAACATTATGTTTCTTACTTCTCTTTCATAAAACCAGAAAATTTATCATAATCCTTTTGCTGGTCTTTCATATCTCCATCATGTTGTTACTCGAGCTCTTCACCCTCACCACTCCTTATCTCTTACTGCTCACTTGGTTCTGGATTCATAATGACGACCTACGTGTAAAACCTGCACACACTTGACTCTTTTGGCTAAAAAGCTGATAAAGCCTTTACCGAGAAGAGGGAATCATCGCTGGCCATAAATAGGGTTAAACTTGTTTATGACGGGAGGAAAGTCCGGACACCACATGGCAACGTAGCGGGTAACGCCCGTCCATCGCAAGGTGAGGACAAGTGCAACAGAAAGTATGTACAGGTAATGCTGTAGTGAAACCAGGTAAACTCTACGTGGTGCAAGCCCAAATAGGCGAAATTGATCCAGCAATGGATCTAGGAAGGGCCACTTCCGAAGGTCGCGGGTAGGGTGCTCGAGCTTGTCAGCAATGACAGGCCTAGATGAATGATGATTGCAAACAGAATCCGGCTTACCCCTCCTCTCGGTTTTTTTCATTTGTTTTTTTTACACTGCGGATAGATTTTTTCTCAGGTCTTTGTTAGGTTCCATCCAAGTTTTAATCATCCTTGGAGCCACTATGAAGAACGCTTTAATTGCCCTCTCATTGCTAGTTTCTTTCAATGCATTTTCAAAAGATAAAGCTTTAACGTGTAACGATCAAAACAGCCACGCTGTTTACAAATTAACTGTGACGGAAGATCTTAAAAAACTTCAACTCGAAACATTGATTGGTGATTCATCTGTTCTATCTGCTGGTTCAAAACCACTTAAATATCAAGAAGGCGAATCAGCAGAAGATTCAGCTCTTTATGCTGGTAAATTGAACAATTCATTGAGCGTTGCAGTTCACTTAGATGCCAAAAGAGCGCTATCGTTAAGACAATATGAAGTTCTGGAAGTTTTCGTTCAGTACCAAGCTGAAAGAAATGCTAACCTTGGACTCTCTACTGTTTTCTTGTGCACAAATAACTAGATTTTTTTCAGCGCTTTAATAGAAGACGTTGAGAGATTTAACTGCTCGTCGTAAGTTTTAAATTGATACTGATGCGAGCAGTGAGATTTTTCCGCTAACTTTTCGAATTCATCCATCGACATTTTGACAACGTGATTTTCGATCGAATATTTCGTTATCCCGCCTTTAATAATTTGTGAGTCTTTGAATGTCTTTTTCGTTTTCAGGCGTGGATATTGAACAAGTGTTTCATCGTTTGTTTCAAGGATAAATGTCGGCAGCTCCCATTGACCAGCAAGCCATTCGCTCTCTGCTTTTTTATAGAAAAGAAATTTCTTTTTTTCACCAGCAACAACCACACGCAGAAGTTTTATGTAGAGATCTTCTTTAATCACTTTGGCACCCTCAACTGGGAAGCTTAATGGCTCTCCCGATTTAAAGGCCACACACTCATTTTTAAGCGGACACAAATTACATGAAGCTTTTCTTGCCTGACAAATAATCCGTCCAAGATCCATAAAGGCTTCATTCAAAGCTCTCGGACCAAGCACTTCAATATCGTTAACGATTTTTTTCTGCTTAAATGATTCTGAAATTTCTTTTTGTAACTTCAATCCTTTTTCAGATTGAAAACCATAAAACCGTGCCAGAACTCTCTCTAAATTCGCATCTACTGCGAGTCCTCTTTTGTCGGCACCAATGGCAACAAGAGCATTGGCCGTGTATGGACCCACTCCTTTTAAAAGACTAAGTTCTTCTATTGTCGTGGGGATTTTTCCCTGAAAATCTTCAACAATTTGAATGGCAATATTACGCAAGTTTCTTGCACGTCGATAGTAACCAAGTCCTTTCCATGCAATACAAACTTCTTCTTCTGAAGCTTTCGCTAATTTTTGAATCGTTGGATAAAGCTTTAAAAATCTTTCAAAATGATTGAGAACTGTTGAAACAGTAGTTTGCTGTAACATAATTTCTGAAACGAGAGTGCGATAAAGCGAACGCTCTACTCTCCACGGTAAATGAGAGTATTGAGACTCAGACCACTCGATTAGATTACTGAAAAGCTTTTTCGACATAAGCAACTATAGCTTAGTCACACACCTTTGAGAATTCTTTTGCGTATTCAATCAGATCTTTTGAAGTGAAAGGTTTTACACCATCCCCTTGCATTTTTGCACCGTTAGATTCGAGCAATTCTTTTAACGCTGGTGAAAGTTCGTCGACATCTGTGATAAGAAGTAAATGTTTAGCTTTTGATCCCCTTATCCATTCAACTAATTTTTTTTCATTGTTTGTCCCGTGACTCAAACAAACTGTTGAATGATCACCCACTTCTTTTAAACCTGTATTGTAAACAGAGAATCTCGCCTTTCCCGGACACGCGGATAAAACGTTCGTCATAAACGTTCTGCGCGCACAAGTTGTCTGGTCTCTGCTGTAATCCACTTCACGCAAGGAAGAAGAAATATCAATCCAGATTTCTGTCTCAGCAAGTGCTTGATCTGGTTTTTCCTGACCACAAAAAATATCAAAGTGATTATTTTTATCACAATTAATGAGTGAGGTTTCTAATGCATTAAACGTTTTCACTTCATTTGGTTTTTCTTCCAACTGAATACGAGGTTTTTCAGGTGTTTTTTCAATGTAGCCTAACTGCGGGTGAAAACATCCATCTCCCATCGGTACACATTTTTCTTCAGCTTGCGCTGTGAAAGCGGCCATCTTTACTTTTTCTAATTGATCCAGATGGCGAAGCAAGGAAGTTGCTCTTTCAGGAGAAAGAAAAATCATTTCAATTTTTTGGGGAGTTGCCCATAGAGAAGCTGAATAAAAAAATATTATGAAAGCGATTGCTGATCTCATATATCCATTCCCTTCATCTTGAAATATTGGAAGAGGTTGTTTCCAAGATCGACAATCAAATCTCTTTCTTCCAGTTTCATATTTAGAAAATCATTCATGAAAGCTTTTTGTCTTGGAGTCAGGCTTTCTAATTTTTCTCGAATACTGTTTGTAGCTGAAGCTTTTGCGTTTGGTTTTTCTTCAGCAGGTTTTGTTTCTCTTCTATCTCCGGCATTTTCACGACGCTCAATTGTCTCAGTTGCAACTTGCGGATTGGCCGGATCAAAATCCGCATCCTGCAATTCATCTTTATAGAACTTCACCAAACGAACAAATCGCTCAGCAAAATCCTCTTCGACAAAATCAATCATCTCATGGAGAGGAATATTGAGTTTGGCCGTGATTTTAGCAATCAACTGAGGATTAAGTTCGGTTGATTTCTGCGAGAGAAATCTACTCATAGTAGAAACACCCACATCCGTCTGCTCGGCCAAGTCCTTCTGAGACATCGCTCCTCGCATTTGCATGTACTTTCTCGTCACCCCGAGGAACATCTCTACCTTGTTGCGCTTAAATTCGGCCATAATTGCGATCCCGTTTAAAAATTGCAGCTAATTGCTTGAAACCTTTATCGGCATGCAAAAATATTTCTTGATGCAATTTTATTACTTGACGCAATTGGTCTAATTTGATAATCTAGACCCATCAGAAGGCCTTTACGGGCCTTAAAAATGAGGAGCCGCCACCATGATGACCCTTACTTATTTTATTCAAGATGTATTCACAAATAAGACTATGGAATTGGGTGAACAGGCTTACCAAACTATCGAAAACACTACAATTTCAGCGAAGAATTATAAAGAGTTAACGATCTCGGGAAGCCTTTTAAAAGACGTTGTTTTTGAAGAAGTAATCTTCGAGAATTGCACGTTCTTCGGATCTCAACTAGTTAACTGCTTATTCATCAACTGTCTATTCATCAATTGCAAGTTTCAATTTACAAAGGTTTACGACTGCAATTTTGAATCGACAAGTATGGAAAATTGCATCTGGGGTAAGACAACGGTGAAGGAAACGGAGCTCATCGCTTCCGAAAATACGAATTCCTTCTCGTTTGAATCAGAGGGCCTCGGAATGACCAGAACAATGAATCTCAACGAATTTTTAACAATGACTGCCTGATTTCATAGAGCAATCAACGAACTCCCTCATGGATCTCTGATCACGGCAATCAATTCATAATTGTCGAGGGACAAGCCACGCCTACTTACTGGAGATGATGGAATACTCTCTTTTAAGCGCTCTAACTCTACCGACGCTCGAGGTGCAAGCTTCACCGCTTGTGCCTTGAGCACCATCTTTAAAATGATTTAGGATTTACGGTAAAAACAACCAACGGATTGAGTGTTTCTTCTTGAGGCAATGACAACTTGATGAGCGACTTCAACAGCGTTTCTAAGCCCAATGAGATTATCCATTAAGCAAGCATCACGATAGAAACGATTCACTTCATCACCCAATTCACTAATCATCACTTCTGCACGAGCAAGACGATCTTTTGAACGAGTGAGACCAACGTAATTCCACATTGTCTGTTTTAATGTTAACCAATCTTGATGAATCAAGGCCGTATCAACTTCATCAGTTCCATCGACCCAATTTTTGATTTTGAGTGATGAATATATTTCTTCTTTATCCACATTTTTAATGATGTCGTTTGCAGCGAAATATCCAAACGTCATACCTTCAAGCAATGAAGTTGAAGCAAGTCGATTAGCACCATGAAGACCAGTACATGCAACTTCACCAACAGCGTATAGATTTTTAAGTGTTGTCGCGCCCTTTAAATCTGTTTTCACACCACCGCACGTATAGTGAGCGGCAGGTACAACAGGAATAAGTTCTTTTGTCATATCCACGCCGTTTTCAAGACAGTGTTTATAAATCGTTGGGAAACGATTTATTGTCCATTCAGCATTTTTGTGAGTGATATCCAGATAAACACAATCACTCTGGCTTTCAATGATTTCTTCCGCAATCGCACGTGCCACAATATCACGTGGAGCAAGCTCCATGTCTTTGTGATACTTCTTCATGAAACGTTCATTCTTGCTGTTAACAAGATAACCACCTTCACCACGAAGAGCTTCACTGATTAAAAAACGTCTATGAGTAGCTCCACCATAAAATGTTGTCGGGTGGAATTGAATAAATTCCATATCAGTAAGAACTGCTCCAGCACGTTTAGCCATGGCATGTCCATCACCTCTTGCACCTTCAGAATTAGAATGGTGAAGATAGAGAGAACCAATTCCACCTGTCGCAAGAATAGTGAACTTTGCGAGAACTTTTTTTACTTGTTTTGTCTCTTGATCAAAGAGATATGCACCTAAAACTTTATTATCTTCGTAACGCTGCTGAATTGTCGTTCCATGGTGGAGCGCTGTCAGTAAATCAATCGCGGTATGTGAAGTTAAAAAAGTCACATTGGAGAAATTTTCTTTTAGATAATTTAAAAGCGTAATCTGAATATCTCTTCCGGTAAAATCACCGCGATAGAGAATTCTAGGAGTCGAGTGAGCGGCTTCTTTCGTGAAAAGCAATTCACCATTTTCATTGCGCTCAAAATTCGAATGGGCCTTATTGATTAAAAGATCTTCCAAGATCGCACTTGATTCATAAGCAACAAGCTTTGCAGCTTCAAGTGATGATGTTCCAGCAGAAGCAGCAAGAATGTCTTTTACGAGCGATTCTTCAGATCCCTTCGCATAAATGATCCCGCCTTGGGCCCAAACAGTGTTTGTATTTGTCGGTTCTTTTTCACGAGTTGCAATGGCAACCTTCAAACCTTTCTCAGCAAGTCTAGCCGCTGAAGAAAGCCCCGCAATACCTGTACCTAAAATGAGGACGTCGTATTCGAGATTCATGACTCTAGTCCTTTTATTTTCATCGAAAGATCAACATGGGGAGCGCTGTGAGTGAGGGCCCCGATGCTAATAGCATCGACTCCATCCAACAGATAACTTTTTACATTATCAAGTTTAACTCCACCGGAAATTTCAAAGGTCATTCCTGGTTTTTTCAAGGCAACAGCTTGTGGAATGTCTGCTGGTGAAAAATTATCGAGCATGATGTGCTTGATTCCAAGATCAATTGCTTTTTTCAATTCTTCAAGAGAATGAATTTCAACAATCGTATTTTGATAGAATGTCTGCATCGACTGAAAGTGCGCCCATGCTTTTTCCAATCCGCCAAAAAAAGTTTTATGATTGTCTTTAATCATCCATGCATCAGATTGCGAGAAGCGATGATTGTAAGCGCCTCCCATCCGAACTGCATATTTTTCCAGAACACGGAGTCCCGGAGTTGTTTTTCTTGTATCTAAAATTTTTACTGAACTGTCTTTTGCTGCTTCAACAAACTTTGACGTAAAAGTTGAGATACGGCTTGAGTGCTGAAGAAGATTTAAGGCGACACGTTCACCTGAAAGGGCAATATGAAAGGGAAGAGTGAATTCTATTGTTTCACCTTTTGCAAAAAACTTTCCTTCATGTGCGAGTATTTTTTCCGAATTGAATTTCGCTCCCAGATACTCAAAGGCCCCAACAAAATAGGGTAATCCCGTTAACAAAACATCACTTTTAATTTTCAGAACACAAGTTACATCTTTTGAAGGTAGCGATTGAAGATAAAAAGCATTTCCAGCTAAATCATCTTCAGCAAAAAAACGTGAATACTCTTGTTGAAAACCTTGAATCTGCAAGTTCATTTCTATGCTCAAATAATGAATAACATTCGTAAAAATTCTAATGACACACACTATTTAACCCTTAACTCTCAAAGAGTTAAGTGATTTATGTGAGTCCTGTACTTTAAAGGACTTAGGTATGAAAAACTATCTCTTTTTGACCCTTATAACAGCTTTGTTTATGGGGGTAGCGACTGAATACAAACTCCATTTGAAAACTAGGCCATCTCCAAGGGTTCCCCAGCTCTTAGGTCAGTATGCTCAGGATGTGAAATCCAGCTTCAAACGTCCTGAATATGGCAATCTCCTGATGAGTTTTCTTTTGGGAGTGAAACAAGGAATTTCACCCCAAACGAGGAAAGCTTATGAAACGAACGGCCTGAGTTTTTTATTGAGTCCTTCCGGTATTCACCTGACAAGTTTTTTTATCTTGTTATCTTTTGCCTTAAAGTTTTTTGTTTCCGCTTCAAAACGAAAATGGATCAAGCTAAGTTTTCTCTTTTTTATTCTGTTTTCACCAACGGCACAAAATCTAAAACGGCTAGCACTCTTACGCCTATCTTTTCACGCGAAATATAATTGGAAAAAGAAAACATCATCTACCACTATCCTTGTCTTCGTTTTCATCTGTTCATTTTGTTTGGGCCACTATTTTGAAAGTCCTTATAGCTTTGCCATTAGTTTTTTATACATTGGAACTTTTTTTCTTTTTACTGATCAGTCTCGATTTAAATTCATCTTGGCGCTTTTTGCTAACCAAATATTAATCGGCCTATTTTTGGGATCGAAAGTTTCGTTTTTTACAGTGATCACTTCACTCATTGGGGTATTCATCTTTTCATTCCTTCAGCCTCTGTGTCTTATTTATTTTCTTACCTACGGGCTTTACAAAATCAATTGGCTGGAGCCTTTCATTCATCTCTTCACTTCGACTTTAAAATCATCTATGGTTGCGCTCACAGGAACCTTTACTTCGACCTCCCTTTTTCTTTTGTTCGCCATCTTAGCTCTCATTCATATAAAACATTCTAAAAAAAGGGCCCGTTTATTTATGATCTTTCTCCTGTTTCACACGAATACCTCCATGACTCCTTGCCTGTTTAGACCTCATTAGGTAAAACAGCCCCAAAAACCAGGAGCCATACATGAAAGCTTTTTTACTTAGTTTTGTCCTCATCATGAGTTTCACAGCGACAGCTGGGGACGTGAAAGAATTGGCCATTAGAACAACTGAAGAAATCGAAGCTTACTATAAAGCTGATGGCGATTGGGCCGTTGAAACTATCGAAAATTTAAATTTCCAAAAAGCACCAGAGTCTGAAATTCACATTAGTGCAGACGTCACACTTTCATCTGTTCATTCTGGAAGAGAGAAAAAAGAAACTTGTATTGTCGCTTTTGATAAATCAGATTTAGAACTAATTGGACTTGAGTGCTTCTAATGAATAAATACGACGCTCTTTTTTTTGATGCTGACGAAACATTACTTGATTTTAGAAAGTCAGAAGAAATATGTTTTGAACTCGTCCTACGTCAGCATCATATCGAAGGAGATTTCCTCCACTATCGTGAAAATTATAAAAAAATAAACGATCTCCTTTGGACTCAAGAGGCTCTTGGATTAATCACGAAAGATTTTTTAAAAGTTGAGCGCTTTCGCAAATTTCTGGAAGAACATTCCCTCACAGGAGATCCTGATAAAATTTGCGAAGACTACCTTAAAGCTCTACCTTCTCATGTCTTTCTCGTGGATGGAACAGTTGAACTTCTGGCCACTTTAAACGGCAAGATTCCAATGGCCATTGTTACTAATGGAATTGGGAGTGTTCAGCATCAAAGATTTGCCAATGCCAACCTAACCCATTTCTTTCAAAAGATTGTTGTCTCTGAAGAGTGTGGATTTAGTAAACCTGACAAACGCATCTTTCAAGATACAGTAGAAAAAATGGCATTGAGTGAGTCATCTCGAATTCTAATGGTCGGAGATAAGCTTGAAACGGATATTTTAGGAGCAAATCGCTTCGGGATTGATAGTTGTTGGTTTAATCCTGATCGTTTGCCAAATCAGACAGATATTAAACCGACTTTCGAAATCTCAAGTTTAATGGACTTACTTAAATTTCTTTGATCCAAACCTCTGAAGAAATATTACCTCAATTGACATAAAATATTCTTAATTTACACTTATGGAATGAAGACTTTCATCATTCTGCTCTCTCTCGTGTTTTTAACAACGGCCAGTACCTTATTTGGAGCTGACTGCAGTTCAAAAGATCAAAGTCAAAAAATGTGTAAAAATCAGGGGTATTGCACTTCCTTTCCACTAGGAAAAGAGAATGAGCCTTGTCCATCACAATGGACTATTCCTGAAAACTGGACGGCGACCGCGCTTGATTGCCTTTCGAATACTGAACGAAAAGGTGTTTATAGTTGTGAAAAAAGCGGAAAAATAAAAGTCACGATATGTGGAAAAAGCAACTGCTACCAATGCATTTGCAACTGAAAAAAACTCCACACCTTTTCATTGAAAAGCGAGTTATTCTAACTCTTGCCTTCATCGGCGCACTCTTCTTCTTTATTGGAATAGCAGATTCAGTTTTTTTTAATGAAGTCCTGAAAAATGAGATTGGCAAAAAGGTTGATCCACGCTGGTATATTGCTTTCTTAGGATTTCCGCATATCTTTGCTAGTCTTCTCTCATTCACAGTTAAAGAACATATTCGGGGCTATAATAAATCAAAATGGCAGAAATTGTTTCTAACGTTGACGGGCATTGCCGTTGTTTTTTTCATTAATAATGTTTTTTTTTCAATCCTCTTTCTTTTTTTCATCAGCACTCACATCGTCGGTCAGACATTAGGGATCATAAGAAGCTGGTCTAATATAACTAAAGAGCAGATCTGGATTTGGAAAGTTTTAAATTCTTTGTTGATATCTGCCGGACTCTTAAACGTTTATAGTATTGAACTCAAATGGCTGATGGGAAGTTCTTATCAATTTTTTCTTACCCTTTCATATGCCATTATTCCATTGTGTTTCGCGCTTGCATTCATTTTCTGCAACCAAACGGATAATTTCAAAAGCAAATTACTGATCGTGTGCACTCAATTGCAAATTTTAGGAATGTTTTATTTTCCTATAACTGGAAATCTATTATTTGGTTTAGTATTACTCGTTCTCAATCATGACCTTGTCGCTTTTTACTATTATCTTGTTCACAGATATAACAATGAAAATCTGTCATCTTGTATTTTTATGTTCATAGTTTCAATTGCAATATCCACTCTTCTCATAAAATTTCTCTCTTTCTCAAACGCTCCCAAGGTCATTGTCATTTTTCAAATGATTCATTACTTGATTGAAAAACAAATTTGGCAATCAAATAGTATCCACAGAAAACTGGTATCGATTAATCCATGAAAACTCAGATGCTTTATTCTGTATTAATTGGTTTAATTTTTTGTCTTTCTGATGTGACTTTAGGGCTTTGGCCGTTTTCATTTTTGGCAGTAGGATTGTTGGTTTATCAATTAAATTCTTTGAATGCTGATAGGAAATTTTTTATTTCCGGTTTAATGACTTTCATATTCTTTTTTACGATCAGGGTTGTCGTACTACGAGGAGTCTTCACCGGACTTAACGGACTTTACTCCAATCAGTTTCAAGCTTTTGCAGTTTTTATCTTTATTATTTTTTCTACTTCGATTTTGTATTCATTGATGGGGCCACTGTTGCTCATCGTACGTTCAAAATCGCCTCGCTTAATGCAAATCCCGTTAATCTGCTTAATCTTTTTAGGATTCGATGCTCTTCATTGGTCAATTTTCCCTGAGCGATTAGAAATTTTAACCTTTCAGGATCCTCTTTTAATAGCATCCTTAGGTGTTTTTGGTGATTTAGGATATAAGATTATTTTCTATTTTCTTGCAATCTTAATTGGTGAAATCTTAATCAATCCAAAGTCAGTACAAAAATTAGTGTCCGTTTATTTATTACTTTTCATAACCGTGATTGCTGCGGGTGCAATTTATCAGCACTCCAAAAAATTGAAATTCGAAAAAAACTTCGCACTCATTCAAACAAATCAGGGCAAAGATAGAATTATTTTAGATCTGTCGACCATTGCAAACGATCTTAACCACGCTTATTCAAAAGATGCCGAATCAGTCGAAATTCTTTTTCCGGAATATGCCTTTGAAGAAAATGAACTTGAACGTCTTCAAAGCTTTCAAAAGAAACTTCATTTTCCTCATCGCCTGCACGCGGGAATCAGTCGAAAAAGACCTCTAGGTTTAGAAAATTTGATTCTATCTTTTGACCGTAATGCTCACCTAATAAATGAATATGAAAAAAATATTTTGTTTCCCATTGGTGAGAAAAATTTCAATTTTCCACTCATTCCCACGAGCTGGCAAACTCCTACGCTTTTTGTAAAAAACAGCTCGCAAGCTTCCTTTATCAGTGACCAACAAAACCTTATTCTCCACCCACTTATTTGTTATGAGGCTGCATTGTCAGATGTTTTTATCACCAGAAGCGATTTAGCAGGCAAGAAATCTCAAATTTTTATGAATTTCTCAAAGGACTCATATTTTGAAAACAGTTCGCTGCTTCCCCTCTTTTCACTTTTTGTTCAATCTAGAGCCGTTGTTCATAAATCCCCAATTGTTAGGGTGAGTACCAATTCGGGAACACAGGCCATCAATATGTATGGTAAAATCATAGCTGATTTGAAAAGTAATGAATTTGGATTATTAACGGTTAAAGTTCCTATTTATGAATAGTCGTCTTACCTATATTCAAACTTTATTCTCTCGAACAGAAGTTCGATTAATCTTTTTTTTAATGTCCTTGATTTTGATCTTCGTCCACGTTGAGATTCTATTTTTAATTTTAGTTTCAATAGGCATTCCTCACGTACTCATTGGACTTCATAGAGAATATACTTATTCAACACAACAACAGCGGTTTTTAAAGGCCCTGGCCGTAAATGTGATAATAGCTTTTAGTCTTCTCTTTATTTCAAAAGAACTGTTTATCTACATAACATTTTTTCGATTCATTATTCATTTTTTCGAAGATCGAGTTTTCAATTACGGACAAACAAGTTTGCCTGCGAGTGTTGCCGTTGCTCTCCTCTTTTTCTCACTCGATTTTTTTAGAACTAAGTATTGGTTCATTGTCTGCTTTTCATTATCGATCGCAGCTTATTTGTATTTTAACTTTCGTAAAAGACCTTTAATCGAAAGAGGAATGCTTTTTTTAACGATGTTTGCTCTTTATCCACTTATACCTTTAATGTTCGGGGTTCGAGCTGATTCATCTTCTTGGAGTTTCAATCTCGCTATTTTGCATTCAGTTCTCTGGATGGTGTATGACGTTCACTCATCGGAAGGAAAACTTCATCCCCACAAGAGTAACGCTTTTCTTATCGCGGTAACATTTTTAATTTGCAGTTTTGCAGGTAGTATTTTTTCAATTTATAGTTATCAAGATTATTTCAGATTTTTTTATTATCCTTTCTATTTCCTATCTTTCTTACATATTTTTTCTAGAGATACTATTCGAATTTTAGAATGGAGAATAACACCAGTTAAGGTTTCAAATGATTAGTTCATTTATGGCAATGGCCTCTGGATTAATTGCTGGTAGCTTGCTCGGAATTAGTTTCCTCCCTCTTTCCATGGAACCTTTGGCCGCCCTATCTACTATTGTGTTTTTAGGAACCCTGCTCTTACTAAGAAGAAAAAATTTTTCCACTTTATCTATTATTTCTTTTTTATTTTTTTATCTCTACTCGCTTCATGCAATTTTTTACAAAGACTATTTTTATATCTTACTGAACAAAACCAATTATGCTCCCAATGTGCAAATTCCGGTGTTTTTGCTCATGAATTTTCAGATGATATTAGTACCTTTATTAATTTCATCTATCTTGGTTTATCTGTTTCAATTAAAACTCTTCAGAAAATTCGAGTTTTCCTTTTTGATGAGCATGGTTTTTGTTATTGAACTAACGACAATGAAGCAATGTCCACCATCTGCGTTCATTTCCCTATCGGCCCTTGATTCTCACATTGCTCCTTATTTTTTATGGGGACATTGGGGAACTGCTTTTTTTTATTATTCTTTTTTAGTTACTTGCTTATTGGGATTGAAAAATTCAAAAAGGTATTTTGTATCTTCTTTAATTATTCTAGCCGTCTGGTGCTTGAGTTATTTCTACAAAACTCCTGAAGCCACAAAAACAATTACAATTGCTGCTATCACTGAGGTGTACAGCAAGATTAATACAACTCAAAGTTTGCCGGAGAATATTCATTCCGCTTTAAACGAGCTCAAAAAGGAATCAGGCCAACAAAAGATTGATTTTTACTTCTGGAATGAAGCCGCTATTTTGGAAATCAGGAACAACCACGCAGTTGCAGAGCTAAAGAGGCTTTTAGCGACAAATAATCCTGGGCTTCATTTTATAGGCGAGTTGCTGCTTCAGAATCGAACAACCGGCCATTCCTACTACCACTTACTGGACACAAACGTTGAACAACCACTTAAGACTTATTCGAAAAAAAGCTTAGTGCCATTAGATGAAGTTCCTCTTTATTTTCCATGGATGTCTGATTCTAATCTAACAAATCCTATGAATATCATTGCAGGTACTAGCAAAGGACTCATTGAGAAAAATGGAATCACATTTGGGATCGCACTATGCAATGAGATCATGGACGTTAAAATGCTACAAAATGACCATATTTTAAAGGAAGCTGATATCATCATTAATCCCTCTAATGTGCCTCAGCTTTTTTCGCATAACTTTGAGTCGGCCCTGGATAAATATTCTCTCTGGATTCACAAAATTTCGGGAAAACCTGTCTTAAGGCTCTCTGCAGGTAAATATGTTCATTACATAAACGGCGCGCATTCGTTCAAAATGCAGGATAAGTTTAATGGAATGTTCATCGCGAAAATTCAATTTTAAAGTAAGCATTTGTCTATTCACAAAACGAGAAAGTTTATTGATTTGAACCTAAGTCTTCGAGTAAACTAAATGACAATAGTTGAAAAGGGATGGGTATGTTTTTAAAAATTTTGTCACTGGTTTTAGTTCTTTCTCAAGTTAATGTTCACGCTCAAGAAGAAACAATTACTAAAATAGACCGTGCTCAACTCTACTCGAAATATGTAATGCCTGATTACAAACTTCCTGTTGAAAAGCTAAAAGCTCTTCCGTTCGAAGAAGCAGTCAAATATCTCAAATTAGATATTTTTGACTACACCATGCAAGTTGAAAAAGATTATATGAAAAAAGTGAAAGCTCCTGTTTCACTTTTCTACAAAGAGCATACCAAAGATCGAATCGACAAAGCAGTAACGGCCGTTATCACGAGCCCTGAAAGTTTTTCTGACCCTACATTAAATGAAAAAGTAAAAGCAGCAGTTAAGGCCCATCTCGAACAAGTTCAAACTCAAAATACAGAAGCGTTCTATAGTCTCATAAGCGACATGTATTACGAAATCATTGATCTAAAAACAAAAATAAAAGCACTAGAACAAAAATCTCCTACAGCTCAAGCTGCTCCTCAAGGAGTTCAAACAGCTCAACCAAAAGATGATCTCCTTACCTATCTTGCCGTCGCATTATCACTACTGGCAGTCATCTTGAATTTTGTTAATGGTAAAAAATCAAAGAAATAATATTTTGAAAAAAAGTTTGCTTCTCATTTTCTCTATTGTTATCTGCGTGACGCTTGCAGAAGTCTCTCTGCGAATTTTTATTTCAAATCGTGATTTCGAGAGACGTTTTGATGTCGATATTAAACACAAAAAAATTTTAGGCTCGTGGTTTGGCGATGGTTTTAAGTATGACGACTGCTTGATGAACCATCGACTGGTTCTTCATCCACATCTCGCCTACAATTCTAAACAAGACGACAATTGCCATGTCAAAATCACAGATATGGGAACTTTTGGAAGTCGAAAATTGAAAGATCAAAAACCAGCAGATGAATTTTCAATTCTGGTTTTAGGTGGTTCTGTTGCTTCACAACTTTCTATGCGTGAAGAAAATTCTTACCTTGAGCAAACTCTCAATCAGAAATTTAAACATAAAACTAAAAAAAATTTTCGTATATATAATGGAGCTCACCCTGGATGGAAAATACCTAACCAGCTCATCATGCAAGCCCAACTAAGAAATCATTTCGATGGAATAATTGTCATTGATGGTTTTAATGAATTTGCTTCGAGCTTTATGACTATTAATCCCTGGTTTCCGGATCCTATTTGTTTTCAATTAAGTTTAATGCAAGAACTTAACAAAAATTCATTAAGGAAGATGATGAGTTCCACCCCATTCAGAAGAAACTTACTGAAGAGAAGCTATTTGTTAAGTGTGCTCTACACATATTTTCTTAATCAGGAAGTCAAAGATGCTCTCATGGGGGGATACAACATAGCAGAACTCCAGCGAGAGTATCCAAGCTACTTGGAAACTCTATTAGAATCTAAGAAAACTATCCACTTTTTTCAGCCTACTGCACTTTCAGGGAAAAAATTAACTTCCCTTGAAAAGGAAAATTGTCTTATGTGCACTCCACTGGCAGAAAAAAATTTTAATCAATTCATTGAAACCTATAGATCAATCAGAACTTCCAGCGTAGATCTCTCGAGAATTTTAGAAAACAATAATGACAATTATTACATAGACGCCGTTCACTTTTCAGCGGTCAGCAAAGGCAATGAACTTCTTGTAGACCACATGATTCCTCACTTGGTAAAGCGATGGGGGCTTCTTGCGAGAAAAAAATAAGATACTCGATATAATGATTACTCCAGTACTCAGAGAAAGCAGTGTCAGCTTAAAAACAATTTCCTCGATCAAATCCAAACTTAACAATATTGAATTAGAACCTTCAAAGATTTATGTGCATGGTTCAGAACCTCTTATAACTGATGCCCGAAATTCTCAATCAAGTTTTTTATCGCCTGAAAAACTACCGAAAAATTTCGTAAAAAAAATATTTAGCCTACTAAAACAAAAATGGGATGTTGATCAAAATGACTATATCATTGAAGTGGCTCAATATGCCCAATACAAGAAAGGTGATTTCTTCCAATGGCATCATGATCAAATTCCGATAGATTCAGATGATAAAAAAATGAGAGTATTTACAGTCGTTCTCATGCTTAGTTCTTCTGAAGACTATGATGGTGGTGATTTTGAATATAAGGACTACTTCGAAAACAAGTGCAAAGTGGAGAATTTCAACAGAGGTGACTTCATCATATTTCCTTCGAGGCTCCAGCATCAAGTCACTAAAGTAAAATCCGGAGTACGTGAAACATTAACAATGTGGCTTTTAAGTTACCCAATCAAAAGAAAAAATTGATGAATAAACTCACATCATTCACCTCACTTGGAGTCCTGCCAACATTATTGGCCTTGTTGGTGACAATTGTATTCGCAAATTCATCATTACCAAAACGTGAGAGCTTTTTTCTTGTTTTGATTCTTTTTTCGATCCCTCATTTTCTTATCAGCTTTATTTGTCATCCCAACGTGAGAATAGGAATCAGAGATCATAAAAAAGAATTACTATTTGCCAGCATGTTAAGCATTCTTCTTCTCTTTTCTCTTTTTTGGCAAACTCAAGATCTTAAGCTTATTCCAATTCTTTTTTTCGCTGTTTACCAATCTTGGCATTATTCTCTTCAGTCTTATGGTGCCTTCAAGTATTTCGATTCGTCCTTTAAAGGTCTTCGTGTTTTTTTTCTTTTGATTGGAATAATTTTTTTGAAAAATATTAGTGTTGGTTATTTAGAACTTATTAACTTTAATTCGAAATGGTTTTATCACTTGCAGGCATTCGATTTCAGATACGATTTTGCATTACTATTCTTTGCAATAGTCTTCTTTCACAGCAAAAGCAATCTTCTTAAAGCAAATTTTAAAGCATTAGTTATTCTGCTTCTATGGATAACTTGGGCCTCACTCGCATACAATCAAACATTTTATCTTTTACTTCCCGCTTTACATAGTTTGCAGTACCTCTATTTTGTAAAATTAAAAAACAAATTGAACTTAAAAAATCTAACCGTATCAATTATTTTAAGTTTGTTTGTAGGTTCATTTTTATTTTTACTAAGAAATAAAATGGGATCTTTTGAAATTAATATCCTAATAGGTCTTATATTCATTCTTAATTGCACACACATTTTCTTGGATGCGAGTGCCTGGAAAGCTCTTGATGCAAAAAATTAGGTTGGATTTTTTTAAATACATTATTTTGGGGATTTTTTTTCTACGAATCTTTTTCAGTTATGTACCTATTCTGCCATTCACCCCTGTCTTTTTATGGTCCATCAGCCCCACAGATGCAATGTTCACTTTGCCTAAAAACACTACAGTCGAAACTCGTTATTTACTTATCAATACAAAAACTCAATCGAGTGTGGACTTGTTGAAGATCCCCACTAAAAGTTTTTTATATGAAAACCAAACGACTGTTAATTTGATAGGTCTCATTCTACAGTTGCCTTTCGATCACTTTCTGTTTCCCAAAGCGAGCATGTTGCTTCAAAGACAAATCTGTCTTTTTTGGGGAAAGGATATCCATGAAAAGTTTCAATTCAGAGTCATTGAAAAAGATCGATCTCTATTTGAAATGGAGTTTCAATGCAGATAGAAAATCAAAAAGGACTAAGATTAAATATTGCTTTAGCTTTAACTTTCTTGGGTATTATGGTCTCTTTTGGACCAACAAACTTCATTGGACCTGGGAGTTTATATACTTTGCCGCAAGATAATTTTTTTCCTTCGCTTGCAGTTTTTAGTAAAGTTAATACGAATGTTTTAACCTTAATTCCTTATTTGCTTTTTCCTCTATCGTTCCTTTTCCTTTGGGGAAAAAAATTAAAGATTGTAAGCTTATTAATAGTTTTTGTACTGTTTGCGATTGTACAACTTAATCAAACATTATTAGGAATCGACACGGCCGTTTATTCTTTATTTTTCCTTGCCCTCATTTGCGAATCACGATCACTAGCATCTAGAAAGAATATTTTTGTCATTGGACTTTTTTCGCTCTATTTTTTCTCTGCTTTAGCAAAAATGCAGCGGCCAGAATGGACACAAGGAGAAGTCATTACTTTTCTACTTCAAAGTAATATCTCTCTATATATGTGGGAGATTAAGTATTCCTTCTTTACGATCATTTTTAAATTTATGACTTATTTGATTTTACTTGCTGAACTATCAGTTCCATTATGTTTCTTTTCAGATCGTTTATTTAGATTTTGGAATATCGCTTTTGCATTGATTCATCTAGGTTCATTCCTAACTTTAAGAATACCTCACCTGTCATACTTCCTCATGAGTGTGCATCTTTACATTGCTTTGTCAGGAAACCCTATCAAGAATAACGAATAATTTTTTGAGTGAGTTTTAATTTTTGGAAAGTCTTCAAAATTGTTTGAACTTTTCTCTTTCCCAATTTGCGCTCAACGGATTGGCCGGTATGAGGATGAAGAAGAACTTTCCAAACATTATAAGATTCATCGTCAAGAAGAACAAAAGTTTCACTATTTTCTAAATCGTTGAGATATCTCTTTCCGTTTGGAAGTTTGCCCTCCACTATGCTTGTGACTCTTTTATACAACTCATATTTTTTCAATGATGGTAGATTTAATATCTTCTTTTGGATTGAAATGTTTCTTACTCCAGTTTCAGTTAAAGTAGGAACGCCATGACAAAAAAGCATTAATGATTTTTTCTTAAAATAAAAACCAAACCCCGGTCCGATGCTTGAAAATGTAATCTCATTGTATTCATTTCGTTGACCTTGATAGGAATTTGAACCATTCGAGAGAATATAATTATCTTTAACGAAAGTTAATGTCCAATTAACAGTTTTGAAACTACAAAGCGGAAAAGGCAGCCATTCAGGATTTAACTTGAAAGATTTTCTTTTAAAGTCGACATCATCGAATAATCGTGATGTATTTAGGTATTCCAAGCGACCATAAGCTTCTTTTATTTTAAAAAGCTTAAGAAGCTCATCTGTAACTTCAAGATCAATTATAAGATGCATTCTTTCAGCTAAAGTTGGATTATTCAGGAAATGAATCTGAGATATGTCTACGTAATGAAGATAACCTTTCTCAAGAAAAATTCTTTTGTCATTGAAATTGAATGTAATACTCTTGTTTGTTTTCAGGGGCAGATGTAATCGAACAACACCAAATTCTAAACTTCTGAAAAAATCTCTGTGGGGAAGTATTTCACTCTCACCTTCAAGAATCGAAACACGGCATGAAAACTTTCGCCCTGGTAGTGAATGCAGAAAATTTTTAATTGTTGGACAAGCATCCAGGAATGGTGTCGCTAGAAATTCTGGACCAGTTGAAAAACCACTTACATTTGATGGTTTCCCATCCATCGTGATGAGCGGAATAATCTTTACAGCTCCATCCACTAGATAGTGTGGATAAGCGAATCTTTTATTTCCCAATGCCTTAACTTCATTTTGAATATTTTTAACAATACTCAAAGGTACTGGGGTTTTCTTGTGAACCGGAAAATGGGGAGTATATTTCATTTTAGGGTGATTATTTGAAGTTTCGACATCTCTTCAATTAACGATAAAACTTTCTGTTCTAAATTTTTAGTTTTTTTGAAACTTGAATGACAATGCTGAACAAGTTCCGCAACTGGGATTTGGTGCATGATAATGATTGTTCTCATAATCTGTGCGCTGATGCCATTAATGAGAAAGTACTTAGTAGCGTTGTAGATAATGACATTCTTTTCGCTGACAATTTCGAAATGGAGATCGGTGTTAAAAACGATTGTTTTATCTATCATCGTTTAATAGATTGGTCCTGTACTCATCCCATTTGAGGATTGAGATAACAGTAAACTCGCAAGAGCAGTTCCACTTTTAATGATTGTGATCCCACCGAAATCATCATCATTTTGGATTTCTACTTCTTCTTTTTTAGATTTTGTCTTCTTCTGCTTTTTAGAAGACAATTTTTTGATACCTTTTTTGCCCATAAATTATGATAATTGAGAACACAAAAAAACTCAATAAGAGTGTTATGACGAAGAACTATTCGAATATTTTGGTGCTTGTTCATAAGAACTCACTGTGGAAAAGCTGCTTAGACCACCAGGCCTTTCTGGCCAATTTCTACCAAGCGCAAATACCTGATCTCCGTCAAATCCAATGTCACGCGAAGCTCAACTATTCACATTCCTTGTTTAAATCAGACTCTAAATTAGCTGCCAAAAACCTTAAGATCGTATTAGCTTCCCCCCAGATAAACTACACTGAAGTGGCCCATTTTATTGGCAAACAAGACTTACATTCTCTTGAGGTTGTTGTTCACATCTATGGCAATCTCTACCAGGAACAGAGCTCTTTCAGAACCCTTTTATCAATGATTAAAAAAAAGCATGGGCAAGTTAAGATTGTATCTCCTTCTTCGTGCCTCACTCAAGTGTGTGCAAGGCTGATGGGCAGCAGGAAGGGGCTTGCTACAATTCCACTTTTCATCAAGTCCTCTCACAAGACTGATCCAGTGTTTCCTGGGAATACTATTAGGCTTGGCTATGCGGGGCGGATTAACCACGACAAAAATATTCATCTTCTTTTCGAGGCATTTCAAGATAGGGCGATTTACTCAAAATACTCTCTTACTATAGCTGGGAGTTTTGACTCTCATATATACTCTCTTCAAAAGAAAAATCTGGAGATGCCATACATTAAGCAGATTGCAACTTTGTATAAAAAACTAAACCCCGAAGCGAAAAAGAAAGTGGTCTTTACAGGTGAACTTTCAAAAAATGAAATGAAATACTTTTATCGCTCCATAGATTGCTATGTGAACCTGAGTACATTCTATGGTGAAGTTTTCGGTTTCGGACTGGCCGAGGCATTATCACACCAAAAGAATATTCTCATTACAAAATGGGGTGGCTTCTTGGACTTCGGGTTAGATTCCTCTTTGCTGATCAAAGTAAAGTTGAAAAAGAACGGATCGGCTCTACCTGACTTTAATGACCTTAGAACCATACTTATTAATGGAACTTTTAACAGTAAAGAACACACTCTACCTTCTCAAAAGGATCTTTCAAATTTATTGAATACTTTTTTGCGGAAAAAAGGCGTCTTTGATTTTAGCGCCAAAGGAAAAATTAACCGGCAGGAATGGTCGAAAATATTTAGCGGCGAACAGAAAATTGCTTGATACCAGAATTTTCGAATTTAAATATATGGCCAAGATAGGCAAAAAAATCTGATGTTAATTTATCATTAGCTTCGATATCAAACTTTCTCTTTATCAAAATCAAATCTGATTCAGCTTTACCTACTTTTCTTTCATCGATTCCATTAAAGGGAAGAATTCGATAGCCATGGTAAGCACTCAGGGCAATAAACTCTTCTTTATCCAAAGAGATTTTTTCCAATTTATTTTCAGGATTAACACCTCTCGAAAGCAATACGAAGTCAGTAAAATCGTCGCTGATGTAATGGGCCTTAGGAAGAATATCTATGTAAGTATAGCGGTGGTAGCTTTTGAGATTGAGCAATGAAGGAAAATCTAAAAACTCAACATCCATTTGTGAAGAAAATATTTCATGAAGTTTTGGAAAAAAATTATTCAATCGTTTTGATTGATCTGCATCGAAGGCCCAGCGATTATTTAAAAAATAATCATCTCTACTCCAAAGGCAAACTTTTATTTTTTTGAACTTCGAAGGTCTTACAGATTTGATCTTTTCCAAAATGTTTGCATTTAAATCAGTACTTTCGCGATCTGATGTGAGAAGTGCTCCTTTTAAAATCAATGAGTCTTGAGTCGATTCGTAGCCCTTATAATTAAATTGTGGAAGAAGTCCTAATTCGTAAAAAAGAACATTCTTCTGCCACGCTGTTGGGATATGTTCTGAGAAAGTTGCATTAATAATTAAGATCGTTTTAAGCTCACGAGGAGATGGAAATCTATGAAAAAAATCAATGAGACAAAAGAAACCATCTCTACAAAATAAAAATGGATGTGGTTCAAGTTGAGAAAGAGATGCCACCTGATAAAGAAAAACAGGTGTAAGCGGATTAGAGTAATGTCCGCCCCAATGGGAGATCGTTAATTTTTTGTTATTAGTGGCTTCATCAATATATTGATAAAAACCTACTGGTTCATTGTGAGCAACGAAACTAATACTGTTTTCCAAAAAAGTTTGATTAACTTTTTTATAATTTTTTAGATACGTAGCTTTCATATAACTCGTTATAAAAATCACTGTATTTAGGGTTTCCTTCCAGAAACGGTGCTGACTTTTTCAAAGACTGATCAAAATCTTCCATGGCCGGTGTGAATCCTGAAAAAATTTCAACATTTGTTTTGATAAGTTTTTTCAATTGAGAAGACACTCCATCCACTCCGAAATTTTCAAGGTTTTTTTTCTCCAAATGATCTCGTTCTGTTCTCAAAGATTCGATTTGAGATATAAGCTTCGCGGCTTTGATTCCAAATTCTTTACGACTAATTTCAATCAACGGCTTGTTGGCATTGATCCTCGTAGGTATAAGTGAAACTTGGTTTTCATTTTGTGCAAATGAAGAATAGCCTCCCCAATCAGATAAAATTGCAGGAAGGCCCGTGCAAATTGCTTCAGCAGGTGCCATTCCGTAATCTTCATCATTGTGAGTGCTCAAAGAAACAAAGATATCAGCAGCATTGTAAACTTCGTTAAGCATAGTTTCTTCAGCACATCCAAGATATGTGATTTTAGATTTCACTTCTGTAGTGAAAGTATTGAAGTAATTAATTAACTTCTGAGCAAACTCTCCCTCTTGAAAATACTCGCCGGTATAAGGATTTCCCAAACTATCAAAAGGTCCAAGAATAAGAAGCTTGATAGATGCATCAGTGTTATTTATGAGAAGTCCGAAGAGATCCAACAAATCTTGAATTCGTTTTTGATAACTAATGCGACCTGAATAAACGAAAACAACTTCGTTCTTAGTTATGCCTAATTTAGTGCGAGCTTTTGAGCGCAATCGAGAATCAAAAAAATAACTTGAGGTATCCACAGGAAAAGGAATTTTGAAAATTGAATCTTTTCCTTTTTTAATGAACTTTCGAATAAGCTCGGTTTGACTATCAGATGCACAAATCCATTTAATGGCGAATTTTTTTAGAATTTTCGCTGACTGAATCCACTCCCTGCTCATGAGTGGAAAATCCCCATAAACGTGGAAATGAATGACTGGAAGTTTCGTCTGTTTATTCTGCTTAAGAAGTAATTCATAGGCCTTTAGCACAGGATACGGATGCGGACTGTGATCTAAAAAAACGATGATATCAGGATTAAACTCGAAAATGTTGTTTGATATTTTTTCAATATCAAACAACCTCGAGTCTTTATTGTAATTAACGATCTGACATTTTTTCGAATTCTCAATGGGAAATAATTGAGAATAACTTGTAAGCAAGTTCTTTGTTATCGTTTGACAGCTCAACCAGTGAGATTCAATTTGCGAATAAACAAAGGTTACTTTCAAAAGAAGTTCCTAGATGAGCTTAGTATTTAAGCAATTTTTCCAGCACTTCTTCCACGTGACTCACTTGAGGTAAGATCACATCTTCAAGTCCAGGGTTATAAGCACAGTGAACATCAAGTGCAGCTACACGCAAGATTGGAGCGTCCAGAAGTTCAAAACACTCTTCATTCACGCGAGCAGCGATTTCGCCGGCAAAGCCTGAAGTCTTGTGCTCTTCGTGTGCAATCATCAAACGTGAAGTTTTTGTAATTGATTTTTTGATCGCTTCAAAATCGTAAGGAGCTAGAGTACGAAGGTCGATAACCTCAACACTGTAACCTTGAGCTTCCATTTTTTTAGCTGCTTCAATTGATTTTTGAACAAGAGCACCCCACGCTACAATCGTTGCATCTTTTCCTTCGCGAGCAATACGAGCTTTACCAAATGGAATCATATATTCATCACCTGGATCAGCCGCGCGATTATAACCTTGGTAGTAAAGGTGTTTGTGCTCAAGGAACATAACCGGATCATCACCGTGAATTGCTGTTCTTAAAAGTCCAGCAGCGTCTGCTGAGTTAGAAGGGAACGCTACACGGATACCTGGAACGTGAGTAAAAAGTGATTCACCTGATTGAGAGTGATAAATCGCTCCACCTTTCAAGTAACCACCAATTGGAACACGAACAACCATCGGACATTTAAAGTCTCCGCCTGAGCGGTAACGAAGTGTCGCCATTTCGTTTTTAAGCTGCATATAAGCTGTCCAGATGTAGTCGAAGAATTGGATCTCAACTACTGGTTTAATTCCACGAATGGCCATACCAATCGCGCGTCCAATGACGTTTGCTTCTGCGAGTGGTGAGTTGAAAACTTGTCCATCACGTGATTCACGTTGAACGTTTGCTGTAAGTTTGAAAACTCCGCCCTTACCTTTCAGTTCTGGATTGTTTAAACGTTCTTTTTCGAAGAAGTCCGCAACGTCCTCTCCCCACATTCTGAGCATTGGATTTTTTGCGAATTCAGTTCTTAAAACTTTATTGATAGATGCGGCCATTGGCACATCATCTTTTCCTGTGAAGTTTGCTGCTTTATCAAATTGTGATCCTGTAATGTCCACTTCTTCAGAATACAAGTGATCCATAACAGTTTCTGTTTTTGGCCATTCTGTATTGATCGCGCGATCCATAGCTTCTTTAACGTTCGCTGAAACTTTTTTCAAAATTTCTTCACGTTCAGTTTCTGTGATCACTCCTGCTTCAACTAAGAATTTTGGATAAGCATTGAAAACGTCTCTCATCCCTTCTTCAGCAAGTTCTGCTTTTGTACGGTACATTCCGTGATCATCAGACAGAGAGTGTGAATATGGACGAGTAACAGTTGCGTGAACTAGAGCTGGTTTGCGTGTTTTACGGATGTAAGCAGCAGCTTCAGTCATTGTTGCAAAAGATTCAATTGGACAACATCCATCAGTATTGAAAATTTTTAATCCAGGAAAGTTGGCCAATGTTTTTGAAATTGATCCCTCTGGATATTGAACATAAGTTGGAGTTGAAATGGCGAAACCATTATCTTCGACCATGAATAGAACCGGAAGATTGTTTACACACGCTGTAGTTAATCCTTCCCAGAATTCACCTTGAGCGATTGTTCCGTCACCTGTTGAAACGTAAACGATCTCATCGTCTTTGAAGTCCATTCCTGAAACATCAATCTTATGTTCATCACGAAGTTTTTTATACCAGATACCGGCTTCCGCTAAACCACACGCCTGAAGAAACTGAGTTCCCGTGCATGATGATTTGTTAACGATATTAAAATTTTTATGACCCCAGTGAGCTGGCATCATTCTTCCGTAAGAAGCTGCATCTCCCATGTTTCCATTTGCCTGGCAGAGCATTTCGTAAGGAGTAACTCCTAATCCAAGACAAAGAGCGCGGTCGCGGTAGTAACCTAAAAACCAGTCGTACTTTGGTTTTAAAACTTTCGCAGCTGCCGTTAAGATACCTTCGTGTCCAGCACCCGAAATTTGAAAGAAAGCTTTCGACTGCTTCTTCATTGAAATTTCTGCATCATCAACCTTTCTTGATGTGTAGATATTTTCAAGCATCGCGATCATGTCTTCTCTTTTTAGATTATATTTTTTAGCGAGCTCTAATTTTTTAGCGTGAGCATTGTTTGATGATTTTGAAGGGGCCGGCGATGCCTTAGTTTTTGATGTCTTTTCCAACATGATTTTCCTTTTACGGTGAGTGTAAATTAAACTTTTAGAACTCTACCTAAGGAGATGGAAATTGTCTAAGTTTGCCAATGAAATGAGCGATTATGCGCCTTGCGAAAAGGACTTAGAAACCTGAAGACATAGACATAGCGAATCTTCGGTCCTCTTCCCCGCGGAAAGAGCCGGAAGTTGTATCAACGGCATATGTTGTGACATCGAATTCAATTTTGCGCGACTTCACACCAAGGCCTGCAGATCCAAAGCCATCACCGTAACCAAAACGGATGAAAAAGACGCGAGAGAAATCAATCTCCGCCCCTACAAGAAACTTGCGGCTACTCGATACGTTTTCGTAAGAATCGCCAACATCTTTCATATTTACTTCAAGATGAATTCTCATGTTGGTTCCGATTTGGGGAGTAATCGAAAAACCAACATCGTACGTACGAGGAATATTTGTTGGAGCGCCTGCCACTGTGTTTTTAACAGAAAAATCCTGCTCAAAAACATTGCGAACAGTTCCAGCGAATGTAGGAAGAAAAGTAAATGGAAGAGTGATTTTTCCACCAAGAGTTGAAACTAGGGCAGAACCTTTTTTGTAACTACTCTCCGAGACAACTGCCGTTGCATTTGGATCAGCTGACCCAATAATTTCTTTTCTATTTAAATAAAGTGTCGAAAGACCTGCTTTAAAAATTCCACCAAACAATGAAATGTTCAAGGCCGCATAAGGACCATGATCAAAACGATCTGCAAATTCAAATCCTGTTGTCGAAGCAGTGTCGTAAACGACAGCGCGTGAACGTTTGGCGAGTAAATATCCTAAGCTGAAATAACGTGAAGTAAAATTAGGTAGAGCATGAATACGTGTATGTGCGATCGTTCGCGGTTGATCTTTTAAAACTTCGCGAAGCCCGTCAATGCTGAACATTTTCGGAACATTTCCCGGAATGTCAGTGATACTGTCACCTGAAGCGACATCAAGTGAACCTTTGTTTGTTTCAAAACTAAAATTGGAAATATGTAAGTGAGGATATCTCACTGTTCCTAATCCCGCGGGATTGTAAAAAACAGATGATGAATCATCAGCTTTCGCTACGAATGCATTTCCCATCGCAAGTGCACGGGCAGACGTTGCAAATTCAGGGAAGACAGCATCTTCAAAATCGATGGCGTATGTTGCACTTGAGAGAATGAATGTCGTTGCGAGCGTAAGCACTCTTATCATAGGACTATTTTAAAAGGGATTTGGTGTAAAAGATATGGAGACAATCTTGACCAATGTCCGAGCTATCTTGTCGGACTATTCAAATCCATCTAGGGAAATCTGATCGACTTCACACGGATTTGCACCGTCAACATCACTCTTTAATGATCCTCTCACATAAACAACATCAGAGGCAGTTGGTGAAGATGAAGTATAGGTCGATAGACCGGCCTGCAGTTGAGAAGGCGAACTAGCTGTTGTGAAATTTGTTCCAGAAGCCCAAGCTGAGCCGTTATAGAAACTCCAATTCACTTTATCTTTTGAAAGTTGATAGCGAACTCCCCCACCTGTTCCCGAACATCCATTTCCACCTAGAGTTGAAACAAAATTCGAGAGTGATTTAAAAGAGAGTCCTTCTTGCGTGACAAATTCTTCAGCAACTGTTGAGTAAGAATAATGAAAAGGTCCCACTTCAACATCCTGGATGTCCGGCGAAGAAACAGTTGGAAGATCATCAGATTCAAAAATGGTGCGATATTGGAAATATCTTTGATTCGACGGTGCAATCGCGAAACTGGGAGACGTTGTGAGTGGTTCCCCACTCATCGTATTATCGGCTTCTGAAATATCCGTCGACCAAGCAGGATTTGTAGAACATGTATTATCGGTACAAGTTCTAAAAGCTATTTTTAAACGATTGGCGCCACGACGATACACTTCTGTAATTTCAGCTGGAGTGAGTACGCGATTCCAAATCGCCGTTTCATCCATCATCCCAGAAAAGCTTCCGCTTGTACCGACATCACTTCCTAAATAAAGAGATGTACCAGCATTGGTGAAATTTGGTGGCTGAGTTCCGAAATTTTCAAGAACACCATCGATATAAACTTCAGTCGACGACGTTAAACTATTACTATAAACGACAATGTGGTGCCAGCTTCCATCATTTATTGTTGTTGAACCAATATCACTTGTCCCTTCAACACGTACACGAATGACATTTGATATTCGTACTGGACAATTTTGTGCTTGAGTCGCATTGCTAATGTTCCAAAAACAAATAACAGATTCACTTGTTCCACCCGTTTTTTTAACCCACGTTGAAACAGTGAATGAACCTGGAGGTACGGCAGCACTTGTAAAACTTCTGATGACAGAGTCTCCTCCAAACTGGGCGGCCATATTAATTTTGCCAGCAAGTCCTTGAGAAACAGCTACTGGACTATCGACGAGAATATTATCATTTGTACCGGTCTTACTATTTTTTACAGTTCCCGTACCTGCCCCTTCATTAAAATGCCACAAACCAATTAAACCGTTCGCAAGAGTTCCAGTTGTGAGTGAGTAATCACTCGCTGATTCATTCGTTAATGTCAGTTCTTTTCCAAAAGGCAATGTTGATTTCCAACTTAACGAATTCCAGTTAACAGATTTTTTAGCGTCCATCACTCGCGAAGTATAAGTGGTGCTGTAAACTCCAGATGTGACTGACCAATTACTTGCTGTATGATTTTGCCAAATGCGATTGTTGGCCGCTTGCCAACGAAGAGTTGCTGGTAAAACGGTAAAGCCTAAAGCATCGTTTGAATCATCGATCTGATCCACTAATAATGGAGTAAGACGGATTACACCAGGTGCGACTGATTCAATATTAGCGGATGAAAAGGAATATGTGTTTGTATCACCTGCATTTCCCAACAACCAAGTTTTGTTCACTCCATTGCGGACGTTATGAGTGAATGTTGTAGAATTAAATAATCCTTCTGCATCTGTTACGCGGAAAGTGAGATTGGTTGAACCGTACTCATTTGTTGTCGGAGAAAAAGTGGCCACACAATTGGGATATGCCCCACTGAAATTTACACTGGCAACAGGAACCAATGTTGTGTTCGATGAAGACGTTACTGTAACTGCAGTTGAGCAGGCCAGCGGTCCATCAATATCATTAATTGTAAAATTGACGACGTTTGAAGCATTTTCATTTCCATACGTCGTGGAAATAGCTGCGATAGTTGGCGCTGTATTTACATGATCAATAGCTAGTGTTGCGGTTGAGGAATTCGACACAACACTATTAGCAGTCACTGTGTAATTAAAACTAGCAGCTCCGGAATAATTCAATATACCTGTCACGCCTACAGTGCACACTCCGGTTCCATCGCATGCACAGGCTTGAGTCTCGGTAATGTTTGTCAGCCCACTAATCGAACAAGCACTCGCTTTGTCAGTATCAACATCGCTATAGCTTAAAGTAATAATCGATTCTGTATTTTGATCAAACGAAGGAGGTGTGATGTTTGCACTCATTGGAGCATCATCGACTTTATTGATTGTAAAACTGGCCGTTGAACTATTTGAGGCAACTCCATTCGCCGTTACCGTGTAGTAAAAACTGCCTGCACCATTGAAATTCGATGTTCCCGTTACACCAACCGTACAAATACCAGCACCGTCACAAGCACATGCTTGTGACACTGTCACATTACCCAAACTCGTAAGTGCACATGTTGCAGCTTTATCATTATCGATATCCGTGTAGGCCAGCGTGATAATGGATTGAGTGTCTTCGTTAAAAGCAACAGGTGTAATATTAGTGCTTACGGGGGGATGATCTTTATGAATGATCGTGAGATTTACTGTACCCACATTTGAAAAAATGGAATTTGCCCGAATTTTATAATCGAAACTTGCAGCACCATAGTAATGTAATCCACCAGTGATTTTTAAACTGCACGTTCCAAGAATAACATCACAGGCACAAGCTGTGGTGACTGATAAATTTGTCGGATTTGAGATCGTACAATCATTTACTCCCGCGCGATCACCATCTGCATCCGTATAATTCAAAGTGAGGAATCCACTTTGCGTGTCTTCATAAATGAGATCCATTAAAGTCGCATTAGCGACAACCGGAGCGTCATCAATGGGATTAATTGTTAGTGTCGCAAGAGCTGAATTCGAAACTTGCCCACCCGCTGTCACCGTAAAAGAAAAAGCGGCAGGTCCATTGTAGTTGGCAGTTCCCTTAACTCCTACAGTGCAAATTCCAGCAGCATCACACGCACACGCTTGGTTAACAGTTACGTTTGTTGTGGATGGAATCGCGCAAGCACTCGCCTTACGATTGAGTGGATCCGTATAACTTAGAGTGATAATACTCGCTACATCCTCATTGAATGCTGGTGGAGTAATATTGTTTGCAACTGGAGTCGATGGAATGATTGTGAGATTCGCCGTGGCCACATTCGATGTTTGCCCCGCTGCTGTCACCGTATATTTGAAATCGGCCGTTCCTGTATAATTTGGATTGCTGGTCACACCAACGGCGCACGTTCCGCTCGAGCACATACAACCTTGAGTAACAAGAACATTTCTAATACTTGTTATTGAACAGCTTGATGCTTGATCAGACTGTGCATCTGTATAACTTAAAATAATTAACGCTTGAGTGTTTGTCGGAAATTGAGGCGGCGTAATTGAATTCGCCACTGGTGGATCCCCTACAATTTTAAGTGAAGCAGTTGCCGAATTGGAAACTACATTGTTAGCAGTAACGGTGTAATTGAAATTAGCATTACCAATGTAATTGTTCGTTCCAGTCACTCCTACAGTACAAACGCCGGACACATTACAAGCGCAAGCCTGAGTCACACTTACATTCGATGTTCCACTTATTGCACAAGTTGTTGCTTTATCACTATCAGCATCTGTATAGGCCAATGTGATAATAGATTGAGTATTATATTTAAAAGATGCTGGAGTGATCGCCGTAGCAATAGGCGCATCGTCGAGCGCAGTTATGGTAAACGTCGCTTGTCCAGTCGACGATATTTCTCCGCCAATAGCTACGTTATAGCGGAAACTAGCGGCTCCAGTTGCGTTCGCCACACTCACTACTCCGACAGTACATACACCGGCAGAATCGCAAGCACACGCTTGTGACACAGAAACTTTTTTCAACGTATTCAGTGAACATGTCTGCGCTTTTCTTGCGTTAACATCAGTGTATTCGAGTGTGATGATTGAAACTGTATCTTCATCAAAAGCTGGTGGAGTGATATCTGTTGCTTTCAACAAGTTTACAGTTGTAGAACCATCCGTTGGTGTGGGGGCGCCTTTTTTAGACGAGTCGTTCACACATGATGAAACAATAATCATCATGATTAATATCAACATCCTTGTTAAGGCGAATTTGGTCATCAAACTTCCCAGGAACTTCATGTCCCTTAAGCTTAAATTTTATCACGTAAAAAGATTGGTTTCTAAGGAGGCAGAGATTGCATAAAAAAAAGGCCTTCCAGAGGAAGGCCTTCTATTGGATAAATGAGGAATTAACGGTTTTTGCGTCCAGGAAATCTGTGTCCTAGGTTCCCTAGGTATTTCCCTCTGATGTTCTTGATTGAGGCGATTCTTTGTTCTGCCATCAAATCTGTAGCTTTATACACCGGAATATTTTGCTCGTCTGAAAGCTTGAAGATCTTCAACGTTGTATCGAAAATCTTGTCTACCATCTTTGTAGCTTTTTCAGCTGACCAGCCTTCGAATTCAATTGATACGTTCATTACACCACCAGCATTAACTAGGTAGTCTGGAGCGTATAGGATTCCTTTTTCTTTTAACATGTCACCGTGACGGTTTTCTGCAAGTTGGTTATTAGCAGCACCACAGATGATTTTAGTTTTAATTCTATCGATCGTTTGATCGTTAACAGTTGCACCCAACGCACATGGAGCATAGATATCAGCTTTAACATCGTAAATGTCGTTAAGGCCTACGAACTCTGCATTTGGAACTGCTTCTTTGAAACGAGCAATGTTTGCTTCGTTCATATCAGTGAAGAGAACTTTTGCACCAGCTTCGTAAAGGTGGCGACCAAGGTGCGTACCAACTGATCCCGCTCCTTGAAGAGCAATAACTTTACCTTTAAGTGATTTATCGCCCCACACTTTAAGTGCAGAAGCTTCCATACCACGGAATACACCACGTGCTGTCCATGGAGAAGGGTTACCTGAACCACCATTGATTTCAGCAACACCTGTTACGTTGTTTGTTTCAGCGAAGATGAATTCCATATCATCAACAGTTGTGTTCACATCTTCAGCTGTAATGTAACGGCCGTTAAGTGATTCAACAAAGCGTCCGTATGAACGGAAAAGTGCTTCTGATTTATCTTTTGCTGGATCACCCATGATAACAGCTTTACCGCCACCAAGGTTTAATCCTGAGATTGAATTTTTGTAAGTCATACCACGAGAAAGACGAAGAGCATCTTCTACAGCTTCATCAATACTTTTGTAGTTCCACATTCTTGTTCCACCAAGTGCTGGTCCAAGAGTTGTGTTATGGATGGCAACGATGGCCTTTAGGTTACAAGAAGAATCAGAAAAGAAAACGACTTCTTCGTGTCCCATTGAGTATAGTTTTTCGAAAGTAAACATATGAACGCTCCTCACTTAAAGTTGGATTATTTTTGCATCGTGTTCTACAATTGGAAAAGATAATATTCGCTCGAGGTTAAAATAAATATGCCCACCGTGTTAGTCAACCTACCAATCCCCAATGAAAACAAGAGCGAAAAGCGCGAATATAAAGTTAATTTGAATAATATTTTATATGACGAGCTGGAACGTCAGGGATTAGTGCTTCCTCACGGTTGTCTAGCGGGTTCATGTGGATCATGCCGGATTGAAATTGTTCAAGGGATTGAGAATCTCTCCCCTATGGGTGTAGTGGAAACTGATACTGTTGAATCAATAAAAAACTCTTACCCGGGAAAGACTGTCCGACTCTCCTGTCGGGCCAAGGTTCTAGGCGATGTTGAAATTAAACTTTTAAATAAATAAGGAGCTCATTGAGCTCCTTATTTTTATGAGGCCGCTCGATTTTTTAAACCAACCGAAGCGTGCATATGATTGTGTCTTTTTTTACCAATTTGATTTTTTAGCGCTCTCAAAGCTTTCGTAAAACTCTTATAAAGAAAATCATCCTCCTTCTTGGCAAAATAAGTTTGATGTTCAGTTTGAACTTTAATGTTTGTACTGTAATGCCCTACAGGGTCCTCGGTTACAATGACATCGATGAGTGAATCGCGAGGCGCGATTTTCTGAATTTCAGCTTTAGCATCTTCAACCATTTCTGCGGGCTTATACTTATTCATAATAGACTCCTCCTTGTGGTGGTCGATTTCCACCTTCACAATAATGCTACACCGGATTGGAGTTTGCTGAACTTAGATAAAAGTTAAGAAGTAGTTCGCTTTTTTCGTCGAATGAGAACGTTGATATCGTCAGCTGAATCAACGGCCGTATCCCAAGCTGTATAGATTTGCTTTTTGACGTTGGCCCTTAAATCACCGGCAACGTAAAGGTTGGTTATAGAAGATTTACCCTTCAAATCAGTTACTACAAAACCTCTTTGATCGATTTCTGCTCCCAGATTGGTAGCCAACTCATTGTAGACAATCATTCCAAGGGCAATGAAGCAGATGTCGATATTGATCAATTCATCAGTGAGTTTTAGACCTTCAAGTTTTAATTCTTTTGCATTCCCGACTAAGTCTGTGATGGGTTTATCATGAACTTTAAATCCATAGCGCTGAATGAGTTGTAGTGACTCTTGATCAAATTGAGGTTTCTCACCATTGGTGAAAATATGCACGTCTTGATTGCCGTAACGTTCATGCAACATGATGCCTACCCACGCGGCACTCGTCGTATGACCAATGATCCCTAGCTTTTTTCCGAGCACATGATGACCATCACAACGTAGACAGTAGTCAGCTAATTGAACGTTGGCATATGGAAAAATGGGATCAATTGATCCATTAATAATAGGCTGAACATCCATGACGCCTGTACAGAGAATGATGTATTCAGCGAGATAACTATCGCCTTTATTATCCGTGAGTAGAAATATTCCATCGTCACGTTTTTCTAACTTCGTGATCCCTCTATTTTTCATCCAGATGAGTTTTTCTTTGAAAGCACTTTGCTGAATCCAATCGAGCGTCTCTTTATTGGGTTCTTCAATTCCTTTTTTGTAATTGAAATGCGCCGGCATGTTGTCGACTTTTGAAACCCAAAATGCACGCGACTTTTTTTTATCTTTTGGTGATCCAGGAAAAAAAAGACATTCGTCGTTGTTAAGAACAACACGAAGGGCCGCCATGGTTCCTGCTGAACCACCACCTATAACTGCTACTTGATGAATTTTCATTACTCTTTCTCGTGAATACTCTGTGAAGCTTCTATATCGCCTTGTTCGACGAGCTCTGCGTGCTGACGTTTTGAGAAAATGTGTTTTTCTCCGTCTACATCGCGGATGCGAACTTGTTTTATCACATGATCATCTACAATTTCCAAATCAAATGATAAACCTTCCCAAACGATTATTTGCCCTTGCTCAGGAAATGTATTTCCAAGCATATCGAGAAGAAATCCAGACAACGTTGAATAATTGTCATTAAGGGGGATTTTAATGTCATAGTCACTATAAAGTTCCCTTAAAGAGATATCGCCATCAACGACAATACCATCTTCCAGGTTAGCTTCTTCCAGTGCTTTTTCTTTTTCATCAACATCATCGTGCTCATCATGAATTTCACCGAAAATTTCTTCGATAATATCTTCCAACGTCACAATACCGACGACAGTTCCGTTCTCATCTTTAACAAGTGCCAAGTGAACTTTCTTTCGGTTCATGTGATCAAACACCGATTGAATTTTCATGTGTTCGTAGACGAAGAAAGGCGGCTTTAAAAGTGTCTCAATTTTAAAATTATTTTTTTGTTCTTCACTAACAAACGCCAAGTCTTTTACGTGCAGAAATCCAACAATGTTTTCGAGTTCACCATCACAAACGGGATAACGAGAATTCCCTGTGTCTTTTGCATAGTCCATCATCTTTTTAAATGACCATGATTTCTGAATATAGTTTACGTGAACACGAGAAATCATAATGTCTTTAACTTTGATCATTGGGAATTCAAGAATCGAAGCAAGAAGATCAATCTGTTTTGAATCCATCGTCTTTTCTTTTTCAGCTTTCGCAATCATGAATTCGATATCGTCTTTTGTTACCATACGACCAGTAAGTTCCGCACTATCACCCAAAATTGTTCCAATGAACCAAACAATAGATTTGATGACAGGATAAAGAAGATAAAAAAGTACTTGAAGAGTTCGAATAACGATGACGGAAAATTTCTCAGCGTGATTACGTCCAATTGTTTTCGGAATCAATTCACCAAAAATAATAATCACGATAGTCGTGAGTCCTAGTGCAATACCAACGATGTTGCTTCCAGTGTAAGCAGCAGTAATCGATGTGGTAATCGAACCCGCAAGAATGTTTGCGATGTTATTACCTACTAGGATAGTTGCGAGAAGTTCTGACGGACGAAGAATCATGAAGGCCATCGCCTTCCCTTTAGAGCCACCTTCTTCGATCAATTGGCGTGCCCTGTCGGCTCCAATCGATAAAAGCGCGGCTTCAGCAGCAGAAAAGAAAGCTGCGGCCAAAAAACAGAAAATAAGGGCTATGATTTCGTAAG